>JAZOUK010000001.1:0-70784 GCA_045658105.1 Acutalibacteraceae bacterium
TTTTTTTATTTGTCAAGTAAATATCTTAACTTTTTTAAGATAAATAACTATTTTTCTTTAAGTTCAATACCTTTTTACCTTTGTTTACGATAAAATAGGTATTACCTTAATTAATAAGATATATAAGTTATATCTCTTTAATTAAGAGTATTAACTTAATATCCTTATAAAAGATATATATGTATATAACTTATATAAGATAAATAGATATATATCTTATAAGCAAAACAAAAATTATTTCAAACTCTCAAAATATACCTTTTCTAAATCGTGTCGTCCTTGTTCGGAGTGACCGATTTCGTGAATAATAGTATTGCGACTATATCCGTCTTTTTCTCTATTTTCGCAATACAATTTCCTAATACTGTGAACGCCGCTTTTGATTTCGCCTTTACTGTTACGAATATTAAGTTTTTCGCACTTACGACGAAGATAGCGATTGACAGAATTTTTCTTTATATTAAAAACCTTGTCTTGCGGATTTTTGCCTTTGATTTGTTCCCTTAATAATTTGGCGGTATCTTCGTTCATTTCTATGATTCGGCTGCGTCCACCTTTATCCTTGAAAATTGTGATTTCGTTATCCTTGAAATTGATATGACGGACTTCTAATCGTTCTAATGTGTTTACCCTCGTTCCGTTCCAATAAGCGAATTTAAGGGCATTTAAACTCTCACACGAACGTGGTGCAGCGAGTATCTTTTCCATTTCCTCATTTGTAAATGAATACTGCTTGATTGTTTCGGTTTTCTCAATTTTGCTTTCGTCAATCTTAACCGAAAAATCAGTTTTAATATTAAATGCTTTATTTGAACATTTCGATAATTTTAATAGGTTGCTTTGATAACCTTTAACTGTTTTGAGCGAACAATTTTCACTTTTATAATCAATGTAATTTTGGCACATTTCAGGTGTTATTTGCCTGATTTGCTTAACAGAGTATTCTTGCCTTATATATGCCGAAAAATCATGCGCAAAGTCTTTAAGATTACTTTTAGCAGATAATGATTTAATGATATGACTATTGTCGCATTCGGGATTATGTTTATCGCTATGTTTATCAAAATTCAAACGAAAACACATGTCCAAAGCAGTATTAAATTGATAAAATAATGACTTGCTCATATTGTCGCTCCTTTCGTTGTATTTGTCGTCATTGTCGAGCGAACAAATATTGTCCGCTCGTTAATGACGACATAGTTTACCTATTTTTTAGTGCCGACCCATTGACCGACACCATAAAAATTAAAATTATCGTATTTGTTCAGATGAAAGACAGACGGTGCCGTCGCTCCGCTATCCCAAAACAGCGACATATCGTCGCCGATAAACCGACAAAATGTCGGTTGGATTGTTCAACCAAAAATGCCGATATACATTTTTAAGATTGAACGTCATGGTGGTGTGCCTTTGAGGTTCATTTACAACATAGCGGTGGCACACAAACACAATGACTTTGATTTAATGTGTGTAGTTTTCTTTGTGTGTGAGTTTCAAAGTAAATATTGCTCCTTCCTTTATTATTTTTAAATTTCGCCTACTTTGTATTTTCTAATACAGTATTAGTATTATTAAGTTTCTATAAAAAAGCAAGAAAAAAAGACGACAAAATCGCCGTCTTTTCAACAAATTTATACTATGTAAAAAACTATGCATATTTTAATTCATTGTATCTAAATACTTTTTAGCAGTAGATAGTAAAAATTCTTTTTCGCCTGAACTAAATGACACTTTAATTTTATCCTTTAATTTATCAACTTCAACAACAACACCTATTCCAAATTTGTAATGCTTAACCTTATTTCCTTTTTGAAATCCGTTTGATATATTTGTTTTAATCTGATTATTTTTTGCAGTTTCAGCATCTGTTTTTGGGGGAGAATAATTTTCTTTTGTATTGGTTATGCTATGAGTTGAAAATTGTTCTTCTATTTTTCGGCGGTCTGCTTTTCCTAAAAAATATATAGCAAGTTTTATTAGCAGATAAGGAGAACACAATATCAAAAACATTAACGGTAATCTTTCGGGTGGGATAGTTTCTTTTTCAGAATCACTGTTATTTGATATTGAGTTGCTTTTTTTACAACCACAAGAATAACAAGATATGCAAATGTACCATCCACAATCATTGCAACGCTGACAATAATTACTCGAAATCATATCCCCACAGTTGTTACAATGATTTACATATGCATTTGCAGGAATATATAATATACTAGAAATAATTATAATTAAAATAAAAATCACTAATATTCTTTTTAACATTTACAACACCTTTTTATTTATACTCACACCAATGCGCAGATTATCACCTCTATCGTATCTAATTAGTCGTGCATTATACAATACCCACCAAAATATGTACCATTATTACAATTAGATTTTTTACAAAGATGTTCTGAACAGTAATCTCTCCAATATAGGTAATGCACTCTAAGTTTTTCGCAATAGCGACACTTATGATTATAACAATATTTATCAGTTGTTATGTTATTACATGACGATTCTTGACAAAAATATTTTTCCAATTCACTCAAATTAGTTATTTGAGATTTTTCTGAAAAAGATAATTTTTGATATGCATTATAAATTCGTTGCGCATTACTCACGAAAAGCACATCATCTACATTAAGTGCAGATATGCCATCATATACATACTTAATATTATCAAATGAATATCTTGCATTTTTTAATGTATAATAATTTTCTACTTTTTCTTTTTGTTTTTTAGAAAGTTTTTCGTACATTTCTTCGGCAGAAATAATTTCTTTTTCACTCATTACCGAAACAAAGCCTATTTCTTCTATTGCTTTTTCTACATTTTTAATTTCATAGTTATTATATAAAACAAACGATGTTCCTCCAACTAAAAGGATTGATAACACAATAAAAATACAAACAATTTTTTTCTTCATATTTCTTTTTCCTCCACGATAAAACGATGGTTCAACATTCGTTCAGATTTAAATTTTATATAAACAATTTATGATGTATTATAAATTTTCGGCTATTAACCAAATAATCAATAATCCTATTCCTGAAAAGAGCAAATAAGATAAACAGCCACCTAAAGTAGGAACGTTTGTAAACTTAGGAACATTATTGGGATTGTAACCTGGAAATTCGTGTGCCGTGCTATTTCTTTCTTCTTCTAGCAAATTTTGATAATATTCGTCTGCTTTTCTTTCTGCTTCAAGTGTTTTTACATATTCTTCATCATATATTGGTTCTTCTAAATCATCGTAAACGCCTGATTGAGAATCAATATAATTTTCAATTTCAATATCTTCTAGCATATTTTTAATAACACCCATTTTAATCTCCCCTTAATTTTAAAAAAAGTGTGTGCAACCGAAGTTACACACACGAAAAATGCGACCTCGATTTGCTACCACACAAAATCGATTGCCCCCATCAAGAAATGGAAAAACTGAAGACAGCATTTTTACCATAGTAAAATGCCCACTTCTTGATGAAAAAAGACATAATTTGATTTCGTGTGGTGCCCTCATTATATCACAATCATATTTATTTATCAACGATTTTTGAAAAAAGTTGAAAATTTTTTCTTATTTGCTATTGACAAATTTAAAAATATCTCTTATACTTTCAACACTTTTGTAAATTTTTTGTCGATGAAGTAATTGAATTAGTTTATGTAAAGGAATAATATCATAAAAAATTCTACAACTGAATATCTTTAAACGGGGGCTAATATATGGCTTTTAATGCAGTCATACATTACCCGAACGGCGAAGAAGATAGGTCAAAGTTGATAGAAGACATAACTACATACAGAATATTGATATTAAAAGAATACCTTTCTAAAATCGACACATGTTCGGGTAATAAAATCAAGATTATTGATTTTATGTTACAGGACGAAGAAAACAACAAAAAAGCGGTGGTGTAACAAAAATACACCACCGTCTTTTTTATGGAACAAACTGAATTTCTTTAAGTTTTTGATACCTCTCCCTTGTAATCATACAAACACCATGTTCCCACTTTTCTATTTGCCTACGATTAACACCAACCATTTCACCAAGTTCATATTGTTTAAGTTTTAATAACTTTCTTTTTTCTTTAACAAAAATGGAATAAGGATAATCAATAAATGTCAAGTATTCGTCCATTAACAAATGCTTGTCCACATTCAAAACCTCAATTATTTTTACTATGATTTCATAAGGACAATCCATTTGATTGTTTTCGTATCGTATCATAGTTACTCGGTCAATGCCTATAAGGTTTGCAAGTTCGTTGCTTAACAAGTTCCTTTTCTTTCGGTAAAAAGCAATCTTTTCACCGATTGTGGCATTGTCGCATATGGTTCGTAGTGGGTAAATAAAATGTAACATTGGTATTTCGCTATTATTAAAAGTTATTAGATTTGTGTCATTGAGGTCGAAATAGCAAACGAAATACTTATGTTTTTTCGCAATCAGAAAAAGAGCTCTCAGGATGTATATATAGGCGACACAATCGATACCGACAAGGATGGAAACGCCCTTACATTTGTAGAGGTTCTCGCCGACAAGCGCGACATCATAGAGGAAATAGACACAAAACTAAAGCTCCAAAGGCTTAAAGCTATACTTTCGGATTGCCTTGATGAACGCGAGAAGCAGATTATAGCTATGCGTTACGGATTAAACGGTAATACTGAGCTTACACAGCGTGAAATTGCTAAAAAGCTGAATATCTCTAGAAGCTATGTTTCCCGAATAGAAAAATCCGCCTTAGAAAAACTAAGGCGGCAGTTTTAAAAATTACGCATTATATATAATAATTTTCTTGCTTATTTTATCCTTATTTTATTCTAAGCCCCTTTGGATAATGGTTTTTAGCCACCCCGTTTACCACCTTTACTCCGCCTGCAGCGCATCCATTTACTGTGATAACCGCCCATCCGTTTGGACAGTCCACCTCTATCTCCTCGCCGTGCAGATACTTTTTTATTTCCTCGCTTTGAGGTTCTAAATCAATTTTTCTCTTAAAATCTTTCCCCAAAGCCATAAAGAACTGATGGTGTGGCTGAATATAATTTTTTCTAAGCTCGCCTATGGTTACTCCGCAAGAAAACGAAAGCTTTTCGGGAATTTCAAGCTCACCTTCATAAAATACATAATTCTTATTATAAAGTTTTATGGCATCAGGATTGTAGTATTGGAGCACATCATCAAGAAAATCAGTCAACGCCTTATCAGGAGTGATATTCTTCTTTCTTTGAGGTGTGCTATAAAATTCTCCCCTGCCCTCTTCGTTTTTACGCAGGACTGCCATAAACTGTCCCTCGCCTTTCAGCTTATGCGGATAGCACCGCCTTGCAAGGTGAATATTTGCACACTCACAGCCCCCAAAGGCAATGCCGTCTGCCGTGTGCTCTGCTACCCTTTGAGTAACGGGAACAAGCGTGAAATCCGAATGTCGCTTTAAAAAGCCGTCTATCTGCATTTCGTTTTCCTCTAATGAAAAGGTACAAGTCGCATAAATTATGTAACCGCCGTCTTTAACGGCTTTTGCGGCATTTTCGAGTATTTCTGTCTGTCTCACCGCGCATTTTTTAACATTTTCAAGGCTCCATTCGCTCACCGCTGCCTCTTCCTTGCGGAACATTCCCTCACCCGAACAGGGAGCATCAACCATAACAAGGTCAAAGGTCTGCGGAAATGCTTTTGCGAGCCTTTCAGTGTCGACGCTTGTGGTTACGGTATTCTTAAGCCCCAACCTTTCAATATTTCCCGCCAAAATTTTAAGGCGAGACGAAACTATCTCATTCGAAACCAACACACCGTTTTCACCCAACTTATTCTTTAGCTGAGTGCTCTTACCGCCCGGCGCTGCGCACATATCAAGAATTTTCCAATTGGGATTTATCTCAATACATTCGGCAGGTGCCATTGCAGCAGGCTCCTGCACATATATGAGTCCTGCGTGGTGATAAGGGTGGTTGCCTACCTTTTCAAAATCAAGATAAAAGCCATTCTCAACATACGGAATTTTTTCTTTTCCGAACGGATTTATTTTTTCAAACTGTGATAGGTCAATCTTCTCTGTGTTTACACGAAAACCCTTTACAGGCTCCCTTTCCAACGCTTCACGAAATTCGGCGTATTCCTCACCTAAAAGGGATATCATTCTCTGCTCAAACTCTATGGGTAAAATCATTTTTCTTCCTCACCCGTTAAATTCATTTCTGCGTAAAGCATACACATTCCAACCGCAGTAATTGCGGCGGTTTCTGTGCGAAGAATTCTTTGGCCCAATGAAACCGTTTTGCTGCCGAGCTCTACTGCTCGCGCAATTTCCGACTCCTCAAATCCGCCCTCAGGCCCTATAAAAATACCGACACTCTGCCCTAATTTCAACTCTTCCAAAGCCTCTTTTGTAGCGGTCATTCCCTTTGCATTTTCGTATGGAATAAGGGTTACATCAAGACTGCTTGCCAACTTTAGCGCATCATTATAGGACATTGGCATATATATTTCAGGCACTACATTCCGTTTACTCTGCTTAGCAGCACTCTCTGCTATTGCCTGCCAACGCTCGGTTTTTGATTTTTTCTTTTTGGGGTCGAGCTTTACCACACAGCGATTCATTTCAACAGGCACCACCGCCGAAACACCAAGCTCCACTGCCTTTTGGATTATAAGCTCCATTTTATCGCTTTTGGGAAGTCCCTGAAAAAGATAGAGCTTTATTTTAAGCTCGCTATCCTTATAATTTTCCTCAATTATCTTCACAATTGCGGATTCTCCCATAAATCCCTCAATACGGCAAAGGTGACTAACACCGTCACAACTAACCAAAAGTTCGTGGCCCTCGTCCATACGAAGAACATTTTTGATATGGTTATAATCCTGACCGCTTATAACAAAGTCATTTTGATTCCTTGCTTTAGCGTCTACAAAAAAATTATACATTTTTTCTCACTTCTTTTTCTTGTGAATATTTCGAATGGTTTTTTTAGGCTTTTTGGTATTATTCTTTGCCGCTCCCCTTTCGGGTGTAGCGAGACAATCCTTCCCCGTACCGATAAGGTCAAATCTTCCTGCTTTTTTGAGAGCAGACAGCACGATTTCACGGTTTTCAGGCTTGAAATATTGGAGAAGCGCCCTCTGCTGAGCCTTTTCTGCAGGTGTTCTCGGCACATAAACAGGCTTCATTGTATTAGGGTCGAGTCCCGTATAAAACATACAGGTCGATACCGTTCCTGGGGTTGGATAAAAATCCTGCACCTGCTCTGGACGAAGATTATTTCTTTTAAGAAAGAGACTCAGTTCTATAGCGTCTTTCATTGTGCTTCCAGGGTGTGATGACATAAGATACGGTACAAGATACTGCTTCTTTCCAAGTGCCTTTGTAAGCTCATAGAAACGCTTTTCGAAGCGTGTATACACCTTAAAAGACGGCTTACCCATATATTTCAGCACATTATCCGAGCAATGCTCAGGCGCAACCTTAAGCTGACCGCTTACATGGTGGCGGACAAGCTCCTTAAAGAATTCCTCGTCCTCATCGGCTATGAGATAATCAAACCGTATTCCCGAACGGATAAACACCTTTTTAACATTTGGCAGTGCCCTTAATTCACGCAAAAGCTTAAGATAATCGATATGCGAAACCTTAACCGCGGGACACATTTCAGGCGCCAAGCACTTACGGTCAACGCAGAGTCCCTTTTTAAGCTGTCCCTCACAGGAGGGTGCGCGGAAATTAGCGGTAGGTCCGCCCACATCGTGGATATAACCCTTGAAATCTGACATCTGGGTTATCTTCTTCGCCTCTTCAATAACCGACTGATGGCTCCTAACGCTTATCTGCCTTCCCTGATGATATGCAAGCGAACAGAAATTACAAGCGCCATAGCAACCGCGGTTATGAATTATCGAAAACTTAACCTCTTCAATTCCGGGTATACCGCCCATAGCCTTATATGACGGGTGGTAATCTCTCATATACGGCAGAGAATAAACCTTGTCCATCTCCTCAGTGGTGAGCGGTGTCATAGGCGGATTTTGCACAACTATCACATTTCCGTGCTTCTGTATCACAGCTTTACCGCGTGTTGCGTCCTGTTCTCTCTGCTGAATTTTACAAGATATTGCGTACTGTCGCTTGCTCTGCTCGTTCGGCTCCCTCACAAGCTCAAAGGACGGGCACTCCACCACTCCCTTTAATGGCTGGTATTCACCGCTATTCACCTTGTAACAGGTGCCTTTTATATCGGTAAGCGCCGAAATTTCCTCACCGTTTGCAAGGCGGTGCGCTATTTCTACAATATGCTTTTCGCCCATACCATACATCAAAAGGTCTGCAGATGAAGAAATCAGCACCGATGGATGAACCGAATCATCCCAATAATCGTAATGAGCAAAACGTCTCAATGACGCCTCTATTCCACCGATTGCAATTGCCACATCTCCAAAAAGGGCTCTGAGTTTTTTGCAGTATACCGTAACCGCCCTGTCAGGTCGAACCCCTGCTCTGCCGCCGGGGGTGTATGCATCATCGCTACGGCGCTTTTTAGCGGCAGTGTAATGCGCCACCATTGAATCTATATTACCGCTATTGACTAAAAAAGCGTATTTCGGTCTGCCAAAACGGGTAAAATCCTCATCCCTTACAGGCTGAGGTATAATACACACGCTAAAGCCCTCGCTTTCAAGCACACGCGAAATAATCGCCGTACCGAAGCTTGGGTGGTCAACATAGGCATCGCCCGTAACTATTATAAAATCGGGCTGTGTTATGCCGTAGGCTTTCATTTCTTCAACTGATATCGGTAAAAAGGGCATAATATTCTCCTATTATCTAATATATTTAACTATACTATTGTAACATATTTAATTCATATTCGCAAGGTGGAAGAGCTATGGATAATCAAGAAAATAAACAAAAAACCACTTCAAACTGTTTTAACGCAATAATTATTACCCAATGCATTTGTGTAACGGTAATAATTTTCGCTCTTTTAGGGCTTAAGCTTTGCTTTAAAAAAGATTTTTCAAAGGCAAAAAATTGGTATATTCAAAACATTTGCGTTGACACCGATATAAACGAGGTGCTTTCGGAGGAGGATCCTCAAAATGAAATTTAAGCTTTTCGGCACCGAAATATATATTTCCTTTCTTTTTGCGGCGGTAATTACGCTTATGTTAGCCACCGACCGCACAGGCTATATTCTGCCCACTCTTTTTGCCGTAATGGTGCACGAAGCGGGGCACCTTTTTGCAATGTGGGTAAAGGACTGCGCACCTAAAAAAATTAAGCTCATTCCTGCCTCTGTTCAAATAACGAGACCCGTGGGCAGTAATTACAAAACCGATATAACAGTTGCTTTATGCGGTCCTATAGTTAACATCATCTTATTTTTTACCCTTTTCTTAAACTATCTTGCCTTTAAAAACCAAACCACCTTATATTTTGCGTTACTTAATCTGATAATCGGGCTTTTTAATGCTCTACCCGTTTCAGGGCTTGACGGCGGTACGGTGCTTTTTTCTCTAATAGCACAAAAAAAGGGATTTAATAAGGCTGCCATCACCTTGCGAACTATATCACTTATTTTTTCACTTATTATTCTGATAACCGCAATAATTCTAACAGTAAAGGGAAATGTTAATATTTCACTTTTTATAATAGCAATTTATCTTGCGATTATGAGTATTATTAAATTATAGTTGAAAGATTTTATAATCTGTTGTAAAATAGAAATGCAATAATATTTAAGGATGTTTTTAATGGATGTAAAAGAATTTGAAAAACTGCTCTTATCTGTTCAGAAGCCCGGTCGATATTCAGGTGGAGAGATAAACAGTGTTATAAAGGATAAAACAAAGGTAGATGTGCGGTTTGCTTTCTGCTTTCCTGATACATATGAAATCGGAATGTCTCACCTTGGAATGAAGATACTTTATTCCCAATTTAATTCGCGTGAGGATATTTGGTGTGAGCGTGTTTTTGCCCCTTGGACCGATTTTGAGGAGGTTATGCGCGAAAACAATATTCCGCTTTTTGCGCTTGAAAGCCGTGACCCAATTAAGAATTTCGACTTTATAGGCTTTACACTTCAGTACGAAATGGCATACACAAATGTGCTTAATATGATAGATTTAGCAGGACTCCCGCTCCGCTCGGCCGACCGAAAGGAGCTCTCTCCGCTTGTTGTTGCGGGCGGTCCTTGTGTTTGTAATCCCGAGCCCTTGGCAGATTTTATTGATTTATTCTTTTTGGGTGAGGGCGAGGAGGTTGACCTTGAGATTATTGACCTTTACAAAAAGCACAAAGAGAAAGGCAGCAGTAAGCTTGAATTTTTGCGCGAGGCGGCAAAAATTGAGGGTGTTTATGCCCCGTCACTTTATAATGTAGACTATAATGAGGACGGAACTATCTCGGCAATCACACCCGAAGAAAATGTTCCTGCAACGGTTAAAAAGCGAATCATAAAGGATTTGGATAGCTGTTATTATCCCGATACCTTTGTTGTTCCGTTCATAGAAATCGTGCATGACCGCGCAGTTCAAGAGGTTTTTCGCGGTTGCATAAGAGGGTGCCGTTTCTGTCAGGCAGGCTTTATATACCGCCCTGTCAGAGAGAAAAGCGCTGATACTGTAAACCGTCAGGCAAAGTGCCTTTGTGAGAGCACAGGCTATGACGAAATCTCCCTTTCCTCACTAAGCACAAGTGACTACAGAGAAATCGAACCTCTTCTTAACAAAATGCTCGGCTGGACTCAGGATTCACATATAAGTCTTGCCCTACCGTCGCTTAGAATTGATAACTTCTCGGACGAGCTTCTCGAAAAAATTAAGCATATAAGGAAGAGCGGTCTTACCTTTGCGCCTGAAGCCGGTACGCAGAGGCTTCGCGATGTTATAAACAAAAACATCACCGAGGAAGAAATTTTAAGCACCTGTAAAACCGCCTTTGAGGGTGGGTATATGTCGGTTAAGCTTTACTTTATGTTGGGACTTCCCACCGAAACCGATGAGGATTTAAAGGGCATTGCCGATTTGGGACAAAAAATAGTTAATCTTTATTACGAAAATCCCAACAAGCCAAAGGGCAAGGCTGTATCGGTATCAATCAGCGTTTCAACCTTTGTTCCAAAGCCGTTCACTCCCTTCCAGTTTGAGCCTCAGATAGACGAGAACGAAATTCGCCGCAGACAGGAATATCTTAAAAGCTGCATAACCACTAAAAAGATATCATTAAGCTATCACGATTCTGCAACAAGTTTTCTTGAGGGCGTTATGGCAAGAGGCGACCGAAGGCTCGGTGCAGTTCTTGAAAGTGCGTACAAATCAGGTTGTAAATTTGATAGTTGGAGCGAATGCTTCGACCTTGAAAAGTGGAATTCCGCCTTTGAGGAATGCGGTATAGACCCTGCGTTCTATGCTAACAGAACCCGAGAATACAGCGAGATTACTCCTTGGGAGCACCTTGACTATGCGGTTACTAAGAACTTCCTTATAAGGGAAAACTGTCTTGCGCACAATGCCGAGACTACACCTAACTGCCGTGAAAAATGTGCAGGCTGCGGCGCGGCTTGCTATGGGGAGGGCGTTTGCTTTGAAAGACATTAGAGTTTTTTATAAAAAGCTTGGCAGAATGAAATTCGTATCACACCTTGATATGAACCGTTTTATGTCACGGCTTATTACAAAATCGAAAATACCTGTTTGGTACACCGAGGGCTTTAATCAGCATCTTTATATGAACTTTGCAATTCCGCTTTCCTTGGGTTTCGAGGGACTTTACGAGATAATGGACATTCGACTCACCGACGATAATTATAGTCTTGATAAATGTCTCAGCGCCCTTAAAGCGGTTTGCCCTGAAGATATTGAGTTTTTTGACGTAAAACCACTCACACGAAAGGCAAAGGAAATTGGCTTTGCCGAATTCAAGCTTTTAATTGACGAGTTCTCTGATCAGGAAAAGCAAAAGCTTTTAGAATTTCTAAGCAGAGAATCAATACTCTGTCTTAAAACGGGCAAAAAAGGCAAGGTAAAGGAAATTGATATTATACCAAAAATCAGGTACTTTGCTCTTGTTGATGATACCCTCACACTCTGCCTTGTGGCAGGTAGCGAGGATAATCTCAACCCCTCGCTTGTTATGTCTGCATTTTTTGAACAGACTGACACGAATCCGCTATACTACACCGTTTCGAGAACAATGATTTTTGATAAAAACGGATATATTTTTGAATAAAATTTAAAAAACCGATAGCTAAAAATAGCTATCGGTTTTTTCACGGTTTAAAATCCTCAAAAATATATCCGTCAAAATCATTTTTATTTTGTTCCACTTGTTTTTTGCTCGTAAAGGTCCAACCCAATGTGAAAGCGCCAATAAGCTTTGTAAGTCTGAACATAAACCTTTTAGAATAAGCACGGTCATAAGCAATAAAATCGGGACGCATTATGAAATTCAGCAAAAACGGACAAAAATTTCTTCTAAAAAAACCGCCGACATTTTTACCCGAAGCCAGAAAACCTCTGCATACCCTATTAGCATTTTTTCTATACCACACAACCGCTTGCGGAAAAAATGATTGTACCGCATACTCACCCTTATAATCATTTAAAATCTTCTGTGCCGCACTGCAAATCTCGGCACAGTTCTTTTTGTAACACTTTATTTCTATTAAAAACGGTACCCTACCATCCACCGCAGTAAGCACCTCTTTAAGAGTAGGAATGCACTCGTCTGTGTTAAGTAATCGGTAATTCCGTAGCTCTTCGAGCGTTAATTCCTCTATCTGCACATCTACACCGCACATTCGCTTTAGTGTACCGTCGTGAAAAACCACAACCTCACCGTCAGCCGTAAGATGAATGTCATTCTCTATTATGAACCCCTCAGCCGCCGAAGCCAAAAATGCCGAAAGTGAGTTTTCGGGTATGCCGTTTCCTTTATTGTGAAGTCCTCTATGGGCTATGAACTTTCCTTTAAAAATATCTAAATCTTTATGACTCCTCAAAGTAGGGAATATCAAAAACAAAAGCAGAGCTATCGCCGCAATTGCTATATACAAAAGCTGCAACTTTTAATCCTCCACATCAAAATTTTCAAGCAACGATTTTTTTGAAGTCGGCTTTGAGTCACCATGCTTTACAAAAGACATCGTAATAAAGGAGAGTACAGAAAATACCACCGCATACGGGAAAAGCACCGAATATCCAAAGCCTAAATTATCTATAAGCAAGCCCGAAAGCAGAGGTGTAGTAATTTGAGCCGCCATAGAAAAGGTATAGTAAAAACCTGTATACTTGCCGACATCCGAGCCTGTGCTCATTTCAACAACCATAGGATAAGAATTTACATTTATAGCCGCCCAACCAATGCCCACAACACCAAAAATAGCATAAAGAGCGGGTGTTTGACCCTTAATTGTAATAGCCATAGCATAGCATACCGTCATTACGGCAACACCTAAAAGCACCGTCTTTTTTCTGCCCAATTTCCCCGAAATAAAACCCAACGGAACAAAGGCTATAATTGCCGAAATAGTAGCTGTGAGCAGATAGCTTGAGGAGGTTCCAAGGTCGGTCCCCAGCACATTTACACAGTATCTTGAAAAAGCGGTTGTTACTGCATTGTATGCCATAAACCATAGAAAAACCGAAACGAGAATAAGCACAAGGCTTTTGAAAACCGGCTTTGGCATTTTTGCCTTTACCTCGCTCTTACTTTCATCCTCATCAATGATGTTTGTTTGGGCAAGGAGCTTATTTTCCTTGATAGCAAACACCATTATAAGCACTGAAACAAGCATAAAGCCTGCAATTACAAGGAACACAGGCAGAAAAGACTGGTCGGACGAGTAAACCTTTTCACCGTCAGCAGTTTTATCGCTTTTAAGCATAAACATCATAACAATGGTTGCAAAAATACCGCCGATATATCCCACAAGATTAATAATCGCATTAGCCTTACTGCGAAGCGGTTTTTCGGTAACATCGGGCATATAAGCCACCGCAGGAGTGCGGTATACAGCCATAGTCACAAGCAACAGAAACAGGGTTATCATAAAGCCCCAGAAGTGACGCGATTCTTCAAAAAGCGCAAGCACAACCATTAGGATTACCGCCGCAATTGTTCCGAAAAGAATATACGGGGTCCTCTTTCCGAGCCGTGTTCTTGTACGGTCTGATATAGCGCCGAACAAGGGTAACATAAATATTGCAAGCACATTATCTATTGCCATAATGGAGTTTGCCGTAAAGGTCTTTAACCCAAAAACCTTTTCCAAAAGATACGGTATTACTTGGTCATAAAATTGCCAGAATGCGAGTATGCTCATAAAAGCAAATCCTATAAGCACTGTTTGTTTGTAATTAAGCTTCATTTTTTCGTCCCCTCATACTTTATTCAAGCTCAGAATTTTTCCATATTATTTCAAAAAGCTCATCTGCTCGGGTATTCTGACCTGACAGATAAAGATACCCAAAAAGACTTTCAAGTCCTGTTGCCGTATGGTATTCACCCTTTGTTGCGCTTTTAGGTGCTGTTGAGGTATGAAAGTTTCTGCCCCGCTTAAAAACTGTAAGCTCTTGTTCAGAAAGCTGAGGCTCTATAATTTTAAACGCGCAGGACTGCGCCACCGCGTTCACAAGCTTCACCGAAAGCTTATGAAGCTCTCCCGACGGACGATTAACATCTGCAAGTTTCTGACGCACATACAAGCCGTACACTGCATCCCCCACAAAAGCAAGCACCGACGGACTTAACAAATTAGGATTTTCCATTATCTATGCCTCAATTCATCATAATATAATCATAATATAGATGAGCACCCCAAAAGCAATCTCCATAACCTTTAAAACACCGTCAAGCTTTGGAATTACCTCTCTTATTTTTTCTAATATCTGCTCTGCCGTTATTATTTCGCCACCGTCGGTCTTAATATCAGGCAAAATACTTTCAAGTAGCGGTATTTTATCTGTAACATCGGACTGCACATCATCATCTTTGCTATTTTCAAGCTGAGGCTTGCTATCGGAAAGCTCTTTACCAGGAAACTGCTCCTTAAAAATCCCCTCAGTATAGTCGTTAATAGGCACCTCTGCATTAATATTGTTATCAATTTTCCCACCATCGGTATGCTCAAGCTTAAAATTCATACGGTCAACATAATCATCACACCGCTTGCAATAGCGCACCATTACGCCCTCCTCAGTTTCGGTTGCAGGCTTAGTAACGGTCCATTTTTCGTCATATTCGTGACCTAACGGCTTAGTATCGCGCAGCTCCACATGACCGCAGGTAGTGCACAAGCGGCTCTCGGCTCCGCCTTCCTCACAAGAAGCTGCCGCCGCCTTTGTCCACTCACCGTATTTTTTATGAACGCAGTTGTTTCCATTGTAGGCAACATCAACACCGCCCTCTGTAATGGTTGGCATTATTTTGTCAAGTGTCCAGTTACAGAAATCTCCTAAAGAATATTCTATATCGATTTTATGGAACTCAGCAGTTGCCTTATCCTTAATCTTAAACTTAAGGGTAAGGAGGGTACCGTCCGTATAGCGATTCCTCGACTCACAGTTTACAAAGCGTATAAACTTTTTATTAGGATGTGCCACAACGGTATAGTCTTCAACAACATCGCCAAACATATAACCGGTATAATCAAGCGCACTGGAATTATATGTTATAGATATAGTAATTGCCATTATTCCGGGATTATTTTCAATTGTTACAGGTACAAGTACATCGTCCCCCGTTATGCCCGAAACCGAGGCTATTTTAATATTACCCTCCTCAATTATGGCGGCATTTACCGAAAAGCAAGGCACAATTGCTACTACAAACAAACTCAAAACTAATAAAACTGATAAAAGCTTTTTAAGCATAGTTTATCTCCTTTTAAAAACGAATATACGCATCATTATAATTATCAAAATATAATAATAATATAACATTTTTACTTATATATGTCAACAAGTTACCTTTTAGTTTTGATGTCAAATAATGTTATATTTTATTTGTTTTAGGTGCTAAAAGTAAAATAAGCAGCGTGTGGTAAGCTGTTAACCACACGCTGCATTTTAATACACTATTATCTTTCTTCGCGGAAATAAGAAAGTCCTAGACTCTGAGGAGGCTGATTCTCCTTTTTGTCTCTCATACTGATGATAACAAGCACTATTATTGTTACAAGGTAGGGTAAAATTTTAAGAAGCTCTTGGTCCTTTGTACTAAGTTGAAGCAAGAACGGCCCTACAACATAAAGCGCACCGAAGATTATCGAGCCCATTATTGCGGCATTTGGACGCCAAACCGCAAAGATAACCAATGCAACCGAAAGCCAACCGAACTGATCGAGAATGTTATTTTGCCAGTTTGCAGCGGCAAAGTCCATAACATAATAAAGGCCGCCCATACCTGAAATTACACCACCAACACAGGTTGCAACATATTTATAACGGTTTACACTAATTCCCGCTGCATCCGATGTGGCGGGATTTTCTCCCACAGAGCGGAGATTAAGACCAATTCGTGTTTTGGTAATAACAAAGGCGACTGCAATAGCTATTGCAATAGCAAGATAGGTCATAAAGCCGTATGAAAGAAAGATATCTCCAAAAACACCCAACTTATCGGCAAAGGGCAACGCCGTCCTGTATGCCTTTCCAATTTCGGGAAAAGCAGCAACACCCGTTCCGCCCATTTGCTGATTAATAATACTTCCCACAAAGTTACTTATTCCAACACCAAAGGTTGTAAGCGCAAGACCTGTGACATTTTGATTAGTTTTAAGTGTAATTGTAAGATAACAATAAATAAGTGTAGTTAAAAGTGCGCCTATAACACCGCAAAGAAGTGTTATGATAATACTCAATACAGGATTAAATGCAATACCCGATGTAGTATAAAAATAAGCGCCCACAATTCCGCTTATAGCACCTGTAGCCATAATTCCCGGTGTACCGAGATTCAAGTTGCCCGACTTTTCGGTGATAATTTCACCTGTGGAACCTAAAAGAAGGGTTGAGCTCAAGCGAATTGACTGCTGAATGAAAGAAATTAGCATTGTAAAATTCATTCTTTAACCCCTCCTTTTCGGTTTACGGAAATTAATTTTATATCTTGTGAAGAACTCACAAGCAATTATTGAGAAAATAACAATTGCAGTAAGAAGGTCACCGATACTGTTATCAATTTTAAAAGCAGAGGTAGCAAATTTACTACCTACGCTAAGGAAAACAATAAGCATAGAAACCGGTATCATAATAATGGGATTGAATTTAGCCATCCAGGAAACCATAATCGCGGTAAAGCCCTGACCGCCGACAATATCATCTTTAATAGAATGCTTGTCACCCGCAATAATCATAAAGCCTACAAGACCGCATATAGCACCCGATATTGCAACTGTTCTTATAATTACCTTTTTAACGTTTATTCCGATATAACGTGCAGTATTTTCACTCTCACCCACAACCGATATTTCATATCCCTGCTTACTGTACTTAAGATAAACAAACATAAACACAGTAACGCCAACAACAATAAGTATATTAAAAATATAGTTTCTGTCAAACAAATTAGGTAGATAACCGTAGCCTGTACGCTCGTTAATAATTCCAAGGTCGCTTCTACCCGATTTATCCTTAACCATAATAAAATATGAAACAAGTGTCATCGCAACATAGTTCATCATAAGGGTAAAGAGTGTTTCGTTTGTGTTCCAAAAAGCCTTACAAATTGCTGGAATTACCGCCCATATAGCACCAACAGCTATACTCGCAAGCAGCATAACGATAAGAAGCATGGGCTCACTCATCGTTCCGCCAAGCTCAATCATACAGTATGCTGATGCAAGACAACCCATAAGCACCTGTCCCTCAGCGCCGATATTCCAGAACTTCATCTTAAAAGCAGGAGTTACAGCCAACGATATACAAAGCAGTATTGCCGCAATATGGATAGACTCCATATACTTTTTATTTAAACCTGAGTTTGCAATAGGAGTGCCTATAACACCCTCATACATTGATTTAAAAAGCTGAATTGGATTTTGTCCTGTAATTGCAACAACAAGCAAGCTGCTAAGTAATAGTGCCACAAGAATACCAATAAAGTGAATAATCGCTGATTTACCAAAGCTCATATCTGCCCTTTTGGTGATATGGATAAGCGGTTCGCGTGTTGCTTTAATTTTTGTATTAGCCATTCTGCTCACCTCCGTGGGATTTGGTCATAAGCAGACCGATTTCTTCCTTGGTAGCGGTTCTGCCGTCAACAATACCTGTAACCCTACCAGAACCGATAACCATAATGCGGTCGCAAAGCTCTGTAAGTACATCAAGGTCTTCACCGACAAATATTACAGCTACACCCTTCTTTTTTTGCTCATTAAGCAGATTATAAATAGTATAAGAGGAGTTTATATCAAGACCTCGTACAGGATATGCCGCCATTAGAACGGTAGGAGCCGCTGCAATTTCACGACCCACAAGCACCTTTTGAACATTACCGCCCGAAAGTCTTCTTACAGGGGTGGTAGCTCCCGGAGTAACAACCTCAAGGTCGGCAATAATATGCTCTGCCAAATCTTTTGGTGCCTTTCTCTCAAGAAATACAGACCTACCCTTACGATAACTTCTGAGCATCATATTGTCAATAATATCCATATTGCCGACAAGACCCATACCAAGACGGTCCTCAGGAACAAAGGAAAGCCTTACACCAAGCTCTCTGATTTGGAGCGGTGTTTTATCCTTTAGATTTTCGCTTTTACCTGTTTTCGGATCATTATAAACAATTGAACCGTACTGAACGCTCTGAAGTCCCGCAATAGCCTCAAGCAACTCACGCTGACCCGAGCCTGCAATTCCTGCAATACCTAATATTTCGCCGGCCTTTGCCGTAAAGGTTATATCATCCAAAACCTTTACACCGTCACGGTTAATGCACTCAATATCATTAACAACAAGCCTATCCTCAGTGTTTACAGGCTCACTACGCTCAATATTGAGGCTTATTTTTTTGCCAACCATCATTTCGGTAAGCTGAGACTCATCAGTATCGGCAGTTTCAACCGTACCTACATACTCACCCTTTCTCAAAACCGCAACACGATCAGAGAGCGAGAGCACTTCGTGAAGCTTGTGGGTGATTATTATAATAGCCTTACCGTCATCCCTCATACGGCGCAGAACTGCAAAAAGGCGCTGTGTTTCCTGAGGTGTAAGCACGGCTGTAGGCTCATCAAGAATAAGAATATCTGCTCCTCTGTAGAGTACCTTTATAATTTCAACCGTCTGTTTTTCCGAAACCGACATTTCATGTATTTTCTTTAAAGGATCAATATCAAAGCTATATTTATCAGCAATCTCCTTAATGCTCTTTGCCGCCTGCTTAACATCGTACTTACCCTTGTCCTTAATACCAAGAATAATATTCTCAGTAGCAGTAAAAACATCAACAAGCTTAAAATGCTGATGTATCATACCGATTTTATACTGAAAGGCATCCTTAGGAGAACGAATTACAACCTCTTCTCCGCCGATAAAAATCTGACCGTCATCAGGAAAATATATTCCCGAAATCATATTCATAAGGGTGGTTTTTCCGCTACCGTTTTCTCCCAATATCGAGAGAATTTCACCACGGTTCACCTTTAAATTAACATTCTTGTTTGCCACAACACTGCCAAATGTCTTTGTTATATTTTTTAGCTCAATTGCAGGTATTTGTTCCACTTTTTTCTTCCTTTCCTTTTTATTGAATTCCGCTTTGAAAGAGCCATTACCATACACAATAGCTTTTTCAAAACAGAAACCAAAATAAGGCGGAGCACATCTGCACTCCGCCTTAGAGCGAATTAATTATTCAGCAGGTACTGTAATACCGTCGATAATAACATTGAAGTAGGGAGCTGAACGCTTCTCAGACTCAATAAATCGACCGTCAACAATAGCCTCTGTATCCGGAACATAGTCACCTAAGTCAACTACGTCTGCAAGATAAGTCTTAAGTTCTTTGCCGCCAACAGTAAAGGTCTTTGTATCAAATACCTTGAGACTGCCGTCGTTAAGCTTAGCCTTTGCAGCATTAATAGCTTCCTGTGTTCCTGCAGCAGCATTCTTTGTAAGAGCGGTAAGCTGAACTGCATCCTCAGCAAGTGTTGCGCAGTAGTCAGCAGGAATAGATGTACCCTCGATAACAGCCTTGAGCATCATTGTCATATAAGGAACCCAAGAAATCTTGGAAGAAATGATAGCTGTGTTAGGTCCGATGTTAGAGGTATCAACATTGTAAGCAACATTGGGGATGCCTGCAGCCTCACAAGCAGAAGGAGCACCTGAAGAGTCAGCGTGCTGGCTGATAAGCTTACAGCCGTTAGCTATAAGAGCCTTAGCAGCAGTGTTTTCCTTCTCAATATCAAACCAAGACTGTGTATACTGAACTTCCATTGTAACGGTGGGGCATACAGACTTAACACCAAGATAGAAAGAGGTGTAGCCTGAGATAACCTCGGCATAGGGGAATGCACCAACATAACCAATCTTAGCCTCTTCAGCGGTGAACTTGCCAGCCTTAATCATTTCGTTGAGCTTCATACCTGCAGCAATACCTGCAAGATAACGGCCCTTGTAGATTTCAGCAAAAGCGGTGTGGTAGTTACCTACACCCTCAATCTTACCGCGAGTACCGGTAGCGTGACAGAACTGAACCTTGGGGAATTCCTTAGCGGCCTTAATCATATAAGGCTCGTGACCGAATGAGTCAGCAAAGATAACCTGACAGCCTGCAGTTACAAGCTCCTTAGCGGTTGTGTAGCATTCTTCACCCTCAGGGATACCAGTCTTCATAATAACCTGATCTTCCTTGATTCCGAGAGCCTTACAAGCAGCATCAGCAGCATCGATAAAGTTCTTATCATAGGTAGAGTTTGCATCATGCAAGAAGATAAAGCCAACCTTAAGGTCCTCTTTAGCTACTGCAGTGATTGTGTCTTCCTTGGTAAGGGTTACTTCATCAATAGAAAGTACCTTTGCAGCATCGTCAGCATCTGAGCTTGTGTCTTTGCTTCCACAGCCGGCAAATGCGAAAAGCATAACAGCCACAAGAAGCAGGGCAATAAGTTTTTTCATTTTCTTTTTCTCCTCTTTTTTAATTTATGTAAATTTTATTACATACTCAAAAAAATTAAACAGTTGCCTTCTGTTCACGGAATACAAGCGTTTTATCATCCATACTATCAACAATAGCAAGCGATTCAACCCTTATACCCTGCTCTCTCAAAGTATCCCCACCCTTTTGGAAACCCTTTTCAATTGCACAAGAGCAGCCCACAAGAGTAGCACCTGCCTGATTTACTATATCAATAAGTCCCATAAGCGCCTTACCGTTAGCAAGAAAATCATCCACTATAAGAACCTTATCGTCACTTCCGAGATAATCGGTATTAACAACAATATCATAGTCAACCCCGTGTGTATAAGAATGAACAACCGTGGTATACATATCACCTGAAAGATTTCCTGTCTTATGCTTTTTAGCAAAAACCACAGGAATATGCATTACGGCGGCAGCGCCCATAGCAATAGCGATACCCGATGTTTCAACTGTAAGTATTTTTGTTACACCCTGATTTTCAAAAAGGCGAGCAATTTCCTTTCCCATTTCCATTAGAAAATCAACATCAAGCTGGTGGTTAAGAAAAGAACCAACCTTCAAAATATTCCCAGGGAGAACTTCGCCCTCCCTTAAAATTTTCTCCTCAAGAGCCTTCACAAGCCAACCTCCATACCCGACAAAAAACTACATTGATATGTTATCACATCGAAGTCATTTTGTCAATCGATTTTTGGTTTATTATGTTCCAAATTTTGTGGGCTTACAATAGATATGTTACAGTAAACAATGAAAAAGAAGTGACGAGTGGAAAATCCTGTGTTACAGTTAAGTTGCTCAGGCAAAACACCTCCAACCGAAGTCAGAGGCGTTAATACATCTAAAAAATATTATTCTTCCTTTAAAATTCCAATTGCAAGGTCTTTAAGTTGTGCGTTGTCAACCCCTGCAGGAGCGCCGGACATCGGCTCGCTCGAATTCGAAACCTTGGGAAATGCTATTACATCGCGCAAAGAATCGCAACCGCACATAATCATAGCCAAACGGTCAAGTCCGATTCCCATACCACCATGAGGCGGTGCTCCATAGCGATAAGCATCTACAAGGAAACCAAACTTCTCAGCCGCTTCCTCATCCGAAAGTCCCAAAGCCTTGAACATCTTCTTCTGAAGCTCAGGGTCGGAAATACGGATAGATCCGCTCGAAAGTTCAACACCGTTAAGCACCAAGTCGTATGCCTTAGCAAACACCTTTTCAGGCGCAGTATCAAGGTACTGTAGGCTATCATCAAGCGGTGAGGTGAATGGATGGTGCATAGCATCCCAATTTCCTGTTTCCTCGTTATACTCAAAGAACGGGAATTCTGTAATCCAAAGGAAATTAAAGGTATCAGGAATAATATTAAGTCTTTTCGCAACAGTAAGACGGAGCGCACCCAAAACAGAAAGCGCAATCTTCTTACGGTCGGCAACAATCAAAATGACATCGCCCTTTTCAGCGCCTGTGCGCTCATATATTTCCGCCATTTCCTGCTCGGTCATAAACTTAGCAAAAGAGCAGGTCGGAGCATCTTCACTCCAACGAACAAAGGCAAGTCCCTTAGCGCCAATTCCCTTTGCCTCTTCAGTAAGCTTATCTATTTCCTTACGGGTGTAAACGCTCGCCGCATTTTTTGCATTAATAGCTCGAACTGTTCCGCCATTCTTAATTGTATCCGCAAATACACCAAAACCACAATCAGCCACAATATCAGAAAGGTCGGTTATCTTCATGTCAAAGCGGATATCAGGCTTATCTGAGCCATAATCATTCATAGCCTCGGTAAAGGTAAGTCTCGGCAGAGGTGTTGCAATATCAACCCCCAAAACCTCCTTAAAAAGGCGCTTTACATAACCCTCAGCTATTGCATAAACGTCCTCAGGCTCAACAAAAGACATCTCAAGGTCAATCTGTGTAAACTCAGGCTGACGGTCTGCACGCAAATCCTCATCACGATAGCAACGTGCAATCTGCATATAGCGGTCAAAGCCCGAAAGCATAAGTAACTGCTTATAAAGCTGAGGTGACTGAGGAAGCGCGAAAAAGCTACCCTTATGAATACGTGACGGAACAAGATAATCCCTTGCACCCTCAGGTGTTGACTTAATAAGTGTGGGTGTTTCTATCTCGATAAAGCCGTTATCGTCAAAATAATCTCTTGTAACCTTTGCAATCTTATGGCGCATAAGAATATTCTTCTGTATATCAGGGCGACGAAGGTCAAGATAACGGTAGCGGAGTCTCAGCTCCTCGTTTGCATTAGAATCAGGCAAAATCTCAAAAGGCGGGGTCTCCGAAACACCCAAAATCTTAAGGGTTGTTACCTCAATCTCTATTTCACCAGTAGGGATTTCAGTATTAATCGAGGAACGGATACGAACCTTACCCTCTGCCATACACACATATTCGCTTCTTATTGTAGACGCCTTTTCAAAAATCGATTTCTCAGTATTATCGTCAAATGCAAGCTGAACGATACCTGTTCTGTCTCTCAAATCAACAAAGATAAGACCGCCCAAGTCACGCTGACGCTGTACCCAGCCGACAACTGTAACCTGCTTGCCCTCATTTTCCTTTGTAAGAGTACCGCAATAATCCGTACGCCTTAAGCCATCCATTCTATCTAATGCCATTTAAAGAACCCTCTTTTTATATAATCTCGGCTATATTCTTGAAAATTTGCATTCTTATTGCTTCGCCTAATTCCTCAACCGTTTGGTCGAGCTCGATTTCCTTTTCGGTGCCCTCTGCCATATCCTTAAGTCTTGCCTTGCCAACCTCAATTTCATTGTCGCCAAGCACCATAGAGAACTTTGCACCTATTTTGTTTGCATATTTCATCTGCGCTTTAAGACTTCTGCCGCAAATATCGGTTTCAGCCTTGAGTCCCTCACGGCGCAAATCTGCGCATAGCGAGGTTGCCTTTACCTGAGCATTTTCGCCCATTGTTGCAATATAAAGGTCTGTTGTGGGAGCCTTTGGTAGCTCTGCCTTCTGTGCCTCAAGCACAAGCATAAGACGCTCTATGCCCATTGCAAAGCCCAACGACGGAGTTGCAGGACCACCCATTTGAGAAATAAGTCCGTCATACCTGCCGCCTCCGCAAACTGTAGACTGTGCACCAATATCACCCGACACAAACTCAAAAACAGTACGGGTATAATAGTCAAGTCCTCTTACAATATGCGGATTTATGGTATACTCTATCCCTGCAGCAGTAAGGTGAGCCTTAACGCTTTCAAAATGGTCATGGCAATCATCGCAAAGATAATCAAGCACAACCGGTGCCTTAGCCGCAAGCTCAGAGCAAACTGGAGACTTGCAATCCAATATTCGCATTGGGTTTCGTTCAAGTCTTTCCTTACAGGTGCCGCAAAGGGTATCTATATTTTGATTAAAATATTCTTTTAATGCCGCGTGATATGCCTTTCTGCACTCAGGACAGCCAATAGAATTAATTTCAAGTGAAATCTTTTTAATTCCTATATTATCCAAAACCTGACGTGCAAGTGAGATAATCTCAGCATCGGCATTAGGTGCCCCGGCCCCTATACATTCAACACCAAACTGATGAAACTCCCTGAGTCTTCCCGCCTGAGGCTTTTCATAACGGTAGCAACCGCCGATATAACAAACCTTTACAGGAAGCGCTCCGTTAACAAGTCCCTTTTCAATTGTACTTCTTATAACACCTGCCGTAAGTTCGGGACGCAAAGTAATTGAGCGACCGCCCTTATCATCAAAGGTGTACATTTCCTTTTGCACTACATCGGTAGTATCCCCAACACTGCGCAAAAAAACCTCGGTATGCTCGAAAACGGGCACACGAATTTCGCTAAAACCATAAAGTGATGCGGTTTCAAGCATTTTCCCCTCAACAAACTGCCATTCGTGACTGTTTTGAGGTAAAATATCATTAGTGCCTTTTACAGCACGGTTAATTTCAGCCATACAGACAACTTCCTAAATTAATTAATTAATTATCTTTCTTAATAATTTCGCGCCAATCAAGGTCACCGCGTTCGAGACCGTGAATAAGTACCTCAGCTGTTGCAATATTTGTTGCAACAGGGATATTGTGAACATCACAAAGGCGTAAAAGTGCGCGCTCATCAGGCTCGCTCGGTTTAGGATTGAGCGGATCACGGAACATAAGGAGAAGGTCTATTTCGTCACAACCGATTCTTGAGGCAATCTGCTGAGCACCGCCCTGAGAGCCACTCAAAAATCTTACGATATTGAGACCTGTTGCTTCTGAGACAGTTTTTCCTGTTGCACCTGTAGCAACCAAATTATATCTGCTCAATATGCCACAATATGCGATACAAAACTGTACCATTAGTTCCTTTTTAGCGTCGTGTGCAATTAAAGCAATTGTCATAATTTCAATATCCTTTCATATCTTTTTTGGTTTAGGGAGCAAAATATGCTCACCCAAAAGACGGCGTGCGATTCTCAAAAAAGCGGCTGCGGCTCTGCCTTTTTTGCTCATTTTGTGCCTTAACGACAGCATTGTCAGCTCCTCTGACTCAGGCACTATTCCGATGAGGCGAAGTGATGCCGCATCGATAATACCGTCTATATTTTTTACATCATACTTACGGCTTTGACTGTAAATAAATCTATTAATTACGAGTCTTGCATAAAGTTTTTTCTCTGCAAGAGCTCTACTTACAGCCGCCGCATCCCTTATTGAAACAGGGTCCGGCACTGCAACGGTTAAAAAGACCGCCGTCTCAGGCAAACAGCCGTATAGGGATAAATTTATACCCGCCGGAAAATCAAAAATAACAATATCATAATTTTCCGATGCAAAAGAAGCAAATTTTTCAAAAGCATATGTATCTATCGTACCCAACCTTGCAGGTGCAGGAACAAGAAACAAGCCCTCAATATCACTACAGGCATAAACCGCCGCATCAAACTCCTTGCCTGCAAGAATGTCTCCAAGATCAAAAACCGCAGACTTGTCCATACCAAGCATGAGGTCAAGACATCGAAGTCCCTCGTCCATATCAATCAGCAGCACCCTCTTGCCCAATGCGCAAAAAGCCGCCGATATACCAATTGAAACTGTAGACTTGCCTACTCCCCCTTTACCGGAGGTTACAGCAAATACATTACCCATTGCTTTCCCCTTTCGAATTATTCTATCACATTGAATTTTCTTTGTCAATTTAAATCATTAAAATATTGCCAATATTATTTGAATTTTTAAGTTCTTCCGAAACTAATCAAGTACCACAAACGGCATATCCTCCTGAGGGGATTTACTGTCCGCATAAAAATAGGTATCCATTATGTTACGAACAACTGTACCTGCCGAATAGCCCGAATTTCCGTGCTCCAGCACAACCGATATTGCAATCTCAGGCTTATCAAACGGCGCAAATGCAATAAACACGCTATGGTCCACCTTGCCCTCAACCTGTGAGGTGCCGGTTTTGCCGCCAACCTTTATTGGATAATCACCCAACGCAGCTCTTCCCGTACCGTCCTCTGTAACCGAGAGCATACCCTCTTTTACCGCCGCAAGATTCCTTGTGTCCATTTTAATTTTATTAACAACCTCTGCCTCGGGCTTCTCATAGGTTTCTGACATATCATATGAAACAATTTGGCTTATAAGACTTGCATTATAGTGTGTTCCGCCATTGGCGAGCGCCGCCGTATAATTTGCAAGCTGAAGTGGTGTGAAAGCATTCTTTTGTCCAATTGCTATCTGAAGCGTATCGCCGCCAAGTCCGTTAGATGTAGGTTCAACTATTATTCCGGCGCTATCTCCAACCTCTACACCTGTTTTAACACCAAGACCGAACTGCTTGAAGTAATCTGTAAGTGAAATTGCACCCAAACGCTTACCAAGCTCGAAAAAGAAATAGTTACAACTCTTTGAAAGCGCACTCTTAAGGTTCATATGACCGTGATAATGCATACAGTCAGGCTGATAATCAGCAAAAAGAGCGTAGTTTCTAACGCATTTTATAGTTTCCCCGTGTTGTAGCTTATTATTTTCAAGCGCCGCAATTGCAACAATAGGCTTAATCGTTGAGCCTATTGGATATACACCCTGAAAAGCTCGATTTGTAAGCGGCTTTGCGGGGTCCTTAACAAGTGTTTCATATTTTTCGCCCATAGTTGCCGAATCATAGGTCGGATAATTTGCCGCGCATATTACTGAGCCCGAATCTATCCTTACCGCAACCGCTGAGCCTGCCGTTACAGAGCCGCCCTCCGACTGCAGTTTTCTAACCACCTGCGCCAGAGAATCCTGAGCACTTCTTTGCATAACCTTATCGAGTGTGAGCATTATGGTTTTTCCTGCAATAGGCTCCTTTGTAACCTCTTTTGAGATTATATTGCCCTGAGAATCAAGTCTATAGGTAATTTCACCGTCAATACCTCTGAGGTATTCCTCTCCCCACGCCTCAATACCGCTTTTGCCAATCTTATCGTCATAGGAATATCCCTTAGCCTTATATTCCTCCCATTCTTCCTTATAAATAGGACCTACCGAGCCTATAAGATTAACTGCAAGCGAAGTGTCGGTATACTCGCGGAAGGGCACAACCTCTACCGTTACTCCGTTTAACAAAAAGGCCGACTCAGAAACCTTGCGCATAAGCTCTGTGGGAATATCCTCTGCAAAGGTAAATGGATAAGAAATTGAAAAATCGGCGGCAGTCATAGAATACCTTACGCCCATAATTTTTCGTTGCTCATCGGGGGTATATTCCTCAAGCGAATACCTTAAAACCATTTCGTCAAAGCAGTTTTTTGCCGTAGCATAATGGGCAAGCTCAAGAATTTTTATAAGCTCAGCCGTATCCTCACCTTCGATATAATTATATGGCGAGGTCATTGCCATAGGCAGGCGGTCGTTCCACTTATTCCCTGTGCTTTCCATAAGCTTTACAAGGGTGAGTATAACATCGTTAAGATTTTCCTTTATATATGCCTTATTGAAAACAATGTTATAACCGTCACGGTTAATAGCAATCTGTCTTCCGTAACAGTCGAGAATCTCTCCGCGCGGTGCCTTGAGCACAGCGGTAAGCACAGAGGATGCACCATCATTCTTATCTACATATTTATCAGCGTTGGTTATCTGTATAGAATATACCTTTGCGCTGAACAAAACGATAACAAACACCAGAAAAACCGACAAAACCGTCAGCTTAGTCTGACTTTTTTTCTGAAAAGGCAATTTATTTCTCCTTATATCCTGTAGTTTTAATTTGCTTTTTTGTTTTCAAGAAATCTATAAAAGTAAAACAGAGGTATTACAAATACAGATGAATAAAGTGCCGACGGCAAACCGTATCCCAACAGATACCAAAGGCTATCCTGCACAGAACGGTTTACTGCATGAAAAAACACCCACAATGCTATAAAATACAATGCCGATACAGTAAGCGAAAGCACCGTTGCAGCAAAAATGTTTTTATTAAAAAGGGTGTCCGAAAGCAGACTTACCGCCGCCGCAATAAGCATAAGCGCAAGGCTGTTAAAGCAATACGAGCCCGAAGCTACGCTATCAATAAACGCTCCGCACAAAAAGCCTGTTATAGCAGACATCGCAAAGCTATGGTAAAAGGAAAAAGCCGTAAGCAAGGGCAGTATAAGAAAGGGCGTGGCATTTTTTATGCTAATATCAATAACATCTACCGAATGAATGATAAGTACAGCCGAAAAAAGTATGATATTAAAAATAATAATAAGCGGATGATATTTTTTCTCAGGCATTATTTATCGCCTCCGGGAACGAGTCCACCCTGACCCTCGAAATTGGTTATCACCATAACCTCGCGAATCTCGTCTATATTTGCAAAGGGCTTTACTGCGGCAAATATAGAGGTGTTGTACTCGTCACTTCCTATAGACTGTATTGTTCCTATAAGCAAGCCCTCAGGGAAGATACCCTCACCCGAGGTTATTACATAATCCCCAACCGCAACATTACAGGAACGCGAAAGGTTGTAAAGCTTTGTTTTACCCTCTTTTGCCATTTCAAGGCTACCCGAAAGAATACCCGAATCGTTTGTTCTGTTATCAAGCGCTCCGAGAGTTATATCGGGACTCAGCACAGTAGAAACCTTACTGGTTGTAAGTCCTGCTTCAGAAACAAAGCCCACAAGTCCTGCATCGGTAATAACTGGGTCATTAACGCTGATATCGTTTAATGTGCCCTTATTTATAACAAATCCCTTATAAGGGTCTTTTGAATCCCTTGAAATAAGTGTTGCCGGTGCAAACTTAAAATCAGGATTGGTATCTTTTATTTCAAGATATTTTTTATAAAACTCATTTTCAGCAGTTACCTTTTCGTAATCCGCAAGCTGCTCTATAAGACCGTTTATCTCGGTCTCAAGCTCAGCATTTTGCAACATTATTTGATTCCCCTCGGTATAGGCTGATATAAAGTCCGAAATACCGTTGGAAACCTTGGTTATAACCGCTCTCAGAGGGGCGGTTACCGTACCCATAATGTCTGCTTGTGGTGCCATTCTTCCACCTAAAATGATACAGGTTACTGCAACTGCAATAATAGCCACAGCTACCGAAAGAATAATTTTAAACTGTCGGCTACGAAAAAAGAACCGCATTTTTATCCTCCAAACGAATGCTTAAGCATCCTTTTTTATTATCTAAAGCGCTTTCCTCTGCGGAAAACATAGTTCTGGAAACCACTATCTGCTTCAAGTCTTTTTGCGGTTCCCAAAACCACACAGTCGAGCGGATTTGCCGCAACGGTTACCGGCATACCAGTCTCCTCAGCGATAAGCTCAGCAAAGCCGCGAAGCAGTGCGCCACCACCGGTCATAGTAATTCCGCGGTCAATAATATCTGCACTCAACTCAGGGGGCGTTTTTTCAAGTGTTAAACGAATGGTATCAATTATCTGCGAAATCGGATCAGCCATAGCGGCACGAACCTCTTCAGAGGTGATTATAACATTCTTAGGCAAACCATCTACCTGATTTCTACCCTTAATTTCAATGCTTGTCTCATTATCATATGGCTTTGCAGAACCGATTTCTATTTTAATCTGCTCAGCCGTACGCTCACCTATAAGGAGATTATGCTTTCTCCTTACATAGTTGATTATAGCCTCGTCAAGGTCGTCGCCCGCAATACGGATAGATTGAGCCGTAACGATATCGCCAAGCGAGATTACCGCAACCTCACTTGTTCCTCCGCCCACATCAACAACCATACTACCTGCCGCATCCCATACAGGAAGTCCTGCGCCGACAGCCGCCGCCATAGGCTCCTCAACCAAATCTATATCTGCAGCTCCCGCAAGCTTTGCGGCATCGTAAACCGCGCGGCTTTCAACCTCGGTTACACCTGCAGGAATACACACAACCATTCTCACCCTTGAAAAGAATGAGCCCTTCATTGCCTGTCTCACAAATCTTTTGAGCATTGCCGCCGTTACGTCAAAGTCTGCTATAACGCCATCCTTAAGCGGTCTTACCGCCACAATCGAACCGGGGGTTCTACCTATCATTTCCTTAGCCTCTGTACCAACCGCGCGGACAGCATCGTTTCTAATATCATAAGCCACAACCGAGGGCTCACGCATTATAATTCCCTTGCCCTTAAGACACACCAATGTATTAGCGGTGCCCAAGTCAACACCAATATCTCTTGTAAACATTAATTTTCCCCCTAAAGTTTTAATGCAAAATTACGGAACTATTAAATCTATAGCATTATTAATATTTTTAACGGTTATTTCCTCCGCTCCCTGACAAAACTCACCGTCAAGCGTCCAGGAAACTTCCTCACCGCCAACCACGGTGATTTCCTTTGTATGGAAAAACTCCATACCCTCACGGTCAAGCTCCTGCCTTATTATACCGTCAATAAGGGGCTGAAGCTTTAAAACATTGTCAGGATTTCTAATAAGCAAAACTTCAAACATTCCATCGTTAAGCTTTACCGTGCGTTCATCAAATTTCACTATTCCGCCTACCGACATTGAGTTTGATATAGCTCCAAAGAGAAAATCTCCCTCAATTTCTTTATCGTCGCAAACGAATTTAAGATGAATAGGCTTTATACTACCGAGACTTTTTATTCCCTCAAAGAAATATGCCGCCTGACCCAAAACATTTTTAATATCCTGCGGTGCGGAATAGGAAGCTGCGGTAAATGCGCCAAAGGACGCAGTATAACAAAAATATTTTTCACCGAATTTTCCTATATCGAGTGAAAGCTCTTTGCCCGACACAATATCCTTAGCCGCCCGAACAATATTCCTTGATATATTCAGTCCCGAAGACCATTCGTTAAGCGTACCCGATGGAATATAACCCAATCTGTAACGCTTACCCGATTTCATAAGTCCTGTTATAACCTCATTAAGTGTGCCGTCTCCACCGCAGACAACAATTAAATCGTAATCATTTTCCCCAAGCTTCTCAACATACTCGGTAGCGTCCAAGCGTGCCTTTGTGGGATAAACGGTAACTGTATAATCGGCAGCAGAGAAAATCTCAACCACCTTTAAAAGCTCTGTTCGCATTTTTGCCTTGCCAGAGCACGGATTAACAATCAAAAGAAGTCTTTTATTAGCCATTAATATCACCCTTTCAGAGATTTTTTAAAAGCTTAACATTATCTGTAATCAATCGGCAATGTAGCGGTAGCATTAAGAGAAACCGAGCCTATATTGCCGTCAAGATACTCATAATACCCTTGAACACCTACCATTGCGGCATTGTCGCCACAGTATTTAAGCGGCGGATAATAAAGTGAATATCCTCTTTTTTTGCATTCAGCATCCATTCTACTCCTAAGCTCACTGTTAGCTGACACACCGCCTGCCACAGCTATTTTAGTGTACCCCAAATTTTCTGCTGCTTTCATAGTGTTTGATATAAGCATATCGCACACCCTCTGCCTTACTGTAGCGCAAAGCACAGGGACATCAATTTCCATTCCCTTTTGCTCAGCATTATGAACAAGATTTATAACCGCCGTTTTAAGACCGGAAAAGCTAAAATCATATTCCCCGCCACCCGAATGTGGAAAAGGCAAAGGATACTTTTTAGAATCAGCCTCGGTAGCAATTTTATCAAGTGTCACTCCACCCGGATACTCAAGTCCCATACATCTTGCGGTTTTGTCAAAGCATTCACCTGCCGCATCGTCACGCGTACCACCGAGTATTTTGAAATTAGTATAATGGGTAACCTCTGCAATAACCGTATTACCGCCCGACACCAAAAGGCACAGAAAAGGCGGTTCTAAATCGGGATGTGCAATATAATTCGCCGCAATATGGCTTCTCAGGTGATGAACCGGAATAAGCGGCACCCCAAGAGACATACTGAGTCCCTTTGCAAAGTTTACACCCACAAGCAAAGCTCCTATAAGACCTGGAGCAAAGGTGACCGCCACAGCATCAATCTCGCTGTATGTAATCCCTGCCTCTTTAAGCGCCTCATCACAGACATGACTAATCGCCTCGGTATGTCTCCTCGAAGCAATTTCAGGCACAACACCGCCGTAAATACGATGCTCCGCTATTTGTGTTGCTATTATATTTGAAAGAACCCTCCGCCCCTCGACTACTGCCACAGAGGTCTCGTCGCAAGAGCTTTCGATGCTTAAAATCTTCATTTTTTCAGAACCTTTTTGTCATTATTAATGCGTTTTCTTTGGGATTAGTATAAAAATTATTGCGCTTACCCTCAAGCTTGAAATCAAACTTCTCATACAGCGAAATTGCGCCCACGTTCGACTCCCTTACCTCAAGAGAAACAAAGCTCAGCGACTGCTCAGAAGCTAAATCAAACACCCTTTTCATAAGTGCCGCTCCCACTCCCTGCCTGCGATACTGAGGGAATACTGCAACATTCGTGATATATCCCTCGTCAAGCACGGTGGTTATACCCACATATCCCAAAACCTCTTTATCCCTTACCGCGATAAAGATTTTTGTGCCGTGAGCCAAAGCGTCAAGCAAGGTTTCCTCGCTCCAAGGCTCAGAAAAGCAAACTTTTTCAAGCTCTGCAACCTTTTTTATCTGCTTACGTTCTACGGGCATTATTGTTATACTCTCAAAAAATCCGCTCTCTATAAGTGAATCTATCGCCTTAAAGATACTATCTCTACATCCTCTGTAAAGCTCAACATCTCCACCAAACGGGTCGGGTATTCCACCGCCTAAAACCGAAAGCTTTTCTTCGTTTACATAGCCTTCTAAATACGCTTTATGCGAATTTGACATACAAATTATTTTGTCGGCAGAAGTAAGCTCCTCGACGGTAAGCGACTTTGAAATATGTTCATTAATGTCAATTCCCACTTCGTTCATAACCGCCGCCGAATTTTTGCTTACAGGCGAACCGTCTGCTGCAAGACCACGGCTCCCGACACTCACACAAGGCAAGTCCTTAACCTTAAGATATCCCTCTGCCATAGGGCTTCGACAGGTATTACCCGTACAAACAAAAATCACCCTCATTCTATCCGTTATCCTTTCGCCTCTAACCAGTTTGTACCGTAGGCGGCGTCGGCAGTGAGCTCTACCGAAAGGTTAGCCGCAGCGCGCATTTCCTCAAATAAAATACTGCACACCTTTTCGGCATCACCCTTGTCACACTCAACTATAAGCTCGTCGTGCACCTGTAAAATAAGCTTTGCCGTCGGCACCTCTTGCTTGAGTTTTTCAAAAACCCTTATCATGGCAATTTTTATTATATCAGCCGCTGTGCCCTGAATCGGCGCATTTCTTGCCACCCTCTCTCCAAAAGCGCGTAGCATTCCGTTGGAATTATTAAGCTCAGGCAGATACCTTCTTCTACCAAAAAGGGTGGTAACATAACCGTCCGCCTTTGCGTTGCTAATTGTGTCATCCATATACCTTGCAACCCCCGAATAGCTTGCAAGATAGGTTCTTATATAGTTATCCGCCTCTGCGCGGGTAACGCCTATATCCTTTGAAAGCGAAAAGGCGCCGATACCGTAAACAATGCCAAAATTTACCGCCTTTGCGCGGCTACGCATTACAGGAGTAACCATATCCTCAGGTATTTCGAAAACCTGCGCCGCCGTTGCGGTATGAATATCAGTGCCCGACTCAAAAGCATTTATCATATTTTTATCCCTGGCAATGTGGGCTAAAACCCTCAGCTCAATCTGACTGTAATCGGCATCGCAGAGCACTCTGCCCTCAGGCGCTATAAAATACTCTCTTAACCTTTTGCCCTCCTCTGTTCTTACAGGAATATTCTGCAAATTAGGTTCAAGCGAGCTTATTCTGCCCGTTCTTGCCTCGGTTTGATTGAATGTGGTATGAATTCTTCCGTCATCAGCAATGCAGTCGCAAAGTCCCACCGCATAGGTCGAGCGTAGCTTTGCCAACTGACGGTATTCGAGCAACAACGCAACCGCCGGATGTGCGTCACGAAGTCCCTCTAAAACCTCTGCATTGGTACTGTATCCGCTTTTAGTCTTCTTTTTAGCAGGAAGTCCGAGCTTTTCAAAGAGCGCCTCCCCCAACTGCTTAGGAGAGTTAAGGTTAAATTCATAGCCGACAAGAGAATATATCTCAGTTTCAAGTGCTGAAATTCTTTCTCCCAACTCATTTGACAAGTCTTCAAGTCCCTTTCTGTCAGCCATAAAGCCAACAAGTTCCATATCACCCAAAACCCTTGCAAGCGGAATTTCTATTTCCCTTAAAAGGGTTAACTGTCCTGTTTTTTTGAGTTCATCGGTCAATCGGTCACAGGTAATCGAAAACAGGCAGGCGTTTTTTATATACTGAGCCTCATTCTCCATTTCATCTGACAATACCGCACCGTATTCCTGAATAAGTCGCTCAATCTCATATGAAGATGAAGACGGATTGCAAAGATACCCCGCAAGCAGAGCATCAAAAACTACATTCTCTGTTTTGGGATAGCTCTTATAAATCCCCTTATAATCGTATACTCTCTTTTGTTTCGACTTATTACAGAGCAATTCCTCAAGCTCTGTAGCAGTTAGCTTATATACCCTTTGGTCGCAAACAGCAACAATACTTTCATTTTCAATATATATATCTAATGTATCTGCAATTTCGTCAGCAGAGTGATCGCATACAGTAAAGCTTTTTAGCTCCGCGCAATCCATATCAAGACTCATCTGACGGTTATCAGGTTCAATACCCATTTTTTCCATGAGCTTGTAGAATTCAAGCTCGGTCATAAGTCGCGCAAGCTCACCACTTTGAGGCTTGCGTATCAGGTATTCTGAAACATCATTATTTATGGGTGCGCTTTTACAAATTGTGCCGAGCTCGCGACTCATATATGCGCTTCCCTTACCCTCTGTGAGCTTTTTGCGTACACTTTCCTTTATATCAATTGTGTCAAGCTCGTTATAAATTTTATCTATACTGTGAAAACGTGTAATAAGGTCGGTTGCAGTTTTTTCACCCACACCGGCAACACCCGGGATATTATCCGAGCTATCTCCCATAAGAGCCTTAAGCTCTATCATCTCACAGGGTGTAAGACCGTATTTTTCAAAAAGCGCTTGCTTATCATAATTAATTATTTCAGGTCTGCCCATTTTAGTCGCTGCAAGCAAAACTCTTGTTTTGTCCGATATCAGCTGAAGTGAATCGCGGTCACCTGTAGAGATAACACACTCATCACCGTTTTTCTCGCAAATATCCGCAAGGGTTCCTAATATGTCATCTGCCTCGTAGCCCTCACACTCAATACAGGTGTATCCCGCAAGGGTCAGCCACTCCTTCATAACAGGAAGCTGCTCAGCAAGCTCGGGCGGCATACCCTTTCTGCCTGCTTTATAGCTTCCATAAAGCTTGTGGCGGAAGGTTGGAGCCTTTAAATCAAACGCTACTGCCACGCAATCAGGCACTTCTCTTTCGAGCAGTTTATTTAAAATATTTATAAAACCGTATACAGCATTGGTATACCGACCGTCCTTAGTAGACAGTAGCTTAATTCCGTAAAACGCTCGGTTTATTATACTGTTTCCGTCAATAGCAAGTAGCTTCAAGTCTTCAACTCCATTATCACACATAATAAAAATATATTCCATATTAGTATAACATATTTTGCTATTATTGTCATCATATTTTTAAAAAATTTACAGATATTTAATTCAAAATACTATTAAATAGTTAAACAAAAAATTGACATAAAGCAATTATTAATATATAATTCATTTTATGAAGATTGGAAATGTTGAAATTAATGGATTTGCCGCTCTTGCACCGATGGCTGGTGTTGCCGATAGGGCGATGAGGGAAATATGTATAAAAAAAGGCGCCGCTTTCTGCGTAGGCGAGCTTACAAGCTCCAAGGGTGTCTCGTTGGGAGACAGGAAATCGTTTTCTCTGCTCGCCTGCTCGGACAGTGAGAGACCTATTGCCTCTCAACTTTTTGGACGAGAGCCTGAAACTATGGCTGAGGCAGCCATTAGAGCATTAGATTTTAAACCCGATTTTATTGATATAAATATGGGTTGTCCCGCACCAAAGGTCGCAGGTAATGGTGGCGGAAGCGCGCTTATGAAGGACCCCTTACTTGCGCAAAGAATCGTTGAGGCGGTTGTAAATGCGGTCGATATTCCTGTGTCGGTCAAAATGCGCACAGGGTGGGACGGTGAGCATATCAACGCCCCTGATCTTGCCAAAAGATGTGAAGCGGCAGGTGCTGCTATGATTACCGTACACGGCAGAACCCGTATGCAGATGTATGCTCCGGGAATTGATTATAAAACCATATCTGAAGTGGTTAAATCGGTCAATATCCCTGTTGTTGCTAACGGTGATATAACTAATGGCATCTCGGCTGAACATATGTATTCCGCAACAGGTTGTGCATTTGTTATGGTTGGGAGAGCCGCGGAAGGTAACCCCTTTGTTTTTAGCGAAATTAATGCGTATTTGTCTAATAAACCGTATACTCCGCCCTCACTAACCGAGCGCTTCAAAACTCTCTTAGAACAGGTTGCGCTGATGGAAAAATACAAAGACCCTAAAAAGGCAATTCTTGAATCAAGAAAACATACCGCGTGGTATATGCAGGGGCTTAAGGGCGCCGCAGCACTCAGAAGAATGTGCGGTGAAATTAATTCTATAATGGATATTGAATCAATTTGCGAAAAAGCACTTGAACAGAACCCCGATATGTGATATCATATTAATTGATATATTTGAAAGGATGATAACTTTATGTCAGGACATTCCAAGTGGAACAACATCAAGCGCAAAAAGGAAAAAACAGATGCCGCAAAGGCTAAAATTTTTACTAAGATTGGTAGAGAAATTGCTGTTATCGTAAAGCAGGGCGGCCCCAACCCACAAGAAAATAGTAAATTGAAGGACGCAATTGCCAAGGCAAAGGCGGCAAATGTGCCCAATGAAAATATTGAAAGAATTATCAAAAAAGCCGCGGGCGACGGTGAGGCTAATAACTACGAAGAACTTATTTACGAGGGTTACGGACCGTCAGGTGTTGCAGTTGTTGTTGAAACCCTTTCTGATAACCGCAATCGTACCGCAGGTGAAATGCGCCATTACTTTGATAAATGCGGCGGTAATCTCGGTCAGTCGGGCTCAGTTATGTTTATGTTTGACCGTAAGGGAATCATAAATATTGAGGCTGAAGGGCTTGACGAGGATTCCGTTATGGAAGCCGCTCTTGAAGCCGGTGCGGATGATTTTAATTTTGACGGCGATGTCTTTGAAATTACTACCGAGCCTAACGATTTAGGTGCTGTGCGTGACGCACTTGAGGCAAAAGGCTTTAGCTTCCTTTCTGCCGAGGTCGCATACGTTCCTCAGACTATGACCACGCTTGATGACGAAGAATCGATAACCAAAATGGAAAAACTCATCGATATGTTGGAAGATAATGACGATGTTCAGGCCGTATGGCACAACTGGGATATGCCCGACAGCGAGGACGAGGAATAATCGATTTTTGTTTAGCCGGTACACAAATTCAATACATATGAACAGAGGCTCTCTCGCTAATTTGGCGAGAGAGCCTCTTAAACATTATAGATTAGTTTAACTAAATGGACTAATTTGTCTTATGCAAGGTTCCAAGAACACCATGCTTTATTTTACTCAAAAATGGTTTTAAAAGACTATACCACATTTTAACCAGACAATTTATTTTGGTAATGAATACCGCATAGAACCTATAACCGCAATTCGTTTCGCAGTTTACATATTTTCCGTTTCTGTAAAATTCCTTAAGTATGCCGATTACATCATCTTTGGGTATATATTCGAAAGAATATGTGTTATCCCCTCGGATAATATAATCCTTTTCGCGAACCTTTAGAACGCGATGCAAAACCAAATCGTCCTTATTAATTCTTGTGTATAGCAATACATCATATTTTCGCGGCTGGCGAGATAAAGGCGCAATAACCACAACATCCCTGTGTTCTCTAAAAAGCGGACGCATACTTGAACCGCGTGTTAAAGAAATGTACTCGCCTTTTTCGTGCATTTCTTTCTTTACGTTTTCAGCATTATGAATTGCTATTTCCGAGAGATAATTATGTTTTTTCATAGGCACCACCGAAAATTGCTTCGTAGGAAGTCTTTGCGGCATCTTGGTCCATATTGCAAGAGATTTTCCAAAATGTAACACTATCTACAATACGGTTAATAAGCTGCAAGGTTTTGATTCGCACCATAGGGTCAAGAGGAATATAAATCTGGTTAAGTAAAAGATTTATACCTTCCTGTTTTGACATTGGCTCAGTATGGTTTGTTTCGCTACGAACAATTTGACAGATATGCTTTAACGGAACTTTTATATTAGATTGAAAGCCTTCCTTACCTGCCCACGGATTGCCGTATGTATAAAGCTCATTATTAACAAAGCGAATAAAAGGTTTGTCACCGTTTATTATCTGAAACTGTTCGCCCAACATATCGCGCCATTTAAACATATGGGTTGATTTACCGGTGCCGCTGAGAGCGCCAAACGCAACACCCTCGCCATCAACAGCAAATGTAGCAGAATGTAACACCGCACCATCAAAATCAGGCAATTTTTCACCTATTTTTCGCAAAATTGCAGTCTCACAATATAATCTATCTGAAAGAAACTTTGATTCGCCCTCAAACTGCTTTTTTTCAAATTCAATTTGAGACTTGGTTATTTCAAAACCAATATCGGCTTTAGAAAAATCTTCAGTATAATTACAAAGCAATGATGCTATTCGTTCTTCATATTCAGTATCAAACTGAATATTTAAATCCGCAAGTTTGCACTTGATCATTAGTTATTCCTCAATCAAATTTTCTTCTCTTAATTTTTCAAAAAGGGGCTCCATATTCTCTTTAGCCTCTTCAACGGTAATTGAGAATTTTTCTGCAACCTTAGCACATAAATCTTCATAGGAAATTTCATTATTTAAGGTTTCGATAATAAATGCTCCACCTTCATTTAATTTGAGCACACCGTTAAAGCTTTCTAACGAATCAGACATTGGAACTGCAACAAAGCTATCACCTAATTCATTAATCATAAAAGTATATTTTAGTTTCATATCTTTCTCCCTTATTACAAGATAATTATAAATCTCTAATTATAATACCATATAATTAATGATAATTCAATAATAATTAGCATTTATTTTACATTGACAACCGTTTTAGGATTATTTTCAACCCTCTTTGTAGTCGATTCATCAATCAGAGAACCGACACCTGTGTTCTTTTTCACCTATAACTACCGTTTGATTTTTTCACAGCACACTTAATGTCGTAATTTTTTAAAAAGAATCTCATATCTTTTTCAGACAATCCGCATTTTGGTCCTAATATAACCTCTTTAATCAACTTATCAGAGATCGGACTAAAATCAAGTTCATGATGTGCAATAAGTTCGTTTCCTCTTATATGATATTTGCAATCTCTGATTTTGAAATCATCATACTGAGGTGGTATCCTTTCATTATCTGATGCAAAAAAATAAAGCCGCCATTCGTCTTCTTCTTTGAAATAACTATCCTTATATAAAACCGATTCTTGATATAAATTAAATCCAAATTTATCGAAACTCCATATTAGATTAATATTTAAATCATTTCCATTATAGGTTAAAATATCGATTTCAATTTTATCAAAAAATAATTTAGCAAATTCTTCAATCATATCTTGCGACGATGACAAATCATACTTAACATCGTTTCCAAATAAGAAATTGTTTTTCAGATTACATAATACGTTCTTATCAAATCCAATAGCCACTCCGCGACCGTCATCTGCATAACCACGCCATTGACTTAATTTATCCCCTTGATTACAAAAGCAAGCAACATACATATTGTAGTAATGCTTGTTTTTTATACCGTCAAAATCAAAGTAATCTTTGAGATGATGATTTAACCGATTTTTAAATTTTCTTATTGGTAATCTTCTCTTTAATTCATTACTCGTATTGTTTTTATAATAATCAATAAAGGAACTTTTTATAAAATCAACAATCCAATTCAACTCTTTTGAATCATTAGATTTTGTTATATCAGATAACCAAATTTTTTTATTTGTAATAATGCTTTGAAATGTTGTCATATTGCAGTAATGATATACAATATTATTTTTCATATGTTTTCCTTTTTAAATGTTTTCACGACTTTTTCAGTGGTTTTGAACCTTCCCCTGTATTCTCCTGTTTACATGTTCTTTTCATATATATGTTTCATACTATGTTCAATTGACTTCGTATGAGAATAAATTGTATATCTATCACATTTCAAACTTCCGTTTACACATTTTTCCATCATAAGACATGTTGGATATAAAGCGCATGTATTGCATTTATCTATTGGCTTACGGTAATCACACCAAAAAGGTTTTTTAACATCATAGTCATAAACTGTTCCAAATGAATCATTTTCAAGATAATGCTCACAAAATCCTAAATCACCATTAGGCAATATTAAAACCATTGAAGGATTATCTGCTTGGCATGCATATTCACTTATTGAATTAATTCTTGTGTATTTACGCACAGAAAAACCCAATTTAATGAAGTGATTCATTAAATTTATGCAAGAATCGATTAACTCTTCTTTTTCAATCTCAGTATGAACCGTTTTTGTAAATCCAACATTTTCATATAATGGCATTACGTATAGCGATATCTTATCAAGAAAATTCAATTCATTATGCAAATATTCAGCCAATTCATAAAGTTCATCTGAATTATGATAATCCATATTTAATCTAATTCTTACATCTATACCAGCCTTCGAAAGCAAATTAATATTATTAATTATTCGTCCGAAAGCATTTTTGTCATTATTTTTATAATTTTTTACTCTGTTATATGTTTCAGCCAAACCGTCTAAGGTTATCTGTACAAATTGTAAATGCCATTTTTTAACAGCTTTTTCTACAACGTCAGTATCAAAATTATATCCATTTGTTGTCATGGTTGATTTAAAGTTAATTTTATTTTTAGAAAGATTTTCACAAATAATATCTATAGCATTTATATTACACAATGGCTCTCCACCAAACCATTGAATTGAAATATCCTTACCATTAGATTTATTTATTATATAATTGGAAACAGCTTCTGCTGTATAATTATCCATTGTAACAAAATTTGTTCCTGCTTCATAACAATAAAAGCATCGTGCGTTACAAGCAGTAGTGGGTAAAATTGTATAACATGTAATATCGTTTGTTGAAGAAAGATTCTTAGATATAGAACGGATAGAATCAGCATTTTGTTTCTCATTAAAATTTTCTTCAACTAAAAACAACATTTCAACTAATTTAATTTTAAAATCCAAATGTTTCGAAAAATCGAGTGTTTTCATAACTTGGGTTTCAGTAGAATTGAGCAAAATAAGAGCTTTAGTCAGATTATTAAAAACAAGTGTTTCTTTATCACTAATTTCTGCAAAAATCAAGTATTTGAGTGGTCTATAAATAAAATTTTCGTTATACGCTCTTTTGCCGATAATTAAATCAATAAGCTTTGCTGGTTTTTGTATTAATTTCATTTTTTCACCTGTGTAAGTTTTTTTAAATATATTTATTTTGATGTCAGCTTACCATACCTGAAAAAGGTGGAATTATTGTTTGTTATAAATAAAGAACTTATATATAATAATTAAATCCTAATTTATCTTTTCCTCATAACATTAAACAAGGGGAACGCTTTATACGTTCCCCTCATTTTCAATTAATTAGTCAACTGTGCAAGGTGTGATTGGTGCACCGCCGCCAGATGTAACGATTACATCAGCCTCGAACTTTACAACTTCGATTTTGAACATTATATATTTCACCTCTTATGTATATAATAAACTATAAATTTTTATTAAAAGTATGCATCAGCTGCTGCACAGAATTTAACCATCTTAACAGCCAAATCATAGTTTGCTGTGTCGGAAGAAGATGTATTTAATAAGTGTGAAGCAATTGAATAAGTAACTGTATCAGAAACTAAGGTGTCGCCATCATAGATTTCGATTGTAACAGCCTTATCTAAATCTATGGTTGTCAATCCTTCAAAAACAACATAAAGCATTCCATCGATTACTTCAAACTCAGAAGAAGGAATCCACTCGGTATATGGACCGCCTGCATAGTTTGAATATACGCACTTAGCACGTACATTTGTTAAATCGCCAGCATATACAGATTTATCTAAATTACGAACAGCTGAAACAACAGCAATTGAAGATTTAAGATACAACTGAATAGATGAGTTAATAATACGATTGTCGCCGGCATTATTAACCTTTGAACCAACGTTCTCATACTCACCTACAGTAGTAGAAGCTTTATCAGCATAGTTTGCAAATATATCATATGCATCTGTTACCAAATTAGGAAGATTGTAACTATAAGTAGTTTGAACTGCTGCTCCATAATTAAGCATATCAATAAGCAAAGTATCAAATTTGTCACTAACTACTCCTAACGAAACCGATGCATAATATGCTATACTATAATCTGCAGTTACATAATCGAAAGAGCCATCAGCCAATTCGCGATAAATGTCACCGGTAACTACAGTTCCCATTTCCATAGCTGTAAGTCCATCATAGAATACATCATAACGCTGATTGTTATCCAAACCAACAGAGAAATCTTCTTGCTCCTTAGTTAAAACAGTTTCGCCAACAACGTTACCATTTTTATCGTATACATCATTTCTAAAGATTGCATAGTAAGATACTGCATCATCAATAAATGCTTTTCTTGCTCTGAAACCAATTTCAATACTACTATTCAAAGCAAGGTTAATACCTACTCTATATGTAACGCCATCAGCAGCTTCTGTTTTAAGAGTAGCAACAGGAATTTTTTTTGTCCATGTTTCACCGCATTCGCAAGTGAAAGTTCTTACACCTTCAGTATCCTTTGTGGGACGAGTGGTAACTTCTGAAACTGCATCAGCATGATCACACTCCGGTTCCGTCACTGGTTGATACTCACAATAATCACAAATATTATCTTCACCAAGGGTACAAGATTCGGTAGCAGCATCATAATTTTCACAAGCAGTACAATCTTTAACATGAGTACCGTCGTTATTGGAAGTGTAAAGATAAGCGTGTTCTCCGGTAGCGGGAACAGTAATGTTAGTTCTGGAAATTTCTTCAGAACAGATAGCGCATTTAACAACGGAGTCGTAAGAGCCGTCAGCACCGCAGGTAGCATCAACAACGTTTTCTTTTACAGCTTCAGCAGGAGTATGATCACACTCCGGCTCTTCAGCAACTACGATCTTACCAGCTTCAGGAGTGAGGTTTACAACAATCTCATCCCAGTTAGCAGCGTGAACTTCTACAAGCTCGATATTTACTGCATATTCGCCAGCTGCAGGAGCAGCTTCAGCAGTGAATGTAACATTGATAACAGCTGAAGTAAAACCAGCTACGTTATCTTTAGCTTCAACAAGGAATGTGCCACCATTGATATCTTCAATGGTCTTGCAAGCTGCAGTCTCAGTAGCGATAGCGGTAACAGCACCGAAATCAGAAGAAACAGCAATCTTAGCGGTGTTGATAGCAGCAGATTCGACAGTTACGGGAACAGTAACCTCTGTTACGCCAAATTCAACGTTTACAGTCCCAGCAGTAATAGTGCCACTGAGTGAGTCTTCAGTATTTGCAAAAACGGTGCCAACAAAAAGTGTAAGAGAAAGAGCGGCAACCAAGCAAATAGCCAGAGACTTTTTAAAAAGTTTTCTCATAAAAAAATTCTCCTAACCGGCCCATCGGCCAAAATTTCTGATTTCCACAGGTCAAGGGGGGACAGTTATAAAACTCTATACTCTGCGGACTATCATAATTATATCACCCGGTTTTGAAAATTGCAAGCACAAAATAAACTTTTTTCTCTTTACTGATATAAAAAGATTAGAACTTTTTTTGTGAGAAATGTCAAATGTTTATCTTCTATACCCACAAAAACTGTGTTTTGTATAATTTTTATACCTTTTAGGTTTTATTTTGAGTTGTCGGAATAAAAAATGCTGGATTATGTTTCTATAATATGGTAAGATGTCTTTGGATATACAATATATAATAGGAGTGATTCTTTGAAACGACATATTCTTTTTAACCCTATTTCGGGAAACGGTCAGGGTGAATTTAACGCAAACCAGCTCTGTAAGGAACTAGGTGGCGACACACATATGCATGATGTAACCGAAATATCTGACTATTCTCTTTTTTTTCAATCAATTGACCCCAGTGATGAGCTCTACTTATGCGGTGGCGATGGTACGCTTAACCGCTTTATAAACGATACCGATGGTATTGATTTCAAAAACAGGCTTTTCTATTTCGCAACAGGAAGCGGCAACGATTTTTTGCGCGATGTTAACCTTACTGAGAAAAAGCCATTCTGCATTAACGAGTATATTCAAAGGCTTCCCACTGTCACTGTAAACGGTAAAAGCTATAAATTCATCAACGGTGCGGGTGTTGGAATTGACGGTGTTTGTTGTAAAATGGCAAACGAAATTCGTCAAAGAACCAAAAAGCCTGTGAGCTACACCGCTGTTGTAATAAAATGTTTCCTTTTCCACTTCAAGCCAACCGCCGCCACCGTTACAGTTGACGGCAAAAAATATACATATAATAGGGTTTGGCTTGCTACCACAATGAACGGTCGGTACTTCGGTGGCGGAATGCTCCTCACTCCTCATCAGGACAGGCTTAATTCCGACGGAACCGTAACCTTTTTAGCCCTTCACAATGCTTCCAAGCTTAAGATTCTTTCGCGTTTTTCAAGTGTGTTCAAAGGAAAACACCTCAAATACACCGATATACTCGCATTTCACACCGGACATAACATCATAGTAGAATTTGAGAAGCCTTTTCCGTTACAGATTGACGGGGACATTATCGAAAATGTATCTTCCTACAGTGTGTCAACTGCCGATTGCGTTGTAACCGTCGGAGCTAAATGAATATGAATATTAAAAATTGGCTTGCAAAAAACACTGCTTCATTAAAAGACAAAACCGTTGCCATAAGCGGTTCTACAGGAGGAATCGGCAGAGAGCTTTGCCTCTATCTTGCAGAGCTTGGAGCATCGCTGATTTTACTCGATCGCAACCCTGAAAAGGTATCACTCCTTACCAAGACCGTAAAGAAGTATTTTCCAAAAACTGATGTTTCATTTATTAAAACCGATTTAGAGGACATTGAAAATGTAAAAAGCACCGCAGAAATTCTTAAAATGCAAATTCCCGATGTGCTTATTCTGAATGCGGGAGCATATGCTATCCCACGTCACAAATGCTCAACCGGTCTTGACAATGTTTTTCAAATAAATTTTGCTTCGCCCTATTATTTGGTGCGAAAGCTTTTCCCTTCACTCACGGCGCACGGATCGAAGGTTGTGGCGGTTGGGAGTATCGCGCACAATTACTCAAAAACCGACCTTTTAGATACCAATTTTTCTACCCGTACAAGGGCAAGCCTTGCTTATGGTAACGCAAAGCGATTTCTTATGTTCTCGCTTTTCGGTCTCTGTAAAAACACCGATATTCTGTCTGTTACGCACCCAGGCATAACCTTTACAAACATTACCGCTCACTATCCAAAGCCGATTTTCGCTCTCATAAAGCACCCTATGAAAGTGATTTTTATGAAGCCAAGATATGCCACCCTCAGTATTTTGCGCGGAGTTTTCGATTCTTGCGATACCAATGAATGGATTGGTCCTGCTATTTTCAATATTTGGGGAAGCCCCAAAAAGCAACGGCTTAACACCTGTAGCGAAGCCGAAGCAAAACGAATCTTTGAAGTAGCCGAAGATATTTATAATAAACTTTCTGAATAAAAAAACGCTGTTGTCAATTTTTTGACAACAGCGTTTTTTATTAATCTGTATATTCAAACACGGTAATCAGTTCATCGGTTTTCTTGTAGTAAAGCTTGCCTTCTTTTGAGTGAAAATTTTTATTTTCTTTAGAGCAGTTTATGCTCACAACAGTTCGATACATTGTTATGCTACATACCAGATTATATCACCCGAGTTTATATGCTTTTGTTATCCCTCTGTGCTGGTGTTATCCGAACCCGAGGATGTTGTGGGCGGCGTATTCGTTGGGTTAGACGATGTGACGTCCGAGTTGTCAGAGGATGAATCTGTTGTTTCTGAGGATGAGTTGTCTGTACCATCTCCTGAGCTTGTGCCGCCTGACGATGAAACACCCGAAGAACCGCCACCTGAGGAGCTGTCACCCGACTCTGTTGTTTCGCCGGAGCTTGTATCAGACTCCACAGAAGATACATCCTCTTCACTTAATACATCGTCATTCCCTGAGGTTGTACTGCCCGACGAGCTTCCCGAAGAGCTACTTGTAGCAGAAGGCTTCCCTCCGCCTGTAAACCAATAGTTTTTATCTATACCGTTTGCTTCAACATAAGCATCCGGTGTTATATCGTCATAAATAAAGGCGTGAATCAGCTTTTTGGCAAACTCAAGGTCATAATAACAAACCGAGCCGTAGCCTGAGGGTGATGTCATAAGATACTCCTGCTTAGGCATTGCCGCTTGCTCAAATGTTGGAGAATCAAGCAAAATACCAAAAGCAAGTCCCATAATTTCCTTATAGGAAAGCGATGTTTCGCTACAGGGAATAAGCGATTTTGCAAGGGTTACATATTTGGATTTTTCCATAGTTGTTGCGGCATTAAATAGCTGCTCCATTACATAGCGCTGACGCTCGGCTCTGCCGTAATCATTACTGCTTCCCCAAATATTTGAGACATACCTTATTCGAGAATACGCTACTGCCTGTATACCGTTCAAATGATGCTTACCGGCAGTAAAAATGTGCTGATCCTTTGCGGAAACCTTTAGATTTTCACAGATTTCGTCAATACAACCATTTATATTGTGAAGCGTACCGTCACTCTTTTTTACCTCTGCCTTTGTAAGCTCGGCATCTATACCGCCCACAGCTTCGATAATATCTACCATTCCATAGAAGTTTACGGTAGCATACTCTGAAATATCGAGTCCGAATATGGTGTTTAGGGTTTTTATAGCTAACTCCGGACCACCCCGTTGATATGCGCTGTTTATTTTCCCGTAATACTTTTTGCCGTTATATGTCATAGGCACAAAGGAGTCACGAAGAACCGAAATAATCTTAACTTTTTTTGTGGTGGTGTTAAGGCTAAGTATCATAATACTGTCCGAATTTCCTTTGAAGGAATTTGTATCCCTCGTATCAATACCGAACAGAGCAACATTAACTATATTTTTATCAAGAACATTTTCAAAACCCAAATCCTGAGGCTTTGTTGTTATTTCATTATAGTTATAGTCAAACACCGCTAAAAGCACACCTAGAGCTATGGAGAAAACAAGTATAAAGGATAGCGCAGTTATCATTGACGCCTTCTGCCACATCTTTCTTCTTTTCCACCAACCCGCAAAACCGCGGGGCTTTTTCAAATATTTACCCTTTTTAGAAAAGGAAGAAAAAGTGATTGTTCCATCTTCGTCAATGCTCATTTTAGAATCTGATACAATATCTTCAAACTCGGTTTTTTTATCATTTCCCTCGAATTCGAACATAAAATTAAAATCGTTTTTACTATCCATTTGCTTTGCCGTCCTTTTTTTCATTGGAAGATAAATCATTATTTTGTGAAGAAACATCTGCTTTTTTATCATGATTAAAGGTTGGCGGATTAAATCCCGACGCATACCAATTATTTTTTTCAACACCGTTTGTAGCGATATAGTCTTCTGGCTTAATATCATCATAAATAAAACCATGTATAAGCTTTGCAGCAAAATTAAGGTCATAATAAACTACCGAGCCTGCGTTTGTTGTGGGCGCTCGCATTGTATATGTGGTATCCGGAACGCGCGTTTCTTCAAAGGTCGGCGACCTTAGAAGCACATCGATTCCAAGGTCGATTGCTTCGCCAAAGCTAAGAGATGTTTCGCAACAGGGTGCCAAGGTTTTAACAAGATTAATAAAGCTTTCAATTTTCAGCTCCTTTGCCTTATTAAAAAGCTGTTGCAGCACATACCGCTGACGGTCGGTTCTCCCATAATCATTTGTAGTGCCTTCAACATTGGTGGCTTTTCTCACCCTTGCATATCCTACAGCCTGAATACCGTTAAGATTCTGCAATCCTGCTTTTTCGAGAAGATAACTTTGAGAATCAATTCCTGAAAGAAAACACAAATCCGAAATACAGGCATTAACCTGATTCATTTCGCCTTTGACTATTTCTATTTCAACTCCCCCAACAGCATCAATAATCTCTGCCATTCCCGAAAAATTAACCGTTACATATTCCGAAATATCAAGACCGAATATTGTATTTAAAGTCTTAATTGCAAGCTCCGGTCCACCGCGTGAATAAGCGCTGTTAATTTTGCTGTAAGAGGTATATCCGTTTTTAATGATAGGCACTAAGCTATCCCTCATAACCGAGATAACCTTAATCTTTTGTGTACGGGTATTAACACTCATTATCATAATACTGTCCGACAGCCCCTTAAAGGATTTCCCCTGACGGCTATCAATCCCAAAAAGGGCAATGTTAACGGTTTTCTCATTTATTACCTCTTCAAATCCCAATTCCTCAGGCTGTGAGGTTATCTCATTGTATTCATATTTAAAGTTTTTCTTGACATATAATACAGCCACAGTTGTAGCCACAACTGTCATTATGATTAAGAATGATACTACCGATAATATTATCCATAGCAATTTTTTTCGTTTGTTTTTCTTAACAGAGGCTTTATTATCTATTAGAGAATTAACTTTATCGTTTTCTTTCATTTAAGGTTACACATCCATACACTTTATTTAACTTAGTATGACAGTTATAGCTCTATCAAGGCTTTGTAAATTTCTCCCTTTTTAATACCTGTAAGCTCTGCTACTTCCTTTGCCGCCTCAGATGTGCCCTTGCCCTCTAATACGAGTCTTTTGGCAAGCGCTACTGCATCCTCTTTAGTGTATTGCTCTTGCACGGCTTCGGCGCCTTTTACTATAATCACAAACTCACCCTTAGGGGGATTCGCTTCATAGTATTCAATAGCCTCACTCAGTGTAAACCTTAAAACCGTTTCATGGATTTTAGTGAGCTCCTTTGCGGTAACGATTTCCCTATCCCCAAAATATTTATAAAAATCCCTGAGGGTAGCCAACAGTTTATGAGGTGCCTCGTAAAAAATCATTGTTCTTTGCTCGTTTTTTACCGCTTCGAGATGTTCTCTGCGGCTTATCTTATTAACCGACAAAAAGCCCTCAAAGCAAAATCTACCGCTCGGCATACCCGAAATGCTTAGCGCGGTTATAAGAGCGCTCGGTCCCGGAACCGACTCAACCTCAATTCCGGCCTCCCTCGCCTCTCTCACCAAATCCTCGCCGGGGTCAGAGATGGCAGGCATACCAGCATCCGACACAATAGCACAGCTTTCACCCTTTAAAAGCCTATCTATAATAAGATTACCTCTATCGTTTTTATTATGCTCATAGTACGAAATCATTTCTTTTTTCAATTCAAAATGGTTAAGCAGTTTAAGGGTTACTCGGGTATCCTCTGCGGCGATAAAATCAACCTTTTCCAAGGTTTCTGCCGCGCGCGGACTCATATCCCCCAAATTACCTATAGGAGTGCCCACAACATAAAGCTTTCCGCTCATTAAAGGTATGCCTCCTTATACGCACCGTAAATTTCAATCATTTCATCACTCAAATTGCCGTTTTCCTCAACATAAAGGGTAGGCTCAATGCGAAGCCCCGTATTACTGCAACGCTTGCCCTCAACAAGAACAAGCCACGGCTCCTCGCCCTTTCTCTGACAAACAAGCCTTAATCGTTTTGGCTCCACTTTATATTTAGACATAAGGCTCATTAATTCCGCAAGCCTTTCAGGACGGTGGCACATACAAAGTCTGCCGCCTGTCTGCAAAAGCTTAGCCGATACCGCCACAATATCCTCAAGGGTACATTCAACCTCATGACGAGCCACCATTTCCACCCTGTCAGGATTTTTAAGCCCCGCATTGGGAGCCTTATAAGGCGGATTACAGGTAATAAGGGTATGACATCCGAACTCAATCTTGCCCTTAAGCTCTAATAGGTTTGAATGTATAACCTGAAACCGTTTAATGCAGAGCTCGTCCACAGTTTTTTGCACCAAAAACGCCGCTTCCTCGCTTATATCTACCCCATAAGCCGCTTTAAGTTTACCGTCTCTGAGCATTATAAGCGGAATTATTCCACAACCTGTGCCCAAATCTACAAGACTGTCCTTTTGCTTTGAATTGGCAAAATAGCTTAACAGCACCGCATCAGTACCAAACGTATGATGCGGTGTTACATTCACATAAAAACCTCTGCCTAACGGCTCTTTTTTAATTAATTTCTGCTCCATTTAACGCCCTGAGGTGTATCCTCTAATACTATTCCCATTTCCTTTAACTTATCGCGGATTGCATCTGCAGTAGCAAAATCCTTTGCCTTGCGCGCCTCGGTTCTCTTTTCGATAAGCTCCTCTATCTCGCTATCAAGCGTCTCGGTCTTACGGTTGTATACAAGACCTAAAACTCCTGTGAGCTGGTCAAACATATCAGCGCACGCTTCAAGTGTTGCCTTAGCCGCACCGTCTGCAATAGCGGTATTTATATCCCTTACAAGCATAAATATTGCAGCCAACGCGTCGGCAGTGTTAAGGTCGTCCTCCATAGCGGTTATAAACTCATTTTTGCGCTGTTCAATAAATTCAGGAACATCGCCGCCCTCAGCCGCATTTTTAAGCGCAAAATCTATATTATCGCGGCAGTTATAAAGTCTTTCAAGTGAATTCTTTGCCTGCTCAATAATCTCAACAGAATAGTTTATAGGACTTCTGTACTGTGAAGAAACAAGAAAATAACGAATAGGCTCATAGCCGAATTTATCTGCAACATCACGCACAGTAAAGAAGTTATTTAAGGATTTTGACATCTTATGATTGTCAACATTAATAAATCCGTTATGCATCCAATAGTGAGCGAATTCACAGCCGTTTGCCGCCTCACTCTGAGCAATTTCATTTTCGTGGTGGGGAAAAATAAGGTCAAGACCGCCGCAATGGATATCAATTGTCTTGCCGAGATACCTTCCTGCCATAGCTGAGCACTCAATATGCCAACCGGGTCTGCCTTCGCCCCAAGGTGACTCCCAGAAAGGTTCGCCCGGCTTTGCACCCTTCCAAAGGCAGAAATCCATTGGGTCTTCCTTTATGTCGCCCGAATCAACACGCTCGGAAGCGCCAACCTCCAAATCCTCAAGAGGCTGATGTGAAAGCTTGCCGTATTCATCGAATTTCTTAGCTCTGTAATAAACATCGCCGCCTGCCTCATAAGCATAGCCGTTTTCCATAAGAGAAGAAATAATACCCTGAATCTGCTCTATATTGTCGGTAGCTCTCGGATGAACAGTAGCCTCACGAACATTAAGTCCCTTAGCGTCGGTCCAAAACTCGTCAATATATCTTTCTGCAACCTCAGGTACAGTAATACCCTCCTCGTTTGCCTTTTTAATAAGCTTATCGTCAATATCGGTAAAATTCTGAACAAAGTTTACCTTGTAACCGCGCCACTCAAAATAACGGCGCAAAACATCAAAAACGCAAAGCGGTCTTGCATTTCCTATATGAATATAATTATATACTGTAGGACCGCAGGCATAAATCTTTACCTCGCCCTCGTTTATCGGTTTAAAATCGTCTTTCTGACGGGTAAGCGTGTTAAAAATCTTCATAAACTTTTCTCTCCTAATCCTGAAATAATACCCTCAAGCTGAGCGATTCGCTCCTCCATACTATCCATTTTCTGCTTTACGGGGTCGGGAATGTGAATCTGGTCGAGCTGACCTACCTTTTTACCGTCCTGACGAACTACCCTTGCAGGTATACCCACAACCGTTGAATTGGGCGGTACCTCCTCAAGCACCACGGCGCCCGCCGCTACACGGGAATTGTCACCAATCTTAAATGGTCCCAATACCTTAGCACCTGCCGAAATCATAACATTGTTGCCGATTGTCGGGTGGCGCTTGCCTGTATCCTTACCTGTACCACCAAGGGTTACACCCTGATAGATAAGCACATCATCCCCTATTTCGGTGGTCTCACCTATAACAATTCCGGTGCCGTGGTCTATAACAAGCCTTCTGCCAATAGTAGCGCCGGGATGTATTTCAATACCGGTTTTCCTTGCCGCCCTTTGTGAGACATAACGTGCTAAAAACATAAATCCGTGCTTATAATAAAAATGCGCGCGACGGTGCATTCTTATTGCCTTCACACCTGGGTAAAGCAGAAAAACCTCCCAAAAGCTCCGTGCGGCAGGGTCTCTGTCCCTCACGGCATTTACATCTTCAATAATTCTCTTAAACAAGCCTCTCACCTACATCACTTTGCATTGGCAATATACTGTCTGCCACCCCAAATATAAATAGCGCCCGAAATAACGCAAAGAACTGCCGACAACCAGAAAAGTGCAATAATTACGGCATCAAGTATACCGAAAATGCTCTCACTTATAGGCATAAGCTCATTAAATGCATACACAGCAAGCGCAAAAATTATACCTGCCATCTGACTTACGGTCTTGCATTTACCCCACATATTAGCGGCAACAACCTTGCCGCCTGCCGTAACAGCCACAAGGCGTATAGAAGAAACGGCAAATTCCCTGAAAAGCACAATAAAGGTAATAACCACTATATGCCAACTGAATTTTCCGCCGCCGTAAACAAACATAAAGCCAAGATAAGCGCTTGTTGTAAGCATTTTATCTGCAAGCGGGTCCATAAATTTACCGAAATCGGTTACCATATTATATTTTCTTGCCATTTTACCGTCAATCATATCAGTAAGCGATGCCGCAATAAAAAGCACAAGCGATATCACATAATGATACGGAAAAGCAATAAGCATTACCGCCATAAAAACTGGGGTTGCTATCATTCTTGCCAATGTAAGCTTATTAGGTGTATTCATTCTATTTCTTCCTTTCGACTCAATCCTCTAATTCACCAAGTAGGTCATAATCTATACAATCGTTAATTCTCACATTTACAAAATCGCCAATTACAAGCGGTCTTGTTGAAATAAAGAATATTTTTCCGTCCACCTCAGGAGCATCAGCGGGGGTTCTGCCGTAATAGCATTTAATATAATCGTCCCAACCCTCAATTAACACCTCGGTAAGACTTCCCTGCTTTTCCTCATTCTTTTCTGCCGCTATGGTCATTTGAAGCTCCATAATGTTTTCCATACGGTCGGTCTTTGTCTGCTCATCTATCTGTCCATCAAAGCCTGCCGCGGGGGTATTCTCCTCAGGCGAATAGGTAAAGCAACCAAGTCTATCAAAGCGGATTCCCTTAACAAACTCCGCAAGTGATGTGAACTGCTCATCACTCTCCCCTGGAAAGCCTGTAATAAAGGTTGTTCTAAGGGTGATTTCGGGAATTTTCTTCCTTATTTTATTTATAAGCGCGGTAAGACTATCTCTATCCCCATTTCGGTTCATACTTTTAAGTATCTCACCATCAATATGCTGAAGCGGTATATCAAGATATTTTACAAGCTTATCCTCACTCGCCATTACCTCTAAAAGCTCATCGTTGATACGGTCAGGATATGTGTAAAGGGTTCTTATCCAATGCAGTCCCTCAACCTTGCAAAGTCTTTTAAGCAGCTCTGCGAGCATTGGCTTACCGTAAATATCCTCACCGTAGGCGGTGGTGTCCTGCGCTACAACAATAAGCTCCTTAACACCCATTGCGGCAAGCTTTTCAGCCTCAGCCACGCAATCCTCAAGCTTACGGCTTCTGAGCTCACCCCTGATTTCAGGTATAGCGCAATAGGTACAGCAGTTATTGCAGCCGTCAGCCACCTTTAAATATGCAGTAAACGGATAACCGCCTAATATTCTCTCGCCATTAAGGTCAAGGTCACTCTTTTCACCATAGCTATTTTGACATTTACCCTCAATTGCGTTTTTAACTATTTTTGCAATATCCTTATTAGAGCCGATACCGACGCAAACATCAACCTCAGGTATTTCCTCAGTTACATCGTCCTTGTACCGCTCTGCAAGACAACCCGTTACAATAAGAGCCTTTAATTTACCCTCTTTTTTATACTCTGCCGCCTCTAAAATATTTTCAATTGCCTCGCTTTTTGCCGCCTCGATAAAGCCACAGGTGTTTATGATTATTGCGTCTGCCTCAGCCTCAACAGGGCATATTTCAAGCCCGCCGTCCTTTAAAAGACTAAGCATCATTTCGGCATCTACCTGATTTTTAGGACAACCAAGTGAAACCATAGAAACCTTATACATTAGTATTCCTCACAAAATTCAAGTTCTTCGCTATATTTTTTAAGTGCCGATTTAATTGCGCTAAAGGAAAAGCCTTTTCTTGCAAGAGCCGCAAAAACCTTTTCGTGTCCCCGCTCATCTGCAAGCTTTTGCGCATATTTTTTCTCTATAAGCGCCGCAATTTGCGCCTCCTCGTTACATTCGAGCTCTGAAAGTATCTCCTTTGCAAGTGACGGTGACACACCTTTTAAGAGCATTTTCTGATACGCTTCTCTTTTGGAAATGTTGCCTTCAATACAACGCTCAGCAAACCTTTCCGCATATCGTCTGTCATCCACAAGCCCCAATTTGCAAAGGTATGCCAGCACCGCTGCCGAGGCTTTTTTGCCAAAGCCTGCTTTTACAAGCTTTTCGTAGAGCGCCCTTTCGGTATAATCCATACGGTCAAGATACCACATTGCACGCGATTTTGCCCTTTTATAATCCGACTCATATTTTAGTTCTTCAAGGCGTTCACAGTCTACCTCATAGCCTACAAAAAGACCCTCACCATCACAAACATCTTTATCTAAAAGTTGCTCGTTGCCATCAGAAAAAACAATTCTCGTTAAATGCTTTTTATCCTTCTTTATATCGGTTATTTGCATTATTCGTCAACTGCTATGTCAATATCCACGCTCTTGTGTGCTCTTGCAGGTGGATCTTGAGGCATAATTTCAATCTTATCGTCCTCAGAAAAAGTAGCCTCGGTAACCTTTACGCCTTTCACGGCATCCTTTATGAGATTTTCAATCTCCTCAGCCATTTCGGGATTATCCTCAAATAGCTTTTTAACATTATCTCTTCCCTGACCGAGACGGGTCTCGCCGTAATAGAACCATGCACCAGACCTTTTAAGCACGCCAAGCTCAACACCGGCATCCACAATCTCGCCGGTATGGCAGATTCCTGTTCCGTACATAATATCAAATTCAGCCGTTTTAAATGGCGGAGCTACCTTGTTTTTAACAATCTTTGCCTTGGTATGTACTCCTAAAACATCGTTGCCTTCTTTAATGACATCGCCCTTGCGAACATCAATACGCACGCTCGAATAGAACTTAAGCGCACGGCCACCGGGGGTTGTTTCGGGGTTTCCGTACATAACGCCAATCTTCTCACGAAGCTGATTTATAAATATTGCCGCGCAGTTGGATTTAGAAAGTGCACCTGCAAGCTTTCTCATAGCCTGAGACATAAGACGCGCCAACTGACCCACATGACTGTCACCCATATCGCCGTCTATTTCAGCCTTTGTCACCAAAGCGGCAACTGAGTCAACAACAAGTATATCAACCGCTCCCGAACGCACAAGCGCCTCTGCAATTTCGAGCGCCTGCTCGCCCGAATCGGGCTGAGAAACCAACAAACTGTCAATATCAACACCAAGATTCGCCGCATAAACAGGGTCAAGCGCGTGCTCAACGTCTATAAATGCTGCAGTTCCACCTGCTTTTTGAGCCTCTGCCACACAGTGAAGCGCAACGGTGGTTTTACCCGAAGATTCAGGTCCGTAAATTTCAACTATTCTGCCCTTAGGGATACCGCCTATACCGAGTGCTATATCAAGCATAAGCGAGCCTGTTTTTATACATTCAACATTCATAGCCGCATTTTCGCCAAGACGCATTACAGCGCCTTTACCGAACTTCTTTTCGATTTGCTCCATTGCGGTTTTAAGAGCCTTTTGTCTCTCGTCTTCCTCAACCTTTCTAACAGGGGTCGCTTTTGTATTCTGTGATTTTGCCATTTTACTGTCCTCACTATCTTAATTATAATTATAATTTTATTCCTGAAACAACCCGTTCAATACCGCCCATATCCTTTATGACCGATATTTCACCAAACCCGTTTTGCTCTAAAAGCTTTGATACTTCCGAGTATTGATTTATTCCCACTTCAAAGGCAAGCATACCACCCTTTGTAAGAGCGTTTTTATAATTCTTTACTATTGCTCTGTAAAAGTCGAGACCATCCTCACCGCCTAAAAGCGCAGTTTCGGGCTCAAACTTAGTTTCAGGTGACACCGTTTCCATTTCCGTTGGCGGAATATATGGTGGATTGCTCACAATAAGCTCATAAGCTTGGTCGTTTGCACTACCCTCAAGCACATCACCCTCAATCAACCTTACGCCTGCTGCCTGATTAAGCTTGATATTCTGCTCGGCATATCGCAAAGCCTCAGGAAATTTTTCTAAAAGGGTAACCTCTGCCGCCTCATTTTCCTTTGCTATTGTTATGCCTATACAACCGCTCCCTGCACAAAGGTCAAGTACCCTTGGGAGTGCGGTTTTCTTAATATACTCAAGGCAGTGCTCTACCAATGTCTCGGTATCAGCGCGGGGACAAAGCACCCCCGGTCCTACCTTAAAGCTTCTGCCGTAAAAATCCCACTCACCGAAAATATACTGCAAAGGGTATCTAATCTCGCGCTGTCTTATAACAACGGTAAGATTATCTTCTTGATACTGAGAAAGCTTATTATTATAGTTTGCAATAATCTGTGCCGCTGAAAGACCTGTAATATGCTTTATTATCTGCTTTGCTTCAAAAACGAAGTCCTCTATTCCTGCAGCTTGCAGCTTTTTCTTGGTGGAGTTATATGCTTCAAATACTGTCATCTTCGGTTTCCTCTATAGCATTGTCCTGTGGCTCTGCTTCAGCCTCACCGCAACAGTCAACACATCGGTCAACATCGGGATTTTGAGGCTCACACGCCTTTAAAGCCGCAATTGCAATCTCAATCATATCGTCTTCGGGCTCTTTTGTGGTTATTCTCTGCAACCAAAGACCGGGAGCAGAAATTATTTTTGTTACAATATTATCGTATCTGCCGCAAAGCTTTAGCACCTCAAAGCCTACCCCACAAATCAGGGGAACCATAAGCAGCTTTGCCACAACCCACAACCAGTAAATATCATACACATTTGGGAAAATAATCTGTATAACAGTTGAGAAAACAACTGCAATTAAAATCATAAGTATCATAAACGAGGTGCCACAACGGGGGTGAAAACGCTTTTGAATTCTAACATTTTCCACCGACAGTTCAAGTCCCTTTTCGTAGCAGAAAATTGTTTTATGCTCCGCTCCGTGATACATAAACACCCGCTTTATATCCTTCATAAAAGAAACCGCCCAAACATAAGCTACAAATATTGCAAGCTTCAAAAACTGTTCAATAAAGGAGCGTGTAAGCTTTGAAAATTCAGTTTTAAATACCGACTGCAAGCCTGAAACGAACAGTCTCGGCAAAAGCATAAACAGTACAACCGAAAGAGCCACACCCAAAACAGTACCTATAACCATAACAATATTTAAAAGTGTGCTATAGTCCTTCTTTTCACCTGTTTTTTCTGCCTTTTTCTTAGCTTCCTCGTCCTCCAAATCGGTAAATCCCGACTTATCAGCCGAAAGCATCATAGCCTTATAGCCCTGAATCATAGATTCAACAAAGCTTATAACACCTCTTATGACAGGCAAACCGAGGATTTTATATCTTTCTCTCAGGCTCTTATATTCAAGATATGTAACATCTATCTTTTTATCAGGTGTCCTTACAGCCAAAGCCGTTTTTTCAGGACTTTTCATCATAATTCCTTCAATAAGCGCCTGACCGCCTATTGAGGTATATTTGCATTTACTCATTTTCTGTTTCCTCATTACTTTCTGTGCCCTGCCCAATCTCGTCGAATTCGTCAGACTGCGCATCTTGAGCAGTTACTATTTCCACCGCCTCAGAAAGCGCAATTTCAGGCTCTAAAACGGTATTTTGTTCCTCAGGCTCATAAAGCGGAAGCACGATGGTAGCCATTGTTCCTACACCCTCAGTGCTTTCGATAAACAAAAGTCCTTGATGCTGTTTTATAATTTCATCCGCAACCGCAAGACCTATACCCGAGCCGCGAACAGTTTTATTAGCCTTATAAAACTTCTCCTTTACCCTGTCAATATCCTGAGCAGGAATTCCCACACCCGTATCTCTTACTGAAATGCGGACGCACGCTTCCTCCTCGTCCTGACTGACAAGCACCTGACCGCCGCTTTCGGTATATTTTACGGCATTGTCAATAATATTGATGAAAACCTGCTTTAGTCGGTTTGTGTCACCCATTACAATAAGCTCGTCAGAAGCGTGGGTAAAAACAAGTTCAATACCCTGCTTACGAGCAAGCTCTACATACATATCCACCGATTCAGAAAGCAACTGTGAAATATTAAGCGGTTGTGCAAGCACGGTCATTCTGCCTGTTTCAATACGCGAGAAGTCCAAAAGCTCCTCAACAAGGCTTGAAAGTCGGTCAGCCTCAGTAAGCACAACATCAAGACCTCTTAAAACCAATTCCTCGTCAGTACCAATAGACATCTTAGCAGTTTCTCCCCAACCTCTTATAGCGGTAAGGGGGGTTCTAAGCTCGTGAGACACCGACGAAATAAAATCATTTTTAAGGTTCTGAGCGCGTCCAAGCTCTGACGCCATATAATTTACCGTATCACAAAGCTCACCGATTTCGTCATTGCGCTTCATATCTATTCTTGATTCCAAATCGCCCATTGCAATTTTTCGGGCAATATTACTTACATCTCTTATGGGATGCACAATCGATTTAATAAAGAAAAGTCCCGAAAAGGCACAGAAGCCTAAAATAGCCAATGCCGCCGCTGCCATTATTGCGGCAAAGTTTGCAGTCATTTTATCAGCCATGCGCAAGGAGGTTATCCACCTATAAGCGCCAAGTCTTACCCCGTTAGAATCAAAAATTGGAGTAGTGCCTGCCATAATACGCTCTCCGCCTGTCGTTTTGCCCTTCATAACCACCGTTTTTCCGCTTTGCTTAGCCTTAAAATAGTCAGGCATATCACCGTCGTGCGACATAAAGCCTGTGGTAGAAACCACAACCTCGTCATTAGCGTCTATAACCTGAACCTCTATTTTATTTTTATTGTTAAACTTTCCCGCAATGGCAATAGCAGTATCGTTAAAGGTTGCTCTGTTCGTTCCGGAAAGGGCATAAAATTCATAGGCATAGTCATTTGCAAGCGACTCTATACGCTCTGTATATATTGAGCTAAAAAGCACCGAAAATGCAATAGCCGCCGCGGTAACTATTATAGCTACAATAAGAAATATGTTTATAAACCATCTTATAGCTATGCTTTTAAACTTAATTTCAAGTTGCATACGCCCTCTCCTTTCTTCAACTAATTAGTTAAAAAATTAATGGGTATTCCACTTATAGCCCATACCCCACACCGTTATAAGATGTTTGGGCTCCGAGGGGTCATCCTCTATCTTTTTACGAAGTCTTCTCATATTAACATCAACAATCTTTTCTTCGCCGAAATAATTACTTCCCCAAACCTTATTTAAAATATCGGTTCGGTCAAGCGCAGTATCAGGATTGTTAAAGAAATATTCTATCATCTGAAATTCCACCTGAGTGAGTTCTATGTTCTTACCTGATTTAAGTAAGGTTCTGCGACGGAGATTGAGTGCAAAATCGCCCAAAACAATCTCGTCTGACGACTGAGGAACAACCGCCTTTTTTGAATGCATTTCAACACGGCGGTAGAGCGAATCTACACGCGCAAGCAGCTCTGTTGGGCTAAACGGCTTTGTTATATAGTCATCCGCTCCCATCATAAGGCCGCTTATTTTATCCATTTCCTGAGTACGGGCGGTAAGCATTATTATACCCAATGTTTCGCTGCGTTTTCTCAGTTCCTTGCAAAGGGCAAAGCCGTCCATTCCCGGCATAGAAATATCAAGAAGGGCAATATCAAAACCCTCAAGGTCATTATCGTATATATCAAGCGCTTCCTCGCCTGAGCCGGCTTCCTCAACATTGTAACCCACTCTCTTAAGATTTATCGCCTCAAATTCGCGTATTGCCGCCTCGTCCTCAACAATAAGAATTCGTTTCAACTACTACATCTCCTATTCAAAAAGCTTAAAATTAGATTTTACCATTTCCATAGTTAACCCCTCTGCCTTTGCGGCTTCGGTAATTCTACATATATAAGAGGTCTGTCCGTCATTCATAATCTCACCAATTCCTGCCGCATTGTACTTGCCCTCATCCCAATCGGATTTTGGAACCGCCTTTATATACATAAGCGACTCACCCAAGGTTTCGGTGGCAAAATCATATCTATATATCTCGCGCAAGTGACTGTCAACATCCTTTAAAACGGCTATATGACCCGACCATTTTGCAGGGATAGTATAATAGTAACTGTCATCTACATTAATCATTGTTGTGAGCTGTTTTACAAGCACCTCACCATTAAAGGAGCACCAACTTGTAAGGTAGAGTTTTTCGTTTATCTCAGACGCCGCTACCGATGGCACATTCTCCTGAACGGGAATTTCCATTATACCGTCATCATTAATATCCTTTATACCAAAGGATACCGAACGCAAAGTGCTGAGATTTTCCTTAGTATCAGCGCTGAGCAGAGGGTTTACAAGTGTTCCATTTTCCACGAAGAGCACCTCTGTAATAGCGCCCACACCCTTTATTTCGTCAATGTAAATCGCAGGCTTTCCTGTTGAAAGTGAGGCTATTATGGGCTCGTTAACAGTTTTTGCGGCACTGTCAAGCTCGCAGGAACCAATTTCTGTAACACCCTCATCAGATAACTTAAAAAGCGCGGCAGAGTTTGAGCTGTCTGCCATATTGGTTTTAAGCACTAAAATCTCGTTCACATCGTCTTCGTCAAGGTCACAGGTAATAAAATGTGTATACTTTTGAAGCATACGCTGGGTAAGAGTGTATTCACCTATACTGTAAACCGCAAGCTGCATTTCGCTTGTACCGTAAATTTCCCAACCAACAAGAATTTCCCTTATTCCGTCTCCGTCCAAATCACAGAACTCAAGTCTATCCACACCGCCAGCAACTATTCTCTGCTGTGCGACAGAACCCCACTCGCCCTTATTGTTCTTTATATAGTTTATATGCATTGTAACGGTTTCGCCCTCGGTAATACTATAGAAAGCGAAGGCTTCGAGAATACCGTCAGAATTAATGTCCTCCTGAACAACAGCAGAACGGTAATTACCGCGTGAGGGATACTCGAAATTATAACCGCCAGTTGCGCTCTGCTCTATTGCCTGTGCTATGGGATACAGGTCACCCGAAAGCGAAGGCGGAGACAAAAGTTCCGCGGTATCTGCCGCAAAAAGACTGCACCCACAAAGACAAACGAGCATACTAACGCTCATTACCAAAGCAATAACCCTTTTTAACATTCTGCCTCACCCCTTATACACATAATACACCCATATTAATACATAAATATACATTGTACATTATATCACAGCAATTTAAAAAAATAAAGACATTTTATTAATAAATTTTAAAAATTATCTTTTTAGAAAAAGCACCCGACTCAGTTTTCGAATCAGGTGCTTTTATGACAATCGTTTTTGTTTGAAAGATAGGTTTCATAATCCCCTTTACTTTGTCTTTACGGTTCTCTGCCCTGCTCATCAAGTGAAAGTGAGAAGCTTGGCATAAATTCATCCATAAAGACCTGAGCTTCAGGAAGATTCATATCCTCTATCGCCTTTCTTATAGTTTTTTCTGCCACGGCAAATTCGCGGTTGCCCATATTGAGCTCCTCGGTGCACTTAATGAGCGCCGAAAGCTTATCTGCCGCCTTAATAAACCGCTTTGTATTGTCATCAGGCGAGTAAATTTTTGCAAACTGCTCCTTAAAATCTTGTGGCAGCATTTCGGTGAGCTGTTTTTCTGCCACCGCCTCAATCTGCTTATATGCAGACTTAATCTCACTATTATAATACTTTATCGGGGTTGGCATATCACCCGTTATAATCTCGCTACTATCGTGATACATTGCCGCAACAGCAGTAAAACAGGGGTCTGTGTTCCCTCCAAAACGATTATTACTTATTATCGCAAGAGCATGGGCTATCTGCGCAACCTCAAGCGAATGCTCGCTTAAATTCTCTTTTCGGGTGTTTCTCATAAGTCCCCAACGGTAAATATTTTTCATTCTTGACATCATTGCGTAAAAATGATTTTGCAATTTCTTCACATCCTTTTATTGAATATTATAACATTTACTGATATAATATCAATAAAAAGATTTAAAACAGAGGAAAAAACTATGAACTTTTCTAACTCTAAGGCTATGGTTTTAAGACCTAAAAAAGAAAAATATCTTTCCACCTTCTTAATTGCATTGGGGGTTGCTGCGGCATTTTTTGTTCCCTATATGATTATAAGTGAGGGTTATTTCACCTTTTACGGGGACTTTAATGTTCAGCAAATACCCTTTTATCAGCAATGCCACAAGGCTATAAGAGAAGGCAATATTTTTTGGAGCACAACCACCGATTTAGGTGCAAACTTTATAGGTTCCTATAGCTTTTATCTGTTGGGGAGCCCCTTTTTCTGGCTTACACTTCCTTTCCCAAATAGTTTTTTACCCTATCTTATGGGACCTCTGCTTATTTTAAAATTTGCCTGTGCGGCACTTACGGCATACTTTTATATCCGCCGTTTTACACGTACGCCTGAGGCTGCAAGGCTCGGTGCTCTGCTTTATGCCTTTTCAGGCTTTTCGGTTTATAATGTTTTCTTTAATCATTTCCACGAGGCTATAATCTTTTTCCCTCTGCTTTTACTCTCCTTGGAGTTACTCATAACTGAAAACCGTCGCTTCTGCTTTGCGCTTACGGTATGTATTTGCGCCGTTTCAAATTACTTTTTCTTTTTTGGAATGGTGGTGTTTACACTCATTTACTTCTTTGTAAGACTGTTTTCAGGTGCAATAAAGGTTAAGTTCTCCCGATTTCTTGTTATCGTATTTGAGGCAGTGCTCGGACTTTGCCTTTCGGCATTTTTATTGCTCCCATCAATACTTGCCATTACCGATAACTACAGGGTTTCAAGCATACTTCTCGGTTGGAATGCCATTATGTACGGCAAGGAGCAGATATACGGCAACATAATGCAGTGCTTCTTCTTCCCGCCTGACATTCCTGCCCGTCCCGTATTCTTCCCCGGAGCCAATGTTAAGTGGTCATCACTTGGCGGATGGATGCCTCTTTTCAGTATGGTGGGTGTTTTTACTTGGTTTTCTCAAAGAAAAGGGCATTGGCTTAAAAGGGTTATAGGCATTTGTATATTTATGTCGCTTGTGCCCATTCTGAATAGTGCCTTTTATGCCTTTAACACCGCTTACTATGCACGCTGGTTCTATATGCCGATACTTATGATGTCGCTTGCAACAGTAACGCTTACAGAGGATCGAAATGTCAATTGGTCGGCAGGTTATAAGTGGGTGCTTGGTATAACAATTGCAGTAACGGCGGTAATAGGTTTATTCCCACAGGAGCAGAATGACGAGAAAAAAAAATATATCTTTGGTCTTTACTCACAAAGCGAGGACATTATGTACCTCTTCCGTTTCTGGGCAACCTGTCTTATAAGCATTGTAAGCCTTGTGATTTTAGGTATGCTTTTAAAGAAAATAAATACCAATCGCTCATTTTTTTATAAGGGAGCTTTGGCTTGCGTATGCATAATAACAATAGTTTATGCCAATTTCTTTATCGCTTGTGGACGCTCACACTCTTACGAAATTAAGGATGTTATGATTGACAAGCTTATTGAGGGCGAGGTTACCCTTGAGGATGACGAGGAGTTCCGTGTAGACGTTTTTGACGGGGTTGACAATACCTCTATGTATTTAGGGCTTGACGGTATAAACGCTTTCCATTCGATTGTGCCCACAGGCGTGTTCGAGTTTTATGATTTCATAGGCGTTGAGCGTAGTGTAGGAAGCCGTCCCGAAACCGATGTTTACGCAATAAGACCGCTTCTTTCGGTAAAGTATCTGCTTAACCGAACCGACGGTGACCCCTTTATAAACGAGGACACAAACGAAACCCTTATGCCGGGTTACCGCTATGTTAAAACAGACGGTGGATATTATATTTATGAAAACGAGAACTATATCCCCTACGGCTTTTCATATGATTATTATATGGACTATGATTTCTGTAAAAGCTACAGTGAATCAACCCGACCTCAGCTTATGCTCAAGGCGATACTTCTCACCGATGAACAGATAAAAAAATACGGCTATATGCTTGAAAATATTGAAGAGGTTGATAGCTTTGGTTACCTTAAAGACGACCGTGTTACACTCTCTCTGACGGACGAAGCAATGGCATCCGACTGTGAGCTTCTCAGAGAAACCTCTGCCGAGCATTTCAGCTTTGATAATGGAGGTTTTACCGCATCTGTTTGGCGCGAAAAGGAAAATCTTGTGTTCTTCTCGGTACCATACGATAAGGGCTGGAACGCTACAGTAAACGGAAAAGAGGTTGAAATCGAAAAGGTAAACGCCGGCTTTATGGCAGTAAAGGTGCCTGCAGGCAACAGTGAAATTCGCTTTAATTATACAACTCCAGGTCTTTCACAGGGAGTTATGATTACGGTTGTTTCCTCAGCAATTCTTTTGCTTTATATATTCGTTATGTTAATCTGGAATGTAAAACATAAGGCAGACACCGCATATCCCGAGGGTAAAGCACTCTTAAAAGAATGGCGCAAACAAGAATTAGAGGTAATCAAGGAAAATTATGAGCAAAAGGAACCCAAAAAAAGCCTGCTTGACACCGATTTGTATACACAGGAAACCGATTCACTATTCACAGACGGTTTTAAAATAGATACAAATTTACTAGATAATAACAATAATTAGTTCTTGTAAACTTATAAATAGTATGGTATTATATAATATTATGAGGCGTTTAGCGCCGAAATTTACCCTTTATAAACTATAATAAAAGATAAATCTTAAGGATGATAAATATGAGCGACGAAATAATACTTTCCCCCAAAAAGAAGGTGCTGAGCTGTATTCAGCCAAGCGGTATGCTAACACTTGGCAATTACCTTGGCGCGCTTAAAAATTGGATTGCTATGCAGGATGAGTTTGACTGCACCTTTGCCGTTGCGGACCTGCACGCAATTACCGTCCGTCAGGATCCTGCCGCTTTAAGACAGCAGATTTATTCCACATACGCAATTTTGCTCAGTCTCGGTCTGGACCCTGAAAAAAGTACCATCTTTATTCAGTCCCATGTTGCAGAGCATACTGCCCTTTCGTGGCTTTTGTCCTGTAATACACAGTTTGGCGAAATGTCAAGAATGACCCAGTTTAAGGATAAATCGGCAAAGCATCCTGAAAATGTAAATGTAGGTCTCTTCTCCTACCCTGTGCTTATGGCGGCAGATATTCTGCTTTATCAGCCCGATTTGGTGCCTGTTGGCGCAGACCAGAAGCAGCACCTTGAAATTGCAAGGGATATTGCTATCCGTTTTAATAATAAATATGGCGATGTTTTCACTGTTCCCGATGCCTACATCCCAAAGGCAGGGGCAAGAATTATGTCCTTACAGGACCCTGCAAAAAAGATGTCAAAATCAGACGAAAACCCCAACGCTTGGGTTGCTATTCTTGACGATAAAGATACCATTATAAGGAAATTCAAGAGGGCTGTTACCGATTCTGATGCTTGCGTGCGTATGGCGGACGAAAAGCCGGGTATTTCCAACCTTATAACCATATATTCAACCGTAACGGGTAAAACCGTAGAAGAAGTTGAAATAGAGTTTGACGGTAAGGGCTATGGCGACTTTAAGTTGGCCGTAGGTGAGGCCGTAGCCGATAAATTAGCACCTATAAAACAGCGCTATGACGAAATTATAAAGGATAAAAAGGCGCTTGAAGCACTCTATCGCGAAGGTGCCCAAAAGGCTGAACGCGTTGCCCGCAAAACCTATTTTAAAGCAATGAAAAAGGTTGGTTTCGTGCTATGAACTTCCCTCTTGTAGGCAATAGCAAAATCAAACTTTCTGTTACAAATTCAATAAAAGAAAAACGCCTGCCCCACGCAATAATTATTGAGGGTGATTCGGGTACAGGCAGACATACTTTGTCTGATTATATCGCTTCATCGGCAGTGTGCGTGGGCGAGAATGCTCCTTGTGGTGAGTGTAGCGGTTGCCATCTTGCCGAAAGCCGTAATCACCCTGATATTCTTACCGTATCCCCTGAGGAGGGTAAGAAAAGTATAGCCGTAGCTCAGATAAGAAAACTCAGAAGCGAAGCTTATATTAAGCCTCATACTGCAAGCTGCCGCGTTTTTATAATCGATTTTGCAGACACTTTAAATGAGCAATCCCAAAATGCACTCCTTAAGGTGCTTGAGGAGCCGCCGTCTGCCGCTGTTTTTATGCTTATTTGCGAGAGCAAGGCGTCATTGCTTGATACTATAATCTCGCGGTGTGTGGTGCTGAGTCTCAGCACCCCCGAAAAGAATAGGGCTAAGGAATACATTCAAAAAACCACAGATTTTTCGGGTGATAATATTGACCTCGCGCTTGATAGTACACAGAACAATATAGGTAACGCCTTAAAGCTTCTTGCAGGCAAGGGCGATACCAAAACCGTTTTGGCGGCAAAGGAATTTTTGAAATGTATGCTTGAGCGTAATCTTTGGGGTATGCTTGCAAGCTGCTCTGTTGCCGAAAAGAACCGTATCGAGGCTGACCGCTTTTTCAAGGATTTGAAATATCAAACCGCCTGTATGCTCAGAACGCATACAGATAGTTTTGATGCCAAGGCGTTATCAAGTCTTTACAGTATTCTTTGCGAGCTTGAAAAGAATCTCGCTTCAAACATAAATCTTGGTCTGCTTACCTCTGTGCTTGTGAGCAGAACGGCAGAAATTATTTAACAAAACCTTTTAGGAGGACTTTATGACAGAAGTTATATCCGTAAAATTCAAGGACGGCGGCAAGGCTTACTACTTTGCCCCTGCCGGTGTTCTTGCTAATGTGGGAGACCGCGTTATAGTTGAAATGCAAACAGGGAAGGAAATAGGTACCGTAAGCAAGGGAGTTCACTCGGTGGCTGATGAGGATATTGTCCCTCCCCTTTGCAAGGTGCTTAGAAAGGCTAACGAAAAGGATTTCAAGCGAATTGAGGAAAACCATAAAAAGGAAGCCGAAGCACTTACTGTGTGCGAAAAAATGGTAGAAAGCCACGGGCTCGAAATGAAGCTTGTCAATGTCGAATATTCCTTCGACGGAAGCCGTATTATATTCTTCTTTACTGCTGACGGCAGGGTGGATTTCCGCGAGCTTGTTAAAGACCTTGCGGCACATTTCCATACAAGAATTGAGCTCCGTCAGATAGGGGTAAGAGATGAGGCTAAAATGCTTGGCGGTATAGGAATATGCGGTCAGCCTTATTGCTGTAAGCGTTTCTTAAACGATTTTCAGACCGTTTCAATTAAAATGGCTAAGGAGCAAGGGTTGTCCCTTAACCCCACAAAGGTTTCAGGTAGTTGCGGCAGACTTATGTGCTGTCTTAAATATGAGCAAAATGCTTATGAGTATCTCAATTCTATAACTCCGTCGGTGGGTTCTACCGTTAAAACGACTGATGGACTTGCAACCGTTACCGATGTGAATTTGGTTTCGGGAAATATCTTTGTAAAGCCATTAGACTCGGATTCTATTCCCTTTAAAACCCACCGTAGCGAAGTAAAAACTATGTCAAAGACAAAGCAGAACGCTACAGAAAAAAATAAATCACAAGAAAAATAGTATAATCCAGTCATATAAATAATTTTTTTCTTGCTTTTTGTAAAAATTATGTTACAATAAAAATACTAACGCAATGGAGGTGTGTTAAATGGCTTTTAAGATTTCTGACGCTTGCATCAGTTGTGGCGCTTGCGCTGCACAGTGCCCCTGCGATGCTATCGTTGAGGGTGATACTCAGTTCGTAATCGAGGCTGATAAGTGCATTGACTGTGGTGCTTGTGCTGCACAGTGCCCTGTTGAGGCTATTTCTGAGGACTAATTTTAAACATAATATAGTCTTACGAAACGCCCGATTGCACGGGCGTTTCGTACTGTTAAAGCAGTTCTGCTTTTTTCGACAGACTTTTCTTGCCTTGAAACTAAAAATATGCTATAACAACTGTAAATGAGGAGGTGTTCTGCTATGGAAAACACAAAAACAATTGCAACAAATAAAAAAGCTTATCACGAATATTTTGTGCTTGAAACCTTTGAGGCAGGCATCTCACTTTCGGGCACAGAGGTTAAGTCGATAAGGCAGGGCGGCGTAAATCTTAAGGATGCTTGGTGTAGCGTTGATGAGGGCGAAATGATTATCAAGCAGATGCATATAAGTCCTTATGAGCATGGAAATATCTTTAACCGTCCGCCTGCGAGAAACCGTAAGCTTTTGTTGCACAAACGCGAAATTATGCGTCTTTTCGGGGCAGTAAAGCAAGAGGGGTTGGCGCTAATACCGCTATCCATTTATTTTAAGGGCTCACTTGTAAAGGTACAATTGGGACTTTGCCGCGGTAAAAAGCTTCACGATAAGCGAGATACCGCTGCCAAACGGGATGCTGACAGAGCAATTGAGCGTGCAATGAAAGAGCAAAACAGATAATTTCTATATTTTTGGAAAAACTAATTTTAAATACTTTTTAGATTCATTTTCGCAAAGCGAAAACACCTCAATTATTCATTATAATTATTTATTCTATATGGGGATGTAAAGGTTTCGACGGGGATTTTGAACTATCGGAAGCGAGCAGCGGTGCGGAACCGCTATAAAATCCGTATTATAAATTAACTAACAACAATAAAGTTGCTTTAGCAGCCTAATTACGGCTGCTCATCCGACCCGAAAACACCACGATTCGGTTAGGGTGTCATTTTAGTGGTAAATGTGAACGGTTGCCGGCTCCTGCGGCCGTCATAAATGGGGAGCTACGGATAGAAGGAGTCTGACGCCTGACGCCTTCCTGAAGGAACTTTAAATAAGCGTCTGCGCTCGGAGACGCCGGTACGGATAGATTTTCGGACGCGGGTTCGATTCCCGCCATCTCCACCAGTCGAGGAGCTCGACACCCAATTCGTTCTGAAGTCTTATGCCAATCTTAAATTAGCAATTCGACCATATAGTTCGATTTTGAGTAATGTTGCTCCACAAAATAGAAAATCCGCTGATGAAAATCGGCGGATCTTTGATTTTGTACTATTCGTTCTTCAGTATTCAATATTCATCATTCATTAAGGCAGATTCCCGTAATAAAAAAATTAAAACCGTGTTTTCTTTTTTCGGAAACACGGTTTTCGCGTGTTGGAGACATTAAGCAGATTTATATTTAGAATTTTCTCCACACCATTTTATTTACAACACCGGTGTAAGACTGGATTATCTTTACGACCTTTGTTGAAACGTTTTCTTCAACGTAAACGGGAACGGGGATACCGTAGTCACCGTTGTTATTCATATCAACAGCAGTATCTACTGCTTGGAGTAGGCTGCCCTCGTCAATACCTGCGAGAATAAAGCAGGCTTTGTCAAGTGCTTCGGGACGCTCGGTTGAGGTTCTTATACAAACTGCGGGGAAAGGATTTCCGATACTTGTGAAGAATGAGCTTTCCTCGGGAAGCGTTCCGCTGTCCGAAACTACGGCAAACGCATTCATCTGAAGACAGTTGTAGTCGTGGAAACCGAGCGGTTCGTGCTGAATCACTCTCGTATCAAGCTTGAATCCACTTGATTCAAGGCGTTTTTTAGAGCGCGGATGGCAGGAATAAAGAATCGGCATATCATATTTTTGTGCCATCTTGTTTATCGCTCCAAACAAACTGTTAAAGTTCTTTTCCGTGTCGATATTCTCCTCTCGGTG
>JAZOUK010000002.1:0-1858 GCA_045658105.1 Acutalibacteraceae bacterium
CTCTGATTTCCGGTGCAGACTCGACCTGTTGCAAATAGTACCAAAATACACCTTTACGCAAACGAGCTGCAATGGACGGAAAACGCTTGACGGTAATATCTAAGGCCGACTTTAATACACCCGTATCCACATCATCAAATAAGGTTACGGATTGCCTGAAAACATTACTCCAATTTTTTCGTCTTGCCGCAGGATAGATTTTCGCCGCATTATCGAGACGAACCCATCGCAGTGGTCTTGTTGATTTCTTTGCCATAAAGGTCATTTCCTTCAATTCTTACTTTCTTAACTTCTGACAATACTGCGTACAGAGTTTATCTGTACATTCACAGCACTTCAACGATAAATTTGTCATTTCCCAAAATCGTTCGGGATAGAGCATTACACACAATTCCCATATAAGCCATGCAAGAATTGCTAAAGCCACAAGAGAGATTGAGTAAAAACCGCCTACAAATATCAAGGGTGAGAACATCATTAGATGGTCCCAATTAAAAATACGGCAGGTCGTACAGCATTTATTCTTCATTATAAGGCGGAACGGACACCAAACAAGAACACAAATCAAATCGCAAACATAGAAAAACACGGATATCATAAACAACCAAAGTTTATTAATTACATTGATATAATACAAAACTCCGATAACCGCAATCAGAATAGTCCAAATAAGCATAACCTTGTATGCTGCTTGAGTTGTGGTAAGCGCATAGCTTTTCAGTGCTTTATAATTTATCTTTTCTCTAATCGGACGGAATCGGTTGGCAAATAATTTTTGAGAACCGAGTGCAACCTTGTTCTTCACAGGGATAATCTGTAAAACCATATCTACAACCCAAACAAGCCACAAAATATGGAATAGAGAAAATTCCTTAAAAAAGTTATTGCCCTCCAATATCTCAAACTTCTGCGGAGAAACAAGGCACATAATTAAGCTGATAATAAAAATTGCAATTCGCCCGAATAAACGAACAAAATATCTTTTTCTTGTTTCCGACATTGCGCTCAATTTGATGCGAACCTTTCTGATTAATTTTTGAAAAACGCCACGACAACAGCTCCTGGTCCGGCATGGGTTCCAATAACACTGCCAACCGTTGTATAGCGGACTTCATCGAGATTACCTTCCCAGATATGACGGCTATCTTCAATATATTTTAACAGAAGTGCATCAGAAATTCCACTATAACCGAGCAAAACAGGTTTACTAAAGTCAATACCGCCGGCTTTATCTATTTCCTGAACAAGCAAGTTGTTACCCATCTTAGAGCCTCGTGCTTTGCCGAGCATCCCGATTTCTCCGTCAATAACAGAAAGTACGGGTTTAATATTTAATACTCCGCCGGCAAATGCTACCGCTTTAGAAATACGACCGCCTTTCTTAAGATACTCAAGGGTATCTACCAAGGCAACGATAACAATCTTTTTCTTTTCTTCCTCGAGTGTTGCCGCAATTTCCTCAGCACTTTTTCCTTCGTCCAAAAGTCTGAAAGCCAATTCAACTAAGATACCGCTACCCATGGCCGCACTGGCACTATCGACAATATAAATGTTGTCAAAATCCTCAGCTGCAATAGTTGCGCTTTGGTATGTACCAGAGAATTTGGAAGCAAGAGTGATTACAACTGCACTTTCTCCGGCTTCTTTTGCTTTTTCGAATTCTTTTAAAAATGCATCGGGTGTTGCTTGGCTTGTGGTAGGAAGCACATCGCTTTCTATAAGCTTCTCGTAAAATGTTTTATGGTCGATTGTTACACCGTCTATATATTCCTCTGTGCCAAAATTCACTGTAAGCGGAACAACATGAACACGGTTTTTAAATTCAGGCATTAAATCTGCTGTGGAATCCACAATAATT
>JAZOUK010000003.1:0-86766 GCA_045658105.1 Acutalibacteraceae bacterium
TTATAAATGAAAGGAAGTATTTAAAAATGCTTAAAACAAAATTATCAAACAAAAAGGAAAATTACTTTTTAGGGGGATATATACTTGATTTAAAAGCATATCCCGAAAGAAGTTATATTTCTATATCAATGAACTCATTTGACAACAAAAAAGGAAAGAATGAACCTGTATTTATTATGGTTTATAAAAAATGTGGTTTTGGTGATAAGAAATATACAAATCCATTAATCCAAATCATAACGGATGCACACGAAAAAAATATACCAATCGCTTGTTGCTATTATAACGATGGTGATAGTAATAAAATGATTTGTTGTTACGCTAATTTTACTGCGGAAGAAAACAAAAACGAAGAATAAGCCTTGAAAAATGACATTATCCATGAGAGAATAAAAATAATAACATAGGAGGTTAAATAATGGATAAAAAATTTGCTATATATGTTCGTAAATCAAAATTAACCGAAAAAGGAAACAGTATTCAGGTACAGATTGATAAGTGCCGAGCACATATATTTTCCGAGTTCGATGTACAGTCCACTGACGAGAACACCGACATTTTTATGGATGAGGGGTTATCGGGTTTCTATGCAGACCGCAAAGAATTTAACCGCCTTATTCACTCAATAGATAACTATAAATGTATGTTGTGCTATAAGGTGGACCGTGTATGTCGTAACACGGGCGATATGATGGCTCTTATCGAACATCTTGACAAGCATGGGGTTATGTTTATTTCTTGTTCTGACAAGATTTCAAACATTACAAGCGAATCAACCTTAATTCTCAAACTATTATCCGTTATTAGTGAATTTGAGCGAAATATAATTGCAGAGCGAATTTCTGATAACTTGCATGAACTTGCGAAAGAGGGACGTTGGCTTGGTGGAATAACTCCTCTTGGTTTTGAATCAAAAAAAGAAAACATTTCTATTCGTGGTAAGAAAAGCACTAAAAATCATTTGGAACCTATACATAGTGAATTGCAAGTAGTTAAAGATATTTACGATATGTATCTTAATTGTAAGTCAATGAATGCCGTAAGAGATTTTTTAAATGATAAAGGCATACTTACACGAAACGGCAAAGCACACACAAGAACAAGTGTTAAAAATATTCTTCGCAATCCTGTGTATTGCATAGCGGATAAGGAAGCACTTACTTATTTTTCAGAGTTTTGCGAAACTATCTATGCAGATGAAAGTGAGTTTGATGGTGAACATGGTTTAATGGTTTATAATAAGACGGAACAGAAGAAAGAAAAGAAAGACACCTCAACTTTGCTTGAACCTCAATTTACACAAAATACTGAAATAAGACCTATAAATGAATGGATTGTGTCGGTGGGTCAACATAAAGGCATTATAAGTGGTTTTAATTGGATAAGAGTTCAAAAAACACTTCAACAAAATGTTGATAAATACGACCGACCAAAACAAGCCTCAAAATCTGTTTTAAGTGGTTTAGTTAAATGCCCTGATTGCGGGGAAAGAATGAATGTTAAAACACTTTCTAATCGCTATACTAAATCAGGCGATTTACGATTTAATTATCGTTGTCGTAAACGAATGGAAGATAGATTTGGGTGTACTAGCAAAGATATAAACGGCAACGAGTTGGACCAATTTGTTATAGATACTATTTCGCATATGAATTGTCCTGATGACCGATATTATGCACAATTACAAAATCTTCGTGATGAACTCCTGAAAGCACAACGAGAAGAATTGAAAGAAATCAAGGGGCTTGAAAAAGAACTTGATAAAATTGGTTCGGGCATTGCTGCTCAAATGGAAAATTTGCGACAAAGCGGTTTAAACGACGATGACAAGTCTTTGATATGGGATGATGTTCATGCCCTACAAGAACAGAAAAAAGCGATTACAGGCAAAATAGAGTTAATTACAAAGCAAATGAACAACGAAGTTTATTCGCTTGAACAAATTGAAGAAGTTGAATCTAAAATCAAAACATTTCCGCAATTAATGGAACTTGCAACATACGAACAGAAAATAGAACTTATTAGAAAGATAGTTAATCACATTGTTGTAAAACATAACGACACCACAGGGGACGATGATGTTCACATCGTCCTATGTGGCGCGGAGAATACCGTAAATTTTAATTTGGCACCTGAAAGGAGTGTGATGTGTCATTCAGGAAAAGATAGCATTTTCTATACATCTCGCAGCGTAGGTTGCGAAGCGGATACCCTTGTTTGATTTAAAGGTTGAAACCGCTTTTATAAGTCCAATTGTGCCAATAGAAATGAGATCGTCCTGATCGGCACCTGTTGCGTAATATTTTTTTACTATGTGCGCAACAAGTCTTAAGTTATGCTCTATAAGCTCGTTCCGAGCATCAATATCTCCGTCGTTGCTTTTTTCAAAAAGCTCGGTTTCTTTTTCGGATGAGAGAGGAGACGGAAACGAACCTGCACCTGTGACGTGCAAAGCAAAATAATAGATTCCTGATAATAGATCAAATAATAGTTTAAACATTATTTTCCCCCCAAGAAATTCATTATTTAAGTATATGAGTTTTTAGGGTTGTCACTTGCAAGATTTATAAATAAATTTAAAAGCCGTAAGGCAGAACATTTTGTTCTGTCTTACGGCTTTTACTTAGTCATTAAAGAAATTCTTTACCTTATCCATAAAGGATTTTCTTTTATTATAGTTTTTATCGTCGGTTGCGTCGTCAAACTCTTTTAGCTTATCCTTTTGAGCTTTTGAAAGGTTTTTCGGAACCTCGACCGTAATTTTTACATATTGGTCGCCCTTGCCCGAATAGTTAAGACGCTGTATACCCTTACCGCGCAGTTTGAATTCGTCACCCGGCTGAGTGCCCTCGTGGATTGTAAACTTAACCTTACCGTCAAGCGTGGGGACAGTAATCTCCGCACCCAAAGCGGCTTGGGTAAAGGTAATAGGAATTTCGCAGTAAACATCGTATCCGTCGCGCTCAAAAATGGGGTGAGGACGAACATTAACATTTATTCTCAAATCGCCTGCAGGACCGCCGTTTACACCGGCATCCCCGCCACCGCGAAGATTGATAACCTGACCGTCATCAATACCTGCAGGAATCTCTACGGTTTGGTCGACAGTATGTCTAATTCTACCCTTTCCGTTACAGGTGTGACAGGGCTTTTCAATTATTTTACCGCTTCCGTGGCAGTGGTCACAAACCTTTTGAGTTTGCATAACGCCAAAAGGAGTTCTTTGTGTAGCAGAAACCTGACCGGAACCGTGACAAACAGGACAGGTTTTTGGACTTGTGCCTTTTTCAGCTCCCGAACCGCCACATTCCTTACAGTTTTCAATTTTAGTTACCTTAACGGTTTTTTTGCAGCCCTTTGCAGCTTCCTCAAAAGAAATATTAACCGCTGCGGCAGTATCGTTTCCTCTGCGTGGCGCATTGGGATTGCTTCTTCTTCCGCCACCGCCGAAGCCACCACCAAAGAATGAACTGAAAATATCGCCCAAGTCACCGAAATCACCGTCAAAGCCAAAACCGCCTCCACCGTATCCGCCGCCTGCACCAAAGTTGGGGTCAACGCCTGCGTGACCAAACTGGTCATAACGAGAACGTTTTTCACTGTCCGACAAAACCTCATAAGCCTCGTTTACCTCTTTGAAGTTTTTCTCAGCCTCAGCATCGCCCGGATTAAGGTCGGGATGGTATTTCTTTGCCGCTTTTCTGTATGCTTTTTTTAGTTCGTCCTCGGATACAGATTTATCTACTCCGAGCACCTCGTAATAATCTCTTTTATCACTTGCCACAAAAAATTCTCCTAAACTTATATGTAGGGGCGACATTGTGTGGTCGCCCGCACAATAAATTATTTGTTGTCATCAACATCTGTGTAGTCAGCCTCATACACATTGGGGTCAGTATTGCCGCCATCAGGAGTGGGACCAGCCTCACCCTGAGGATTTGCTGCCTTGTAAATCTTTTCGCTCACTGCATAGATTTCCTTCTGCAAGTCTTCCTGTTTTGCTTTAATAGCATCAATATCCTCGCCCTTAAGCGATTCCTTTAGAGCTTCTTTTGCAGAATCGATCTTAGCCTTTTCGTCATCAGAAAGCTTGTCGCCAAATTCATTTACAGTCTTTTCAGTCTGATAAATCATTTGGTCAGCGTTGTTGCGAACGTCAACAGCCTCGCGGCGTTTTTTATCCTCAGCGGCATATTCCTCAGCCTCTTTAACAGCCTTGTCTATATCTTCCTTAGACATATTTGTGTTAGAGGTGATTGTAATATTGTTTTCCTTGCCTGTGCCAAGGTCCTTAGCAGAAACATGAACGATACCGTTAGCGTCAATGTCAAATGTTACCTCAATCTGGGGAATTCCGCGTGGAGCAGGAGCAATACCGTCAAGGTGGAAAACACCGAGAGTCTTATTGTCTTTTGCAAACTCACGCTCACCCTGAAGCACGTGTACCTCAACAGAGGTCTGACCGTCAGCAGCGGTTGAGAAAATCTGGCACTTCTTTGCGGGAATGGTGGTGTTTCTGTCAATTACCTTTGTAGAAACGCCGCCCATAGTCTCAATACCGAGAGAGAGGGGAGTAACATCAAGGAGAAGAAGTCCCTTAACATCACCGCCGAGAACGCCTGCCTGAAGTGATGCACCTAATGCAACGCACTCATCGGGATTGATTCCCTTGAAGGGCTCTGTGCCCATAAAGCTCTTAACAGCCTCCTGAACAGCAGGGATTCTTGAAGAACCACCAACCATAAGAACCTTGTTAATTTCGCTCTTGTTAAGTCCTGAATCGGCAAGTGCCTGACGAACAGGAGCCATTGTAGCGTCTACAAGGTCTGCAGTAAGCTCGTTAAACTTAGCGCGGGTAAGAGTGGTCTCAAAGTGCTTAGGACCGGTAGAATCAGCAGTAATAAAGGGAAGATTGATATCAGCAGTGGTCATACCCGAAAGGTCGATCTTTGCCTTTTCGGCAGCTTCCTTTACACGCTGCATAGCCATTTTGTCATTCGAGAGGTCGATGCCCTGCTCAGCCTTAAAGGTAGCAACAATGTAGTCCATTACGCGCTTGTCAAAGTCGTCACCGCCGAGGCGGTTGTTACCTGCGGTGGCGAGAACCTCTTGAACACCGTCGCCCATTTCAATGATGGATACATCAAATGTACCGCCGCCAAGGTCGTAAACCATAACCTTTTGGTCGTCTTCCTTGTCAATACTGTATGCCAAAGCAGCAGCGGTAGGCTCGTTTATAATTCTCTTAACCTCAAGACCTGCAATTTTACCTGCGTCTTTGGTTGCCTGACGCTGAGCGTCGGTAAAGTAAGCAGGAACGGTAATTACAGCCTCGGTTACGGTCTGACCGAGATAAGCCTCAGCGTCAGCCTTTAATTTCTGCAAGATGATAGCAGAAATTTCCTGTGGTGTGTACTTTTTTTCGTCTATTTCAACGGTGTAATTAGTACCCATCTCACGCTTGATTGAGCTAATGGTCCTGTCCGGATTGGTGATAGCCTGACGCTTTGCAACCTGACCTACCATTCTTTCGCCTGTTTTAGAAAAAGCTACAACAGAGGGAGTTGTTCTTGAACCCTCAGCATTGGCGATAACAACAGCCTCGCCACCCTCCATAACTGCTACGCAGGAGTTAGTTGTACCTAAGTCTATACCTATAATTTTTCCCATTTTAATTTCCTCCAAAAAGTTTTTTATATTTTAATTGTCATTATGAGGGGAAAAAGACTTTTTAATACCCTCAAAAAATGGCATAATAGGTTTTCTAATTTGCAACCGAAACCATTGCTGGTCTTATTACAGTATCGCCGATTTTATAACCCTTTTGCAAAACCTGAGCAATAACATTCTCGCCTAAATTTTCGTCCTCAATATGCATTACAGCTTCGTGACAGTTGGGGTCAAAGGTATCGCCAACCTGAGCTACCTCTGTGATTCCAAGCTTTCCCCCCAAGGCTTCAAACTGCTTTACAATAAGCTCTATTCCCTTAATGTAATCGGGCGAGGTTTTATCCTCAAGCAGAGCTGCGCGGTCGATGTTATCAAGTATCGGCAAAAGCTCCTTAATAATATTGGCTTTTGCAAATTCCGCAATACCTGTACGCTCACGCTCGGTTCGCTTTTTAAAATTATCAAACTCGGCGGCAGTGCGCAAAAGAAGATCATTTTTGTTTTCGAGTTCTGCTTTAAGTTTTTCAAACTCAGTATCATTCTTCGATTTTTTCTCTTTTTTCTTAGGCGCTTCCGCTTTTAGGTCGGTTTGTGCCTCGACTTCCACTGTAGTTTCCTCAGCGGTCTCGTTTACATTCTTTGTTTCTTCTGACACGGTTTAATCCTCCATATCCTTTTGTGCTTCTGTAATGATTTCTGTAAGCCTTGCGGCTGTATATTCTATATCGGGCATTATATGCTCGTAAGACATTCTGTTAGGTCCGATTATTCCTAAATAACCGGTGTATTTATCTGTTCCGCTGAACTTAGCGGCTATAAGTACCTCACCGTTTAGTTCGGGATAACCCGTATCAGCCCCGAAAACCGCGCTCACACTGTCTCCTATGCCTTCGAGAATAGAAATAATTGGGTCTCGTCGGTTAATCAAAGAAACAATTCGTCCTGCGGTTTCCTCACTGCCGCTTATGTTATAAAGAGCATTTTCTCCCTTTAGAGTGAGGTCAGTTTCCTCTATACTACAGGCAATTTCAAAAATTGCTGTAAGCATCGGCATAAGCTCTAACGAGTAAAGACCGGTTTCGGCAATAACGCTCTGCATATAAGCTTTGGTAAGTTCATTAACACGTTTGCCGGTTATTCGGTTCCTGATAATATCATTAAAGCATTTTTCGGTCTCATAGGACATCACTCGGTTTTGCCGAAAGATACGATTTCGCGTTCTGCCGTCCTCTGTAATAAGAATCAGCATGACCGATGAACGGCTTATGGGGAACAGCTCTATTTTCTTTACTCTTGGCGGGTTCAATGTTATAAGGCAGGAAAACGCGGGTAGTCCCGTTAGCTTTGTAAGCATTTGTGCTGCCGCGGCAGGAATACCCTCAGGCTCGCAACTTATAGTTTCAAGTGAATGATCGATAAAATCCCTTTGATTAGCGGGTGGCTGAGCCTTGTTCATTAGATTATTTACATAAACCCTATAGCCGCCTACGGTAGGTATTCTGCCGGCAGAGGTGTGAGGCTGATGCAAAAGTCCCAATTCACATAGCTCGCTCATTTCGTTTCTTAGTGTTGCTGAGGATGGGGCGTTTTCAAGCAGAGCAATAAGATTTTTTGATCCGATAGGCTCGCCGGTTTCGATGTATGCCTTTACAATAGCCTTTAAAACCGCCTGCTTTCTTGGTGTAAGCTCCACAAAGCACCCTCCTTTGGAAAGTTTTCCGATTAGCACTCTAATGTTTCGAGTGCTAACGAGTATTATTATATGCAAAAAAACAGAAAAGTCAATACTTTTTTAAAAAATAGTTTGACTTTTCCTGACCTTTTACATTTTGTTTACAAATTATAATAAAAAGCAGGCATTTCAGCCTGCTTTAAAAACGGTTTAATATCCTAAATCTTCCCCGCAAATAATTACGGTTATACGGTCCTTAACATATTGCTTGCCCGAAATAAGATAGTTTGCGCAAATTCGTCTTGGATGATTGCAACCGTCGGTTATTTGGGGAGAATCAATTTTTTCTAAGGAAACACAATGACCAAGCTTGGAGCAGGGTGTATCAATACCCAACCTAACACAATTTTTTGGTGCGGCAATCTTTTTCACACGCAAAAGTCCTTCTTTTACATCCTTTACAATTTTATTGGCACCAACAATCATTATTACCCTTTCCGGACCGAATCCGATAGAGGCAATACGGTTACATACACCGTCAACATTTATAAGCTCTCCGTTTTCGGTAATCGCATTTGTTGAGCAGAAATAAAAATCAGCACCTATACAGCTTCTATAAACCTCCTGTTTTTCTTGCGGTGTAATTCCGCTACGGCTACGGTCAAGAAAACGGTAGCAGGGCTTGTTTATAAGCTCCCACACGCCACTCTCTTTAAGTGAAACAGAACCACCCGCGGAAATAACTGCATTTTCAAAAAGCAATTTTTCAACAGTCTCAGGAATAGAATTAATGCAGGGTACATAAATACCCTGCATATCATTATTCCCAAGGGCTGTTATGATCTTATTTATTCTTTGATTCATAACAAAAGCTCCTTATTATTTTGCGTAATCTACGGCACGACTTTCACGAATTACATTAACCTTTATCTGACCGGGATATTCAAGCTCATTTTCAATGCGCGCTGCAATCTGGTGAGACATAAGAACCATCTGGTCGTCTGATACAACCTCAGGTTTAACAACAATACGAACCTCGCGTCCTGCCTGAATTGCAAATGTAGTCTCAACACCGCTGAAAGAATTGGCGATTTCTTCAAGCTTTTCGAGACGCTTAATGTAATTTTCAATGTTTTCACGTCTTGCACCGGGACGGGCAGCTGAAATGGCGTCTGCCGCCTGAACAATAAAGGCGATAAGGGTTTTTGCTTCAGCATCACCGTGATGTGCGTGAATAGCATTGATAATAGTTTCATTTTCGCGGTATTTTTTAGCCGCTTCAACACCAAGCTGAATATGAGAGCCTTCCTGCTCGTGGTCAAGCGCCTTACCAATATCGTGTAATAAGCCTGCACGCTTGGCAAGAGTAACATCGGCACCCATTTCGGCAGCCAATAGACCTGAAAGGTGACAAACCTCAAGCGAGTGGTTAAGAACATTCTGCCCATAGCTTGTGCGGTAACGAAGCTTTCCTAATAGGCGAATAATCTCCGGATGCAGGTTGTGAATACCCGCTTCAATCATTGCGCGCTCGCCTTCCTGCTTAATTGTAGCCTCAACCTCGGCAGTAGCCTTGGCAACAGTTTCCTCAATTCTGCCCGGATGAATTCTACCGTCCAACACGAGCTTTTCAAGGGCAACCCTTGCGATTTCGCGTCTTACAGGGTCAAAGCTTGAAAGTGTAATGGTCTCAGGTGTATCATCTATAATAAGGTCAACGCCTGTTGCGGTTTCGAGTGTACGAATATTTCTACCTTCTCTACCAATGATTCTGCCCTTCATTTCATCATTGGGCAACGACACAACCGATACGGTCATTTCAGCGGAATGGTCAGCCGCGCAGCGCTGTATAGCGTGACCGATAATGTTTTTAGCAATACGGTCGGATTCTTCCTTTGTGTGCTGCTCAAATTCCAAAATTTTAACTGCTTTTTCGTGAGTAAGCTCACCATCAAGCAACTCTAGAAGATGAGATTTTGCCTGTTCTCTTGTGAATCCTGAGATTTTTTCAAGCAAATCCATCTGGCTTTGCTTGAGACGCTCGCACTCCTCAATACGCACTTCAATTTCCTTTGCGCGGACTGCGAGTTTTTCTTCTTTTGCCTCAAGATTGTCGGTTTTGCGGTCAAGTGTTTCTTCCTTCTGTTGGATGCGATGTTCCTGACGCTGAACCTCAGAACGGCGCTCGCGCAGTTCCTTTTCGGTTTCCTGTCTTAACTGGTAAATCTCATCCTTTGCTTCTAATAAAGCCTCTTTTTTTCTTGATTCGGCGTTTTTCATAGCGTCGCTAAGTATTCTTCTTGCTTCGTCTTCAGCAGAGCCGATAGTGGCCTCAGCTGATTTGCGGCGGTAAACCGAGCCGGCAATAAAGCCGATTACGGCGAACGCAACAGCGACAACGCCTGCAATAATATATGGCATTGCTTGTGGCATATATTAACGCACCTCCTATATAATAAACACGGAATTTTCTCAAAAATCCTGAGATAACGGGAGCCGCGATATACCTCCCGTGATATAATCAACCGTTGCAGTTAGACGGTTCGCCAAAACCCGACTGACTGCACAAGCTAAAAATAAGCTGCACATTGAATTTTATCTTAATAATTTTAACACTTTGTGAGTGATATGTCAAGAAATAGATATCAAATATAATGAAAAAATTGTCAATATTATGTACCAAAGCAAATGTTCAGATACAATATAAGGGCAAGAACAACTGTAGAGTTTTCTTGCCCTATGGTTTAATTAAGCTGTATTATAGCCGCTAAATTTCCGCGTTTTCCGGCAGTTGCACGATGAGAATGAAGCTCCTCACTATTACAACAGGTGCAAATATCAGAGCAATCCATATTTTCGGGTCGCACACCTGCGTTTATGATAATTTGCTTATTTGCTTCGACAAGGTTAAGCATATATCTGTCATTTTCTTTTTTGATAAAAATTTTGTTTTTATCAAGATAATTAAGCTTTTCAAATTCACTGTAAACGGGGTCATCAACCTCGTAACAGCATTGACCTATGCACGGACCGATACCTGCAATAATGTCTTTGGTACGGCATCCATAGTGAGCTACCATTTTTTCAACTGTAATTCTGCCAATTTCCTTAACTGTACCTCTCCAGCCTGCGTGTGAGGTAGCGATTACCCGTTTTACAGGGTCGCAAAAAAGGAGAGGTGTGCAGTCAGCATACTGGGTAACAAGAGCAACCTCAGGACAGTCGGTAATAAGTCCGTCAACATCGCAAAAAGAGGGGAGAGTCACCCCCGTACCCCTATGTGATGCATCAACACACATAATATTGTTGGTATGCGTTTGCTTACTTAACACCAGATTATCAGTATCAATTCCAACAGCAGAGCATAGAATTTCGTAGTTTTTAAGTACGTTTTCTCTACTGTCATTACGGTTAAAGCTGAGATTCATACTACTGCACTCACCCTCACTCACTCCTCCAAGGCGTGTGGAAAAGATGTGCTTAACCTGATTGCAGGCAGTAAGCTTTGGAAACTGTATATATTTGAGATTATCTTTAGTAATAATATTCAAGTTGTTACTTATCATTTAAAATCACTCTGCTCTACATACAATTTTTTCAAAAAGAATCCGTGAGTTGTCAATAATCTGTTTTTTAAGGTCTGTCCCATACTTCTTTTCTATAATATCCAACGCCTGGCTTAACATAGGCGGTCGGAAATCAACAGAATGTGTATCTGTACCAATAACAAAAGAAACATCGTTTTTAATGAGCTTAGCCACAGCTCTGTTCAGTATTGGTATAGTAAACGACGAAGCGTTCACCTGCACAGGAATATGCTCAGCTATTACAAATTCGATAAGCTTTCGGTAGTTTTTTGCTTTACAGTATCTTTCAATATGAGCAATAATCGGAGTAATTCCCAAATTGTTTCGCATAGTAAGAATATCGTCAAAAAGGGCATCACATATGGCTTCTTCGGTAAGCTCTAAAAGAAGAAAATCAGAGCCGTTAAGACAAAGCTCTGCTAATGATGTGGAGCTTCCGATACCCTTGAAATAAAGCATTTCACAGCCGAGATATATTTTAGGAAGTTTGTTTCGTTCAGCTCTTTTGCTGAGCTCCTCAAAGGTTTTGGTTACCATTTGAGAAAAATCGGTTAAATTATCCTCTTGCGGATAAAAGTGCGGTGTGGCTATGACATCCGTTATCCCCTGAGACTGCATAAGCTTTAAAATAGCAATTGATTCGGTCATGTCTGCAGAACCATCGTCAACACCGGGGAGAATGTGCGAATGTATATCAAAATACAAGAGTATCACCTCACATATAGTAAAATGCAGAGTGACGGGTAAAAACCCGCCACTTCCTTAAACCACTTAATTATTCCTTACTCGGTTTACCGTAATATCTGTTATAATAATTGTAACGCTTATTATAGTAACCGTATCTGTATTTATATTTATTGTAGCTGTAATACTTATCGTTTCTAGAGCCTACACCGTTCATAACCGAGCCCAAAACATTAATTTTAAGCTTTTCGGCGCTTGAAAGGGTCTTCTTAAACGCCTCATAGGTGGTCACAGATGTACGGACGATAAGCAAAATACCGTCACACTTTTGAGAAATTGTCAAAGCATCCGAAACAAGGTTTATAGGCGGAGTATCAACAATGACATAGTCATAATTATCCTTGAGCTCGGATAAAAGCTTATCAAACTCAAGCGAGCAGAAAAGCTCAGTAGCGTTACTGTGCATTGAGCCTGAGGTTATGATGTCCATATAAGCGTTGTGCTTAATGATAACATCACTGTATTTTGCTTTGCCCGAGAGAATATCGGTACAACCTGTCTTATTCTCTAATTTAAACTTTTGGTGAATCGATGCGCGATGGGCGTCGGCATCGACTAAAACAACCCTTTTGTTGAGCTGGGATAGTGTAATTGCAATATTAATTGAGGTTGTAGACTTACCCTCAGCGGCATTAGGACTGGAAATAGCAACAACCTTTCCACCTATATTTGAAAGGGCTGAAACCAAATGAACACGAAGGCTTTTATAAGCCTCAACAACAGAAAACGGAACCTTATTTTGTCCATCACCGCTATTGATAATTTTGGTTTGTTTAGAAGATTTAGACCGTTTTGGCGCCTTAGTAGCTTTAGCTTCTGCAGGTGTGTTGGTTTCTGTGGGTGCTTTAGTTGCCATCGCCTGAACCTCCTTTGCCGTAATAAGAATAGTAGCGGGATTTATAATATCTTTCGCTGCGAGCAGAAGAAAAGTCCGGAATATTTCCTAAAACATCAACGTCAAAGCGCTCTTTAAAGTCATCCTCATTACGGATAACCGTATTTGTAGAATAAATCATAAGGATTATAAGGAAACAGAAGAAGGCACCGGCTATAGCAGCCAAAAAGGTGAATACGATGGGTTTTGGAAAAACCTGACTTGCAGAATCGGCAGAGGTTACTGCCACCGAATCAACGCCTGGAATATATGTATTAATATATTCAGGGGCAAGCTTCAAGTATTCGTTAACTAAAAGCATAGCCTCCCCTTTAGTGTTTGCAGAAAACGAGATATCAATGAACAGTGAAGAATCGCCGCGACGCTCGACATTAGCTTTTGAGGATAGGACCCCCGAAGTATACTTATCCCCCAAATTGTCCGAAAGATTTTTATAAATACCGTTTGTTTTAAGAATATCAAGAATAGTATCAACCATATTAATAGATGCCGCAACATCAGTGTTTTCGAGTTTTTCGCTATCCGTAAAGTTTTCTAAGATAGCGCCGTTGGTTACAAGCACTGAGCCTGTAGCAGTATAAACGGGTGTAGCGGCAAACTTGCAGAAAGCAAAGGAAGCACTGCCAAAAACAACTGCAGCGAGAATTAAAATAAATATATGATTTATAGCAATCTTTATAAGTGTAAATAAAGTTAAGCCTTTCACAGTATGCCTCTTTTCTTTGATAAGCATCATAATAATAGATAGGGAAGAAAATTACCCCTTTAACACAAACAATAATATTTTAACATATTATTATAAAAAAAACAAGGGTTAATTTAATGATTTTTTAAAATTTTATTTATTTTTGTCAGAGCTTGGTAAATTTCCGAGAAATCCTTGTATGCAGAGCTATAAACCTCAATATTGCAAGCTCCGTTATAGCCATTTTGGGAGAGGTATGAGAAGAAACCGTTCCAATTAAAACCTCCGTTTGTAGGGAGCAGACAATCTCCCGCAAGAGAGTGGTCGCTGATATGGTAATGCTTTATTTTAGGAAAAAACTCTTCAATAAGCTCAAAGGGAGAGTATCCGCAACGAACCGATTGCTTTATATCAAGGCAGAATTCAGCATCGTCTCCTAAGATGTCCGAAACCGAATGGAGGAACTCAATTTCACCTGCTCTGTGCTTAAAAACATTTTCCTGCAACACCGTAACTCCGTTTTTAAGAGTAGCCGATTTTAGTTTCATATATCTTTCGCAGTATTCCTCGTCACTGAGTATTCCGTTAGGCTTACCGCCGTGCATTATAATGTATTTAGCTCCGAGCTCTGCTGCAATCTCTGAATAGCGTGAATATTTGTCGAGTGACTCATAAAAGCGTCGCTCATAGGCAGAAAAAATCATAAATGACTCGGCTAAAGACATTGTAGGGTGTATAGCAGATACATTTATTCCATAGTTCCTTTGTATTTTCAAGAGCATATCAATAAAAGCGGGTTTAAGCTCTCTTTCGGCATTAAAGAATATTTCTGTATTTTTAATGCCCGATTTTCCGAGCTCCTCTAAAGCAAGCTCGGTTTCAAGTGGATAAAAGCAAGCGGTGGAAATGCCAATGTTCATAAATTCAGCTCCAATAAAAATTTATTGCGGTGTGACAAAAATGGTTTTATTGGTTGTATATATAACCATTCCCGGTTTTGCGCCCGACGGTTTTTTTACATTTTTTATAAGGGTATAGTCCACAGGTACCTGCGCCGAAGTAGAGGCTTTAGAGTTTTCAGCAGCAAGCCTTGCGGCAAGCATGAGGGTTTCGTCTGATAACTCGCCGCCTGACGAAAATACCACAACATGGGAGCCGGGAATATTCTTAACATGAAACCACATATCGTTTTTTGAGGCAAGCTTTGTGGTTATATAATCATTCTGAAGATTGTTTTTACCTACAACAATTCTATAACCCTCAGGTGAGGTATATTCCTTAAAACTGTTTTGAACAGGTTTTTGCTTCTTTGCCGAAACGGTGTTTCTAATATAGCCTGACGAGGTCAGTTCCTGTCTTATTTCGGCAAGTTCAGCGAGGGTTTCGCAGCGAGAAATACTGTCAATTACAGAATCAAGATAAACAAGCTCGTTTTGGTCCTCTTTTGTGAGCTGAGTAAGGGTTTGTTCTGCCGAATAGGTTTTTTTATAATCCTTAAAATATTTTTCGGCATTTCTTGAGGGAGAGAGCGCAGGGTTAAGAGGAATTTTCACGGTTGTCATATTTTCATCGTAATAATTCGGAACCTCAGCATATCTACTACCGTTTTCTAAAGTGTAAAGGTTAGCTTTTAAAAGCTCGCCGTAAATACGCAGAGTCTCGCGGTTTTCACATTTCTTAAGTTCGGTAAGACGAAGCGCCAACTTTTTTTCAGTACGGGAGCGGAGGTTGTTTACAAGCCTTATTATATCGTGCGCTGCCAACTGTATTCTCGCGGCAGTATCCTTAGCCGTGTAAAAGGCATCAAGCAAAGATGAGCAGCTGCCAAACTCCACGCATTTATAGCCTGTACCATATTGCGTAATATTGGTAAACGAGAAATCAAGCGGTTTACCGTCAGGCGAATAAAGAACAAACACTTTATTCCCTGAAACAAGCTCGAAAAGTAAAGTTTTTATATTTTTGTAAAGCAAATCGGCGGTAGATGTACCGCTTGCATTATCACAAGCAATGCGGTGTTCAAGCTCGCGGCAAATAAGGGGAGAAAAGCCCAAAAAGGTATTCAAGAGACTTTTAGAAATGTCATCAAATTCGCAAAGCTCATTAGAAACCTTTAAAATATCGCAATTAAGTGGGTCGAGCTTTTCCTGCGTTGGCGGAAGCTCGTATGTGGCGCCGGGCAGAATCAATCTTTTTGCGGTTTCAACATCACTGTGACGCAGAGCATCAAGTATTCTACCGTCTTTAATAAGAATTGCGTTTGCCTGATTCCCTATAAGCTCACACACAAGGCTTATTTCGGTAAGGTCGCCCATTTCGTTTGTGGCAGAGAAAACAAGCTCAGCCACCCTTTCGAGCTCGGGTTGCTTTACATTGATAAGTCTTGCCGCCGAAAGATACTTTCTAAGCAACATACAAAAATTAGGCGGAACAACGGGATTTTCATACTTATTTTCGGTAAAGTGTATTCTTGCAGAACCTGATTTTATAGTTATAAGAAGTCTTTTAGCAAAACCTTTTTTACGTAGCAAAAATACCAGCTCATCCTTAGAGGGCTGGTAGATTTTATCTATATGACTGTCAATAGCCTCTTTAAGCTCATTAACCGTTTTGTAAAGAAAACAACCGTCAAAAGCCATTATAATTCTCCGAATAAATCAATGATTTGGTCACAAACAGACCTGTAATATAAATATTCCTCACGCTTACTGTCTATATTCTTAAGCGCCTCGGCACACTTTAAACAACGGGTATATTGCTTTTTAATGTAGAGCTTTCCGGCTTCGCTTTTATCGTTTAATAGTCCAACATAGTAAAAGCACGAGTTTTCAGACTTACATTCGCCTGTAAACTCAATTTCCAATACCGAATAAAGCTTTTCGTTTTCGCTTATAGGAGTTTCTGAAAGAATACAGAAACCGTTTTTGCAAAGAAATTCTCTTAATGCCTCAGGTGAAGTTGTGGGTTGCAAAAGCAAACGGACATTGCTCCGACGACACACCGTTTTATCCCGCTCAAGTATACCTGCAATAACCTCGCCGCCCATTCCTGCTATGATTACGGTATCTACTTCTTCAGGGTTTATGCCCGAAAGACCGTCACAAAGGCGGAGAGAAATGCCTTCAACTCCCGAAAGCCCAATATTTTTTCTTGCGCTGTGTAGTGGTTTTTCGCCGATATCGGTGGCGATAACGCTGCTTGCTTTTTTAGAACGCATAAGCTCTATCGCAAGATAACCATGGTCTGTTCCTATATCACAAACCCTTGCACCATAAGGCACAAGGGCTGAGATTGCCGCAAGTCTTAAGCTTAACTGCGGCATTATTTGTTCTCAAAATACTTGTTGAGCTTTTCAACAAGCGCGTCACAGTCAGTGTTGTGAACATTGCAAGCCTGCTCAATCGTTTCACCTCTTGAGGCAGGGCAACCAAGGCAGTGCATACCTATTTCAAAGAAATATTCAGCACAGCCGGTATCGATATCTAAAACATCACCAATAAGCATATCTTTTGTAATTGTCATTTTCATTACCTTCCTAATTAAAATATTTTTGTTTGAGTCTCGAGATTTGTTCTTCCGTGATTATAGAGCTTACGGTTGTCCATAGCCCATAATCTTCCTGAAAAATCCTCAATATTGGTAGCGCCAACTGCTTCGCGCATTTCGTAAACCCTTGAATCCATAAGGTCAAGCTCGCTTAAAAGCTCAGCCTCAATAAACATAGGTCTTACCGCCGCGCCGAACTCAGGCTCACCGTGGTGGGAGAGTATCATATGCTCAAGCAGCATAGCGGTGTTACGGCTTACACCAAGCTTTTCTGCATATTTTTCTATTGCCATTGCGCCCATTGCAAGATGTCCCAAAAGATTGCCTTCAACCGAGTAACCTGTAGCAATGCCTGATTCTGCCACTGTAAACTCACTGAGCTTTGCAATATCGTGAACTATAGCGCCTGAAATAAGCAACTCACTGTCAACAAACGGATAAATTTTGCAAACCGATTGAGCTAACCTTACAATTGAAAGTGTGTGAAGCAGAAGTCCGCCCCTTACTGCATGATGAAGTTTAAAGGCGGCAGGCCAATAAAGCAGACACATTCTGTTATCCTTTAAAACAGCTGAAACAATTGCCTTAAGCTCCTCGTCCTTAAAGCTCTCGGCAATGCTTAGAAGCTCATCAAACATCTGCTCACTGTCAAACCCTGCGGTTTTCACAAAATCGGAAACATCCACATTATCTTCAGCATAAGTGTGGCGAATTTTTTCTATTTTCAGCTGGTCGGCGCCGTTATACTGAGAAATTAGTCCTCTTATCTTCACAAGGTCGTTAACATTATATTCCCCGTGTGATTCGGGACTATAGCGCCATAGCTTTGCGTTAATCTCACCCTCACTGTCACCCAGCATCATATCAAGATACGCATCGCCCTTTGAGGAGGTCTTGCGGTCAAGGCTTTTTATTATACAAAATCCGTCCACAAGTCCTTTATTATCAATAGGTGTAAATTTCATATTCTTTTCCCTTTTCTAAGGATTTATCGTCCCATTCATTATACAATAAAATCAATTATAATTCAAGAAATTTATTGCAGGTATTTAAAGTATTCTGTAACACCTTTTGTTATCGCCTTTGCTTTAGTTATGTTTTTCTGCTCGTTTATAATGTTGTTATAGTCAAATAGATTGGAAATATAGCCGTTTTCGGTAAGAACTACAGGACAAACCGAGGTTCTTGCAACAAAATAATAGTGCCAACCGAGCTTGCTCTTTTTATAGATTCCCGTATTATTGGTATGCATATAAACGAATTCTGCCGCCTTTTTGGCAAACGGATAATAGTAGTAAGAGTCGAAGCCGTTTGCCGAGCTCCCTCCCGAATTGTGATGAATTGCGATACAAATATCAGGCTTTAGGGATTTAAGAAGCTTTATTTTGTCGTCAGACGAGCTTGTTGCGTTGGTGGTCCTTGTAAGGTAAACCGTAGCTCCTATGCTTTTAAGCTCTGCCGATAATTTATTGGCGAGATAGAGGTTTTGTATAGCCTCGTTGTGGTTTTTAGAATCCCTGCCGAGGGCACCGGGGTCTATACCGCCGTGGCCTACATCAATAAGAATTTCAACCCCTGTAAGGTCTACACCGTATTCGTTTTCAGCGGTTGTTATTTTTGCAGGATTCAAAAACTCAAATACAAGCTGACCCTGTTTATTGTAATGGGCATCCCAACCGTGGAATCCACCCTGCTTTTTAAGGTAAAGCCTTAAAGTGTGGTCGGATTGGTTTTGAATAATTTTTGCTGAGCTGAAAAGTGGATTATCTTCAGGAATTGTAATTTCACCGTTCAATACCGTAGCATAGCAAAAGGTTATATCTATATAGTTATAGGTCGGAGAGCTGATAGTGTAATCCGGTTTATTTGGATTTGTGTATTGCTGAGGCAGAATGTCAAGGTAAAAGGGCGCTTTCCACGTAGTATCAAGGGTGAGCGTTGTGTGTTGACCGCCGTTTTCAAGTGATGCTATACCTATTTCGTTATGGTCGGGCAGAGTTCCTGCCGATTTTTTCACGATTGTAGTCACGGTCTTTCTCGGCTTATCAATACGGCTTACATAAACCTGCCTGCCATAGCGCAAAAGCGCGTATTCTTTCTTTTCGCTTCCGCCGTTATAATAAAAGCTCTCAGGTGAACAATAGTCTACCGTACCTTTGGGGAGATAGTTATTTGTAGGCATAGAATGGTCATTTGTAGAGCGGGGAGCAAAGGTCTCTGCCTCGTAGCCCACAATTTCTGCAATAATGCCAGATCCTACATTAACATATCTTCCGCCAAGTGGAGTGGCGTTGGGGTCATAATTTACAATAAAATCAGGACGCTTACAGGTTACATTTCCCGAATTAAAGCTTTCAGTTATGCCGTTGTAGGTTGCGGAATAGGTGACTTTCCCAAGATTAAGGTCAGCATAATTGTCCCCGGGAAGAGAAAAGCTTCCGCTGTAGCTTATAAAAGGATCATCACTTTGAACGGTGGGGTTAAGAGCAATTGTCTGACCGTTAAAGCGGGCGGTCACTGTACTTCCGTTGCGTGCAGTCACCGAAACGCCAAAGGTAGAACCGCTTGAATAAATCTGATTCGTTGACGGAGTATAGCTGTTTATTACAACATAACGGTATCTTACAGAGTAGGTATGTGTTTCGCCCTTGTGAACAAAAGAAAAGGTGTTTTTGCCGATATTAAGGGTTGCGGTAAAGCTAAAGCTTCCGTCGGTATTTCTTGTGACAGGGTTGCCGTTGAGGGTAAGAGCCTCGTCGGGGTCGCTTGTGCCCGTAAAGGTCACCGAATTTTCGGTTACGGTAAAGCTTTTACTTTGTGGGCTTGACATACGCAGACGGATTCCGTTATCCACAATAACAGGAACAGATTCTACTGAGGAAATTTCCGAGTCAGACGAAATTACAGAGGAATCGGAAGAAAGCGGAGCAGAGACTGCCAGATTTGCGTTTTCGAGAACAAAATATACACCCAAAAGAGCGGTTACAACGCCTATTAAAACAGCGCAAATTATTAATACTAATTTTTTCACTGACATTATAAAACTCCAAACAAATAATAAACTTGACGAAAAAATTTTTTTGATATAAAATATTATACACTTAAAATTAAATATTTCAATAGTTTGTAGAAATTTGTAAAAATTTGTAACAGAGTGGTGTTTTATGTGAAAACCTGTTATATTTTCGGTGCGGCAAGGGGTTTGCCCACTGAATTTAAAAAACAATCCAATGACCTTGTTATTGCGGCTGACGGCGGATTAAAGCATCTTACCGAAATGGGAATAACTCCTGACATTACGGTGGGTGATTTTGATTCCTTAGGCTTTGAACCGACAAGAGGGGAGATAGTCCGTCTTCCTGTAATTAAGGACGATACCGATACTCTAAAGGCGGTAAAAATCGGTTTTGAGAGGGGATATACCCGCTTTGTGTTTTATGGCTGTGCGGGGGAGCGGCTCGACCATACCTTTGCAAATTTGCAAACGCTGAGCTTTATCGTGCAAAACGGGGGCAGAGGCTTTCTTTGCGGTGAGGATTTTACTGCCTCGGCAATAAAAAACGGTGCATTATATTTTAATGAAAAGGCAACGGGAAATATATCTGTTTTTTCTGCAGAAACAAAAGCTTCAGGGGTTTACATTAAAGGTTTAATGTATCCGCTTGAGGATGCGACTCTGAGCTTTGATTTTCCGCTTGGTGTCAGTAACGAATTTTTAGGGACGAGGGCAGAGGTTGGTGTCAAAAACGGAACGCTGTTGCTTGTCTGGTCGGGTGATATGTCTTTTTTGGATTAAAAGGTTTATCTTGTACACACACCTTAGGGCTGATGACAGTAGAAAATAAATTTAAAGCGTTTCGGGAATATGGCATATTATATACTGGGGTGATATAATATGAATACTTGTGAATTAACGGCAGGAATTACAGCTGTTGCAAACACAATCGCCTGTAAGCTTAGTAATGATGAGCTTGCTTTGGTAGCCTCGGTGTTTGTACAGCTTGGAGATACACTTGCAACCATTTCTGTTCGGAGAGGTATTTGCGAGAAAATGAATAACGGCAAATAATAGCATATCTTTAGGTTATAATAACTTTTGGAGGTATGTTATGGAAATTCTAAAAGTTATTTTAACATCTGTTTTATCGGCGGTGGCACTGTTTTTAATAGCTAAAATTATGGGGCATAAGCAAATGTCTCAGCTCGATTTTTTTGATTATATTACAGGCATTACCATAGGTTCCATTGCCGCAGAACTCGCAACCGAGTTAGAAAATCCTTGGAAGCCTCTTATAGCAATGGTTGTTTATGGAGCTATAACCGTCACTTTAACGCTTATTACAAGTAAGCTCCCTCGAATGAGGAAATTCATAAACGGTACTCCCACTATTATTATGAGCGGTGGAAAAATTTACAGAAAAAATATGAAAATGGCAAAAATGGATTTGAGCGAGTTTATGGTTATGTGTCGACAAGAGGGATATTTTAATTTAAACGATATTTCCACTGCGATTTTTGAATATAACGGCAGATTGACCATTCTACCCAAAGCCACTAAACGTCCTGTAAATCCAACCGACATAAATATTGTTCCTCCTTCTGAATCAGTCAACACAGAAATAATTATGGACGGAAGAATTTTAGAAGAAAATTTAAAGAGAATGGGACTTGATAGAAATTGGCTTGATAAGGAATTAAAATGTCAGGGCTTTAAGGACGCCAAGGAGATATTCTTAGGAGTTTGCGATGATAACAAAGAAGTCACCTTATTTAAACAAAATTAAAAAATATTTGTTGTGATTATATACAATGTGTTTGTTGTAAATTTATTAATTAAGTAGTCAATATATTAAAATAAAATTAAAATTCGCTCTTGAAAAAAGGGTGATTTTTTTATATAATATATGTGTATTTTAATTTTTTGAAATTTTAGGAGGAAAATTTTATGAAAAAGATTTTATCAGTTTTATTAGTGCTCGCTTGTATTTTTGCTTTTGCATCTTGTGGCACTGCAGACACAGGGAGTGAGGCACCAAAGGGCGCAACTTCTATGGCTATGGGGACAGGAAGCCCCACAGGTACATATTACGCATACGGCGGAATTATCGGTCAGTATATTAAAAACAATGCCGGTATTAGCATTAATGCGGTTTCAACCGGCGGTTCTAAGGATAATATTCAGGGTATTGATGTTGGTGATTATCAGTTAGGTACTGTTCAGTCTGATGTTATGCACTATGCTTGGCAGGGTACACGCTCTTTTGAGGAAGAGGGTAAGCTTGATACCTTCCGTACAGTTGCAGGTCTTTATGCAGAAGCTGTTCAGCTTGTAACTACTAATCCTAATGTTAAGTCTGTTGCTGATTTAAAGGGCAAGAAGGTTTCAATCGGTGCTCCCGGTTCAGGCGTTTACTTTAACGCAATGGATATTCTTGCAGCTGCAGGTCTTACTGAAAAGGATATAAATCCCCAGTATCAGAACTTTGACCAGAGTGCAGATGCTCTTAAAGATGGCAAGATTGACGCTGCATTTATCGTTGCAGGCGCTCCTACTCCTGCAATTTCTGAGCTTTGTATGACTAATGCAAAAACCAGCATCGTTCCGATTGACGGCGACATTGCTGAAAAGCTTATGAAGGATAACACATTCTACTCAGTATACAAGATTCCTGCTAACACATATAAGAATCAGACAGCTGAGATTGCAACCGTTACTGTTAAGGCAACCCTTATTGTAAGCGCTTCTGCTACAGAGGATGATGTATATAACATTACAAAGGCAATATTTGACAATGTTGCCGATATTACAAAGGAACACGCAAAGGGTGCAGAGCTTAGCCTTGAAAATGCAACCCAAGGTCTTACGGTTCCTTTCCACGCAGGCGCTGCAAAGTATTTCAAGGAAAAAGGATTTGAGGTAGAGGTCAAGTAATTAGCCTTAATTCTTAGATTATAACTGTAGTAGCTGCGACCAAAATAAGTCGCAGCTATTTACTGTTTTTAGAAAGGTAGGAAGTTTGTTGTTTTTTACTAAGAAGAAGGCACCTGAGATTCAAGAGGCTATGGACTTAGATGCCGTAATGAAAAAATTTGACCGAGAATCAAATGTAAGAGTGTGGCAAGGAGCTCCCAAAATAGTTGTAAACTGCATTCTCGCAATATTTTCTCTTTTTTGTGTATATGTAACCTTTTTTGCCACTTGGCCTCAGGAAATTGTCCTTTCAAGTTTTGTTGGAAGTATAGTTTTTGCAGGTTATTTGCTTTATCCCATAAAAAAAGGTAATCAAAGGGTTAATTATCTTCCTTGGTATGACATTATATTATTGGTACTCGGCTCAGGCTCGTTTTTCTATTATACATTTGATGCCATGACCATTATTAATCAGGGTAGAAATTTTGAAACATATCAAATTATAGTTGCCGCAATAGGAATTCTTTGCCTTTTTGATCTATGCAGAAGATGTGTCGGTCTGCCGATACTCATCGTTGCATTAGGATTTATAATTTATGCTATCGGTTGGGGACTTACCAATCCTGATGTTTTTAGGAGATTGGAAACGCTGCTCAGTCAGCTTTTCTACTCTACCACATCGGGTATTCTCTCGACTCCAATAAACACCTGCGCAAAGTTTATTGCAATATTTATAATATTCGGGGCTTTCCTTGAAAGAACAGGAATTGCAGATTTCTTTATTAAAATTTCCAACTCTGTAGTCGGCGGTTTTTCGGGAGGACCTGCAAAGGTTGCGGTTGTAGCCTCGGCTATGGAGGGTATGGTTTCGGGATCCTCGGTTGCAAATACTGTAGGCTCAGGCTCGGTTACCATTCCGCTTATGAAAAAAACAGGCTATAAGCCTGAGTTTGCCGCAGCGGCTGAGGCGTCGGCTTCTACGGGGGGACAGATAATGCCGCCTATTATGGGAGCGGCAGCATTCCTTATGGCTGAGAATATCGGAGTGCCGTACAGTAATATTGTTGTGCGGGCTATTCTGCCTGCCGTTCTTTATTTCCTCGGCGTTTTCATTACAGTTCATTTAGAGGCTAAAAAAGAGGGACTTCGCGGTCTTACTAAGGACGAATTACCAAGATTTTTGCCACTTTTAAAGCAGTCGTATCTGCTTTTACCATTGATTATACTTATAGCGCTTGTTAGCTCAGGATCAAGGTCTATTGCATACGCTGCGGCGATTGCAATTATTGTAACTATTATTGTAGGTCTTTTCAATAAGGAAAACCGTGTTACGCCTATGAGAATTTTCGAAGCATTGGCGGCAGGCGGTCAGGGTATGATTACCGTAGCGGTTGCTTGCGGTGTTGCGGGTATTATTGCTGGCACGATTACTATGACCGGTCTTGCAAATATTATTATTAACGGTATTGTTGCTTTGGCAGGCAATCAGGTTATTATTGCGCTTTTCCTTACTATGCTATGCTGTATTGTTCTTGGAATGGGCGTTCCCACTACTGCTAATTACTGTATTATGGCGGCAACCTGTGCGCCTATTCTTATTAAAATGGGTGTTCCCGATATTGCAGCGCATTTCTTTGTGTTCTATTTCGGAATCGTTGCCGATCTTACTCCACCCGTGGCTTTGGCGGCATATGCAGGTGCGGCTATTGCTCAGGCTAATCCTATGAAGACGGCATTTACTGCAACTAAGCTTGCAATTGGTGCATTTATAGTACCCTATGTGTTTGCACTTAATCCGGCAATGTTGTTTGTTAATACCACCGCTTTAGAGGTTGTTCTGATTTGCATAACTTCTGTTGTGGGAATTTTTGGAGTTTCGGCCGCGCTTGAGGGTTATTTCCTACATAAAATGAAGTGGTATGAGCGTGTTGTAAGTGCTATAGGCGGTCTTCTTTTGATTTACCCCGGAATGGTCACTGATGTGGTTGGTCTTGCACTTGTAGGTTTTGTAGCATTAATACAGCTTGTCACAATGAAGAAAAAATCTGTTGTTGCATAGAGAAATTCAATAAAATTAACACCGTAGCTTTTCTAAGATGAGAAGCTACGGTGTTTTTATTTAAAGATAAATTCTTTTTATGTTTTAATTGTTTCATTAATATATTCTTCTGCAAAATGAACTGCAGTTGCGCCGTCCGAAACAGCGGTAACAATCTGACGGAGCGCCTTTGTGCGTACATCACCTGCTGCAAATATACCCGCTATATTTGTCTTTGTGGTTTCGTCGGCAATAATGTAACCCGATTGGTCGCAGTTAATCTGACCTGAAAGAAACTCGGTAACAGGTTTTCTGCCTATGCTTATAAAGATACCGTCGCATAAAACTGTTTTTGTTTCTTCACTTAAAAGATTGGTAACAAGCGCGCCTGTAATTCTTTGATCGGCAAGGAATTCAGAAATCTTACTGTTCCATAAAATTTCAATGTTTTGGGACTCAGTAAGCTGATTGTGATAGATTTTAGAAGCCCGTAAAGAGTCTCTGCGGTGAACGAGGTAAACCTTTTTGGCAAGTCTTGAAAGATATAATGCATCCGAAACCGCAGAATTTCCTCCTCCTACAACCATAACGGTTTTGTCCTTGTAAAATCTACCGTCACAGTGAGCGCAGTAGTGTATTCCTTTGCCAATATACTGCATCTCGCCGTCGACACCCAATTCCTTTGCAATGGCTCCGCTTGCGATTATAACCGTTTTTGAAAGGTAATCGCCGATATCGGTTTTAATGGTCTTTATGCCACCGTTAAGCTCTGTACTTAGTACCTCAGCGTATAGTGTAGTGGCTCCAAAGCGCTCTGCACCCTGCTGCATTTTCATACCTAATGAAAAACCGTCGATACCCTCGTCAAAACCGGGATAATTTTCTATAATGTCGGTCAAGGTCATCTGACCACCGGCAGAAAGTCTCTCTATAACAGCAGTATCGAGACCTGCACGAGTGGCGTAAAGAGCGGCACTGTAGCCTGCAGGACCGCCACCGATTATTAAAACATCGTAAATATGAGTCATTTTTATTCTTCTAACATTTTTAAAATCTGCGCCTTGGGTCTTGCACCTGCAGACTGATTAACAATTTTGCCGTTTTTCATAACAACAAGAGTGGGAATACTTGCTACATTAAACTGACCTGCAAGATCAGGCTCAAGGTCTACATTAATCTTGCCGACAAGTAACTGAGGATTTTCTTCGGCTATTTCATCCACAATAGGGGATACCATACGGCAAGGACCGCACCAATCGGCATAAAAATCCAAAAGTACGGTTTTGTCACTATTTAAGAGCGTCTCAAAGTTTGTTTTGCTGATTTCAAGAACTGACATTTTAAACATTTCCTTTCATATTTTGTATTCTTAGTATAGCCTAAAAAAAGAATTTATTAATTGATTAAGCAGAACAATATATTTTTTCAATATCCCGTCTTATTTCTAATAAAATATTAATCAATATTCTTACTTACCTGAATAATCAATATCAAAGGTTATTACGCATCGAAAGGTTGGATTTATATCTATAGCACAAGCCTCTATTTTATCGTTTAATTCTTCAAACGAAATTTTGCAATCGGGCGGTACCACAACATCAAAAATTAAATTGGTCTGTATGTCACAAACAGGGGTCATTCTGAAATCATGAATGGTTAAAGCAGGGTGGATTGCAGTAATATTTTGTGCAAGTAGAGAGCGGGTTTTTGTTATGTTTTCATCATCTGTATCTATAGGGTCCATATGTATTACAACCGAAATATCGAGCTTTTCCGCTAAAAGCTTTTCGCAAAGGTCTATCTGCTCGTGGCATTTAACAATATCTGTATTCTGGGGCACCTCAACATGCACCGAGGCAAACTGTCTGCCCGGACCATAATTATGCACAATAAGATCGTGTATGCCTACAAAATTGTTAAATGATAGTATGGTGTTTTCGATATCCTTAATAAGCGTTTTGTCAGGCGGAGTGCCTAAAATCAGGTCTAATGTGTTTTTTGCGGACGAAATACCCGAATAAAGAATGAAAATTGCAACTAAAATACCCATTAGAGCGTCAAGATTAAACGGTATAGAGACAAACATTGAAATACCTACTGAGAGTAAAATTACAACGGTTGCAATACTGTCATTTAAAGAGTCTTGAGCGGCGGCAAGAAGTGCATCAGAGTCTATTTTTTTGCCGATTTTTCGGTTAAATAAGAACATATAAAGCTTAACGAGAATAGAAACGGCTAAAATGACTACTGCAACAACCGAATATTTTGGAGCAGTCTCTCCGCCAATGAGAGCTAACGCAGAAGTTTTTAAAAGCTCAAAGCCTACAAGCAGAATAAGTGCCGACACAATAAAAGCGCTGATATATTCCATTCTGCCGTGTCCAAAGGGATGGTCGCTGTCTGCCGGTTTGTTGGCAAGCTTAAAACCAATCATAGTTATAACCGACGAGCCCATATCCGAAAGGTTATTAAGACCGTCAGCCGCAATAGAAATACTGCCGGTAAAAGTACCGACAGTGATTTTTGTTATACATAAGAACAGATTGCAGAAAATACCCATAAGGCTGCCAACTGTTCCGTAGGCTTCGCGCACCTTGTTATCTTTAGTGTTTTTATAATTTTTGACAAAGATACGGATAAGCAACGATGTCATTACCTTTTAGCTCCTTTTGAACCCTTTGTACCGAAAGAAACTCCCGATAAAATGTTCGTATCAATAGTATAGGTTAGGTTTTCGCGGTTTCTTTGTCTGCGGAAAGCAAGTTCAATGAGTCGGTCACAAAGCTCCTTATAAGGAACTCCCGTAGCCTCCCAAAGATAGAAAGCAAGCGAGCCTGGTATAGTGTTTATTTCGTTCGCATAAACGGTGTCGGTCGCGGTATCAAGAATAAAATCTATTCTTACAAGTCCACCGCCGCCTATAGCCTTGAATATTTCACAGGCAAGTGCGCGTATTTCTTCCGATTTCTCCTCGCTTATATCGGCGGGAATCTTTCTTCCGAGAGAAGCCATACCCTTGCTCTGACCGCCGTTTTTGGAATTACCTAAGTATTTATCCTCGTATGAAAGAATTTCGTCATTCATAAAAGGCTCCTCGCACACACTTGCCTCGCAATGGTCGGTATCGCCCAAAACCGAACAGTTGATTTCCCTAATTTCGGTAACAGCGTGTTCAACAAGAATTTTATCTGCAAAGGATAGGGCAAGCATTATTGCCTCGTCAAGCTCAGGCTCGGTCTTAACCTTGGTAATACCAACGCTTGAGCCCAAATTTACAGGCTTTACTATAAGCGGGAAACCAATTTTTTCTTTGATTTTCTCGGTAATTGATACCTTGTCAGTAAGATACTCTCTTGCTCTAAAGCATACGCAATCGAGCACAGGAAGTCCCGCATTTTTAAGCACATCCTTAAAAACTGCTTTGTCCATTCCCACAGCAGAGGAAAGAATATCACATCCTACATATGGCAGATTTAGATACTCAAAAAAGCCCTGAATAGTTCCGTCCTCGCAGTTTGTGCCGTGAACAATTGGGAAAGCAACATCAATTGTAACGCTCTTAGACTTTGAAAAGATACCCGAAGCGGTATACTTCATAACAACCGAGCCATTTTCTCTCAAGAAATTAACCTTATGGCATTTTTTGAAAAGCTCAGGCAGATTTCGGTATTCCTCAATGGCAAAGAGACATTCACCTGTGTACATCTCACCCTCTTTTGTAACATAAATAGGGGTTATATCGTATTTTTCGCGGTCCATAGCGCGCATAGCCTGAACGGCAGAGATTATAGAAACCTCGTGTTCAACCGAACGGCAACCGTAAAAAACTGCAACATTAGTTTTCATTTTTTATCACCTTTAGTTTAAATAATTATCGGGTAAATCGTTTTCAATCAGAAGAACGGTATTACTGTCAGCAAAACGGGAGTAAATATCCATAGCATCGCGAAAGCTTTTAGCAACAAACATACGCGATTTATCGAAATCGGTGGTGTTTACTGCATCAACCAACGGCTTTGAACGATTTTCTCCTACAAAGATTATTATATCACACTTATTTGCCGTTTCAAGTCCCAAACGGAAATTACAGTCATATTCCTGCTCACCAAGCTCAATAAGTCCGGGTGTGATAATTACTTTCTGCATACCGTCGAATGAGCCTAAAACCCTTACCGCTTCTATTGAACCCTCAGGGTTTGCGTTGTAGGCATCGTCTATCATAATCGAGCCGGCAATTGAATTCTTCATTTCAAGACGGTGCTCAGTAGGTTTAAGAGAAGCTACTGCAAACTTAAGATCCTCAGCGCTAATACCCAACTCGTAGGCAAGCCCTACCGCACCTATAATATTTATTATGCTGTGAAGTCCCAAAAGTCGAGAGGTAAGGTGAACAACAGAGTCACCCAAATTTACATCAAATTCTGAACCGTTTCTGCCGTAAGAAATATTCTCTGCGGTATATTTAAAGCTGTTATCGGTGCCGTATACGGTGTAACCGTCTTTGTTAAGACGCTTTTTTAGCTCCTCACTATCACCATTCACAAATATTTTGCCCTGCTTTTGCATTACCGCATCGGCAAGCTCAAATTTGGTGTTAAAAACATTATCAATGCTCTTAAAAGTATCAAGATGCTGAGCTCCTACCGAGGTGATTACACCGTAATCAGGATTTACAATATCGCATATTTCTTTAATATCGCCTTTGTTTTTTGCTCCCATTTCGCAGACAAAAATTTGAGTTTGCGGTTTTAGGTGCTCGCGTATTGTGCGGACAACACCCATAGGAGTATTAAAGCTTTGGGGAGTACAAACAGTATTAAATTTTTCGCTCAGAATACGGGTGAGAATGAATTTTGTTGTGGTCTTGCCGTAGCTTCCCGTAATTCCGATAACCTTTAAGCTCTTATGCTCATTTAAAATGCGTTTTGCATCATTAACATACCAACCTGTGAATGCTTTTTCTATGGGGAGAGTTACCGCCCACGAAAAATAGGTGAGCAAAGGAGTTACAAACGAAAAAAACAGAATTAGAGCAGAGCAAAGCTTTTCAAAAAAAGTTCCGCGTAACAGTATAAAGCCGATAATTAATAAAACAAGCAAAAGGGTAGGGGCAGAATAAAGACGCTTAATTCTGCCTGTGAATACCAATTTTTTTATTGATTTTTTCTGTATTCTTACCGCTTCTAAGATTTTGTAAACAAGTATTGCTCCGCATAGTACAGCCATAAGCACATAAAGTTTAAGGCAAAATAGTAAGGATATAAGAAAATACAAAAAAATGTCAGAATACGGGAAATTTGCTTTAAGCCAGCCTGTATATCTTGAGGGAAAATAAGAATTTTGCTGTAGCATTTGCAGTTGTCTCGTAAAGGAAAACATTGCCCCTAAGGCTGAGAAAATTAAAGCTGTAAGTAATAGAAAATTCAATGCTATCAGTCCTTTTTATTTAATAAAGCTTCTCAAAATTGCGTGAGCTTGATATGGCTTTTCGCAGAATGAATAGTGGCCTGTGCCCTCTAAAACGCAAAGTCCTGCATCGGGAATAAGGCTTTCTATTATTTTAGCATCACTCAAAGGTGTTGCGGTATCCTTGTCACCCCATATAAGAAGGGTGGGACAGGAAATATTTTGAAGAATATCCCTTAAATCGGTGTTTACAAGCGAAACTAAGGTTTTTCTAAGTACTTCGGGAGCGGCATTGTAATCGGCTGAGCCGTAATGTCGGCGCGCTTTATCAAGCAAAGGCTCACTGTGATTTTTTATAACAGGCAGAGTGAGGACGCGCTTTATAGTCTTAAAGCTTTTTGCTCTGAATTTTTGTTTAAGGCTTTTTTTGGGAATAAGACCGGCAGAATCGAGCAAAACTATTTTGGATGGGTCTATCATTCCGCTTGCCGCAATTTTAAGCACAACTCTTCCACCGTGGGAGTGGCCTATCATAACAGGGTTGAAAAGGCCTGTTTTTTCCATAAATTCCAAAACAAGCTCACAGTAATCGTCCAAACACCAAGGTTTTTTCATAGTTTCTGAATTTCCGCAACCGGGGAAATTCATAGCCACAAGACGGCAACGGTCCGAAAGGGCAGAAATTATACCCTTGTAAACGTCAAATGATGAGCCCCATCCGTGCAGCAAAAGTACGGGAATACCGTTACCCGAATCAGTGTATTCAATATTTAGTCCTTTAATATTTATAATCATATTTTTCACTCTCAAGCATAAATTTGCATATACCAATTTATTATACCAAATTTTGCTTAAAAAAAGAAGAGTTTTTTTAAATAAAATAAAAAATATTTATTTTATTGCAAAAAAATGGTATGTTTATAATATTTTTACAAAATCTCTATTTACTTTTGCGATTTAAAGGTGTAAAATATTAATATTGTATATTGGAGGTGTATACCTTGGCAAAAAGTATGATAGACGAGATATTTCTTGCCGAAGAAGCGGGCGAAAAAACGATTGCCGAAGCCAAGAAAAGGGCTGATGAGATTATCAAGTCAGCGCAGTTGGAGGCAAAGGTAGAGGCGCAATCGCTTTTGGCTGATGCAAAGGAAGAGGCGAGAAAGGTAATTTTAGCTGCAGAAAAAGATGCTGTCGGTATAACTGACAGCGCAAAGACCAAAGTCTTGAATGACTGTGCGGTGTTAGAAGAAGCTTTTTCTTTAAAAAAGGGAAAAGCGGTTGATACTGCAATTTCAATTTTAGCATAGTAACAAAAGCATACTATAAAGAAGTGTGGTGATATAATTTGGCTAAGCTTAAAATGAGATTGGCGAGCATTTATGCTCCAAAATCCCAAAGCGAGGCAATTCTTAAAAGGCTTCAGGAAATGGCGGTAATGGATATTGAAACCGCCGCAGGCGATGAAGATACCGCTTTTTTACCTGAGGGTTATCAGTATGATTCTACCGAGGATGCGGTGCGTGCTTATGACAAGAATTGTGCATTAGCAGAGTCGGCGCTTAAAATACTTAATGAGCGCGTCCCCGAAAAGAAAGCTCTGCTTTCTTTTTTAGAGGCTTCACCTGAGGTTGAAAGTGAAAACTTTTATTTGAATGAACAAGCCCAGAAAGAGGTTCTTTCAATAGTTGAGAAAATCTTGGAAACCGACCGTGAAATAGCTGAGCAGAAGGCTGAAAGAATAAGACTTAACACCTTGGCGGAGCAACTTGCTGTTTGGAAGGATTTTGACCTTTCTCTTCAGTTTTCGGGCACAAAAAGCACATCGGCATTTGTGGGTACTGTAGTAGGTAGCTACACGCTTGAGGGCTTGCTTGAAAGAATGGCTCAGATTAATTCGGAAATTACTGCTTACTGCGAAATTATACATTCGGGCAAGGATTTAACCTATGTGTTTGTTTGCTGTCCTAAGGAGCAGTATAGTAAAACAGAAACAGTATTACGGGAGCTTGGATTTGCAAGACCGGCACAGTATAGTGTTGGAACCGTACGCGAAGAGCTTGACGAGCTTGAAAGAAAAATAGCGGTTTGCTTTGAGTCCATAACAGAGAGCCTCGAAAAAATCAAGGGATTGGCAGAAAAACGGAGACAGGTTGAAATATTTGCCGATTACAGTAGGGTCCGTGCCGAGGCAGTAAAAACTGCGGGCGATATTGCAGAAACCAAGAATACGGTGTTAATCCGTGGGTATATCGCTCAAAAGGATGAGGAATTCCTTAAAAAGAATTTGCAAGAGGAATTTACCGTTGTTATTGAGACTGTGGAGGCTGACGGGCAGTTGGCACCTGTAAGGCTTAAAAACAATACCTTTGCTTCACCGGCTGAGAGTCTTGTTGAGATGTATTCTCTGCCCTCTGCATCGGACATTGACCCGACACCGCTTACCGGATTTTTCTATTATCTTTTCTTCGGAATGATGTTTTCGGATGCGGGCTACGGTCTGTTAATGATTATTGCAACCTCGTTTGCTCTTTTGAAATTCAAACTTTCAAGTGGAATGAAGAAAAGCTGTAAGCTGTTTTTATATTGCGGAATATCAACCTTTTTATGGGGTCTTGTTTACGGAAGCTTTTTTGGTGACAGTATTGCGGTTCTAAGCCAAGCCTTTTTCGGAAAGAGGATTGCGCTTCCCGCTCTTATCGACCCGATGAACGGGGACGCGGTAACAATGCTTATTCTGAGTATTGCGTTGGGCTTGGTTCAGGTAATAGCGGCACTTTGCGCTAAGTTTGTAACAGAGCTTAAAAACGGCAATAAAGCAGCGGCATTCTTCGATGCGGGACTTTGGATTACAACACTTTTAGGTATTGTAATAATGGTGTTGGGCTTCGTAGCATTTGCACCTTTAAAGACGGTGGGAATGGTTGTTGCTATTGCCTCTGTGGTTGGTCTTATTCTGACTCAGGGACGGGACAAGAAAAATCCTATTATGAGAATTTTTTCGGGTATAGCGTCGCTCTACGATATTACAGGCTTTGTAAGCGATTTGCTTTCCTTCTCAAGACTAATGGCGTTAGGACTTACCACCTCGGCAATGAGCGCGGTGTTTAATATGCTAAGCGCTATGGGTGGCAGGACTATAGGCGGATTTGTAATGCTTATCATCATATTCCCGTTAGGCCACGCTATAAACTTCGGTCTTAATGTTTTGGGCGCATATGTTCACACACTGAGACTTCAATATGTTGAGCTGTTCTCAAGATTTTATGAGGGTGGCGGACGAAAATTCAAGGCGTTTTCATTTAAAACAAAATATACAAATGTAACTAAAAATGTTAAGGAGGAAAATTAAAATGACATTAGGTACAGTTTTAGCACTTTTCGGTGCGGCAGTAGCAACAATTTTTGCAGGCATAGGCTCTGCAAAGGGCGTAGGTATGGCAACAGAGGTAGGTATGGGAGTTTTGGCAGAGGATTCTTCAAAATTCGGTAAAATGCTCGTATTAGAGCTTCTCCCCGGTACACAGGGTCTTTACGGATTCATCGTTTCCTTTATCGTACTCACCAAAATCGGTGTGTTTGGCGGCTCGGCTGATTTATCTACATTTCAGGGCGCAATGCTCCTTGCGGCTTGCTTGCCTATTGCAATAGGTGGTCTTATGTCAGGTATAGCACAGGGTAAAGCCGCTGTTGCAGGTATTTCGCTCTTTGCTAAGGATGAAGGTGCTTTCCCGAAGGCTCTAGTTTCTATCACATTGGTTGAAATTTATGCGCTTTTAGCATTCCTTATTTCTTTCTTAACCGTAATTCTCTTATAAGGTGAAAAGTATGACAGCCAAAGAAAAAATACTCGACGGTATTGCGGCTAACGCTTCCCAAAAGGCAGAGGAAATAATTTCTGAGGCAGAAAGGGAAGCAGAAAGTATTCGCTTGTCCCAACTGCAGCTTGCAGAGACCGAGAAAAGCAAAATATTAGTAGAAACCGAGAAAAAGGCTGAAGCAATAAAGAATAATGCGACTTCCTCTGCGGCACTTTTAAAGCGTGATACTATTTTGAAATTCAAAAGGGGTGCTATTGCAACCGTTTTGGAGGAGTGTGTTTCAAGACTTAACTCCTATTCCGATAAAGAATATTTTGACTTTCTTTATAGTCTTGTAGAGAAAAATGTTCTTTCGGGTAACGGCTTAATGCTTCTTAATAAAAATGATGCATTGCGCGATAACTTAGAGTTTAAAGAAAAAATCTCAAAGCTCGGTCTTGAACTTTGCGATGAGACAGCCGATATAAACGGCGGATTCATTTTAAAATATGACGATATTCTTATAAACTGTGCTTTCGAGGCACTTATAAACGAGAAGAAGGAAAGGTTAATTGATGTTATCAATAAAGAGCTTTTCTGTTAAAGGGGTGAGCTTGTGGCAGTAAAATCATATGGATTTGCAGTAGGTAATTTAAGGGCAAGGGAGAATACCCTTTTGAAAAATAGTAGTCTTTTGCAGCTACTTAATGCCGAAAACACCCAAGAGCTTAGCGTTATGCTGAGAGATAAAGGAATAGGCGATAGTTCTCTTTCTGAGCCTAACGAACTTATTAAAAGTCATACGGCAGAGCTGTGGAGCTATCTTACCGAGATGGCACCTGATATGATAGCCTTTTCTCCCTTTATATATGAAAACGATTTCCATAACCTTAAGGCGGTTATAAAGGCTGTGCTTAAGAATCGGGAGTACAACGATTTGTTAATTCTTCCTGCTACTGTCGAGGCAGAGCTTCTCGGTAGAGCGGTAAAGGAACAGAAATTTGATATTTTGCCTGAGTTTATGTGTTATGCGGCAAAAAACGCTTATGAGACCTTGGCACATACATGTGATGCGCAGTTGGCAGATGGTATTATAGATGCCGCTTGTATGAAAGCTCAGCTCGATACTGCGGAAAAATCTAAGGTAGGTATCGTTAAAGAGCTTGTAGAAATAATGGTTTTTTACAGTAACATAAAGGTGGCATTGCGCGCCGCAAAGGCAGGAAGGAATGCTGAGTTTTTGGAGAGCACCCTTATAGATATGCCGATAATTCCTAAAAAAGAGCTTAAAATGGCGGCATTATCAGGTGAAGAAAAGGTGCTTGAGCTTTTGTCAAAGGCTATTTCAATGTCGGGCGATAAGGCGGCAGAAAGCTATCGTGAGGCTCCGTGGAAATTGGAAAAGCTGGCTGATGACCTTGTGATTTCTAAAGCAAAGCGCTGCAGAATGGTTACAATGGGTATAGAACCGCTTATTGGGTATATGTGCGCCAGAAGAACCGAACTTATGAATTTAAGAATCATTTATAGCGGTGTCAAGACCGGTCAGCAAGAGGAAAAAATCAAGGAAAGGCTGCGTGAACTTTATGGTTAAAATTGCCGTTTTAGGCGACAGTGAGAGCATAAAGGGCTTTGCCGCCTTGGGACTTCATACCTTTATATGCGAGAATGACGATATCGCAGACGATATTTTTAAAAGCATAGCGCAGGGCGGATATGGGGTAATATTTGTTACAGAGTATTTGTGTCAGGTGCTTGCAAAGGAAATCGAAAAAACGGATAAACTGCCTTCAATATCGGTAGTGCCTATTCCGGCGGTAAGCCGAAATAACAGTATTGGTGTAGCAAGGCTTAAAGCGGCGGTCGAGAAGGCCGTAGGCTCTGATATTATTTTTAATAAGGAGACAACAAGATGACCGAAGGAATAATTACCAAGGTTGCCGGCCCTCTGGTTATAGCTGAGGGTATGCGCAGCGCCAATATGTTTGACGTTGTAAGGGTAAGCGACCAGCACCTTATCGGTGAGATAATTGAGATGCACGGTGATAAGGCATCTATTCAGGTTTATGAGGAAACAGCAGGACTCGGTCCCGGTGAAAAGGTGACTTCTACAGGAAAACCTTTGAGCGTTGAATTAGGTCCCGGACTTATAGGCTCCATTTTTGACGGTATTCAGCGTCCTTTGGAGGAAATAATGAAGGTTTCGGGTACCAATCTGCAAAGAGGTATAGAGGTGCCCTCTCTACCGAGGGATAAGAAGTGGCATTTTACTCCTTCAAAGCAGATAGGTGACACTGTGGTTTCGGGTGATACAGTTGGTACTGTTAAAGAAACCGCTATTGTAAATCATAAAATAATGGTTCCCGATAAAATAAGCGGAAAAATAGTAGCCATCAGCGAGGGTGATTTTACTGTCGAGGATAAGGTTTATTCTATAGAAACCGAAAAGGGGATAGTTGAGCTTACACTTATGCAGTCTTGGCCGGTGCGTGTCGGCAGACCTTATAAGCATAAGCTTTCGCCTGATATTCCGCTTGTTACTGGTCAGCGTGTGGTTGACACCCTGTTTCCGATAGCAAAGGGGGGTGTTGCGGCAGTTCCCGGTCCGTTTGGTTCGGGCAAGACTGTCGTTCAGCATCAGCTTGCAAAATGGGCGGCGGCAGATATTATTGTTTATATCGGTTGCGGCGAGCGCGGTAACGAAATGACCGATGTTCTCAACGAATTTCCTGAGCTTCGTGACCCGCGTACAGGTAATTCGCTTATGGAGCGTACGGTGCTTATTGCAAACACCTCTGATATGCCGGTTGCGGCGCGTGAGGCTTCAATTTATACGGGTATTACTATTGCAGAGTATTTCCGCGATATGGGTTATACCGTAGCTCTTATGGCGGATTCTACCTCCCGTTGGGCAGAGGCATTAAGAGAAATGTCAGGTCGACTTGAGGAAATGCCCGGCGAAGAGGGATATCCTGCATACTTAGGCTCGCGTTTGGCTCAGTTCTATGAGCGCGCAGGCAGAGTTATTGTTAGGGGAACAGAGGATACCGAGGGTGCACTTTCGGTTATCGGAGCTGTATCGCCCCCCGGCGGTGATATTTCCGAGCCTGTATCTCAGGCAACACTCAGAATTGTAAAGGTGTTCTGGGGACTTGATTCTTCGCTTGCATATAAGCGTCATTTCCCTGCAATAAACTGGCTCACAAGCTATTCGCTTTATGCCGATTCTCTTGCAGATTGGTTTAATGATAATGTAAGTAGCGATTGGAATGCTCTCCGCGGCAGACTTATGAATCTTTTACAGGATGAAGCAGAGCTTGAAGAAATTGTAAAGCTTGTAGGTATGGATGCGCTTTCCGCGCCTGACCGCTTAAAGCTTGAGGCTGCCCGCTCTGTGAGAGAGGACTATCTGCATCAGAACGCTTTCCACGATACAGACACCTATACCTCTTTGGATAAACAGTATATGCTTATGGAGCTTATTTTGGCTTTTTACGATAAGTCGGAGCAGGCGCTAAAGAACGGTGCTTCTATCGAGGCGCTCGTTAATATGCCCTCACGCGAGAGAATAGGCAGATTTAAATATGTAGCTGAGGCTGATATTAAGACAGCCTATGCTAAGATTATTGCCGAGCTTGACAGTGATGTTGAAAAGGCTGTAGCTGTAGGCGAGGAATAGGAGGTAAGACAGATGCCAAAGGAATATAAAACCATACGCGAGGTTGCAGGACCTCTTATGATGGTAAGCGATGTTGAAAATGTTAAATATGACGAGCTTGGCGAAATCGAGCTTCCTAACGGTGAGACTAGGCGTTGTAAAGTGCTTGAAATTAACGGCACTAATGCTTTGGTTCAGCTTTTTGAAAATTCGGCAGGTATTAATCTTGCTGATTCAAAGGTTCGCTTTTTAGGTCGCGGAATGGAGCTTGCGGTTTCACCCGATATGCTATCCCGTGTTTTTGACGGTCTCGGCAGACCTATTGATAACGGACCTGAAATAATTCCTGAAAAGCGCCTTGATATAAACGGCAGACCAATGAATCCTGCCGCAAGAAACTATCCGCAGGAGTTTATTCAGACCGGTATTTCTGCTATTGACGGTCTTAATACCCTTGTAAGAGGTCAGAAGCTTCCAATCTTCTCGGCTTCGGGACTTCCGCACGCAAATCTTGCCGCGCAGATTGCCCGTCAGGCAGCTGTTAGGGGAGACAATGAGCAGTTTGCCGTAGTGTTTGCCGCAATGGGTATCACCTTTGAGGAGTCTAATTACTTTATTAACTCTTTCCGTGAGACCGGCGCTATTGACAGAACGGTTATGTTTGTAAACCTTGCAAACGACCCTGCGATTGAGCGTATTGCAACCCCTAAAATGGCACTTACCGCGGCTGAGTATCTTGCTTTTGACCTTGGAATGCAGGTGCTTGTAATTATGACTGACATTACCAACTATGCCGATGCTTTGCGTGAGGTTTCTGCCGCACGAAAAGAGGTTCCCGGCAGACGCGGTTATCCCGGATATATGTATACCGACCTTGCAACCCTTTACGAGCGTGCAGGCAGACTTAAGGGAAAGGATGGCTCCATTACGCTTATCCCCATCCTCTCAATGCCTGAGGACGATAAAACACACCCGATTCCTGACCTTACAGGCTATATTACTGAGGGACAGATTATTCTTAGCCGTGAGCTTTACCGTAAGGGTGTAATGCCGCCTATTGATGTTTTGCCGTCGCTTTCACGCCTTAAGGATAAGGGTATCGGCGAAGGTAGAACCCGTAGGGATCACGCAGCTACTATGAATCAGCTTTTCGCGGCTTATGCGAGAGGCAAGGATGCTAAGGAGCTTATGGTAATTTTAGGTGAAGCGGCGCTTACCGAAATAGATAAGAAGTATGCCGAGTTTGCAGAAAAGTTCGAGCGTGAGTATGTTTCTCAGGGTTTTAGCGCTAATAGGACTATAGAAGAAACTCTTGATACCGGCTGGAAGCTCCTTACAATACTTCCAAGAAGCGAATTAAAGCGTATTGATGATGATTTGCTTGACAAATATTACGATAAGGCTTTAAATGAGCGGTAGGAGGTAAGGCTATGGCAGTTATGAATGTCAATCCTACCAGAATGGAGTTGAGCCGTCTTAAAAAACAGCTCACCACAGCGGTTAAGGGCCATAAGCTTTTAAAGGATAAGCGCGACGAGCTTATGAGGCAGTTTCTTGATATTGTGAGAGAAACTAAGGCTTTAAGAGAAACTTTTGAGCAGAGACTTACTGATGTTAATTCCGATTTTCTTACGGCTTCAAGCGTTATGTCGGAGCAAAGTCTTGATACGGCGTTATTATATCCTAAGCAGGAGGTTTATCTTGAAACCTCAACAAGGAATATAATGAGTGTAGATATTCCGGTTTACAAGACTACAACCAGAACCTCTGATACTTCGGATATTTATTCCTATGGCTTTGCGTCTACCAGCTTTGAGCTTGATAGCGCGGTAGAGGGACTCTCCGAACTTCTGCCCGTAATGATGAGCCTTGCCGAAAAGGAAAAGGCGGTAATTCTTATGGCAGATGAGATTGAAAAGACACGTCGAAGGGTAAATGCGCTTGAACACGTGCTTATACCGCGATATAGGGATACTATCCGTTTTATTACTATGAAGCTTGAGGAGAGCGAGCGTTCAAGCAGAGCGCGCCTTATGAAGGTAAAGGATATGATGGTAGAACAACAGATAGAGTATAAACGAGCAAATCCCGAAAGCCTTTTTCTGTAAAATGTTTGTAGAGCATATTTGGTCCTCCGTTTTGACGGATTTCACCCAAATATGCTCTACTTTTTTTGTTTTTATTTAAATTTTCTTCAAAGGGCTCTATCTGGTTACCTCAACATTTATTATAGAGCCATAAAACTTTATTGAAACAGCCTCATTTTTAAATTCAGATTAAATGATTTTAAAAATTATTAGTTTCTCTTAGAAAGTATTTCGTCTTCGTACTTCTTAACCTCGTCAAACCACTCTGCACCTGCAGGAACACCCTCGCTCTCGCAGTAATGCTCCCAAATATCGCCAAATGGATAGGTCTTCAATTCTTCAGTAAGCATCATAAGCTCGGTGAGACGGTTTTCGTCCTGAAGCTTCTTAAGAAGTGCATTAGGAGTAACCAATGCGCTGAGCAAGGCTTTCTGCCAACTACGGAAGCCGACAGTCCATGCAGAAATACGGTTAATGCTCGCATCAAAATAGTCAAGCGCCATATAAACCCTGTCAGTAGCGTTACAACGAACAATCTCCTTTGCCATCTCTTTAGTCTCATCGTCAAACAATACCACATGGTCGGAATCCCAACGGATAGGTCTTGTAATGTGCAATGCGATTTCAGGGAAGAAGCACAAAAGTGCAGGAATTTTATCCGATACAACCTCGGTAGGATGATAGTGGCCGTTATCCATAAGAGGTAAGCATCCCTCGTGAGTAGCGGCAAAGGTGAGTGAAAATTCTGCTGAGCCTGCTGTGAATGCCTCAACACCAATACCGAATACTTTTGATTCTACGCAAGGCTTAACCTTTGCCTTGTCATACGGTTCAGAAAGAATCTGCTCAATTGAATCCTTATATCTTTCACGGGGACCCATTCTGTCAGAAGGAATATCCTTATAACCGTCGCCAATCCAAATGTTCATAACACAGGGGATACCTGTTTCCTCGGCAAAATACTGTGAAATGCGTATACAAGCCTTACCGTGTTCTATCCAGAAACGACGTACATCCTCGTCAGGGCTTGTAAGCGAAAGACCATCCTTGCACATAGGATGCGAGAAAAATGTGGGGTTGAAATCTATACCCATATTATGCTTCTTTGCAAACTCAACCCACTTTGCAAAATGCTTTGGCTCAATTTTGTCACGGTCTGCAGTCTCACCGTCAAAAATAGCATAGCAAGCGTGAAGATTAAGCTTCTTCTTTCCGGGACAAAGTGAAATAACCTTTTCCATATCGTCCATAAGCTCTTGCGGTGTCCTCGCTTTACCGGGATAATTACCTGTAGTCTGAATTCCACCAGTCAAAGGACCGTCTTGGTCAAAGCCCTTAACATCGTCGCCCTGCCAGCAATGAAGGCTTACAGGAAGACCTTTAAGTGTTTCTATAGCTTTTTCAACATCCACACCTAAAGCCTCATAGCGTTTTTTTGCTTCTTCGTATCTGCTCATTTTTGAACCTCCGTTATATTAATTTTATGTTTACATTATATTGCATTTCCATTAAAAAAGAAAGGACATTATTTCTCTAAAAAACCGTCCTTATTTAAGTAAAAACCGTTTTGCCAGATGTTTGACAAAACGGTCATTTACTTTGCCCCTAAACGAAAATTTCGAGGGCAGGTGATTTAATTGAGCCCCATTGCCTCTAACGGAGAAACACTTTTTCCATCCTTAATTACTTCAATATGAATATGGTCCTTGTCGCTACATTCTGCAGGGATAGTGGCAGAGGTTCCTATAATATCCCCCATCTTCACAGTGCTGTCCGATTCAATTTTGATATTATCAATTGCACAATATTTAACCTTTATGCCGTCACCGTGGTCTATAGTTACAATGTTTCCATAGCTTGTGTTTAGTTCAACCGAGAGCACCTTGCCGTCGCTACAGGCACTTATTGAGGTGCCCTTTTCACAGGCAATATCCAATCCGCAGTGCAGTCTCATATCTCCATAAGTTGATGAAAATTGGAGGGTGTCAGCGCTGTGCTGCTTGAGGATTTCTCCCTGAACAGGCATAGTAAAGCTCTTAACCGGTGGCACCTCGGAGGTCACACTCTCTTCCGAAGAATAAGGCTGGTCAGAGACCTGATCTGCAACATCCTCAGTAGGCTTCTGCTCCTCTACTATAGACGACTCACTTTCATTATATGAAGATTCATTTTGCTTATATTCAGAATTATCCTCGCTTACCAAGGGCGTATTATCAGCCGAATAGTTTGAAAGCGCGAACCATGATGCGCTGCCTATTCCCAAAAGACAACAGGCTACAACTATATAAAAGCCGGTACCTATTCTATTTTTTTTATTAGTATATTTTTCCGTATATTTCAATGTAATCCATCCTTTCCGTTTCATTTTTATTATTGACTGAAAAACAAACTATATTCCATTTTAAAAATTTAAAAACAGTTCATAAAAAATATATAGAAATGAAAAATTTTTGTTATATCATTTAATCGTACCAAAAAGGGAGCCGCACCCGATTTGGTATAGTTTCTCTGAATGAGAAATTCTCTCCTCAAACCCCTTAAAGGGAAAAGGAACCGTTTTTTAACGGTTCCTTTTCTCGCTTTTATACTATATTGTACCCATGTCACGCGCATTAATGAGTTATTTTCTCCGCAAAGTTTAATTTTTTAGATCAGAGCTAAGCAGAAGTTTTATTTCCAAATATACTTTTTCAAATCAACTGTCCCGTCTTCTAAAAAAACAATACCTTCCTTTTCAAGCAATGCCCTTTGAGTAGCTCCACCGCCGAAAGCAAAGGCTTCAGCCACTCTTCCCTCGCGGTTTACTACTCTGTGGCAGGGAATCACCCCCGGCGCGGGATTGTTATGCAACGCATAGCCTACAACTCTTGCCCAATGGGGATTCCCCGCAAGCATAGCTACCTGTCCGTAAGTTGCAACCTTACCCTCTGGAATTTTACAAACAATCTCATATATTTTTTCAAAAACCGACATTTTATCACCACTTTTTATATAAACTTTTTTACTATATTAACATTTTCTCATTTTAAACTCAAGATTATTAAGAAAACTAAAAACTGCCACAAGATTCCTTTATTTGTTTATATTTTAATTGACAAATTTTTTTTGCGGATATATAATATTTGTGTATGTCAAAAACTACTTTTTAAGGATGTAATTTTATGAAATGGACTTCTCTTAATGACCTTCGCGAAAAATATCTTGCTTTCTTTGAATCCAAGGGACATTTGCGGTTAGGCAGTTTCTCACTTGTGCCAAATAACGATAAATCTTTGTTACTTATTAACTCAGGCATGGCACCTATGAAAAAGTATTTTACAGGAGAGGTTACTCCACCGAGAAACCGTGTTACCACCTGTCAGAAATGTATACGCACTCCCGACCTTGAACGTGTTGGTATAACCGCGCGTCACGGAACATTCTTTGAAATGCTCGGCAACTTCTCATTTGGCGATTACTTTAAAAATGAGGCTATTGCGTGGGCTTGGGAGTTTTTAACCGAAACACTGGAAATTCCCGAAAATTTGCTTTGGCCCTCTGTTTACGAAGAGGATGATGAAGCTTATGCTTTGTGGAGAGACGTTATAGGTGTTCCCGAAGAAAGAATTGTTAGAATGGGAAAAGCAGATAACTTTTGGGAGCATGGTACAGGTCCTTGCGGTCCTTGTAGCGAAATATACTTTGACCGCGGTGAAAAATATGGTTGTGGCAGTCCCGATTGTAAGCCCGGTTGTGATTGTGACAGATATATGGAAATCTGGAACAACGTTTTCTCGCAGTTCAATAATATGGGAGACGGAACATATACCGAGCTTGAACATAAAAATATTGATACCGGTATGGGCCTTGAAAGACTTGCTTGTGTTATGCAGGATGTTGACAATATGTTTGAGGTTGACACTATCCGCAATATTCTTGATAAGGTTTGTGCGATTTCAGGTAAGGAATATGGCAAGGACCATTCTACAGATGTCTCTATTCGTGCTATAACCGACCACGCAAGAGCATCCACCTTTATGATTAGTGACGGTATTATTCCGTCTAACGAGGGCAGAGGCTATGTGCTTCGCAGAATTATAAGACGTGCTGTTCGTCACGGTAAGCTTATTGGTATCGACCGTCCATTCTTTATGGAGCTTTGCGATGTCGTTATTGAGGAGAATAAGTCAGGATACCCTGAGCTTATTGAGAAAAAAGAGCTTATCACAAAGGTTATCAATAACGAGGAAGCAAGCTTTAATAAAACTATCGACCAGGGACTCAGTATGCTTGAAACCCTTACTGCAAACGGCGGTATGCTTTCAGGGGAGGATGCATTTAAGCTTTATGACACTTATGGTTTCCCAATTGACCTTACAAAGGATATCCTTGAAGAAAAAGGTATGACACTTGACCAAGAAAAGTTCAAGGAGTGCATGGAGGAGCAGCGCCGCAAGGCACGTGAGGGACGTAAGGCTTCTGACGGTGAAAGTTGGAAGAGTGACGGTATTTCCTTCGAAAATATTGATGCTACTGAATTCTTAGGTTATAAAGAAGATTGCTGCACCGCCAATATACTTGACATCGTAAGCGAAGGCGAGCATGTTGGAAATGCAAACGAGGGTGAAAACGCAATTATAGTGCTTGACAAAACAGTTTGCTATGCTGAAAGTGGCGGTCAGGTTGGCGATACTGGTATTATCAAGACAGATTCTTTTGAATTTAAGGTTACCGACACAAAGAAAACTGCCCACGGTATATTTACGCACAGCGGTAAAGTTATAAAAGGTACCGTTTCTGTGGGAGATTCTGTAAGCGTTTTGATAGACATCTGCCGCAGAAGTGCTATTCGTCGCAACCATACTGCCGCTCACCTTTTGCAGGCGGCATTGCGATATGTTCTAGGTACTCATGTTGAGCAGGCAGGTCAGCTTGTAAATGAAAAAGCTGTCCGTTTTGACTTCACACATTTTTCAGGGCTTACTCCCGAAGAGCTTGCAAAGGTTGAAAACTTTGTAAATGCCGCAATATTAAACGGTATTGAGGTTAAAAACGAAGAAATGCCAATTGCCGAGGCTAAAAAGCTTGGCGCTATGGCTTTGTTTGGCGAGAAATACGGCGATGTTGTTCGTGTTGTGGCTGCAGCAGACACTTCGGTTGAGCTTTGCGGAGGAACACATGTTGATAACACAGCTAAAATCGGTTTGTTCCATATCATTTCTGAATCAAGCGTTGCTGCTGGCGTAAGAAGAATAGAGGCTGTTACAGGCCTCGGCGTTCTTGATGTGATTTACAATAACACCGCTTTAATGGACGAAACTGCCGCAAATCTTAAGGCTCAAAATAGTGCTGATATTGCAAAACGCGCTCAGGCAGTTATGAATGAGCTTAAGGAAACCAAGCAGGCACTTGAAAAGGCTGAGGCTAAACTTGCAGGCTCTAAAATCGGCGACATTATAAATGGTTCTGTCGCCATTGGAGACATAAAGGTTGCGGTTACCCGTCTTGATGGTACAGATGCAAACGAACTTCGCAAAATGACCGATACTGTAAAGGCGGAAAACGATAACATAGTTATAGTTTTGGCATCTGTAAATGGTGAAAAGCTCACATTCTGTGCGGCTTGTGGTAAAAACGCTGTAGCTTCCGGTGCACACGCAGGAAACCTTGTTCGCGAAATTGCAAAGCTTTGCGGCGGCAACGGCGGCGGTAAAGCTGAGAGTGCAATGGCAGGCGGAAAAGATACCGATAAGGTTGACGAAGCACTTAATTCTGTTGTTCAAACCGTAAAAACACAAATAGGAGAGTTATAAAATGACCGATTGCTTATTTTGTAAAATAGTTGCAGGGGAAATTCCATCAACTAAAATCTATGAAGACGAATATGTTTATGCTTTTGCAGATATAGAGCCACAGGCTCCGTTTCACGCAATTATAGTTCCTAAGGAGCATATTTGTTGTGCTAATAAAATCACTGCAGAGAACAGTCATTTAATAGGCAAGGTTTTTGAGGCTGTTGCAAAAATTGCTGAGCTTGAAAACCTTGAAAATGGCTATCGGGTGGTAAATAATTGCGGTGAGGACGGCGGTCAAACTGTATTCCATATTCATTTCCATTTGCTTGCACGCCGCAATCTTGCTTGGCCTCCGGGATGAATAATAATTGTAGGGGATGATGCCCACATAATTTCGATACAACCTTTGATACAGAAAGTCAAAAGAAAGCGTGATAAATATGTCAGAATTTTATACTATGAAAATTGCAGGTCTTGAGCGAAAGCTTGAAAAATTTCCTGTTAGTGATAAGCTTGATATTGCCGCCTTTATTATCTTTGGCGATGTTGAGCTTACGGTTAAAGGCTGCGAAGAACTGCTAAAAAAAGTGCCTGAGTTTGATGTTATTCTTACTCCAGAGGCTAAAAGTATTCCTATGGCATACGAAATGGCGAGACAGTCGGGTAAGTCTTATGTAATTGCACGAAAAGGTGTAAAGGTTTATATGCGTAATCCACTTGAGGTTAGCGTTACCTCTATTACCACCCAAAAGGAGCAAAAGCTTTATTTAGGCGAAACTGAAGTGAATATGATTAAGGACAAACGAGTTCTTATTATTGATGATGTTATAAGTACAGGCGAGTCTCTTGCAGCTGTACGCGAATTGGTATCAAGGGCAGGTGCTATTGAGGCTGCAGCGTGCGCCTTTTTGGCCGAGGGTGATGCTGCTGACCGAGACGATATAATTTTCCTTGAAAAATTACCTTTATTTTTTAAAGATTAATATAAAACGTCATATTATCTACAATAACTGAAATATCTGTTTTGTTTAATGCAAAAAATAACGGATGGGCAAATTCCATAAGGATGTGCCCATCCGTTTTTTTTATTTTAACTGTTTTTTATTTCCTCAATTTCATTAAGCCAAATTCTTGACACCGCGTCAGACGGCATATGCCAGTCGCCTCTGGGAGAAAGTCCTACAGAGCCAATCTTAGGCCCGTCAGGCAAACAGGAGCGCTTGAACTGCTGATTGAAAAAACGTATTGTAAAGGTATTAAGCCAGTGAATCAGTGTTTCCTTTGAGTATTCGGGAAAAGCAATTTTTGCTAATCGGTATATCTTTGAGGGTGTCTCGCCGTAGCGCACAGTATGGTAAAGGAAGAAATCGTGCAACTCATAAGGTCCCACCAAATCCTCGGTTTTCTGCGCTATATCACCCTTGCTATCAGCAGGAAGAAGCTCAGGAGATACTGGAGTATCAAGTATATCGAAAAGCACATTTTTAAGTGCCTCAGCAGAATTATCCGCCTCATACTGCACAATATGGCGAATCAGGGTTTTAGGAACACCTGCATTTACACCGTACATAGACATATGGTCTCCGTTATAAGTAGCCCAACCGAGCGCAAGCTCCGAAAGGTCGCCTGTTCCTATTACTATTCCGCCCTCTTTGTTAGCAATGTCCATAAGCACCTGCGTACGCTCTCTCGCCTGAGAGTTTTCATATGTGACATCAAGCTCTGTTTCACATTGCCCAATATCAGCAAAATGTTGCCTTACAGAGGCGGTAATATTTATCTCCTTAAAGCTAACTCCCAAAGCCTCACAAAGAAGCTCAGAATTAGAGCGTGTGCGCTTTGTTGTGCCAAAGCAAGGTATCGTGATAGCTAAAATATCGGTCATAGGTCTGCCGAGAAGCCTCATCGATCTTACTGCTACAAGAAGTGCAAGCGTGCTGTCAAGACCGCCCGAGATACCGATTACCGCGCATTTTGAATAGGTATGAGACAGTCTGTGTGCAAGCGCATTTGCCTGAATTTCAAGTATTGCCTTGCAACGTTCTTTGCAATCTGTACCCAACGGCATAAACGGACTCTTTTCTACATATCTGGTAAGCTCTGTTTCGGTTATGTCCATACTGAATTCTATTTTTTTAATTTCTTCATCCATTGAAATTAACGAATTTTTACATCTCTCAGATGAAATATATTTTACATCAATTTCAGAAATAAGAAGCTCGTCATCCCCAAAAGGCGTACTCTTTTCAAGAACCTTTCCGTTTTCACAAATAAACGAGAGCCCTGAAAAAGCACCGTCACCCGTGCTCTCACCGTTACCGCAGTTAGAAAGGATATATCCGCAATTTAGCCTTGCGGAGCAATCCTCAATCGCTCTTTGACACCTTTTTTCTGTCTCCACAGTATGCATAATAGCCGAAGGATTTACAATAATGTTAGCACCCGATAGGGCAAGTTTTTGATTTCGAGGCATCGCAGCAAACAAATCCTCGCCGATTTCAACACCGAAAGAAAATTCGCATAGCTCATTACAGGTAAAAATAATGTCACTGTCAAAATCCGTATAGTACAAATCATTAATGCTTATCGAGCTACATTCACCGATGGTTGCGCCCGATTCGAAATAGCGCTTCTGCCAAGACGGAATATGCGTTTTGGGGATTATTCCTGCAACTTCACCGCCACATAGCACAGCCGCGCAGTTAAAAAGCTTTGTTTTGTAGCGAAGCGGAAGTCCTACAACCGTAATGACATTTTTTTCTTTTGTAAATTCAGCAAGCTCCAATAACGAATCCTTTGCTGAAGCTACAAGCCTTTCGCTAAAGAAAAGGTCTCCGCAGGTAGCGCCTGTAATACAAAGCTCAGGAAATGCAAGGAGCTTAACTCCAAGCGCCTCAGCCTTTAAAACTATTCTCTTAATATTTTCAAGATTTTCATTGCAGTCAGCCAACCTTATAAGGGGGCTTGCCGTCGCAACCTTTATAAAACCGTCTTTCATATACATCTCTCCGTATATTTATTGATTATAGTTTAAAACTTTTTTCGGTTCATGTCAACTTTATTTGTATTATTTCTTAAAAAATATAATAATTCTTCTAAAATTTTAATAAAATTAATAGATATTGTTAATTTTTTTACAGAGTTATTGCTTTTTGAAGTTTGTTCGGGTATAATGTATAAGGAAAAAATTTGAATTGTAAGGAGATTCCAAAATGACTGCTAATGTAACAGTTAATAAATGGCTTGACGAAATGAAAGAACTCCTCACTCCTGACAGTGTTGTTTGGATTGATGGTAGCGACGAACAGCGTGAGGAATTACGCAAACTTGCTGTAGAGCTTGGCGAGCTTACAGAGCTTAATCAGGACGTACTTCCCGGTTGCTATCTGCACCGTACCAATCCCAACGATGTTGCCCGTGTTGAGGATAGAACTTTTATTTGCTCTAAGACCAAAGAGAATGCAGGTCCTACTAATAATTGGTGTGACCCTGACGAAATGTATGAAAAGCTTTACAAAATCGCTAAGGGTAGCTATAAGGGTAGAACAATGTATGTTATTCCATATTCTATGGGACCCATCGGTTCTCCTATAGCTAAGATTGGTATTGAGATTACCGACTCTGTATATGTTGTACTCAATATGCTTATTATGACCCGTGTAAGCCCCAAGGTTCTTGAGGTTTTGGGAGACAGTAATGACTGGGTACGCGGTTTACACTCTCGTTGTGATATTGACCCCGAAAACCGTTACATCTGTCACTTCCCTGAGGATAACACAATTATCTCTGTAAACTCAGGCTACGGCGGAAATGTACTTTTAGGTAAAAAGTGCTTTGCACTCCGTATAGCTTCTTATCAGGGTTGGAAGGAAGGCTGGATGGCTGAGCATATGCTCATTTTAGGGCTTGAGAATCCTGATGGTGAGGTTAAGTATATCGCTGCTGCATTCCCCTCTGCTTGCGGCAAGACTAACCTTGCAATGCTTATTCCGCCTGAGTATCTACGCAAGAAGGGTTATAAGATTTGGACTGTTGGTGACGATATTTCTTGGATGAAGATAGGTCCTGACGGTAGACTTTATGCTATCAACCCCGAGAACGGCTTCTTCGGCGTTGCTCCCGGCACTAACGAGCATTCTAACTTTAATGCACTTGAGAGTACCAAAAAGAACACCATTTTCACTAACGTTGCTCTTGACCTTAACGATAATACAGTTTGGTGGGAGGGTCTTAATAAGAACCTGCCTGAGAACGCGCTTGATTGGAAAGGCAATCCTTGGGATCCCGCTAAATTCAATAAGGCTGACAAGACTACTTGTGCAGCTCACCCCAACTCACGCTTTACTGCTCCCGCTGAGAATTGCCACTGCATTTCTGATGAGTTCGACAAGGGCGCAGGCGTTCCGATTTCTGCAATCGTATTCGGGGGTCGTCGTGCAAAGTGCGCTCCGCTTGTATATCAATCAAAGGATTGGGTTAACGGTGTATTCGTAGGTTCTGCAATGGCTTCTGAAACAACAGCTGCAGCTGCAGGTGCAGTTGGTGTTGTTCGTCGCGATCCTATGGCTATGCTTCCTTTCTGCGGTTACCACATGGGTGATTACTTCAAGCATTGGTTAGAAATGGGCGAGAAGCTTGGCGATAAGGCTCCTAAGATATTCAATGTTAACTGGTTCCGTACCGACGATGAGGGCAACTTTATTTGGCCTGGATTTGGCGATAATATGCGTGTTCTTAACTGGATTATCGACCGTTGCGAAGGCAAGGCTGATGCTACTGAGACCGCTATTGGTTATGTTCCTAAGCCTGAGGACATTGACCTTACCGACCTTGATATGGACATTGAGACCTTAAAGGATATTCTTGTTGTTGATAAGGATGTTTGGACTAAGGAAGCTGCTGAAATTGAAGAGCATTATAAGAAGTTTGGTGACAGGTTACCTGAAGCTCTCCGTGAACAGCTTAACAATCTTAAAGCAAATCTTGCTAAAATGTAATTTAACAAGCATCTGTTAAATTAGAATAGAAAATTCAACACGCCACAAACCGCATTTTTACGGTTTGTAGCGTGTTTTGTTTTTTGGTTCTATAAAAAAGTTAGGGGCAACCAAGTGGAGTCTACGAAGAAAAAATAGCCTTAGTGAGTCAGCTCCTGAAGAAATATCCCATTTTCAGTTATTTATTCCTTGCTGCCGTTTCGCGCGGAAGTGCACAAGGAAGAATAAAATGCTGAGGAATACCGTTTTTAATTCGGATATTCTGCTCTCCCAATATAAGAGGTAGACAATAATCAATTGCATCCTGTGTAACATCGTGACCGTTTTCGGCAATCCACTCATTCGGGAAGTATTTAACCTTGTTTGCAACCTCTCTTACATCAACATAATCAATTCTTATATTATAAGGCTGATTTGCAACCCTGTAAAATGTCATCATAACACCTGAAACACCGTCAAGAGCGACCTTAACAGCAGCTCCACCGATTCTTTCAGCTTCGGTTATATCACGCTTGGAGCTTAGGTGTGAAGAACATCTCTGCATAACATTAAGCTCTATTGACCTCACCTTACATTTGAGCTCCCTTGCAACAAGCTTTTCAAGTGCCTTTCCAACCCCTGAAAGATATTTATGGCCAAAATTGTCAACAGCGCCTGACTGAAATTCCTCGCCTATCTCTTGTGGGTCGAGAGAAATGCCCTCTGAAACGGCAACAATAACTGCATAATACTTTTCCTTTGCCTCTTTAACATCTTCTAAAAACTGCTTTACTGAGAATGGTTTTTCAGGTAAATATATAAGATGTGGTGCCATTTCACCGTTAACCCTAACTACAGCAGAAGAAGCTGTAAGCCAGCCTGTATCTCTACCCATAATTTCAACGATTGTAACAGAAGATAAAGAGTAAACACTACTGTCGCGAATAATCTCCTGTAAGGTTGTGGCAACATATTTTGCTGCAGAGCCAAACCCCGGAGTATGGTCGGTTACAGGAAGGTCGTTATCAATTGTTTTGGGAATTCCAATCACCTTAATATCAATTCCGTTATCCTTAAAATAGTTGTCAAGCTTCATAACAGTATCCATAGAATCGTTTCCACCGATATAGAAGAAAGCACCGATATTGTGTGAAGTAAGGGTTTTAAGTATAGTTTCATAGACCGATGTATCATCTGAAAACGCAGGAAGCTTGTAGCGACAGGAACCGAGAACGGTTGACGGAGTCTGACGGATAAGCTCCACATCGTCATCGCAGACGATAAGATTATTAAGATTCACAAGGTTATCGTATATAATCCCTTCAATACCGTTTACACAGCCATAAACCGTCTCAATTTCATCATATTTAACTGCGTGTCTAAAAACGCCTAACAGCGACGCGTTTATAGCGCAGGTAGGTCCTCCTGATTGAGCAACAGCAATATTCATAGTTTAAAATTCCTCCAAAACAAATTTATATATATTAGTATATCATAAAAAAATTGTCGAGTAAACAAAAAACAGTGAAATATTTTAATAAATACTTAAATATAACTCAGGCATCCTTAAACATTGTAGGGAAGTATATGAAGATAGCATTCACTTTTCGGATTATAAGGTTACTCACGAACAGTTTGGACAGTTTAGTGATGTTCGGTACAGAATGTTCTTATCATTTATTGTGGTTAATATCTGTTTAAGGCATAAAAAACAGGATGCTCTTATAGGAACTTGAAATCCTATAATGGCAACCTGCATGGTGCAAGTGTTCATAACCAACCTAGGACGCGAGGTATAAACTATAAAAAATAAGAGCCTCAACACGCGAATTGCGTGTTGAGGCTCTCGACTGGTCCGAGTGACAGGACTTGAACCTGCGGCCTCTTGACCCCCAGTCAAGCGCGCTACCAGCTGCGCCACACCCGGATATTTAAATATTAAGAGAATAACTAATGTAAACTGTTTTTTGTGATTGAAGCGCGCGCTACGCTTACTCTTGCGGTACCCGAAATTCATAACGGCTTGGAGCGCCTATGAATTCCGACCGCTGCGCCTTTTCGTTCTCCCTTATTCTTCCGCAGGAAGCGGTCAAACTCAAAGCTACCAGCTGCGCCACACTCGGAAATTTTTATGTATTTTTATAACGCCATATCATTATACCACAAAATTCCGATTTGTCAATATATAATTTAGAGCCGATACATAAAATATATCGGCTCCTTTATATACATTAATCAGCGAAACCGGATTCAACTAATGCCACAAGACCTTCAAGGGCTTCTTTCTCGTCTGAGCCGTCAACAATTATCTTGATTGTTGTGCCGCCAACAATTCCGAGTGAAAGTACACCGAGAAGACTCTTGGCATTTACTTTTCTTTCGTCCTTCTCAACCCAAATAGAGCTCTTGAATTCGTTAGCCTTCTGAATGAAAAAGGTGGCGGGGCGTGCATGCAAACCTGCTTGATTCTGGATAACTACATCTTTAACGCACATTCTAATTTTCTCCTTACGATTAACGTTATTTATTTTTTCCTTAAAGCTTGTATTCTTAAAATACAAACATAGTGCATAGCAAATGCCTACGATAATTGTATTATACCACATTTAATGATTTAGTCAATTATTTGTGAATAAGTTCTAATAATTATCCAACAACCAAGTAAAAGAGCAATTAATATTTGTGCATTTTTCTAGTACTTTTTCTAGATTTTAGTATTTAAATCTATCTACTTAGATTTTCCTTGTATTTTTTGAGTAGTTTTTTATCTTTTTCGGACAAATTTTCCTCGGTCAGCATATCGGGACGGCGCTCCATTGTTGTGAGAAGCGATTGTACACGTCGCCAATCTGCAATCTTTGCGTGATTACCTGAGAGCAATACAGGTGGAACCTCTTTATGGTTCCACACATCAGGACGGGTGTATTGAGGATACTCCAGCAAGCCTGCATAATGGCTTTCCTCCTCAAAGCAGAGGTTATCCGACAAAACGCCCGGCAACATTCGGCAAATTGCATCAGCTACCGTTAGCGCTGGCAACTCACCGCCTGTCAGCACATAATCTCCAATAGAGAGCTCCTCGTCCACAATTTCGTCAATTACGCGTTGGTCGATACCCTCATAATGACCGCAAAGCAAAACAACTCTATCAAGCTGACTAAGCTCTATAGCTCTTTTCTGGTTAAAGGTTTTACCTTTAGGTGACATATAAATAAGATGCGGCTTTGGTTCACCGTCATTATAAAGGCTTTTATAGCAGTTATAAATTGGTGAGGCAGCCATTATCATTCCCATACCGCCGCCATAGGGCATATCGTCAACCTTATTGTGCTTATTACCTGAAAAATCCCGTATATTAGTGCAGAAAATTTCAACCTTACCCGCTTTTCTTGCCCTGCCTATAATGCTTTCGCTCATAACGGTTTCGCACATATCGGGGAAAAGTGTCATTATATCAATCCGCATCGTCAAAAATTCCCTTCATAGGCAAAATTACAATTAAGGAATTTTCCGTATCTACCGAAACGATGACTTCGTCAATTGCAGGAACGAGATATTCCTTATCGTTTTTTGTGATGTGCCAAACATCGTTAGCGCCTGTTTGAGAAACGTCAGTAATAATTCCAAGTTCTTCACCATTTTCCTTGTGTGTGACTGTACATCCTATAAGGTCATCTATAAAGTATCTCCCTTCAGGCAGCTTGGCATCCTTTCGGTAAATATAAATAATTTTACCTCTTAATGCTTCTGCCTCCTCAATAGATGAGACACCCTTAATAGCCATAAGTACCACATTACCATGAGGGCGCACTGTCTCAGCCTCGATTCGGTTTTCGCCATCTTTATCAAGGTAAAAATATTTAAAGCCTGTTAGAAACTCGCCTGAATCCGCCCAAGGCTGAATCCTTACCATACCCTTTACGCCGTGCGTACCGACGATTTTTCCTGTTTCAAGATATTTTTTTAACATAAAATCCTCCAACACATTTGAGCAAAAAGAATTTTAAACAAAAGTTAGGATTTAAAGTGCTTGATATAGTTATCAAGACTGGCTTTTATTATTTCTATAGCCTTTTCTCTTCCGCTTACTTCGTTTACGGCAGTCTCTTTATTTTCGAGCTTTTTGTAAACCTCGAAGAAATGACGCATCTCATCAAAAATGTGCTTTGGAAGCTCGCTAATATCGTGATACGCATTATATGTGGGGTCGTTAAAGGGAATAGCAATAATTTTTTCATCACTGTTATTATTATCTATCATAGATATAACCCCTATAGGATATGACCTCACAAGCGTAAGGGGCTCAAGCTTTTCAGAGCATAACAGTAAAACATCAAGAGGGTCATTATCATCACCGTAGGTTAGGGGAATAAAACCGTAATCGGCAGGATAGTGGGTAGAGGTGTGAAGAATACGGTCAAGAATTATGAATCCTGTTTCCTTGTCTAGCTCATACTTCTTTTTACTTCCTTTAGAAATTTCGATTACACAAATAAAATCTTCAGGTTTTATGCGGTCTTTCGAAATATCGTGCCATATATTTGACATAGTCTATGCCTCTTTCTTCAATTGTGTTTTAAATTACTTTACTTAGGAAATCCTTAAGACGCTCGCTCTTTGGATTAGAGAAAACCTCTTCAGGTGTGCCCTGTTCCATTATTATGCCCTGATCAATAAAAAGTACACGGTCAGCAACCTCACGCGCAAATCCCATTTCGTGAGTAACCACCGCCATAGTCATACCGTCGTTTGCAAGCGCCTTCATAACCTCTAAAACCTCGCCAACCATCTCTGGGTCAAGCGCAGAGGTGGGCTCGTCAAACAACATAACATCAGGCTGCATACAAAGGGCCCGTACTATTGCCACACGCTGCTTCTGTCCACCCGAAAGCTGTGACGGATATGAGGATGTGCGGTCCTTAAGACCAACCTTTTCAAGAAGCTCTAAGGCACGGCTTTCAGCCTCTGCCTTGGGAAGCTTCAATAGCTTCATAGGCGCAATTGTCATGTTTTTAAGCACTGTCATATGTGGGAACAGATTAAACTGCTGAAATACCATTCCGATTTTCTGACGGTGGATATTAATATCTGTTTGTGAAGATGTAATATCGGTACCGTCAAAGAAGATATGACCGCCTGTAGGTTGCTCAAGCAGATTAAGAGTTCTTAAGAAGGTTGATTTTCCGCAACCTGAGGGACCAATAATAACAACAACCTCGCCCTTTTTTATTTCAAGGTCAATACCCTTAAGAACATCTACCTTGCCAAAGGATTTTTGCAAGGCTTCTACCTTAATTAGAGTTTCTTTAGTGGTCACTGTTGCGCAACCTCCTTTCAAGAACACCCAAAAGCTTTGTAAGTATAATGACAATTACAAGATATATAACTGCAAGGCTTATATAGGGAACATATGCCTGATAGGTGATACTCACTATGTTTTGAGCCTGTTTTGTAACATCGCGAAGCGCGATGACCGAAACAAGCGAGGTATCCTTAAGCAGTGTTATCATTTCATTTCCGAGCGCCGGCAAAATGTTCTTAATTGCTTGAGGAATAATAAAGTGCCACATAGTTTGAACATAGTTAAAGCCGAGTGACCTACCCGCCTCCATCTGTCCGCGGTCGATAGACATAATTCCAGAACGGGCGATTTCGGCAACATAGGCGCCTGAGTTAATACCCAATGTAATTATACCGCACATTATGGTGCCAAGCTCAGTTTTCGGAACCATCACAACAAAGCCCATTATAAGCAACTGAACCATCATAGGTGTGCCGCGTATAACGGTAAGATATATATTAGATATAAGATTAAAAAACTTGAGAATAGGATGCGGTTTTTTAACACTCAGGTCATGTGATGTGCGCACAATAGCGACAATCAGACCTATAATTACACCTAAAAAAAGGGCACCAAGTGTTACTATAAATGTTATACGCAAGCCGTCGGTAAAAAATTTCCATCGGTCGGCATAAATAAAGGTTTGATATAGCTGGAAAAGGAAATTTTGCATCCCTGCGGGAAGTTCTCGTATCCAAGCAGGAGCAATTTCTTCAAGCCAGACTGAAAAGTTTAGTATTGTCAAAATATCACCTTTTTATGTAGTGTTTTAATAAAATAAAAAGAAGCAGGGGAGTTCTTAAAGAGAGCTCCCCATGCCGTTTTGATAGTTTAAAAATTATTTCTCATCAGAGGGAATGTATTTCTCGATGATTTCAGCAATTTTGCCCTCGTCCTTAAGCTCCTTAAGTGCCTTATTAAAGTCTTCCTGAAGCTCCTTGTTTTCCTTGGAAATAGCAGCAGCATAATCCTCAACTGCATACTCTGTATCAAGAATCTTAAGACCCTCGTTAGCCTTTACATAGTTCTTTGCAGGCTCGTTATCAATTACAACACAGTCAACTTGACCATTCTTAAGAGCAGCAACAGCTAAAGCGCCGTTATTATACTGCTTAACATTATCCTGACCAAAATCGTCAGTACAGTAGATGTCGCCTGTTGTGCCTGCCTGAACACCTATAGTTTTACCGGTAAGGTCATCAGCAGTCTTAATGGCAGAGCCTTCTTTTACGATAATAACCTGAACACCGGTAGCATAGGTATCAGAGAAATCAACAGTAAGCTTACGCTCGTCATTAACGGTCATACCTGCAAGAGCAAAGTCAATTGCTCCTGACTGAACAGCGGTAAGAAGCGAATCAAATTCCATATCCTTTATTTGGAGCTTCTTGCCGAGCTTTTCTGCAACAGCAGCAGCGATTTCAGCATCAATACCTACAATTTTGTTGTTATCGTCAACAAACTCGTAAGGCGGGAAGGAAGCGTTTGTGCCCATTACAAGGGTATTGCTGTCCTTAGCTTTACTGTCGGTATCAGCTGTTCCGCAAGCTACAGAGCAAAGGCAGAGACAAATAACTGCTACAATGCTTAAAATTTTAATTAATGTTTTCATTTGAAATCCTCTCCCTAATAAAAATTATCGCTTTTATACGACATATGTATTTTTTGACATACAGAGAAAATCTATAGTCCGTGTATAATTATACCATTCATACATCTGAATGTCAATTAATATTTGCATATTTATGCATTTAAGAAGAATATTTATTCCTTTTGCCCCAAAACACTGCAGAAATAATCCTCTGCATATATTCTTTCCTTTTCAATAAGCTCTTTTTTTTCTTCAAGCGAATTATCAGAGCTGACTATATTAAGAATATCAGCTTTTGCAACCTCTGTTCTTCCCAAAATAAGGTTTACAAGCTCTTTTACAGTATCGTGGCTTCCCTGTGCGGTGATATTATTACAGTGCTTAGCAGCGCTTACAACTATTTTACCTATCACTGTGGCGCCAAAATCCATATCCTCAGTAAGTAAAGTGATTTCCTTCGCAGCCTCCTCATTATTGGAGTTTGTCTGAGTAGAGGCATCAATTGAAAGCTTATTAGACTCTTCAATTACGGCAACAGTTTCAGGTGTGACAATAGCATCAATTTTGGCTTTAAGCTGTTCAATGGCTACCTTTAGCTCGGAATTTTCTTCCTGCAATTGACAGACTGCTTGGTCTGACAGTTCGAGTTGTTTTGTAAGCTCGCTATTTAGTATCTCAAGGTTATTTGTATCCATTGTTTCACCACCGTAGAACAGTTTATTCATAAGACCTTTTTTATTGAGCCGTACAATTATCATTATAAACAAAATTGCAATTAAGCTACCGCAGAAATCAATTAAGATATCGCGCAATTCACTGCTTCGGCCATCAATATAAAGCTGATGGTATTCATCGCTAATAGAATATAAAAGACTTATTAGGGAGCTAAAAAAGAACTTGGCAAACATAGAAATCCTATATGTACCGATGCTTATAAATGATAGTAATCCTAAGATTGCGAATATTGAAAAATGCGCAAGCTTTCTTACAACAAATTGAAACGATGCAATAAGTGCCTCTTGTTGTTCTTCTGAAAGAGAGTCGAATTCAGGCTCCATAAGCTTAATAGCAGTTTCGATAATAACACCGCTCATTTTGCTTGATTCATCTGCCGTTTGATGTGAAAGACAGAATATCATTGCCATCCAAGAAATTAAGAGAATTACAGAAGCTATCCTAACAAATTTAATCATAAACAGCCCTCAAAAACAGCCGTTACAGTCCAACAAGGACCGGCAACGGCTTAAATTTAATATATTTTTTATAAATATTTTGATGGATTTACCCAAACATCATTACGGTAAAGACCAAAGTGCAGATGGTAGCCTGTAGAGTCACCCGTTGTGCCTACATAACCGATAACCTCGCCCTGCTTTACTTCCTTACCAACATAAATTCCCGGCGCCAAGGTATCCATATGAGCATACATTGCCTTATATACTGCACCGTCAATATTAACCATTTCGCCGTGGTTAATACCAACGTGATTACCCCAACCCTTACCGCAACGGCAACGTGGAGTTTTTCCTCTATGCGTACAATCGGTAGACATTCTATATACAGTACCGTCAGCAATAGCGACAATAGGTGCACGGTATATGCTACCGTCACTTATATCAATGCCGTAATGCATACCGCCTGAACGGTTTCCCCAAGGAGAGTACACATTATAGTGTCCCGGCACTGGCCACATAAAGCCTGTATTTGGATTTATTTTTCCACTATACTGTGAACCGCCCTGAGCAAAGCTCTTAAGAGCATCCAATTTTTCTTTAATTGTATCCTCAACGCTATCGAGGTTGTTTTGCGTTGAATTTTGCTTTCTCTTTATACTATTATAAAGCTTTTCTGCCTCGGCCTCTTCTACCTGAAGCTGTTTTTGTTGAGCTTTAATAGAATCCCGCACAGAAACCATATCCTTAAGCAGTACCTCGGTTTCAGCAATCTTGCCATTAAGTTCCTCTATGGAGGCAACAATATCCTCAATCATCTGCCTATCGTGCGAGGAAACCGACGCTGTAAGTTGCGCCAACTGAAGATAATCGGCAAAACTATCAGCTCCTAAAAGAATCTGAACTTGACTACCTGAATTACTCATATAAATAGCTCGGATACGCTTTTTAAAAAGAAGTTTGTTCTCATCAATTTCTTTATTCTTTTGGTCAATATCCTTTTTATTTTGCGCAATCTTTGCATTAATTGAATTTATTTCATTATTGCAACGGGTAATCTGAGCCTGAGTATTAGCAATCTTCTTTTGAACAGCGGTAAGTACTGCGTTTTGGTCTTTACCTTGTTTTTTCAGGTTAGCAATCTCATTTTCAAGGCTTTTAGCCTGTTGCTGTAGCTTACTGATATCGTTTTTAAGTGAGCTTTCGGTTACTGCACTTGATTTGAATGGCAGATTAAAAGCTATCACAGTCATACAAAAGCAGAGAGCTAACGATAGTATTCTTTTAAAACCTTTATTCATAAAAACCTCCGTAGGGTAATCAGATTGCCGCAAATTCACTGCCCTCGTGGCGAAGATACTTACTTATTATAATAACGCTTCCCAAAACGCCGGCAAGAACACCCATACCTATAAACATCAACAACAGTAGGGGAGCAATATCTGCATACTTAACTATATCTGTTGTTCCTAAGGTGGAGATTATGGTTTCTGTAGCAACGCGGTAGCAGAAATAAAGCAAGCCTTCGGCAATGAGCGCAGAAATAACCCCTATGAGCATACCCTCAACAACAAAGGGAATTCTTACAAAAGCGTCGGTAGCTCCAACCGCCTTCATAATGCTTATTTCAAGTTTTCTGTTATACATTGTAACACGAATAGTGTTTGAAACTATAACAAGTGAAATTATCATAAGTATAGCAATAATCCAAATTCCTGCAACACCGAGACCGCTCTTAATTGCAGTAATTTTATCTGCAAGGTCGCCCTGAGACTGAATAGCACTAATACCTTCAATTTTTTCGATTCTTTTAACGGTTTCATCGAAAAGCGCCATATCGGTCATCTTAATTTTAGCCGCGCAGGACAAAGGATTGCCGTATTCATCGTCAAGGAAAGAGAAATATTCCTCTTGTCCCTCAAGCATAGATTTCTTTACAGTTTCAAGACCTTCTTCACTTGAGACGAAGATAACCTCAGCCACATTTGGAAGCTTAGCAATTTCGTCACAAAGTGCTTTTGCCTCTTCGTCGCTATGAATTACGTAGTCGCTCGGTTTAATACCGTTTTTGTCAGCCTTGTCCTCCTCGTTTTCAGAGGATGTGTTTTTTTCTGAAGAATCCTGCTGAGAAGAAGTATCTGACGATGTACTTTCAGCCGAAGAGTCGTCCTGTTCACCGTAAAGCGCCCACTTGTAGTCCTTCATATACGCCATTACAACATTTTGCTGTTCAAGATTTCCAATAGCCTTATTGGCATTTTCAGAAATAAGCAAAGCAAGACCGATAATGGTCATACAGGCAACAAGCACGCCTATAGACGCAAGGGTCATAAGCCTGTTCTTCCAAGCGCTTTTAACACCCTCGCCTACAAGGTATTTTACACTTCCTATTTTCATTGCAGGTCACCTCCTGCATTATCGGCAACGATTCTTCCACCGTCAAGCATAATTACTCTGTGCTGAAAATCACGCACCAAATTATGGTCGTGTGTAACCATTAGAATTGTTGTTCCTCTCTTATTGATTTCAGTAAGAAGAGAAACTATTTCATATGACATATTTGGGTCAACATTTCCCGTAGGCTCGTCCGCTATAATAAGGTCAGGCGAGTTTACGAGAGCACGTGCTAAGCCTACACGCTGTTGCTCACCGCCCGAAAGCTGAGACGGCATAGAACGCGCCTTATGTCCCAAGCCCACAAGGCTTAAAGCCTTTGAAACCTCACGGCGTACATCTCTACCGCTGGCGCCCACAACATACATTGCAAAAGCAACATTTTGAAACACATTCATTGTGGGAATTAAGCGGAAATCCTGAAAAACAATACCCATGGTTCTTCTGAGCATTGGTATGTTTTTGCGTTTCATATGCGTAAGGTCAAAGCCGTTTACAGTAATTTTGCCGGTATTTGCCTTTTCCTCGCGCATAATAAGCTTCATAAATGTGCTTTTGCCTGCGCCGGAGGAGCCTACAACAAATACGAATTCGCCGTGGTTTATTTTTATATTAACATCTTCAAGGGCGTGGGTACCGCTTATATATGTTTTTGAAACACTGCGAAATTCTATAATAGGCTTTTTAGGAGTAATGGCGGTGTTTGATAAAAACTGCTCCATTATTAAAAAGTCATCCTTTATTAGTATTTTATGGGGTTGCTTTTAAGATATTTATTTACCATAAGAGCAATTTTAAAGATAATTGCGTGGTCAAACTCACGAAGGTCAAGACCGGTTATCTTCTTAATCTTTTCAAGTCTGTACACAAGTGTGTTACGGTGCACAAAGAGCTTTCTTGAGGTCTCCGAAACATTAAGATTGTTCTCGAAGAAGCGCTGAATTGTAAAGAGGGTTTCCTGATCAAGACTTTCAATAGAGCCTAATTTGAATACTTCCTTAAGGAAGGTTTCGCAAAGGGTGGTAGGAAGCTGATAGATAAGTCTTGCGATACCCAAATTATCGTACGAAACGATAGTCTTCTCGGTATCGAAAACTTTACCAACCTCAAGAGCTGTCTGAGCTTCCTTAAAGGAACGCGCAAGGTCCTTAAGATTATCAACCGTTGTACCAATACCGATAACAGCATGAACATAAAATTCCCCTGAGATAGTATCTGCAATTGTGGTTGCAAGCTTTTCAATGGTTTTTGGATCTATTCCCGGCTTAGTCTCTTTAACAAGAGCAATGTCAGTTTCGTTAATATTTATGACGAAATCCTTTGACTTATCGGGGAACAGATTTTGAAGAATATCATAAATAGAGATATCGTGATGCTTTGTAGCGCGGATAAGAATAACTGTACGCGTAACATCGCTATTGAAATAAAGCTCACGAGCCTTAAGATAAATATCTCCAGGAAGAATATTATCAAGTATTATGTTTTTAATGAAGTTGCTTCTATCATACTTTTCGTCATAATAGAACTTAATGTTTGCAAAGGAAACAGAAAGTACCGATGCATATTTTGATGCAAGTACATCGTCACCCTCCACAAAAACAATGTAATTTGTGCCCTGAGCAATCCCGAGGCCTTTAAAGGTAAGACCGTAGTTTACGGCAAGCTCGTTACCAACAAGTGAAAAGGATTCAACAGTTTCGCCGATTTTACCAAGCTCACTGCAAGCAATGATTGTGAAGTTCTCATCAATTACGCCGAAGGTACGGTCGATAGAGTCCTTCATTTGGTGAATTACACCCTGAAAGAGACGGTTTGACATAGTTTGTACACATCCTTTATTAATAATGGCTATTAATTTTTGAACACAATAGCGCAATATAAACTATACACCTATTTTACACAATCCAGAAGCATTTTGCAAGCATTATTCATAAAAATATATAAAAAAGTTACAAAAAAACAACATTAAAATTTTTTTAGTGTCTATAATTATGTTTTTTACAGAATTTAATTGCAAAAATGGAAATAAATGTAAAGATATAAAAACTTTTTTTACAACAAAAAACCCTGACATTTATTTAAAAACTGTCAGGGTTTGCATAAAATTTAAGCGTTTTCGATTTCAGTAATACTGTCCTCAATCATTTTAATCTTTTCAAGAACCTTTGCAAGGCTTGCCTTCTGCTGTTCTACAAGAGTGGCAGGCGCTTTTGCAAGGAAGCCTTGATTATTAAGCTTCTTTTCGAAGAATTCCTTATCAACCTCAGCCTTTTTAAGCTCTTTTTTCAGTCTTTCAAGCTCAGCAGTAAAGTCAACAAGCTCCTTCATAGGCATATATACTGTAGCGGCATCGGTTATAACTCGAACCGCACCCTCACTGTCAAAGCCGTCTCCTGCTTCAACCTCAGAGGCATAGGCCAATCGGCAGATATATGCACTACCTTTAAGGAAGGTTTCGTTATTTGTAGAAACTATCTGAACCTTTGCCTTTCTTGAGGGCGGTACATTCATTTCTGCTCTGCGGTTACGAACTGCACGGATAACTGTCATTATCTTTTCAAAGTCAGCCTCTTCGGTGCTGAACTCAAGCTCACTTTGGAACTTAGGCCAATCGGTAATCATAAGAGCCTCACCATTATGGGGGAGTGACTGCCAAATTTCTTCAGTAATAAAGGGCATAAACGGATGCAAAAGTGCAAGAGTATTTGTAAATACATAAAGCAGAACACTTCTTGCAGTATCGGCAGCAGCCTTATCCTCACCGCCTAAGCGAGATTTACAGATTTCGATATACCAATCGCAGAAAATATCCCAAATAAAGTCGTAAAGCTTCTGAACTGCGAGACCGAGCTCATACTTTTCAAGATTTTCTGTAACCTCTGCAACCAAGGTGTTGTATTTAGAAAGAATCCATTTATCCTCAAGCGCTAAAGCTGAGAGATTGAGAGGTAACACCGTATCGTTTTCAAGATTCATAAGTATAAATCTTGCGGCATTCCAAATCTTGTTTGCAAAGTTACGGCTTGCCTCAACGCGCTCAGGGATATATCTCATATCGTTTCCGGGACTATTACCTGTAGCAAGCGAGAAGCGGAGAGCATCAGCGCCGTACTGGTCGATAACCTCAAGCGGGTCAACGCCGTTACCTAAGGATTTAGACATCTTTCTACCCTGTGGGTCACGAACAAGACCGTGAATAAGAACTGTATCAAAGGGAACTTGTCCCGTCTGCTCAATTCCCGAGAACATCATTCTCATTACCCAGAACGGGATAATATCATAGCCTGTAACCAATGTATTAGTAGGATAGTAATGCTTGAAGTCCTCAGTTTCTTCAGGCCAACCCAAGGTTGAGAAAGGCCAAAGGGCAGAGGAGAACCATGTATCAAGTGTATCGGGGTCTTGCTCAATATTTTTACTTCCGCAGTGTGCGCAAGCTAAGGGTTCGGTTTTAGAAACGGTTATCTCGCCGCAGTCAGCACAGTACCAAGCAGGAATTCTGTGTCCCCACCAAAGCTGACGGGAGATACACCAATCCTTAATATTTTCAAGCCAATGGAAATAAACCTTTTCAAAACGCTGAGGAACGAATCTAGTCTCACCGTTCTTAACTGCATCTATAGCAGGGCCTGCGAGTGGCTTCATCTTAACAAACCATTGCTTTGAAACGCGTGGCTCAACTGTAGATGAGCAACGGTAGCAGGTACCTACATTATGAGTATAGTCCTCAATGCGTACAAGTGCGCCCTCAGCCTCAAGGTCGGCAACGATTGCCTTTCTTGCCTCGTAGCGGTCCATACCTGCGTATTTTGGATAATCCTCGGTAATCTTAGCGTCATCGGTCATTACATTGATAACCTCAAGGTTATGGCGAAGACCAACCTCAAAGTCATTGGGGTCGTGCGCAGGAGTGATTTTAACAACACCTGTACCGAAGTCCATTTCAACATAATCGTCAGCCACAACGGGGATTTCGCGGTGCACAAGGGGGAGAATAAGGGTTTTGCCTATCATATCCTTGTAGCGCTCGTCGTTGGGATTTACCGCAACGGCAGTATCGCCCAAAAGGGTTTCAGGACGGGTAGTTGCAAGCTCCAAATAACCGCTACCGTCCTTAAACGGATAGCGAAGATGCCAAAAATGACCTGCCTGTTCTTCGTATTCAACCTCGGCATCCGAAATAGATGTCTTACAATGCGGACACCAGTTTATAATTCTTTCGCCGCGGTAGATAAGTCCCTTTTCGTAGAGCCTTACAAAAACTTCATTTACAGCCTTATTACAGCCTTCGTCAAGGGTAAAACGCTCTCTGTCCCAATCACAGGAAGAACCCAACTTCTTAAGCTGCTCAATAATTCTTCCGCCGTACTGCTTTTTCCAATCCCAAGCGCGCTCCAAAAAGCCGTCACGACCGATGTCGGCTTTAGTAACACCCTCAGATTTCATTTTTTCAACAATTTTTGCTTCTGTTGCTATTGAGGCGTGGTCGGTACCGGGAAGCCAAAGCGTGTCAAAGCCCTGCATACGCTTAAATCGAATAAGGATATCCTGCAGGGTATTGTCAAGCGCATGTCCCATATGCAACTGACCTGTAATGTTCGGGGGAGGGATAACTATAGTAAAGGTATTTTTATCTTTTTCACACTTTGCGTGGAAATATTTACCGTCAAGCCATTGCTTGTATATACGGTCTTCAACCTCTTTGGGGTCGTACTGCTTGGCTAATTCTTTTGCCATTATAATTCACAACCTTTGGTAAAAATTAACTTTAGTATTTTTTGAGTTTTTGTTCATTCTAATAATGTCAGCACAAAAAGCGTTTGCGAACAAAGCTGACAAAAAGAGCTGTCTGAGCTGAGATACGAATAGAACCGTTTCAACATAAAGTGAAATATTGCTTTAAGGCGGAACGGGGATGTCGGTTCCGCCTTAAGGCAGCTTTTTTATTATACACTAATAATGCTTTAAGTCAAGTAATTTTACAAATCAAGACTTGCTTGCTCGGCGGTGCCTGTTGGCAACTTGCTTCCTGCGGCAGGTAGGTTTCTTGTCCTGTAACGGTGGTCGGAGTCAAGCGCTCCCTTTGTATAGGTCACAGCCTCGGTTACGCGCTGGCCTTTTTTCTGTGTCATTACCGCAATACCGCCGTTATCCTTGGTTGCCTTAGAGGGGATAGAAGCGGTGTTAACAATTAACATTCTGCCGTTTGAGGATTTAAGCAAAAGCTCGGTTTCTTCTTTTATATAAAGTACGGTATGCAGAGTAAATTTCTCGCAGTATGCTTTTATAAGCTTTTTACGGTTAGTTTTGGTCTGGTAGGAATTAAGCGGAACCTTAGCAATTCTGCCGTTATCAAAAACAAAAATCATATAACCGCTGTAATCGTTGGTTTCTACCATATAAATGGCGCTCTCTGCTTCGTCAAACTCAAGCTTACCGGCAATGTAATCACCCATAACGCTTGCCTTACTGTCAGAAAATTCGGCGGTTTTAGATTTGTAAACCTGACATTTATTCGAGAAGAACAATAGGTCTGCAGCGTTTGTTGACTCAACCGTCTGGATTATTTCATCGCCCTCTTTAAGCTTTTGTTCACCGCTCATTCTAAGGGACTGCGGAGTGATTTTTTTAAAATATCCGTCTTTAGTGAAGAATAGTGTAACAGGAGAATTATCAACCTCAGCCTCTTCGTTGTATTCTTCTTCGTCGGCAGCGCTTATGATTTTTGTGCAACGCTCCTTACCGTATTTTTCAGAAACCTTTTCGAGCTCCTTGATAATTATTTTCAAAACCTTAGTTCTGGATTTTAGTATGCCTTCCATTTCTTCAATTTCGGCAATAAGCGCTTCAATATCGGCAGTACGCTTTAAAATGTACTCACGGTTTAAATGGCGGAGCTTAATTTCAGCTACATATTCTGCCTGAATCACGTCTATACCGAATCCTATCATAAGGTTGGGAACAACCTGAGATTCCTCATCGGTCTCACGGACAATTTTTATAGCCTTATCAATATCGAGAAGTATTTTTTCGAGACCCTTTAAAAGGTGAAGCTTGTCCTTAGCCTTTGTGAGCTTAAAGTAAATTCTCCTGCGAACACATTCCTCGCGGAATGCAACCCACTCAGAGATAATTTCTTTAACACCCATTACTCGGGGAGAACCTGCAATCAGTATATTGAAATTACAGGAGAAGCTATCCTCTAAGGGGGAGAGCTTCATCAGCTTTTTCATAAGCTTATCGGGGTCGGTGCCGCGCTTTAGGTCAATTGTAATTTTAAGACCTTTAAGGTCGGTTTCGTCACGAATATCATTTATTTCAGTCACCTTTTTAAGGCGTACAAGCTCAATAACCCTTTCAATTATAGCCTCACTCGTTGTGGTGGGCGGAATTTGGGTTATATCAATACAGTTTTGCGATTTATCATAGGTGTAAACGCCTCTTACCTTAAAACCGCCTCTGCCTGTTTCATAAATTTTTTCAATATCTGAGCGGTTGTAAAGCAGCTCACCACCAATTGGGAAATCGGGAGCCAACAGGGTATCCGCAACATTAATATCGTTATCCTTAATATAGGCAATGGTAGTGTCGCACACCTCTTTAAGGTTGAACGGACATATAGAGCTTGCCATACCTGCCGCAATACCTGTGTTTGCGTTTACAAGCACCGACGGAAAAGTAACAGGGAACAGGGTAGGCTCTTTCATTGTGGCATCATAGTTATCCACAAAATCCACAGTATCTTTATCAATGTCACAGAAAAGCTCTGCCGCAATGGGAGATAACTTTGCTTCGGTATAACGGGATGCCGCATATGCCATATCGCGCGAATATGCCTTACCGAACGAACCTTTCGATGCAACATATGGGTGCAGTAACGCCTGATTACCCTCAGAAAGGCGCACCATTGTTTCATATATGGCAGCATCACCGTGAGGGTTTAGCTGCATAGTGCGTCCCACAATATTTGCAGATTTTATTGTATTTCCATTTAAAAGCCCCATATTGTACATTGTATAAAGCAGTTTTCGATGCGAGGGCTTAAAGCCATCTATTTCAGGAATAGCACGCGAAACTATTATACTCATAGCATAAGGCATAAAGTTTGATTCAAGAGTTTCGGTTATGGGTTGCTCAACCGTAAGCCCTGCACCTGCAATATAGGCATTTATATCGGGCTTGTTACTCTTTTCGGTTTCTTTTTTCTTTCGTGGAGCCATAATACTCTCCTTTAATTAATAATTAATGATGAATAATGAATAATTTCGGTGTTCCGCTTTTCGAAACCTATTTATATCGGTTTTGGCAAAGCCAAAACACCTTCACTATTAACTATTTATTTTTCATTGTTAATGCGATAGCATTAGCTTATGTCCGCCTCATCAAGGTACATATATCCGTTCTCGGCAATAAATTCTTTTCTTCCTGCAAGGTCGTCTCCCAAAAGTAAATCAAACATCTGTGATGTGCGCTCTGCATCCTGAGGCATTACCTTGATAAGTCTTCTTGTTTCAGGATTCATAGTTGTAAGGTTCATCATATCGGGTTGGTTTTCACCAAGTCCCTTTGAACGCTGAATATTATACTTTTTATCACCGATTTTTTCTAAAATATCAAGCTTTTCTTTTTCGTCATAGGCAAAATAGGTCATATCCTTTGTGCCGATTTCGTAAAGCGGAGTCTCTGCAATGTAAACCTTGCCCTCAGTTATAAGGGTGGGCATAAGGCGATGAATCATAGTAAGAATAAGGGTTCTTATGTGGAAACCGTCAACATCGGCATCGGTACAGATAATAACCTTGTTCCAACGCAGTGAATTAAGGTCAAAGGTGGAAAGACCCTTGTTAGCTTTTGATTTTACCTCTACTCCACAACCCAAAACCTTTATAAGATTTGTAATTATCTCGCTTTTAAATACCTTTTCATAGTCAGCCTTAAGGCAGTTGAGAATTTTACCTCTTACGGGCATAATAGCCTGAAAAGCCGCGTCTCTCGCCAATTTACAGGAGCCTAAAGCCGAATCACCCTCAACTATAAAGAGCTCTCTTTCGGCGACATCCTTAGAGCGGCAGTCGACAAACTTTTCAACCCTGTCAAGCATAGAGTTAGAGCTTTGCAGAGTCTTTTTAAGATTTATGCGTTCTCTTTCACTTCTCTCTCGGCTTCGCTTGTTTACCAACACCTGCTCGGCAATTTTATCAGCCTCAGCCTTGTTCTCAATAAAGTAAACCTCTAACTGATGCCTGAGAAAATCAACCATAGCCTCGTAAATAAACTTATTTGTAATGGCCTTTTTGGTCTGATTTTCGTATGAGGTAATGGTAGAAAAAGAAGAAATAACCAACACAAGACATTCTTCAACATCTGAGAAGGTGATTTTGCTTTCGTTACCCTTATACTTATTTGTCTGCTTTATATAAGCATCTATCTGAGACACCAAGGCGCTTCTTGTAGCCTTTTCGGGAACACCGCCGTGCTCAAGCCAGCTTGAGTTGTGGTAATATTCCTTTAAGGTGTGGCGATTACTAAAGGTGAGAGCGGCATTGATTTTAACCTTGTATTCAGGCTTGTCCTCACGGTCGCGGCCCTTACGCTCAGTTTGCCAAAACTGAACATTTGTAAGTCTTTCTTCGCCGGTTATTTCGTTAACATAGTCGCGTATACCATTATTATAAATAATTTCCTGATTTATAAATTTATTTCCTTGCTGTTCGCGGAAGATAAAGAGCAAACCGTCATTAACTATCGCCTGACGCTTTAAAATATCAATGAAATATTCAGAGGGAATATCAATATCGGTAAAAACCTCAATATCAGGCTTCCAACGGGTTTTGGTACCCGTATCCTTACCTGAATAGGGTTCCTTTTGGAGACCGCCTACATTATAACCCTTTTCAAAGTGAAGATTATACTTATAACCGTCACGCTTGATTTCAACATCCATATACTCAGAGGCATACTGAGTTGAGCAAAGTCCCAAGCCGTTAAGACCTACTGAGTATTCGTAGTTTGCACCATCATTGGTGTTGTACTTTCCGCCTGCATACATTTCGCAGTACAGAAGCTCCCAGTTAAAGCGTTGCTCCTTATTGTTAAAATCAACGGGAGCGCCTCGTCCAAAGTCCTGAACCTCAATAGAGCCGTCAGCATATTTTGTTACGGTAATTTTGTTTCCGTACCCCTCACGCGCCTCGTCTATAGAGTTAGAAATAATTTCAAATACGGAATGCTCGCAACCGTCAAGACCGTCCGAACCGAAAATAACTCCGGGACGCTTACGCACACGGTCAGCACCTTTAAGCTGACTTATGCTTTCATTACCATATTCGACCTTAGCCTTTGCCATAGTATAGCTACTCCTCTACAATAATATCATTGTATATTTATCTAATTCTATATTATATACCATATTTTGTGGTTTCGTCAAGTAAAAAAGAGCCAACCGTCCATAAACGGTTGACTCTTATCCTAAAACATAGAAATCTGATTTGTATCAGGTAGATCGCTCATAGCGCCTAATTCTGCAAGATTCTCTATAATTGTTTTTGAAACGCCGGCTTCCATCTGGAAATCCTCGCGAGAAACATAATTTCCGCGCCTTGCCGCATCATATATGGAATATGCCGCCTTTTCGCCGACACCGCTGAGCGCTCCAAAGGGCAGACGCATTTTGCCGTCTTCAGGAACATATTTCATAGCGTGAGATTTATTAAGGTCAATGGGAAGAACCTCAATTCCTCGTGCCATCATTTCGTTAAAAATCAGCATATTGTCGTAAACATCAAGCTCTTTTTGAGTTGCCTCTTTACCCTTGGCTTTAATGTCTCTCAAATATTGCTTTACTGCCTCTCTGCCGCGCATTACGGTAGGAACATCAACATCCTCAGGACGCGCGGTAAAATATGCGCAGTAAAACTCAAGCGGGCGGTGCACCTTATACCACGCAACCCTTAAGGCGGATATAACATATGCTGCCGCGTGGGCTTTGGGGAACATATCCTTAATTTTATAACAGCTGTTTATATACCACTCAGGAACATTAACAGCGCGCATTGCGTCTTCCATTTTGCCCCAATCCTCTTTAGAAACCTTTCCCTTTGCAACAAGACCTTTACGCACAGTCTCGGTAATTTTAAAAGCAAGACCCTCTTCCATTCCCTGATGTATGAGGTATACCATTATGTTGTCACGCGTACCAATAACCTCAGAAATAGTACAGGTGCCGTTTTCTATAAGATCCTTTGCGTTGCCGAGATAAACATCTGTACCGTGCGAAAGACCCGAAATCTGCAAAAGGTCTGAGAAATTTTTCGGACGACAGTCCACAAGCATTCCGCGAACAAATGAGGTTCCGAATTCGGGAATACAATATGTACCTGTCTGCGATTCGATTTCCTCAGGAGTAACGCCCAATGCCTCGGTAGAGGTGAAAAGACTATAAACGGCAGGGTCACTCATTGAAACATTGCTTACAGGTATACCCGAATATTCCTCAAGGTACTTATATGTGGTGGGAATAACATGGCCAAGCTCGTCAAGCTTAAGAATCGTATCGTGTATAGAATGGAAATCAAAATGGGTGGTAATTATATCAGAATTAACATCATTTGCAGGGTGCTGAACGGGACAAAAATCATAAATCGTCTTGTCTCTTGGAACAACAATCATACCTGCAGGGTGCTGACCGGTTGTAGTCTTTACCTTTGCACTCTCCACAAGCTTTGCGAGACGGTTAAGCTCTGCAGCGCTTAAAGTAATGCCCTTTTTCTCTGCGTACGCCTTTGCGTATCCGAAAGCGGTTTTTTCAGCGACGGTCGAAATAGTACCCGCCTTAAAAACATTTTCACTTCCAAAAAGAGTTTCGGTATATTTTTGAACCTGAGTCTGGAATTCATCAGAGAAGTTAAGGTCAATATCAGGCACCTTGTCACCCTTAAAGCCCAAGAAGGTTTCAAAGGGAATATCGTGACCGTCACGGTCAAGCGGTGCTCCGCATTCTGGACAGTTCTTTTCGGGTAGGTCAAAGCCTGAGCCAACCTCTCCCTTTTCAAAAAATTGACTGTACTGACATTTAGGGCAAACATAGTGCGGAGCTAAAGGATTAACCTCTGAAATACCCGCCATTGTAGCAACAAAGGACGAGCCAACCGAACCACGCGAGCCAACAAGATACCCATTTTCCTCACTGTAAGCAACAAGCTTCTGAGCCGAAATATACATTATCGAGAAGCCGTTATTAATAATAGAATTAAGCTCCTTATCGAGTCTTTTTGAAACAATTTCGGGCACAGGATTTCCAAAACGCTTGTATGCATTGTCCCAACATATATCGCGGAGCATTTCGTCCGAGCCCTCAATTACGGGCGGATAGTTTCCGTCAGGCACAGGAATAACATCACCGTCAACCATATCGGCTATTTTATTGGGATTGTCTATTACAAATTCCTTTGCTCTATCGCCAAAATATGAGAAATCCTCGAGCATTTCGGTGGTTGTTTTAAGGTATAGGGGGGCCTGATTGTCAAAATCATCAAACTCCTGAGCCGCCATAAGGATTTTACGGATTATAACATCGTCTTTTTTAAGGAAATGAACGTCCCCCGTAGCAACAACAGGCTTACCGAGCTTATCTGCCAATTCTACAATCTTGCGGTTGAAATCTCTTATAACCTCAACCGATTTCACATGGCGGTAGCGGTTAGGTATAGTTTCGCCTGTTTTTTTGTTCTTTTCATCGGGAGCGGAGGATTTACGCACCATAAATTCATTATTGCCCACAGGCTGTATTTCAAGGTAATCATAGTAATCGGCAATTCTTAGAAGCTCTTCATCGCTTTTGCCGTCTACTATCGCATCATATAGCTCGCCCGCTTCGCAAGCGCTTCCCACAATAAGTCCCTCACGCAGGGTGTCAAGTTTACTTTTAAGGGTAATCGGTCTGCCGTGATAATCCTTAAGATGAGCTTCTGAAACGAGCTTGTAGAGATTCTTAAGTCCCGCAAGATTCTTAACGAGTATAATCTGATGGTGGCTGAGCTTACCTATCTGACGGGCATTGAGTCCTGAAATGTCGTTATTTGTATCATCAAGAAAATAGGATTCCACACCGTAAATAACCTTGAAATCACCGCCCGATTTGCGGATGCCCTTTACAGCGCCTGCCGCACCCGGATATGCCTGAACAACGCCGTGGTCGGTAATTGCTACTGCCTTATGGCCCCAACTATACGCCTGCTTTATTATATCCTCAGCAGAGGATACCGCATCCTTAGCTGACATATTAGTGTGACAATGCAGTTCTACACGCTTTTCGCCCTCGTAATCGTCGGTCTCAGTGTATTTTTGGAGTAATGCAATAGCCTTAGGCTTTACGATAAAATCCTTTTTGTAGTTATCAAATTCGTATGAGCCATTAACAAGAATAAAATTACCGCTCTTAATGGGCGCCACTTCGCTCATACGCTTAGGGTCTATAAACATAGAGGCGGTAAGGGAATTTGTGTGGTCACTGAATGAAAAGGTAAAAATGTTGGTTTCACCGCGTTTGGTGTTTATGGTTCTGACTTCGGTTTCAAAAACCTCACCCCAGCAACAAATCTCACGGTCATCTCCTGTGATTTCAATCATAGGCTTTATATTGGTTTCAATTCTTCTGCCGTAGAAAAGCTTGGGATTATCAAGGTAAACCATTCCGTTTCGTGGCTTTTCCTCGCGCTTTTCAAACTTGATTTCAACCTTTGGAGCTTCTCCTCCCTTAGATTCACTCTTTTTTCTTTCCTGCTCTACAGGGGGAGCCTCAGGTGGGGGAAGCACTATCTCAACATCGTCAAGCTGACCGTCAAAATTAACCTCAACCCAACAGCCGAACCGCTCCTTTACTGTGGCAGTAAAATGCTTTACAAAATCAGTTTGGCTAATACGGTTATAACCGCCGTGTTTAAGAGTAATTGTAATTTGGTCATTTTTAAGTGAATAGTCGGCACCACTGAAATAACCGTTAAGCACTGCATTTTTCACCTTTAGCTCATATGCAATATCTGCTAAAGCTTCACTGCAAAGACTTTGGGGAGCAAAGCTAAAGTCTATTTCGCATACAGTCAGCTTTAATGTTGTTTTTGTGGCATAACAAATATCACCTTGCAAGGCTTTGCTTATATATGTATCAGAATAAACAAGCGCATTTAAAGTGCGCTCATCTAAATCAAGATTGCATCTATCAATATAAGCCGTCTTAAGGGCATTAAGCATTTCTTTATTTAAAAAATCTCCGAATATTTCTGAAAAGAGTGGCTTCGGCATTTATTACAACTCCGTTTATATTACATTTCTTTTATTTCTTCTATAAGTGCACTAAGTAGCTCGTTTTCGGGTAGCTTTTTTATAATTTCACCCTTTTTAAAAAGCACACCGCAACCGTCACCGCCGGCAATACCTATATCTGCGGCAGAGGCTTCACCCGGTCCGTTTACGACACATCCCATAATAGCAACTGTGAGGTCCTTATCGATATTTGCAAGCTCTTTTTCTGCCTTTTTGGCAATACCAATAAGGTCTATCTTGGTTCTTCCACAGGTAGGGCAGGAAACAAGTCTGATACCGCCCTTTCTAAGGTCAATTGCTTTAAGCAGCTTAATGCCCGCTTCAACCTCTTTTACGGGGTCATCGGTGAGTGAAATTCGAATGGTTGCTCCAATTCCTCTAAGCAGCAGACCGCCTATTCCTGCAGCAGATTTTATTACACCCATATTTTCTGTACCTGCCTCGGTTACGCCAAGGTGTAAAGGGTAACGGCATTTTTCTGCCGCAAGCTCATACGCTTTATACATTGTTTGGGTATCAGAGGATTTGAGCGAAAGAACAATATCGGTAAAATCAAACTTTTCCAAAAGTGAAATATGATAAAGACCGCTTTCCACCATAGCCTCAGGTGTAGCAGAGCCGTATTTGGCAAGAATATTCTTCTCGATAGAACCGGAATTTACCCCGATTCTTATGGGAACACCTGCATTACGGCATGCGTTTGCTACAAGCTTTACCTTTTCTTCCGAGCCTATATTACCCGGATTAATTCTCACCTTGTCAACCCCTGCGGCTACGCTTTCAATAGCAAGCCTGTAGTCAAAATGTATATCTGCAACTAAGGGAATAGTAATGCTTTTTTTAAGCGCCTCTACCGTTTTTATTGCCTCTTTATCAGGTACGGTAACGCGCACAATGTCACAGCCCGCCGTTTCAAGACGGCGAGCCTCGGCAATATTACCTTCTATGTTGTGCGCAGGAACAGACAACATTGACTGCACCGAAACAGGCGCACCGCCGCCGATTTCCAGGCTTCCTGCTTTAACCTTTACTGTTTTATCGTTAGTAAACATAAAAAACTATCCTATACAAAAAGTGTGTCATAAATCTCTCTTATATATTCTGCAGAAGATACTCCATCTAAGGACGGAACATAGAATATACAGTAGCAAAGTACAGCAAGAGTAAAGAGCATTATTATTGCTATTATCAGAATTGGCAAGCTAAGGGAAACAGGTTTTATTTGAGGTTCAATATCAGCTTCGTTTTCACTAACAAGATTTTCGTCTTCAAGGAATTCACCGTAAGCAAAGTTGAAGCCATCAGAATCTCCTTTTTTCATAGGAGTTGGCTCAATGAAGAAATCTTGGTCTTCTTCAGAGGATATAATTTCATCATCTGTTTCGAAGAGCATATTTCCGGAAAGAATAATATCATCTTCAAGACTAACATCCGATTGATCGCCTATTATTTGGTCGTTGATAGGTTCTTCATCCTCCTCGTCGAGGATAGCTGTCTCATCAATTTCATCCTGTGAAACTTCGTCCAAAAAGTCTTCATCGGTTTTTTCTTGAGAATAAGTATCAGCCTGTAGTTCAGGCTCCTCTGTGGTTTCTAAACCTAAATGAGCGGCTTCCTGCTCGGCTAAGGCTTCTGCAGCGGCGGCTTTCTCTAAAGCGATTGATTCCTCAATATCAGTCTCCGACTGAGTATTATCCGAAGCTGCAGAAGCTTTTTCCTGTAGCTCGTGAGCGCAAAGTTCTTCAATATAAGGATGAATAAGACTCTGCATAACTGCTTTTCTAATACTCTTGTTATCGGTAAGGAGAATCATAGTCTGTGGACCGCTTTCTATTATACAGCCGCCGAAGAAACCGTCAGGGCTTACAAGGGGAATAGAGCCGTTAATAATCTCTATCTCCTCAGCGTCTGAAATGCCGTATTCCTTCGCTTTAATTGTTGAAACACTGTTGCCTATGGCAGTGGTGGCAAGGCTGATTATACCCTCATCTCCGAAAAGCGAGCCTATCATAATAATAACGCGACTGCGGTTTACCGCTCTCGCAAGACTGTGTATAAGCGATTTTTTGTCAGGTGATTTATCGGTAAGAAGTCTCATCCTGCAACAACCGCAAAGATTGAACTCCATCTCAAAATCTGTATTTGTTTTATAGTAGATTATATCTACCTTGATATTTTGAAACATTTTATTCATTCCTTTCTATTTAAGTCCGCGCTCGGTATACCATTTTTTTGGATATCTTGGATTGGGATTAATCGTTGCCCGCGAGGTGTCTACCTGCGGTGTTTCGTCCTCACGAGTTTCTCTCGCCATAACAACAAGGCGAGCGTTTTCAAAATCCTCAGAGCAGGTGATAAGGGTTATAATATTATCTCCCATCTTCACATCTACACCTGTGTTAATAATACTCCTTTCGAAAGCTTCATCACACCATCTTTCAAAATCGTTTTCATTTATGAAATTTTTACGAGAAATATTGTAAATGTAGTTATCGTCATCCTCCTTAGCAGCATTGAGAATAAATATTGCATAAATCTTATAGACTGATTTGCTTTTGTAAAGTGTAGAAAAATCAATAGTTGGATGCTCTTTATAAAAACTTAGGGATTTTAGCTTTTTGAGATTACCGAACATAGAACCGTTTTTCATTTCGTGACCGTAGATTAAAAGGTTAGAATCGGTTTTTTCCTCGGCAATAACATTCTTACTGTCAAAATACAAAGCGCCATATGCACTGTATTTCTTTTTCTGGTTGTGGTTTAAGTAAAAATCGTTATTATTGGTTTGATATATTGGATTGTCAACCTTGGTATCCTTTATGGTTATCCAACCCTTAAAATCGCTGTTTTCGGCCAGCAAGATTTTATTTACCGTATCTTCGGGATTAATCAATTCATCCGAATCGGCATTGTTGTCAGTAGAAATTGTTTCGTTCACGCTATGCCAAATGTTACGGCTATTGTCAATTATACTGTCCTGCTTGTCTGCCTCAATAAAATAGTTTGCTATATAAACTGCCGAAATTATTAAAGTGAAAAAAGATGCCATAAAGCCAATTTTTAGTATTATTTGCTTTAGGTTATCCCTTTTATTTGGAATATAGGATATGTATATACCTTTAAAAAATTTCAAAAAAGTATTCTTAAAGATTAATTCATTCATATCAAATTCCCTCGGTGTATTGTTCTATAAGATTGAAAAGCTCCTTTACCGCCGACATTCTTACATAATCACGGCTCAAAGGCTCTATTTGCAAAAGCTTTACAACTGTTTTTTCCTTGCAGGAAAGGGAAATAAAAACATATCCGGCATTATGTCCCTCAGTAGGAGACGGTCCCGCCGCTCCTGTAACCGCAACGCCTATATCAGCGCCCGAAAGCAGTCTGACACCCTCTGCCATCTGATACGCGGTGTCCTCAGATACCGCACCCATAGTTTCAAGGGTTTTATTTTCCACAGAAAGAATTTTGTTCTTTATACGACAGGAGTAAGAGGTTACGCCCAATTCATATATTTCGGAAACGCCCGAAACACCCGTGAGGTATGCAGAAAACATTCCACCTGTGCAGGATTCCGCAACCGATATGGTGAGTCCCATAGATTTTAGCTTTAAAACAGTTTGCTCCGCTTTTCGTTGTAGCTCGGAATGTAAAGTAAGCTCCATTATTTCAATAAACCTCTCAGTCGATAAAGGAATATTCTGTACCTGCAATAGCCTTTTCAATAAGCTCATCAATTGGTAGATTCTTTTCGGCTTCCTCGCAAAGTGCTATAGTCGGACGGGTTTTAGGATGCTTAGGGGTAAATACCGTACAGCAGTCCTCATACGGAAGAATTGAGGTCTCAAAGGTGTCAATAACCCTTGAAATGCGGATGATTTCCTCCTTGTCCATACCGATAAGCGGACGGAGCACAGGCATATCTGTGACACTGTCAGTAGTGACAAGTGCAGGAAGTGTCTGACTTGCAACCTGACCGAGACTTTCACCCGTTATAAGGGCAAGACTGCCTGAATTATGTGCAATTTTCTGAGAAATACGCATCATCATACGGCGCATAATAAGGGTGAAATAGTCCTCAGGACAATGCTCCGCAATTTGGTCCTGAATTTCAGTAAATGGAATAATAGCAAGGTTAATGCTTCCGCTATATCTTGCAACGCGCGAAAGAAGTTTACGAACCTTCATTTCTGCGCGAGCACTCGTATATGGTGGGCTTGCAAAATGAATTGCATTAAGCCTAAGTCCTCTTTTTGCCATTGTCCACGCCGCAACAGGACTGTCAATTCCGCCTGAAATGAGTATAGAAGCGGTACCTGCTGTGCCCACGGGCAAACCGCCTGCACCCTGCAATTGCTCGGCTCTTACATAAGCGGCAAAATCCCTTATTTCAACATAAACAGTTTGGTCGGGATTATGAACATCAACCTTAAGATGCGGGAAACTGCTTAAAATCTTTGCGCCAAGCTCGCGGCAAATTTCGGGAGAGGTGAGGGGGAAACGCTTATCGGCACGCTTAGCCTCAACCTTAAAAGTTTTTATTGATTTCATAGTATCGGCAAGGTATTCTACTGTTTTTTCGAGTATATCCTCAACCGTTTTTTCGCAAACACAAGCGCGGCTGAATGCGGCAATACCAAAAATTCTGCTAACGCGTTCAAGAGCTTCTTCAAAATCAAAGTCATCGTCCTGTGGCTCAACATATATAGCCGACTGCGCCTTTCTAATGCTCACCTTGCCTAAGCCGTTTAAACGGCGTTTCATATTTTTAACAAGTGCATCCTCAAAATTACTGCGGTTGAGTCCCTTTAAAGCAAGCTCACCGTTTTTAATAAGTATTATTTCTTTCATATGTTACTACGCCTTAAGGTTTTTACCGACTGCTCTAATGCGGAAACCAAAAGGTCGATATCCTCCTTGGTATTTTCTTTTGAAAAGCTAATTCTCAGAGCACTGTCGCCCATAAAACGGTCAAGCCCCAATGCTTTAAGCACATAGCTTGTTTCACCCTTGGCACAGGCGCTGCCTGAGGAAACAAAAATATTTTTATTTTCAAGAAAATGCAACAGGGTCTCTGAACGGTATCCCATAACCGAGATGTTTAATATATAGGGCAGGGCATTTTCGGGAGAGTTAATTTTTATATAATTGGTTTTTAAAAACTGCTGGCGGGCATAGCTATTTAGCTGAACTACCTTTTCAAGCGAGGAATTAATGTTGCCAAGCTCCTCAATAGCACCCTTTAGTCCCATAATAAGCGGAATCGACTCGGTACCCGAACGAAGTCCTCTTTCCTGACCGCCACCCGTTATAAAAGGCGTAAGGTGAACACCCTTTCGGCAATAGAGAAAACCAATGCCCTTAGGACCATGTATCTTATGTCCGCTTGCAGATAAAAGGTCTACACCAAGCTTTTTGACATTGATTACCTGTTTTCCAAACCCTTGAACCGCATCACAATGGATCAGAGCGTTTGGAGCAAGCTTTTTAATAAGCGCCGAAGCCTCGGCTATTGGCTGAATTGAGCCAACCTCATTATTCACAAGCATTATGCTGACAAGACAAACTGAACCGTCAAGCTCTGCCTCAAGCTGTGAAAGAGATATAATTCCGTATTTGTCACATCCTATACGAGAAACCTTAAATCCGTCATTTTCAAGTCTTTTAACCGTTTCAAGCACCGACGGATGCTCAATTTCAGTTGTTATAATTTTCCTGTAATGGCTCTTTGCTACCGACATAATGGCGGTGTTGTTAGCCTCGGTTCCGCTGCCTGTGAAAATTATTTCATCCTCACGTGCACCGATTTTATCAGCCACCGCTTTGCGAGCATCGTTCATTTCAAGCTCAGCATCCAACCCCAAACTATGCAAAGAGGAGGGATTACCCCAAAATTTACAAAGCGCATTATTGATGTATTCCACCGCCCGTTTACAGGGCTTTGTTGTAGCGCTATTATCAAGATAAACCATATTTTCTGACATTTTACACTTCCAAGACATAATATAACAAATATATTATACTATAAACTTTTAAAATAAACAATAGTAAAAAAGCGGTAATAAAAACTTTTTTAAAAAAATATTCTCATAGTGGGGTGAAAAATCAATGAAAAGCATTTTTTTGCAATTTGAAAACATAATTTCAGGGGCTCTGCCTTTTGCGTTATTAATGGTTTGCGGAGTAGTGCTCACCTACAGGGGTGGTTTTTTTCAGTTAAGGTTTTTTCCACATTCTTTAATGCTTACAATAAAAGCTTTTAAAGAGAAAAAAGAAAGCAGTGGAAAAATCACATCAATACAGTCTGCCTGTACAGCGCTTTCTGCAACGGTTGGGACAGGCAACATAGCAGGTGTAGCGGGAGCTCTTTCTGTGGGGGGAGCGGGAGCGGTTTTTTGGATGTGGATAAGCGCCTTGCTTGGTATGGCGGTAAAATATGCTGAAATAGTATTGGCGGTGAGATTTAGAGAGGAAAAGAATGGTGAATTTGTTGGAGGTCCGATGTACTACATAAAAAATGGAATAAAGGGTGCAAGCGTATTTGGCACGATATTTGCTATTGCGGCAATTCCTGCGGTTTTTTGCTCGGGAAATATTACTCAGACCAATGCCGCTGTTTCTGCCGTTTCGGATAATTTTGTCGTAAGGCTTATGTTTTCGGTGATTTTTGCATTGCTAACCTTTGTTGTAATTAAAGGTGGAGTTACACAGATAGGTATTGTGAGTGAAAAAATCATTCCTGTTATGACGGTTATGTATACATTGATGTCTTTGAGTGTTGTGATTGTGAATTTTGAGCTTGTTCCAAAGGCTTTTGAGCTGATAATAAAAGGTGCATTCACTCCGAAAGCGGTTACAGGTGGAGCGGTAGGCTCAGTGTTTACATCGGCATTTATAGGTGCGTCAAGAGGTGTTTTTTCGAATGAAGCAGGGCTTGGAACTTCGGCAATGGCACATTCCGCCGCGTATGATGCAGACGAGTCAACGCAAGGGTTATACGGAATTTTTGAGGTTTTTATTGACACAATTCTTATTTGCACACTTACTGCGTTGACAATTCTTTGTTGCTCGGTTAAAATAGATTATGGAAAAGCGGCTTCAACCGAGCTTGTAATACGCTCACTAAGTACGGTTTACGGCGGTTTTGCACATCCGATTTTGGCGTCAATGATGTGCTTTTTCGCCTTTTCAAGTATTATCGGTTGGGCGCTTTACGGGGATATTTGCATAGGCTTTTTGGCAGATGACAGAGCAAAAAAACTCTTTAAGTTGATATATCCGTTAGGGTGTATTGCGGGCGGAGTTTTTAGCATATCAGTAGCTTGGAGACTCTCGGCATTTTTTAACGGAATAATGCTATGTATAAATCTTCCAAGTGTAATGTTTTTATATAAACGGAGAATGGATAATGAAAAAAAGGATAGAAAATATAAGAAAATATCTTGAAAAGGATCAGGCGGTAATTGTAACGAGCGATACTAACCGCTTTTATTTTACAGGTATGCGTTCCTCTGCTGGCACGGTGCTTATTACTCCCGATTCCGCAACATTATTTATAGATTTCAGGTATTTCGAAAAAGCCTCTAAAACCGTAAAATCGGCTTCTGTAGTACTCGCAGAAAGGCTTTACGAGCAAATTAATGAGCTTATTGCAAGAGAAAATATTAAGACATTGTTTGTTGAAACCGATTATATTTCTATAGATGAATTAAAGGGGTTAAGGAGTAAAATTAGCAATGCCGAAATAAGCAATGATAACAAGATTTCAAAGGCAATAAAAAGACTTCGCAGTATAAAAGGCGATGATGAACTTGAAAATATCAGAAAGGCTCAAAAATTAACCGACCGTACATTTAATTATATTCTTGACCGCATTAAGGAGGGTAGAACTGAAACTGAAATAATGCTTGATATGGAATTTTTTATGCGTTCTCAGGGCAGTGAGGGCGTAGCATTTGATATTATTGTGGTTTCAGGCAAAAAATCCTCAATGCCACACGGGGTGCCAACCGATAAAAGAATAGAAAACGGTGATTTTGTTACGATGGATTTAGGCGCAGTTGTAAACGGATATTGTTCGGATATGACACGAACTGTAGCGGTAGGCAATGTATCCGAAAAGCAAAAAATAGTTTACGAAACGGTTTTAAAGGCACAAAAGGTGGCACTTGAAAGCATAAAAGCGGGTGTGAGGTGCTGTGATGTGGATAAAGTAGCACGAGATTTAATTTATTCATTAGGTTTTGAGGGTTGTTTCGGGCATGGACTTGGTCACAGCGTCGGACTTGATATTCACGAAAGCCCTGCTTGTAATACAAGAGATACAACACTTCTTGAGTCGGGAATGATTATGACGGTTGAGCCGGGTATTTATGTTGAAAACGAGTTCGGAGTGCGGATAGAGGATATGGTTTATATTACCGATAACGGTTTTATAAATCTTACCGAAAGTCCGAAAAAATTGATTGTTTTGTAGAATGAAGGGGTTGAAGTAAGGCGTTGGATTTTTCCGCGCCTTACTTTTTTCACATTTTTGAATTAATCCTCTTTTTTACCAAATACTATTTTGGGAGGAAAAGGCAATGAATGATAATAATGACAACAAAAAATTAAGTAAAGAAGCAGAAGAAATAAAGGAAATGGGTGCGGTTACTACCTTTGAAGGTGAGCACAAAATATATTGTCTTACAATTATAGGCGAGATTGAGGGACATAGCGTTTTGCCCGAACAAAGTAAAACAACTAAGTATGAGCATGTTATTCCTCAGCTTGTGGCAATTGAGGAAAGCAGTGAAATTGAGGGCTTGCTTATAATTCTAAATACGGTGGGCGGTGATGTTGAGGCAGGTCTTGCCATTGCCGAACTAATTTCGGGAATGAAAAAGCCAACCGTTTCCTTTGTACTTGGCGGAGGTCATTCTATAGGTGTTCCGCTCGCGGTGTCGGCAAAGCGATCTTATATTGCGCCCTCTGCTACTATGACCGTTCACCCTGTACGCACAAACGGTCTTGTTATTGGTGTTCCGCAAATGATGAACCATTTTGCAAGAATGCAAGGACGCATAACCGATTTCGTTGAACGTAATTCTAATATATCCGCTGAAAGATTTACTCATCTTATGATGAATACAGGCGAAATGGTTACCGATGTAGGCTCTGTGCTTTCAGGTGAAATGGCAGTAAAAGAGGGACTTATAGACCAGATAGGAACACTCGATAAGGTTATTGAGGGTCTTTATGATTTAATAGAGGGTAAATAGGCATAATAGATTGTAAAAAAGTTATAGTTTGTCGAGGTATTCGGCAAACTATAACCTATTTTATATAAAAAACTTAGAATTATTAGTTTCTTGAAAAAATTCAGTTATTGTTATATACTGTATATATACTAAGAATATAAAGGGGAAAGGCAAATGAATTACGGTGAATGGCTTGATTACATTCATTCTCTCGGAAATTTTTCGTTGCCCGCAGGTCTTGAACGAATCTCGGCTGTGCTTGAGGCTTTGGGGAATCCGCAAAATAAATTTAAATCAATACATATTGCAGGCACTAACGGCAAGGGTTCGGTTTCGGCCATGTTGGCGTCGGTGTTTAAAACGGCAGGCTATAAAACGGGACTTTTCATTTCTCCTTTTATAATAGATTTTAGAGAAAGAATTCAAATAAACGGTGATTTTATAGAAAAAAATGTCCTTTGCCGTATGGCTGAAAGGGTTAAAGAGTGTGAAATTGAGCTTACCGAGTTTGAATTTATAACCGCTTGTGCCTTTCTCTATTTTTACGAGCAAAAGTGCGATATAGTTATATGCGAAACGGGACTTGGCGGTAGGTTTGATGCTACAAATACCCTTGGTGACAAGGCTTTGGCTGTCATAACAAAAATCGGTCTTGACCATACCGCTATTTTGGGGGATAGTATTTCAAAAATCGCTTTTGAAAAATGCGGAATAATAAAGAACTGTCCTGTTGTGACTAATCCAAATCAGGAAATTGAAGTGCTAAATGTAATAAAAAGCTGTTCTAAGAATCTTTCGGTACCCGATTTAAACCTTTTAAATATATTGAGTGAAGAAAGTTTTGGAAACACATTTTTATATAAGGAAGAACGGTTTTTTGTCCCGCTTTGCGGTGCTTTTCAGGTGGAAAACGCCGTTACTGCAATTGAAGCAGTAACCTCAAGCGGATATAGCATTCCCTACAATATAATATATAGGGGACTTGAAAGTGTTAGCTTTCCTGCAAGAATGGAAATTCTTTGCAAACAACCGCTTGTTGTGCTTGACGGCGCCCATAATCCTGACGGTGCAAAAGCTTTGGCAGATGAGCTTGAAAAATATTCAGGAAATGTCACTGCAATTATCGGAATGATGAGGGATAAGGATTATGAGAAATTTTTAAAGCAGACCTTAAAATATTGTAATAACGCAATAGCAGTACAGGTAGAGGGTATGCCACGCTCACTTTCTGCAAGAGAATTATCAGAAACAGCAAATAAATATTGTAGCTGTAGTGTAGCAGAAAATTATATCGATGCTTTGGAACTTGCAAAAAAACAGGCAGGCAAAAATCCCATTTTTATTTTCGGCTCATTGTACCTCGCTTCGGGTATAAGAAAACTGTTTTTCCCTGAAAACTAAAACTTTTAATAATTTTTTTATTTTCACAACTTAATATGACAAATTTTTTAAGGACAAGCCTTTATTATATATGAGGGCTTGCCCTTATTTTTTTGAAAGGAGAAAAAAATGTCAATTCAGATGAATGTTACAGGCGAGGTGGTTACGGCGTATCTCAGCGGTGAGCTTGACCACCATACCGCAAAGGAAATGCGAGAGACCATAGATGCTTCCCTTGAACTGAATATGCCAACATTGCTAATTCTTGATTTTAAGGATGTCAGCTTTATGGATAGCTCAGGAATAGGTCTCGTAATGGGGAGATACCGCAATCTCATTAAGTCGGGCGCACAGCTTCATATCACAGGTGCACCGCCGCAAATATATAAAATGCTTAAGCTTGCAGGAATAGAAAAATTAGCAAAACTTGAAGAAAGGTAAATAATTATGAATATAAAAAATAAATTTTCAATGACTTTATTATCCCGTTCGTCTAATGAAAGCTTTGCAAGGGCGTGCGTTTCCGCCTTTGCGGCTCAACTTGACCCAACTATAGAGGAAATTAACGATATAAAAACTGCAGTTTCCGAGGCGGTTACTAACTGTATAGTCCACGCTTATAACAATAGTATAGGGAATATTTACATAACAGCCGAGCTTATAGAAGATAACTCAATAAGAATAAAAATAAGAGACAAAGGCTGTGGAATAGAAGATGTTACAAAGGCTATGGAGCCTCTTTATACTACCGTTGGCGGAGAGCGAGCAGGTCTTGGCTTTGCGGTTATGCAGAGCTTTATGGATAAAATTAAGGTCACCTCACATAGCGGTAAGGGGACTTCCGTTACAATGATAAAGAAAATAAGCCGCCGTTTCAGCATAAATGGTTGAGGATAAGTCAAAAAGAGATAGCTTCATCGAAAATAATCTCGGACTCGTACATTCTATATGTAAAAGATTTAGCGGAAAGGGTATAGAATACGACGACCTATATCAGGCTGGATGTATCGGTCTTATAAAAGCAACTGATGCTTTCGATGAAGAAAGGGGACTTTGCTTCTCTACATATGCAGTACCCGTGATACTGGGTGAGGTTAGACGCCTTTTTCGTGACGGCGGTGCGGTAAAGGTATCTCGCTCGGTTAAGGAACTTGCATTGCATATAGGCAGAGCCAGTCAAAAGCTTGAGCAAAAGCTCAACCGCGAGCCAACTGTTTCGGAAATCGCGCAAGAGCTTGGAGTAACTGCAGAAGAGGTTGCCGAAGCTGTTAATGCTTCACAACCGGTATTGTCTCTTACCTACGACAGCGATGATGGGGTGAGGGAATCGGAACTGCCTGTTATCAGTACGGAGGAGCAAATATCGGATAGAATAGTTCTTGATGAAGCATTCGAAAAACTAACGGAACAAGAAAGGAATATTATGATTTGCAGGTACTATAAATATATGACTCAAAGCACTACTGCAAAAATTTTAAATATGTCTCAGGTTCAGGTTTCACGGGCAGAAAAAAGAATTTTAGCAAAGCTCAGAATGATTATTAAGTAATATGGGTGAAAAGTGTCGATTAAAACCAATAAAATGTTGAAGTTTTTTAGGCAAAAAAGACGAAAGAAAAAAATAATTAAAAAAAATGAAAAAAAGTGTTGACAAATAGAAATGCTTGTGGTAATATAATCAGGCGCTCCAAACGAGGGGCTGCAAAAACCGAGCCGAAAGCGATAGCAAAAGGCTGGGGAAACGGACCTTGAAAATTAAACAACGAAGAAATAAGGACCCGACGATTCTTAAGAGAAATCTTATAAATCAATGGACAAAAAATGCGTCAGCATTTGAATTAAGTAAATGAGCTAAAGAGCTTATCTAGAAGATTTTAACG
>JAZOUK010000004.1:0-15801 GCA_045658105.1 Acutalibacteraceae bacterium
TGTTTTTACTTGTCAAATTCTTTGGATTAATGAAAAAGATTATCGTTCTCATTGGTAAGGGTGTTGATGTTTTTTTAAATAAAATAAGTAAAATATTTAATGGATTAAGCAGTAAATTAAGTGAATTTATTAATTTAAGGTTAAAAAAAGAAAAAACACTTGAAAAAAATGATGAATGTAGTGTATAATTAATCAAAAATTATAGCTATGGAGTCGGTATTTATGAAACGTAAGCCTAAAAAGCAAAAAAGTATTATATTACGGCTTTTTATTGTTGGTGTTTGTGCTTATATGGTATTTACATTGTCGGGGCTTTGGAATAATCTTAACGAAAAAAAGGCTGAGCTTACTTTACTTTATGAGCAGCTGAATGAGACAGAAAACAGTATTGAAGAATTAAAGATTTTGCTTGAATCTGATTCGGATAAGGAATTAATTGAGAAAGCCGCGAGGGAGCGTTTGGGATATATATATTCCAATGAACAGATTTTTATTGATGTATCAGGAAACTAAAATAATTTGAAAAACCAATAAAAAAGTCATTATTTTACTTGACATTATAAATAAAAACGGCTAAGATATGTAAATAGGTAGAGTAAGAATAAATTTATACTTCTTTACGTATAGCATTTTATATTAAAATGAGGGTTTAAAAGGGGTTTGCAATTTTCTATGCAGTTAACGGTTGGACAGTTGGTTGAGGGTAAAATTACAGGCATAACAAATTTTGGTTTGTTTGTTGATTTGGGCGATGGCAAGTCAGGGCTTGTGCATATCTCAGAGGTTTCCCGTACATATGTTAATGATATTAAGGAGCATTTTAAGATTGGTGACAGTGTTAAAATGAAGGTGCTTAATATCGGTGATGACGGTAAAATTTCTTTAAGTATTAAGCGTGCATTAGAAGCTGATGCGGTTGAAGAACGCCGTGAACGCAGAGAAAGGCGTCCTGTAGCAGCTCCTCCTAAGCCGGACGGTTCTTTTGTATGGACCCCGAAGAAGAATGAGCCTGCAAGTTTTGAGGATATGATGAACCGTTTTAAGCAAACGAGTGATGAGAAATTTTCTGATTTAAAAAGAAAGAATCCTGAAGCAAAACGTTCAAAGCGCGGTGCAATGAAATAATTAATCAGGCGGAACGCTCAATCGGCAGTTCCGCTTTTTTTATGAGGTTTAATTATGATAAAAGAAATATCCTGTAAAAAAATCACTCAATGTGTTGAAAAGCTTTGTATTAAGTCAAATAAACAGTTGCCCTGTGATATTGTTTCAAGGATAAATGAATCGAGTTTGAGCGAGACTGACACATTGGCTTGCTCAATCCTTAATGTTATTGTAAGAAATATTGAGGTTGCTAAAGAGTATGATTTGCCGATATGTCAAGATACCGGTATGGCTGTTGTATTTCTTGAAATTGGACAAGATGTGCATTTTGTTGATGGTTTTCTTTACGATGCAGTGAATGAGGGTGTTCGCAGAGGATATACAAATGGTCTTTTAAGAAAATCAGTTGTTTTAGACCCGCTTCAGAGAGTCAATACAAACGATAATAACCCTGCTGTTATTCACACAACAATTGTCGAAGGTGATTCGGTTAAAATTACTGTTGCACCAAAGGGTTTCGGCAGTGAAAATATGAGTGGAATAAAAATGCTTACCCCATCTCAGGGAAGAAACGGTGTGATTGATGCTGTAGTTGAGCTTGTTAAAAAGGCATCAAATAATCCCTGTCCACCGATTGTTGTTGGTGTTGGAATTGGTGGCGATTTTGAGCAGTGCGCTCTGCTTTCCAAAAAGGCGCTTTGCCGAAGTACAGATATTCGAAACAGTGATCCGTTTTATTTAGAAATGGAAAATGAGCTGTTAGAAGAGATTAATAAGCTTGATATAGGACCTCAGGGTTTTGGTGGAAAAACTACTGCTCTTGCAGTAAATATAGAAACGGCGCCTACACATATAGCTGGTTTGCCGGTAGCAGTTAATATTGGTTGTCATGTTACAAGACACGCCACAGAATGGGTGAAATAATGAAAGAAATAAAGCTTGTTGCCCCTTGCCTTTTTGGAATTGAAAGTGTTGCGGCTGACGAATTTCGCAGAATGGGATTTGAAAAAATAATTACAGAAAACGGCAGAGTTTTGCTTGAGGGCGATGCAAATATGCTTGCAAGAGCAAACATATGCTCCCGTTTTGCTGAGCGTATTCTTATAAATGTCGGTGAATTTGAAGCCACAACATTTACTGAGCTTTTCGACTCGGTAAAAGCTCTGCCTTGGGAAAATTATATTGGTAGAGATGATGCTTTCCCTGTAAACGGATGGAGTATTAACTCTCAGCTTTTCAGTATACCTGATTGTCAGTCAATAATTAAAAAGGCAATTGTTGAAAGACTGAAGCTTAAATATAACATTAGCTATTTTTCCGAAACAGGGCCTGAATATAAAATCCGTTTTTCTATACATAAAAATAAGGTTACTATGATGATTGATACTTCAGGTGAGGGACTTCACAAAAGAGGTTATCGAAGAAACTCAAATGATGCACCTTTAAAGGAAACGCTCGGCGCCGCAATGTGCGACCTTGCAAGAATTTATCCTGATACTATGTTTTTTGACCCGTTTTGTGGAAGCGGAACACTTTTGATTGAGTCGGCTCTTATGGCTACAAATATCGCGCCGGGACTCCGAAGATATTTTGCTGCTGAACGTTTTGGATTTCTTGATAGTAAAATATGGCGTGAGGAGCGAACAAGAGCACAGGATAACATAAGACATAATATTGAATTTATAGCTCAGGGCTTTGATATTGACCCTGCTTGTGTTGAATTAACCCTTGCGAATGCTAAAAAAGCAGGTGTTGAAAAATATGTAAAGGCAGCGGTTGGCGATATAAAAAGCTTTGTTACGCCAAAGGAAAGATGTCTTACTGTTACTAATCCGCCTTACGGTGAACGTTTGCTTGATGTTAAAGCGGCTGAAGAGCTTTATAAAATAATGGGTGAGCGGTTTATAATGGGTGACGGTCAGAAGTATTATATTATAAGTCCTCATGATGAATTTGAAAAGCATTACGGAATGGTTGCTGACAAGCGTCGTAAGCTTTATAACGGTATGATTAAATGCCAGCTGTTTATGTATTTTAATAAAAATAAATATAAAGAAAAAATTATGTGATAAGTATATAGTATTGTTTAAAGGATTGGTTTAATAACACTTTTAGCTGATATTTTAGAAGTTTTTTCTAAAATATCAGCTTTTTTAAAAAAATACAATAAAAATGTAGTTTAAATGTTAAAAAAAGGTTACAAATACGCTTAAAAGTTGACTTTTACCTGTGTTTTTTGCTATAATACAATGAAATATATTGCAATGAAAATTATCTGCCATTGCGTTTGATTTGGATGTGAATATTATGTTAAGAAGTATGACAGGCTTTGGAAGAGCATCTGAAAGTATTAATGGACTTGATGTTACGGTTGAAATTAAATCTGTTAATCATAGGTACTTTGAATTTGCTGTTCGTATTCCGAGAGTCTATCAGTTTATGGAGGAAAAACTTAAAAGTCTTTGCCAGCAAAGTATTTCTAGAGGTAAAATAGAGCTTTCCGTTTTTATTGAGGATAATTCTGACAATGCTACGGCTATTGAAATTAACCGTCAATATGCTGATGCGTATATTTCTGCTCTTAAAACCTTGAGCAAGGAATATTCAATTAAGAACGATATTAAGATTTCAACCCTCGCAGGAAATCCTGAGCTTTTTAAGGTGACTCGCAGAGAGCTTGACGAGGAAGCTGTAAACGAAGCGGTTATTTCGGTTGCTTCTAAAGCATTAAGTAGCTTTATTGATATGCGCAGAGCTGAGGGCGAAAGACTTTGTAATGATGTTCTTTCGAGGATAGATACAATTTTAGGTAAAGTTTCGGTTATAGAGGAGTGTTCGCCTGAAACTGTTAAGGCTTATAGAGGACGCCTTGAACAAAAGGTTAAAGAGTTACTCGAGGATGCTAAGGTTGATGAACAACGACTTATTACCGAAACTGCAATTTTTGCAGATAAGGTTGCTGTTGACGAAGAAACTGTAAGGCTTAGAAGCCATATCACTCAGTTAAGAGATATTTTAAATCTTGATACACCTGTGGGCAAAAAGCTTGACTTTATAGTTCAGGAAATGAATCGTGAAACCAATACTATTGGTTCTAAATGTCAGGATATTGAGATTTCTCATATCGTTGTTGATATAAAATCCGAAATTGAAAAAATCAGAGAACAAATTCAAAATATTGAGTAAAAAATGAGGATTTAAAATGAAATTAGTTAATATTGGATTCGGTAATATGGTTTCTGCTAACAGAATGATAGCAATTGTAAGTCCTGAATCTGCTCCGATTAAGCGTATTATTCAAGATGCGAGGGAGAGAGGCTTTCTTATTGATGCCACTCACGGTAGAAGAACAAGAGCCGTTATTATAACTGATAGCGACCATATTATTCTCACATATCTTCAGGCTGAAACACTTGCAAACCGTATGCAGGATGACACAGCTATTGATGTTGAGGAGGATGATGATGAATAAAGGTTCAGTTTATATTATTTCAGGGCCGTCGGGTTCGGGTAAGGATACACTTTTAAAGGAATTATTTATTAAATGTCCTTCAATTAAGTTTTCAATTTCTTCTATTACTCGAAATATGCGTGAGGGTGAGATTGATGGTGAAAAATATAATTTCATATCCCGTGAACGCTTTGAGACAATGATTGAAAATAACGAATTGCTTGAGTACAATGTGTATGTTGGGAACTATTACGGAACCCCGAAAGCGCCGGTTGTTGAGGCTGTAAATAACGGAGACGATATTTTTATTGAGGTTGATGTTAATGGTGCTGCTAGTATCAGAAAAAATCTTCCCGAAGCTATGAGCATTTTTATAATGCCACCTTCTTTTGAAGAGCTTCACCGCAGACTTTCAGGCAGAGGAACAGAATGTCAGGATGTAATAGAAGAAAGAATGAATGCCGCTTTAGGTGAAATAGCGCGTGCTACAGAGTATGATTATATTGTTGTTAATGACAATTTATCGGACGCTGTTGACGATATAATTTCTATTATTTCAAGCAGTAGATTAAAGCTTGAAAGACAAAAACATATTATTGATGAGGTGCTTAAAAATGTTAAATCCTAATATTGGAAAGTTAATAAAAAAGTGTGACAACAGATACCGTTTGGTAATTGATATTGCCCGTACTGCAAGAGAAATTTCTGCTAAGTCAGAGGAAACAGGCATAATTTCTGTTGAAAAGCCTGTAAGTGTTGCTATTGATAAGCTCGCATCTGAGCTTTAATTTTTAAAAACGGAGGTGTAGGTATGAAAGGAACAGTGTGCAAGGTTGCGCTCCAAGGCGCCACATTTGCCTTTGATAAGCTTTATACCTATGCTTTGCCGCCTGAGTTTTCTTTTGAAGCTAAAGAGGGTTGTAGGGTTTTTGTTCCGTTTGGAAGAGGTAACACAAAAAAGCAAGGCGTAATTTTTGAAATATTTGAGGATGATCTTAAAGGCTTAAAAAATCTTTCAAGCTTGATTGACAGCGAACCGGTATTGACGGCTGAAATGATTAAGATGTGTGAATATCTTCACGAAACGGTTTTTTGCACATATTATGACGCTGTTTCAGCAATGCTTCCGGTTGGTCTTAGCTACAGTCTTGTTAATTTCTATTCTGTAAATACTGAGTTTACAGGGATTGAAATGCTCTCGGAATCAGAAAGGGAAGTACTGAGCTATCTTGAGTCAACTGGAGAAAAGTCTCAAACCGAAATAATGGGAAGACTTAGTATCTCATCTGATATTTTAAAAGCTATGGTTGAAAAAGAGGCTTTATCTGTTACAAGTAATGCCAAACGCAAAATCGGCGACGCTACACAAAAATGGGTAAAGTTAGCTTGCGAAGAACCTTTTCCTGTAAAAATAACAGCTCGTCAGCGTGAAGTTGTTGAACTTGTTTCAACAGTTGGTACGGCTTCTGTCAAAGAAATTTGTTATTTTACGGGAGTTACTATTTCTGTTGTTGATAATTTAATTAAAAAGGGTATTTTAAATTGCTTTGAAAAGCAGGTGTTTAGAACACCATATAAGGCAAATCAAAGCGGTGTGAAAGAGGATATTATCCTTACCGATGAACAGCAAAAAGCGTATGATGGCTTGATGAAGGACTATCAAGAAGGAATAGGTGCAGTTTCTTTGCTTTACGGCATTACAGGTTCGGGTAAAACTCAGGTTTATTTAAAGCTTGTTGATTCTGTTATTGAAATGGACAGAGGCGTCATTGTTATGGTGCCTGAGATTTCACTTACTCCTCAGTTAATAACCCTTTTTACAGAGCGTTACGGCAATAAGATTGCTGTTTTTCACAGTGCTATGTCTATGGGACAACGTATGGACGAATGGCAACGAATTAAAAGCGGAAAAGCACAGATTGCTATTGGTACAAGGAGTGCGGTTTTTGCCCCTTTTGATAATTTGGGCTTGATTATTATTGACGAGGAGCAGGAGCACACATATAAATCTGAAAAAAGTCCTCGTTTCCATACGAGAGAAGTTGCTAAATTTCGTGCTTTATATAATAAAGGATTGCTTTGTCTTGCCTCTGCTACTCCGTCTGTTGAGAGCTTTACAATGGCTAAGCAGGGAAGGTATTCATTTTATAAGCTTAGTAACCGTTACGGAAACGCAATTCTTCCAAGGGTTGATACGGTTGATATGCGTCTTGAGCTTAGCCAAGGTAATACTGGGGTTATCAGTAGCGAGCTTTATGAAGCTATAAAGGGAACTATAGAAAATGGAAATCAGGCTATTCTTTTGCTAAATCGCAGAGGGCACAACACTTATATCTCTTGTCCACAGTGCGGATATGTTGCAAGCTGTCCAAACTGTAGTGTTTCGTTAACATATCACTCTGCAAATGATAGATTAATGTGTCATTACTGTGGTCATTCTGTTAAGGCAGAGCGCATTTGCCCTGAGTGCGGATGTGAGCATATGAAATATTCAGGACTTGGTACGCAAAAAGCTGAGGAAGAAGTTAATACTATTTTTCCAAATGCAAGGGTGCTTCGTCTTGATGCTGATAGTACGGTTTCAAGAGACTCCTATTCGGATTATCTCTTAGCATTTGGAAAAGGAGAATATGATATTCTTCTCGGCACACAGATGGTTGCTAAGGGACTGAATTTTCCAAAAGTAACACTTGTGGGTGTGATAGGCGCGGATAAGGCTATGTATAGTGAGGATTTCAGAAGTTTTGAAAGAACCTTTTCCTTGCTTACACAGGTTGTTGGCAGGGCCGGTCGCGGTGATGTTGAGGGCAGAGCGATTATTCAAACCCTTGACCCTGAAAGCAATATTATCGAGCTTGCAACGCGTCAGGATTATGACGGCTTCTATGATGAAGAGATTCTTACTAGAAAGCTTATGATTTATCCGCCTTACTGTGATATTTGTGTTGTCAGCACTCAAAGTATTTCTAAAAGTTTAGCCGAAAATGCTGTAAAAGATATTTTTCAGAATATAAAAAAGCTTACAGAGGATAGTTTTAAAACTGTAAAGCTTATAATATTAGGCCCGTCTCCTGCCACGGTGCCGAGGGTGAACGGAAAATACAGATACAGAATTATTATTAAATGCAAGAATAATAAAGAATTCCGAAGTATGTTAAGGAAAGCGATTGATATTAAGCTTAGCGGTCAGACTTCGGTTTCGGTTGATATAAACCCAGAGACTATAAATTAATGGAGAATATAAAAATGGCTATAAGGAATATTGTTAAAATAGGTGACGATGTTTTGAGAAAGGTTTGCCGTACTCAGCTTACATTTGATGATAAGCTTGCAACCATTCTTGATGATATGGCTGAAACAATGTATAAGGCTGAAGGTGTAGGACTTGCTGCACCACAGGTAGGTATTTTAAGACGCTTTTGTATTATTGATATTCAGGACGGTGAGGGTATACTTGAGCTTATTAATCCCGTAATCGAAAGCAAAAGCGGTTCGCAGGTAGGCTCTGAGGGTTGCCTTTCAATTCCCGACCGTTTTGAAGAAGTAAAACGACCTATGAAGGTTACAGTTCGCGCTCAGGACAGAAATGGAAATAATTTTACAATTACTGCAGAGGGCTTTAAGGCAAGGGCTATTTGTCACGAGATTGACCATCTTGACGGTATACTTTATATTGACAGGGTATAGGTGATTAAATGAAAATAATTTTTATGGGTACCCCCGATTATGCAGTTAAAACTCTTGAGGCTGTGATTAATGCAGGACACGAGGTCTCGGCTGTTTTTGCTCAACCCGATAAGCCTGTGGGCAGAAAACAAATTTTAACCCCACCGCCTGTAAAAGTATACGCGCAGGAGCATAATATTAGGATTTTTCAGCCTACTACCTTAAAAGATGGTGCTGCTGAAGAAATTATAAAAGAAATAAATCCTGATGTTATTGTTGTTGTTGCTTATGGAAAAATTCTTCCCGAAGCGATTCTGAGTATTGCAAAATATGGTTGTGTTAATGGACACGCTTCTTTATTGCCTTTTTACAGAGGCTCGGCTCCAATACAATGGTCTATTATTAACGGTGAGAAGAAAACAGGAATCACTACACAGCTTATGGATAAAGGTATTGATACTGGTGATATCCTTGAGCAGACAGAGGTAGAGATTGGAGAAGAAGAAACCGCTGAAGAACTCTTTGAAAGACTTTCTGTAATAAGCGCAGAGTTAATGACGTCTACACTTGAAAAGCTTGAGAATGGTGAAATTACACCTCAAAAACAAGATAATTCTAAAGCAACCTATGCTCCTATTATAAAAAAAGAAATGGCTTTGCTTGATTTTAATAAAACGGCTACAGAGCTTCATAACGCTATAAGAGGCTTCTACAGTTGGCCTTGCGCTTACTTTTTTCTTAATGGTAAAAGAATTAAGGTTATTAGTGCGCGTGTAGGCAAAAAATTTGATTCTAAATCAGGAGTTGTAGTTTCAAATACTAATGAGCTTGTTATTTCCTGTGGTGAAAATACATCTTTAAGAATTCTTGCTTTACAGCCTGAGGGCTCTAAAGCAATGTCTTCAAAACAATTTTTAAACGGTAATTCTATTTCAATAGGCACCGTAGTAGGAGAATGTAATGGATAATCCCCGTAAAGTTGCGGTATCGGTTCTTTTGAAAATAGAAAAGGACTCGGCTTACTCTAATTTAACTTTAGGAAGTTATTTAAGAGAAACTCAACTGACAAAAGAGGATAAAGCGTTTGTTTCGGCTTTAGTTTACGGTGTTCTTGACCGTAAATTTACTCTTGATTATATATTACAAAGCTTTATGAAAACTCCTTTTAAAAAAACCGCACCGTATACAAAACAGGTTTTAAGAACGGCACTTTATCAAATTTTGTTTATGGAAAAAATACCTGATAGTGCAGCTGTTAATGAAGCAGTAAAGCTTATAAAAAAATCTAAAGAAAATCGAAATTCAGGCTTTGTTAACGCCGTTTTGCGCTCAGCACTTAGAAGTGATAATATTTTGCCTGAGGGCGATTCGCTAAAAGAGTTAAGTATAAAATATTCTTGTCCTGAATGGATTGTTAAAAGCTTTTCTAATGATTACGGATTGGAAAATACAAAGGGGATATTGGAAGAAAGCATTAAATCCGCACCGCTTACAGTGAGGGTAAATACAGTTAAAACAGATACCGATTATCTGAAAAATGAATTCTTAAAAATTGGTATCGAATGTATTGAAACGGAGATAGAAAACTCTCTTATATTGAATAAGGGCTTTGATATTGCTTCAAACGAGCTTTATAAAAACGGTTTTTTCTATGTTCAGGATATTGCTTCCCAAATTGCTATATCTGTTTTAGCTCCAAAGGCAGGGGAAAGGGTGCTTGATATGTGCTCAGCTCCCGGTGGCAAAGCTTTTACAATGGCTCAGTATATGGATAATAATGGTAAAATTTATGCTTGTGATTTGTATGAGCAAAGGGTTCGTTTGATTTCTGATTCAGCCAAAAGATTAGGTATTGATATTATTGAGACGGCGGTTGCCGATGCTTCTATATATAATAGTGAGCTTGGTGAATTTGATTGTGTTTTATGTGATGTTCCTTGTTCGGGATTGGGTGTTTTACGCCGTAAACCTGACATTAAATATAAGCCCCAAACAGATTTTAGTGAGCTTGAAGAAATACAGTTAAGTATTTTTAAAAATGCAACAAAATATCTAAAAAAAGGAGGTAGAATACTTTATTCTACCTGTACTTTGCGTAAGGCAGAAAATGAAAAACTTGTAAATCGCTTACAAATGGAGTATAATAATTTTCATAAAGTGTGCGACAGAACACTATTTCCTCATATTGACGGGGCTGACGGGTTCTATTTTGCACTTCTTGAAGACAGAGGGGAGTAATGCCTTTTTTGGGCAAGACCGATATTAAATCAATGACTGAAGAAGAGCTTGCTTTGTTTTTGAAGGAACGAGGTGAGCCTAAATTCAGAGCAAAACAGATTTTTAAATGGCTTCAATCGGGTATTTCCGATTTCGACAGTATGACCGATGTTCCGATTTCTTTGAGAGAAGCGCTTAAGGAAAACTGTTATATTGCTGATGTTAAGGTTATAAGGCGTTTGCAGTCTAAAATTGACGGAACAGTAAAATATTTGTTTGAGCTTTTTGACGGTGAACGGGTAGAGTCTGTATTTATGAAATATGAGCACGGTTATACGGTGTGCATTTCTACTCAGGTTGGATGCAGAATGGGCTGTAGCTTTTGTGCTTCGGGTATTGACGGACTATTTAGAAATCTTACTGCATCTGAAATGCTTTCTCAGATTATGTATGCATCAAAGGATAATGGGGTTCGTATATCTAATGTTGTAATGATGGGTATGGGCGAGCCACTTGATAATTTTGATAATTCAATACGCTTTTTACAGCTTGTTTCTAACGAAAACGGTTTGGGCATAGGACTTAGACATATTTCTCTTTCTACATCGGGAGTAGTAAGCGGAATAGAAAAACTTAAAGAGTATAATTTTCCAATTACTCTTTCGGTATCACTACATGCTCCAACAGATGAAATAAGAAGCTCTATGATGAAGGTAAATAAGCGTTGGAATATAGATACATTACTTAATGCGTGCCGTGACTATCAGAATGTCACAACAAGGCGTATTTCTTTTGAATATGCGCTCATAGAGGGTGTTAATGATAGCGATGAGTGTGCTAAAATCTTGGCAAATAAGCTCAAAGGTATTATGTGCCATGTAAACCTTATTCCTGCAAATCCGGTGAAGGAAAATTCTTTCAAAAAACCGGATAGAAATAAAATTCTTCACTTTCAGAAAAGACTGACCGATTTAGGAATTAACGCTACGGTTAGAAGAACTCTCGGTAGCGATATTGATGCCTCGTGCGGTCAGCTCAGGAGAGGTAAAGGAGTGTGAAAAAACAGTGTTAATTCACAGTATGACAGATGTCGGCAAAATGAGACACAGCAATCAGGATTCATACTTTGCAGGTGAAATAATTCCTGATGCCGTCCTTGCAATTGTGTGTGACGGTATGGGCGGTGCTAATGCCGGCAATATTGCAAGTGAAACTGCGGTAAAATCGATTTCGGAGTATATTCTTCATTCATATAGAAGTAATATGGATTATTTTGAAATTGAAACGATGCTTAAAAATGCTATAGTTAGTGCTAATTTGCTCATTTATGATATGTCATTAAAAGATGAGGCTCTTAGTGGTATGGGTACAACAGCAGTAATTGCTTTTATTAGAGATGAAACGGCGATTATTGCTCATGTTGGTGACAGTAGAGTTTATTTGATTGATGATAAACTTAAACAAATAACACGTGATCATTCTGTTGTTCAGTCATTGGTTGAAAGCGGAAAAATATCACCTGAGGACGCAAAGGTTCATCCAAGAAAAAATGTGATTACACGGGCTATAGGTGCGGAGGAAAATATAATTTGTGATACAGGTTGTATTGCATTTACTAACGGACAAACGCTACTGCTTTGTAGTGACGGATTGAGTAATTACGTTGACAGTAATACAATACTTGATATTATTAATAAATCAGACCCTGAAAAGGCACCTCAATCTCTCATTGACCTTGCAAATAATGGCGGTGGCGGAGATAATATTACAGTTGTTTGCTTAACTAATAAGGCATAACAGGTAGAAAGGAATATTTTTATGGATAAGTTTGTTGGAAAACGTCTTGACGGTAGATATGAAATTCAGGAAATTATCGGCGTAGGCGGAATGGCAGTTGTTTATAAGGCTTTTGATAATCAAGAAAATCGCACAGTTGCAATTAAAATTTTGAAGGAAGAATTCATTTCAAATGAGGAGTTCCTCCGTCGTTTTAAAAATGAATCCAAGGCAATTGCAATGCTTTCGCATCCTAACATTGTTAAGGTTTATGATGTTAGCTTCGGTGATTTGATTCAGTATATTGTTATGGAGCATATTGAGGGCATAACTCTTAAGGAATTTATTGAGGAACAGGGTAGTCTGCGTTGGAAGGATGCAGTTCATTTTACGATTCAGATTCTTAAAGGTCTACAGCACGCACACGATAAGGGTATAGTTCATAGAGATGTTAAGCCTCAGAACATTATGGTTTTACCTGACGGTACAATCAAGGTTACTGATTTTGGTATTGCTCGTTTTGCCCGTAGCGACCAGCGTACAATTACAGATAAAGCTATCGGTTCGGTTCATTATATAAGCCCTGAACAGGCGCGCGGCGAAAAGACCGATGAAAAGGCAGATATATATTCTGTTGGCGTTATGCTTTATGAAATGCTTACAGGAAAATTGCCTTTTCAAGCTGATAGTGCAGTTTCTGTTGCTATTATGCAGCTTCAGCGCGACCCTCAGCTTCCTACAGAAATTAATGGCTCTATTCCCGAGGGACTCGAGCAAATCACAATGCACGCAATGCAAAAAACAGTTGAGAGACGCTATCAGTCTGCTGCAGAAATGCTTTGCGATCTAAGTGCATTTAGAAAAGACCCTTCTCTTACATTTGACCACTCTTATTTTGTTGATAACTCTCCAACAAAATTTGTTGGTAAAATTGGTTCTACTGACATTCATGCAGATGACGATATTGAAGATTACGAAACAAAGGAAAAAAACAATATTGTTCCAATTCTTGCAGGAATTGCAGTGACTCTTGTTTTAGCAATTATTATACTTTGTATAATTTTCATTCCAAAGCTTCTTTCAGGAACAGGGGATGAGATTGCCTGTCCTAAGTTTATAAATCAGTCCTATGAGGATATTATTGAAAATAAAGATTATACCTCAAACTTCAAATTTGAAGACAAGTGGGAGCCTAATAATGACTTTGCTTATGGTATTGTTTACGAGCAGTCTGAGTCTGAGGGTGAGATGCTTAAAAAAGGCGCGGAGATTACATTATATATAAGTATGGGTGCTTCAACTAAGAAGGTTCCTGATGTTTATGGCAAGACCGAGTCTGTTGCTGTTTCTGAGCTGCGTTCTAACGGATTTACAACAGTAATTGTTGAGGAAGCAAGCGAGGATGTTGATGCAGGTCTTGTTGTTAGAACCGATCCGCAGAGAACTGAAGTTGTAGGCGAGGGCGCTAAAATTACAATTTATGTAAGCTCAGGTAAGCCTACAAAAAATGTTGAGGTTGATGATGTTGTAGGTATGGAGCTTGAATCGGCTAAGAAACAGCTTGAAAAAACAGGTCTTGTTGTTGAAACTGAAGAAGTTTTCCTTACTGTTGACGATAAATATTATCCCTTAGGTTATGTAGTTAAGCAAGACCCTACTTCAAGTTCAAATAAGGTTCCTGAAGGTACAAAGGTTAAACTTAGTGTTTGTGCAGGCTATAAGTTTGATGTTAATGTTGATTTCCCAAGAGATATTCCCGAAGGCGTTTACAAGGTTACTCTTTGGCAGGACGGAATGATGATTAATGGCGGAGACACGGTTGACCTTTCAAAACGTAGCACATACACCTTTAAGAATATAACATCTAAAGAGGTTAACCTTACTCTTACTGTTGTTGTTACTGATAAAATTGGTGACCAATATGACCTGTTTGAAGTTACTGTTGATAATAAGACAGGAAAAATTAAGACAAGTGATATAATTGAAATTCCTGATAAATTAACCGACATTGACGATACAAGCTCCAAACAGCCGACAACAAGTGATAACTCTAACAGCAATACCACAGTTTAATTATGACAGGAATTATTGTTAAGTCGTTGTCAGGTTTTTATTATGTTGACTGTGACGGTGTGTTGTTTGAATGTAAGGCAAGGGGAAGCTTCCGCAAAGGCGGAGTTACCCCTTTGGTTGGAGATAAAGTTGAATTTGAAGAGGTTGGTCAAAAAGTTGGAATTGTTGATAAAATTCTTCCAAGAAAAAATTCAATCTATCGTCCGCCTGTAGCTAATATTGATAAGCTTTTTATTGTTTCATCATTTGATAATCCTTCTCCAAATACCTTTCTGATTGATAAAATGACCGTTATCGCTTTGTATAACAATATTGAGCCTATTATTGTTTTTAATAAAAGTGATATGGGTGATTTCTCCGTATGGGAGTCAATTTATAAAAAAACAGGCTTTAAAACATTCGTTATTTCGGCAGATAAAGGACTTGGAATTGATAGTTTAAAGAATGAATTAGAAGATTCTGTTAGTGCTTTTACAGGGAATTCAGGTGTTGGCAAGTCAAGCATTTTAAACTCTTTGTTTGGTGATAATAAAATTGCTACCGGTAAGGTAAGTGTAAAACTTGGCAGGGGAAAGCACACGACCCGTCATACAGAGCTTTATTCCTTGCCGTTTGGAGGTTTTGTTGCGGATACCCCAGGTTTTTCTTCCTTTGAGCTTGATACTGAAGATTACACACTTAAAGAGCAACTAAATTTATTTTTTCCTGAATTTGCTAATATAGATAAAGAATGTAGGTTTACATCCTGTACGCATACAAAGGAAAAGGATTGCGCTATCATAGAAGCTGTTTTAAACGATGAGATTGTGGAATCGCGTCATCGTTCCTATATTCAGCTTTTTAATGAATTAAAGGATATAAAGCCTTGGGAAATAAAAAAGCGTAAATAATCTATTTTTTAAATAAATGTGTCAATTTTTTTCTTTTTAAATATAATGTTATTGTAAAGCAATTAATTATAGTTGGAGGGAAAAATGAGGCACCACAATTGTAAAAACAAAGGCTTGCTTGCGCTAACCTTTGCATTAGGTCTACTTATAAGCTGCTTTTGTCCTCCACGTTTTTTAGTTGCAGTGCTTGCAATATGGGTTATTATACTCGGTATTTCAAGCTGTAAATAATTGGAGGGTTTTGTATGAAGGTTGTTTTAGTAAAGAGTCCTAAGTTTATGAGCGGAATTTTAAGAATGATTTTTGGTATAAAAAAACAAGGTTAAATTAATTACATAAAAGAGCTTCGCAAAAATGCGAAGCTCTTTTTTCAAAATTGTCTGTGACAAAGTTAACCCCCTGTTCTACAGGGGGAATAAAATAGCTTTTAGCGAGGAGTAGAGCAGACAAGTAATATACAGAGGAAATTAAGGTTGACATAGGAAAATTCTAAGAAAATTGTGCGACCAAAAGGGTGTAGAGATAATAGAAGCAGAATTATGCCCAAACCACGTGAATATGCTCGTAAGTATACCACCGAAATACAGTGTATCACAAATAATGGGATACCTCAAAGGAAAAAGT
>JAZOUK010000005.1:0-64596 GCA_045658105.1 Acutalibacteraceae bacterium
AATATATATCGAAACTAGTGGTTACATTAGTAGTATAAGGAATATTACAATTTAAGTTTTCGATATATACTTTTAAATCTTTATTTGAAGTATATAATCGATTTCTAGTAGAGATTTTCGAGATATTAAGACTATCTTTAATAAAAATATCATACGATACGGATGAAATTTCCTGAGTGATTTGGTTATTAACCGCGTATATTACGTCATATTCAATAATATCTGATGCATCTTGAAGTACTGTATAATTATCAATTATCCATTCGCCGTAGTCGGTAATAATTCTACTTTCTTTTGGGATTTTCATAATGAAAATCTTCACAGCATTAATATATTCTTGATAAGCATTATCAATATAAAAATACTTTTTAACACCGTCCATATAGACATCATCATATAATTCGTTGTATTCTGCTAAATTTTTACATTCTTCATACGCTGCAATTTTCATCGCAATATAAGCGTTATATAGTGTTTCGAATTTTTTGATTTCACTATTGTCAAACTGACTACTAAAAACACTTGCCTTATTTCTGACACTGTTATACAAATCTGAGGCATATTGTGTAAGCATAACCGCAGATGTATACTCTGAATAATCGTATCCAAGCCATCCTTTAAACACAATATTATTAACTAAACCCACTACTGCTGTAACTGCAGAGCCATATGACTTCCATCCGTCAAGAATAGCATCGTTCGTTAGTTTCGGTAGATAGCCAATAATTTTATCATAAACTTTATCTTCAATATATGTACTGGTAAAATAAGTAACAAATCCACCAGAAAGTTGTTTTTGAAGTCTTGTCATACCATTATAGAGCGTTGATGATGAACTTTGAGTATTGATAATATCCTGAATTAGTTCCATCTGAGTTTCTTGCATAGTAATTGATAAAGCAAGAGATTTTGTAAAATCAACAGCATCTGTTAAATCACCTAACACTTCTGTGGTTTCGCTTAAGGTAGTATAAAGCTCAGATTTTAGCGAAGGCAACTTAGGCTCTAATTCGGTACAATATTCTTCAAGGACAGCAATTGCACGATCAATAAAGTAATCATAAAGTTCTGGCTTTCCCAAATCTTTATAATAGACCTCGTCTTCTATTACAACTTTATCAATTTTCTCAACAACACCTAAAAATTTATTAATATTCTTTATATATTTATTTTCAGTACCTACTTCTTTTGAAGCATTTAAGTTCACATCGCAAAGTTCTTCAACAAATTTTTGGTTTGCTTTATCCAGCTCATTGTTGAGTTTAAAATTTGATAAACCAATACTGTCCGATACATATTTTGCAATACCCGTTGGGTCTGATGCAATCCCTATCGATTCAAACCAAGCAGAAGCTTTAAAATGGTCGGTATTTATATATTCGTTGAGAACGTTAGTTGTAACATTTGATGTGTCAAGCTCATATGAAATTAAATATGTATTAGTTGTTAAATAAGTAGAATACCCATAAAATAAATCGGAATAGTAGATATATTCCTCTTCACTAATGTTATCCTCGCTATCTTGGTCGATTGTTTCTGCCAAAGCTGTAAACGTAATACTACAAACAATCATTATAGTTGCTAATATCACACATAATAACTTTTTCATTTTCTATGCCTCACAATATTTTCTTCAAGTTTCAATAGAGTTTTTAATTGATTTATAAAGGTTCCCATATAATAATCTCTAATATAATGATTATCATAGATATTCTTGTTCATCGTAGCTTTAATTCGTTCGACCGGTACATTACCTATGCGTGGCAGATCTCGTTTTATATTGTGTATTTTAGATAGTAAAGCATTATAGTTTATATCGATATCAAATTCTACAATATTAGTAAAATTTTCATATCTCTTATCAATTAGAAATATGGGTATTGCGTTCAAAGCGGTGCCTTCGCGTATTACGGGAAGATATTTGGTTTTATTGACTCCACGAACCATCTCACCTGTAATTATGCTGTCTTCATAACCAACTCCGCCAAGTCTATTGTCTGCCTTATACTTATAGTTTGGTGTGCAAACTATAACAACATAATCACTTTTTAATATAGATTGTTCAATAGAAAATGGTACTGAATCGCCAGTTTCAATATGCCATTTATCAAATATTACGTTAACTCCATCTATGCGCATTTTTAATGCTAATTTTTCTACCCAATCAACATGTTCTTGATTATCATAAGAATATGATATAAAAACTGTTGGATTTATACCTTGAGCCAATCCAAACACCTCATTAAATACTATAATAACATTTCTCAAAAAGTGTACTTTTTGAGAAATGTCCAATAATTTGAACTTGCTTTATTAAAAATATAAATCACTCCCAAATTTCAACATTTTTCCTTTTTTATATTGCGTTTACAGTAGTTTTATGGTATAATATTGCATCATGAAACGGCTATCAAAAAGTACACCTTTTGATAGCCGTTTTACTATTTTCTAATATTGTTTATTATACGGTATTCTCGCAATTTACGATAAAAAGTTGCTTCGCTCATATTACATACTTTTAAAAGCTGCACGATAGTTATTTCCTTTTTCTCCCACTGCTTTATAAGTTTGTCAAATTCATCTGGAATTGGTGATTCGGGTCTGCCAAACTTTACACCTTTTGCTTTAGCGGCTGAAATCCCTTGTGCCTGACGCTTTTTAATATTTTCACGTTCGTTTTGTGCAACAAAAGAAAGTATCTGCAGAACAAGGTCTGCAATAAAAGTGCCCATTAAATCCTTTCCGTTCCGAGTATCAAGCAAGGGCATATCAATCACACAAATGTCAATACCTATATCCTTTGTCAGTTTCCGCCACTGCTTTTGAATATCCTCGTAATTGCGTCCTAATCTGTCAATACTCAGTATGTAGAGCAAATCTCCTTGCTTTAATTTCTTGACTAGCTTCTTGTACTGCGGTCGCTCAAAATCCTTGCCGGACTGCTTATCAATATAGACGTTGCCCTTCGGCACATTATTTTCGTCCATAACAATAAGCTGCCTGTCCTCGTTCTGATCGATACTCGACACTCGCACATAACCATATACATTTCCCATAATATTACCTCCTGTGCCCAACATTAATTTTACAATGTTCGCGCTATTTTTGTTTTGAGATAATATAGGGAACATAAAATTTGCCTTTCAAGAAAACATTAACAAAATGGGAACGATTATAAAAAACTAATGTAAAAAAGTAAAATCACCGAATTAAATGGAACAGGCACGGAAAATTCCGTGCCTGTTCGTTCAATACTGCTTATATACCATTTATTTCTTTTTGATAACGTTGATTAGCCACCTCAACAAGAAATGTCAGTGTTGAAACTTCAGTTTCAGTAAGTGGTTTATTGTGTTGAACTATCAAATAAGAATCAAGTGCTCTAAAAACACTAATATACATACCTTGCCAACCACAATTACATTTGATATCACCCTGTAAATAATTATCAAACTGGTTTGAACGATATTCTCTTATGTGCACTTCGGGTTTATAACTTGTTGAATATCCTAATATGCCATAATCCCAATAGAAGTGAGTTGCCTTTATATCGCTCTTTAAAATACAAAACATAAGTGCTTGTGATAAATCTAGTTGGGTTATTTGTTTTTCTATTTCATCCAATTGTTCTACATTAAAATGGTTATATCGTAACACTGCATAGGTAGCTTCGTTTAGCTCCTCCATATTTAAAAAGTAATCTTTTAGCGCAGTATAATGATCGGTGGTTTTTATCTTTTCAATGATATCTAAAGATAAATATTTCTCAAATATACCTATAGGAATTGGTTCTGTCATTGGATCAAACGGTATATGTGAATCAACTTCATAATCCGAAAGAGCCAAGGACAATGGATCTAACGCAATATTCATAATCAACATCATTCCAATGGCGTATTTCAAAAAAGAAAGAAAAAGATTTGTTCGCCCCTCTTGGTCTGTGGAATTTGAAATATTGTTAGAAACATAAAAGGTATCAAATCCCTGTTTATGTATATATTTATTTGCTTTTTTCAGCAATTCATCATATTGTTCAAAGAATTCTGGGATAACAGTTTTAATCTCATTATATGCATCATTTTGGCGAATAAGTAAATCCTTAACTGCTTTATCCGACGGAAATCTACCTTTTTCTTTCCAAAGTTCATACTTATCGGCATCTACTGCAGACAAAAGCATATTGTTCATATTCTCTATTGACTGTCTTAAAGAATAGAACGCGCAATCGAAATAACCATCCTCGTATAGGAAAAAAGCGTGTTTTAACAGTTCTACCGATTCACTGAAAAACATATTACAAAACATCTCGTTAAGATTCCCAGTGGTGGGTATCAATGCTCGGAGTGTGCTCAATAATTCATCATGTTCAGGCAACTGCCTTTTCACCAAAAGACTGTGATCTTGTTCACATAATAATTCTTTCCATTCGGATTTATTCATTAAATTCACCACGCTAATTTTTTATATTTTTCTAAATATTTCAATTTGTAACTTTAGGAGAGATAAACAACCGACTTAGTGCACGCCTTGAAGTAGTCCTTTACTCTTCCGCATACTCATGCGGGCGTTCTTTATAGTCTTTAACCTTATACTCGCCGATGGTGTCATATTTGCTTGCTTTTGTTTCGGTGGGGGTGTCTTGTTTATTTTATAATTAATACTATTAACAATTAATTGCTTTTTTGAGCCTGTAAATTTGCGCGAATTTTATTGATGATATACGTGTCAAAATCAGGATGATTGAAAACTTTCGTGAGACTTAAGCATTATTGCAAGTTCGTTTATGCTATATCATCCCCACCAATACAAAGCTTTGTTGTCAATAGCATATCGCCGTTCTACGATTCTTCTTTTCTCATGGCAGAGCATATCATCTGACATATCAACGCAAAAAAATCTAAATTCAACGTAATTTTGTGCAATCATATCTCTGTATTTATCGATATATCTAGGATTTCTTTTCCATGATTTTGTTCTCAAGGAACTAACATATGTACACATTTTGCATTTATGTATGTGGAACTTTGCACTGTCGTTCCCAAACCGCCTTCTAGCCAAATATTGTTTATTGCAGTTCACGCATATATTATCATCTGGGGTGTTTAATATATGAATTGCACTTAGGATTTCACTATATATATTTATAGTTTCAGCAACTTCTAAACATCTCCAGTTTTCATTGTTTTTTCAACCGTACAACGCCCAAACTCCTGGTTTTTCATAAAACCTCCTATTTATCTCTGTACACTTTAAAAATTTGACTTTTGATCCAATAACAATATTTTTCTCCATATAGTTTTCCTTGGTTTATTTAAATGGTTTATATCATTTTATCACAAATCTAAGCTAAAAGAAAGTCACACCTTGCAATTCGCATAGGCGAGGTTTTACTTATGAATTAACTTTATCACAGTGATTTATCATTTTAGAAACGATTCATCTGCAACCATTGTAAATAACAAAAACAGAAGAGCTGTAATATGTATTGAATAATAATTCATGTATGTGAAATTACAATGGGCCAAATTATTTCTTAAATTTAAGTTTGAAGCATCAAAGAGAAGAGTAACAATTTTAACAAAACTATCATCTGCTATATCTGTAAATAATGAACTACGAATAAATGGTGTCAGTGTGAATTTGTTGCAAAGAAGGTTCTTAATATTTGAATCATTCGAAATAATATTATATTTTCTTAATAATGCATATTGCATATCGGAAGTTGCTTGAACACTATCAAAATAAGCTGTAGTTGTTCTATGAGAAATCATTTCATATTGATGTTGTAAAAAATCTAATAAATCATTTTCTTGTGATGTCAATACAATGTTTCCGGCAGAGATTTCTTGCTTTAATGAGTTAAGGTACTGCTTTGCATATATTCTTTTCGTATGTTCTTTAATATCCTTTTCAAACAAGGTTGCGAGAATTAAAGTTGCTCCATAGGCTGGAGATAAACCATTGTTCTTACTATTAATTAATTCATTGTATGCATATATAAACATTTCGTTGGTACTGATTGGCCCACTAACTCCATCCTCAACGCGAGCTATACGATTTCCTTCCTTATCAAAAACATTTAAAAATACTCCACCAAGAATTATAGCGAGATTATAAAAATAAATCATATGTGATTGTAAATCGGTAATATTCGCACCTTGTATGTTGGGCAACTGTGAATAATCAAAAGTGGCATTTTTTATATCATAATCGCACATATCTATTATTTCACCTAAAAACTTAAGCTTCTCGTCTTTGCTAGAGTAGTTTTGATAAATTGAAAAATGGTTTATCTTATCATTTATATAGGCATCACGTTCTGTTATATTAATCAAAGCCAACCCTTGTGCCAAATCAAATTTGAAATTTTTGTTAAAAAACATATTAGTTCCTTCTTCCTCTAATTATTATTAAAAACCGAATACCTCTGTGTCTTGCCTTAATATTATATTCCATCCATTGCTTTGTACATATTCTAACTTTCTTCTATGATCTTGTTCATCGTGATAATAACATATTATTTCTTTGGCTTTTATAGCAACAAACACACTCCAGTCAGCCTGACCTAAAGAATGACCTATTATATGTACCTCATCAAATTCCTCATTGGCAAGGATCTGGATTATGGTTTTTCGATAATCAAGAAATTCTTTGCTTTTCATTTTCAGCCATTTATATAATTCTTCTTCATTGTCTTGTGTTCTTCTTACCACATCATCAAAGAATCTTTTAATAGCGGCTCTTTCAATCAAATTATTTTCCATATCATACTCATAGTATTTTAGTCTTTCGGCCAATACATCTTTTGGTCTTCCGGTTGCTTTACTTGAGGGATATTCCGTATGAACAGCAGTAGTATCCAAACGCTCAAAAGTATCACAACCAATGACAATTTCATCATTAATATTTCCGTGAATATGTTCTACGTTATGAAAACCATAAAGCAGTTCTATGACATTTGTATAATTGAAATTTATAACCCTTGAAGCCGAATCAAAATGCTCTTTCAAAGTTTGCATTGAGGGAAATTTAGGAATTTTAGAATCGCAGTATAGATCACGAAGATAAGACAAAAAATCTGCCTCAAAACTAACTAACAGTAAAACTATTTTTGAGATTACTTCAATTTCTTCTTTAAATGCCTCTGACCTATAATCATAATATCCGACCTCACCATTTTGATCTGTGCCGTAGGTGTCAATTATTTCTTCAACGATTTCATCCACTTCTACTTCAGTGCCGATTTCATCGAGTTTGTCTAATATCAGTTCTTTAAATCGATCTTCAACACTATACCAACAATTATTTTTGTTTTTGAAAACCGAGTATTTATCAGCATAGTTAGTAGAATATTTAACAAAATCATCAAAAGCTGTATTAAGCCCATGTGCTTTATCAAAGCCATTGCCTGTAATGATTAGTTTTTTCAAACGATCTTCACCTCAATTCGACAATATTATATCATAAACTTATGTAAAAAGAAATCCCCGCTTGCAAGATTTGCAGAGGCGGGGCAGTAAACATTGCATAATGTGAAGATCAATTTACCAAAAACAAAAAATTTACCTTCTGTTACTAAGTTTAAATTGTTTGTTCAAAGATAAAATCTCTTTCTTAATTAAAAACATACACTCAAGTCGCTTTTGGCTCGCACCGTTAAAGGTAATGAAGCACTTGGAGACGATTCTTTTTTCTTTAAAAGAAAGACGTTTACTTCTGTTGTACATAAATGTATAGATTGTGGCTAAATCAAACAGTCGGAAAAAGTACTGCTTTTTTGTTTTTCCGTCCATTTTTGAAATGTCTGTTGGTAATTTTTTAGAAAGACGTGTAATTCGTTTGTCAAAAGCGTTATGGCAAGATATGCATTTATCATCATCCTTAAAATTGTATATAGTTTTACCAATAACATCACCATAGAATATAAGTGTATGTGATCTATTAGCAAGATCATAGTTGGCATTATATGTGTTGTTTAGGAATGGTAGCATACGTTCAACATAATCTAATTCTATATTCTCTCCTGCTAAAAAGGACGAACTAATTGCACAGCAACGCTTTAATACAACACTATAATAGTCTAAATCTGAGGTTTGTTTTATATTAGAATCATTCCAATAAATAAACTCCAAAAAATCAACAACAGCGGGATTTTGCAATCCTAAACGTCCAAGACGAAAAACTATCTCGTACTTAAGAGAGAAAAACTCCATAGGATTCAAAACCGGAAACTCACATATAAATTTATTGTTAGGGAATTCAAAATATTTTTTGAGTTCTTCTTTTGTGTTTTCATCCAAGGTGTAATAATAGATACTGCAAAGTTTTTCGAAAAAATATTCCTTTATAGTATTATCATTCGTATTTATTGCATCTGTAATGAAATCCGCATAGTCATTCGAGTAGTTTTGGTAAAAGATAGAAAGTGCTTTTTTGTCAATTTGATTATTCCTCGTTTGAAGCAAATAGTGTTTTGCCACAAAATACTCAAAAAATGTCTCATGGGTAAAGGTGAGTTTGTCACCGGAAGTCTTTTTGAGTATTGTTGAAATGAAATGTATTTCAACAGGAAGGCTAAATTGCTTTTTGTCACTCGAAAAGAAAGCAAAAACTGCTTCTGCGATTTCTTCTCCTATTTTATCCAAATCAACTTTTGTAATAGGATCGTTATTTCTTCTGCAGTAGGTTTTAATAAGACACGAGATAAAATTGTCATAAAAGTCAAACTTATTGTTTGTATTAATTGAAACACTTGGGTGCGTCTGCAGTTTCATGTAGACAAACAGTTTCATTAAAAGCGGACTATTAATATTTTTTAACCAAGACGTATCATTCAAGATTTGATTTTTAATATCCGAAATTTTATTGTAAGAATCATACTGTATGTTGTTTAAAGTCTTCAAAAGATTCGCAGCATAATTATTTAACATTTTAGAGGACCAACTCATTATTTGAACATTTCTTTTTTTGATTCTCATAAAAGAATTGTTGCGGAGAATATATTTTTGCGCAAAGTCCGGACGCGATGTTATTTTTAAATCAACTTTTTTTGCAACTATAATAATACAATCAACAAATTCGGACAGCCGTTTTGCACGGCTTTCGCCGATTTCATCAACACCATCTAAGTACAAAATAACCTGTTTATATTTAGTAGCCATTAATTTGTTTTTTAGTTCATCTTGCATAGTTGTGTCGTCAAGCAAGGATATTAACTCAACAGAGTTAAAAAATAAATGTACTTTTTTCCCTATGTTTTTTTTAGAAAAATTCTTGATGAAATCATATTTTAATAAAGTGGATTTTCCACAGCCCGCAGGACCAGTCAAAATATATGCTTTATCCAATAAAGATTTGACTTTAAAAGCTTTTCTATCGCTAGAAATAGGCATGTTTTTATAAAAGAAATACTTTTGTTCACTAGGCTCATCGAAAAAAGTTGGTTCCCTTTCAATTTGTTCCTTTGTTCGCAAACCCATATTCTCAAAATACTGCCTTGCATCTTTTGCTTCTTGCCCCAGTGAGCGATGCTCAAAAATAAATTTAAATACAGCCCATAAACCACCAACAATTATTGTTACTAATACTGCGACAGACGCAAAATCCCCAAACCAGTCTTTGTTTTCTACGAAAAAATGTTTTACTGCGTCCCATATGGCTTTCAAACGTTCCATTTCTTTTCTCCTGTTAAGCAATTTAATTTCTATAATCAATATAACATAAATGATGCGATTAATCAATTATAAGAAGTTACTATTCAACGCACCCTTTGCAATTTGCAGAGGCCGCGTTGGGTAGTAACAGTCAATATTCACTTTTCAATGCTTATCTTTACTCATCCGTATATTCATGCGGGCGTTCTTTATAATCTTTAACTTTGTATTCGCCGATGGTGTCGTATTTGCTTGCTTTTGTTTCGGTGGGTGTATTGGTTTCATTATCTTCTCCGAGGATTGCATCGAAGAAGATGCGTTCAAGGTATTCGTATTTTGAATAAATACCTTGGGATGCCCAAACGAGAGCGTTGCGAACGTAGGCTGAGTTTGTTTTAAATAACTCGTGTTCAACTTCAAATCCCATTGATTTTGCAAGAAGTACAGCAAACACTATAACAGTTCTTGTATTACCTTCACGGAAGGGGTGGGTTTGCCAAATACTTGCGATAATACGAACAAGCTTGAAAACGATATCCTTATCGTTATCGCCGGTTCTTTTGAGCTTGGCGATTTCTTTCATTGTTTCGTTTAGTTGTTTTTTAATTTCTTTAGGATAAGCATAACGAACGGTATCACCGCCGAGAACGTCTTCGTATTTTACCATTTGAATGGTACGAAAATCTCCCGCCCAATCAAATATTTGGCCGAAAATATTGCGGTGGATATCCTGCAAAGTTTCGGTGTTAAACTTATCGTACTTATAATCATAAATTGCTGCCATAGAAAGACCGGTAATATCAGCCTCTGCTTTGCGCAGTAATTCCGAATCTTTTATATCTGCTAAATTTTTAAGGATGTCAACATCATCATATAAATAAGGGTCACGCATTTGTTATACCTCCGTTACAAAACCGTATCTTCTAAGCGTTTGCTCGAACACAGACAAAAATGTAATATTGCCGTTTTTCCAATTGGCAAGGTCGGTTTTAACCTTATCACTTACAGGAACACCCTCGATTGATGTCATAGCATCTGAAAAGGAAATGCGTTTTTCTTTTTCGTCAGCAGATATACTATCCATACCGCTTGTGAGTTTAAGCATTTTTAATTTGCGTAGCAAAGCTTTATCCAATAACTCTGCGGCGGTTTCGATATCCGCAAGTCTTAATATAACTTCGGGTAGTTCTGCCTCATATTCTTTCCTTAATAAAATTTGCTTTGCAATTTCATCTGCTTCTTCAGCCTTGATGTATTTGCTCTCAACAGTATCGCCGTTACGGGTTTGCAAATATAAATATTGCTTACCGCCAATCTTCTTTTTAGAAATATATCCCTTTGGCAAAACACTAAGCTTTTGCTCAATTTCAAGTTTTGTGGCAAGTAATTCTTTGTATTCAAAAATAATATCAGTCATAATGCTACCTCCTGACTACTAATAGTATATCACAAATTAACCTACAAATCAACAAATATTTGAAAATTTGTAGGTTAATTATAACTATTCTTTTTTGAAAGCAACTATTCAATTTGATTTTCTTTTAAGACCGCCATCACATGCAACAAACAAGGTGATACCTAAACATATTAGAAAAGCACCTGTTGCTGTTGATACCTTATACAAAAGTGCGAGATAGCCTGTCCGTATGGTAATTAATATTAAAATCAGCATAACAATACACTTAAATAGCTTCATTTTAAATCCTCCTTTTATGTATTAAAAAAGCCTTATTTCAAGCGGTTTCGTCAGCTGCTCCGCCCTTGCCATTCCACTTTGTTGGTTCTGCTTCACCGAAACGTTGATAGTGAACTATTTCTCGCTGTCTCAAAAATTTTAGTGGGTCGAGTATATCAGGATCATCAATTAGCCTTAATAAGTTATCATAAGTCACTCTTGCTTTTTGCTCTGCTGCTAAATCTTCATGCAAATCGGCAAGAATGTCTCCTTTTGCCTGAATATATTCTGCTCTCCACGGAATACCCGATGCCGCAACTGGAAATACTGCATTTGTATGATCCACAAAATATTTATCAAAACCACTTTCCTCAATCTGTTTTTCTGTTAGATTACGAGTTAACTGATGAACCATTGCACTTACCATTTCCATATGTGCAAGTTCTTCTGTACCTATATCTGTTAGCATTCCTTTAACCTCATTAAAAGGTTGTGAATACCTTTGGGTCAAGTAACGCATTGAAGCACCTAACTCGCCGTCCGGTCCGCCAAAATGCTTTTAGATATATAGCTTTGATAACACTTTTAAACCCACAGGAAAATTTTGACAACAATAGTTGGTATTGAAATGGTTTCCTTTGATTTATTCTAATAACACGATTTGTCAAAAATCGAGGTTTTAGTTATGTTTACAAAGGAATTATCAAGTAATCTTTTGAAAATTTTAAACGAGAAAAAGTTAACGGTTTCTGCATTGTCTGAGCTTACTCATATGTCACGGAATCATATGAATAATATAATCAGTCAAAAGCAGGTACTCTCGGTTGAAATGCTTGAAAACATTTGCTCAGGCTTAGAGGTCAATCCGGACGAGCTACTTCTAAGTGATAAGTCGAAACAAAAAGATAAATCCAAGCCAATGAAAGTTACACAAATTGTATGCAGTAAAGGAAGCAATAATACAATGCATTCACCAATATGCCCTGACTGCGGCAAGAAGCTGATAAAAGACAATCAGGCGTTTTGTGATAAATGCGGAAGACGTTTGAGCTGGCGTGAATATAGTAAAGCCGAAATGTTATACTTATGATGGCAAAGGGCCTTAAGGCTTTTGCCGGAAGGAGCTCAGCCTTGAAATCAAAAACCGCAACCAAATCAAAGCCTATGAGAGTAAATACGGTTTACTGCCACAGAGAAGAAAATGTGTTTTCTTATAAGCCCGTATGCCCTGCCTGCAACTCTCTGCTTTCAAGTGATTGGCAGCGTTATTGCGACCGTTGCGGTCAAAAGCTCAGCTGGGAAAGGCGCATTGAATGCGAGGTAACCCTTGAAAGACCGCGGCTCAAGAAAATCGACCGATAAATGATAAGTGAAGATATTACATATACTCTACGTTGTGATACCGTTCTCGATGAAGAGGGCCAAGCGTACACCGTCTACGGTATTACAGCTTTAAATAACTCAGGCAAGGAGCTTGCAAGCTTCCCCGATATGTTTTTCGATAAGCAAAAGGCAATTGATTTTGTAAACCTCTGCAACTCAGAGCGTTTGGAGCTTGTCCACCTTGCCGATGTGGTAGAGGATGCCCTGCTTTAATGTTTTTCTTGCATTTAGCATATAATTGTGCTACAATGGCCTTGCTACAAATCCAACTGAATAATATTCTTATACTTAGTGTAATTTACTATGGTAAAAATACGCTGTGTTTTGTCATACGCTTATGTGTAAGAATATTCAAGGATTTGTAGCAGGATTTTTGAAGACGAGCGTATTTTTCGTGCAAGGCTTCAAAGGTCTTGCACTTTTTTTATTTTTGGAGGAAGTTTAAATGTTTAAATCTAAAAACAAAAGCACGATAATATTAATCCTTGTGTCAATTTTTTTAATTATGGCTTCTTTATTGTTTATTGGTTTAATTATTTTTGCAATTAATATGGATGATGTTACTGTAGATAGCAGCATAATTAATGCCACTATAAACTCCGAAAGCGCAGATGATGAGAATACTATAAAAGGAAGCGATGTCACAGTATATAACCCAAACACCACGTCCTCTGTTGTATCGTCTAATATCACTGAAAGTAAACCTTCATATTATAGTGAACCCGAATTAAATTCGTCACATATAGAAAGCAATAATCAAATCGATATAAATTCATCAATAAATGAAGCAGAGAAACAATTATTTAAACAATTGTACTCGATGGCTGAATCACAATATAAATCTGAAAAAAGCTTAGAAATTTCAAATTATAATACACAATTACAACAATGGCAAGACAAATCGGAACAATATACTAAACAAAAATATAAAGAACGTCAAATACTGGAAGAAAATTTTGCAAGTATGGGTTTATTACAGTCAGGTCAATATACTTCTGCATTAAATAATCTAAATAATAAATATGATAATTTATTGAGCGAATGTAGGGCATATATAAATCAATTAAGTGACCAAATATCAGATTTAGAAAGAGAAAAGCAAAATCCAGACCCCAACAAAATTTTAGCAATTATTGCAACTAATAATGGAATGACACCAGCAGAAGTACTTGAAAAATATAATAAATATTATTTAAATCAGTAAGGAATTTTGTAATGAAAAAAATATTAACTATCTTAATTATTTGCTTTTTAATATTTCAATGCGGTTGCGATAATGAACCAAATAGCAATAATACTATTTCAAATATTCCTTCAATTCCTACCTCAGATATTATCGTTTACATAACAAAAACAGGCGAATGTTATCACACCGAAGATTGCAGTGCCCTCAGAAAATCAAAAATTGAAAAATCATTATCTGATGTTGCGGAGCGTTACCGCCCCTGTCAGCTCTGCTATCCACCTATAATAGACGAATAAAAAATACCGCCCCACTCCGAAAGGAATGAGGCGGATTTTTTAGTTTTTAACCTGATTAATATAATACTGTATCAGTTTATCATAATCGTCTAAAAACCGCATTTCTGCTTTAGATAAGAAATATTCCTGCGCCAATTCCTCCAAATCCTGCTCACGCATCTTAGAGTAAACAGATTTTGTAAGTATCGGGTCACCGTTTTTCTTTTCACCAACCATTGCGGATAAGGTGTCGTAATCATATTTACGTTCCGACTTTACCTTATCATAAGCGAACTGATATATTTTACTTATCGCAGCAACTTTTTCATCATCAGAAAGCTTCGTATATTCCTGACTATCGAAAAGCTGACCAAGCAATTCTGCGCTGTATTTTCCTGTATTGCGCTGAAAATCTGCTTTTTCTTCGGGGGTAAATATCATCTTGTTACCCTTAACTGTGAAATAATTCGGGGCTGTTCGTGGTATGACAGAATTTTCACCTGTTGATTTGTAAAGCTTATATATCTCCCCGACAACCTCGCCTGAGCTTTTAGGATACGTGTTCCACGGTGAAGCAAATGCTTCCCATTCGTCAAGATATTGCGTGTTCTTAACTTCTTCACCCAAAACATTAACCTGATTAGGTAATGTAGTTCTGAGCCCTGGTATTTTCGCTATGACTTTATTTATAGCTGATTTAAAACTATTTGTATTGTCATAAGACGTTCTGCGGTATTCGTCAAAATAGCTTGCAGTTTGAGACCAACGTTGTGGAACAAATGCTGCCGGCTCTGCCAAAGCTGCAGTTGTTAAGGCTTCTACTATATCCTCCGAAGAAAATAAATCATATAAACTTTGTAAAAACGACTGTTGCGAAAAAGCTTTACCACCTGCCTTAATCGCCTCTACTATTGCGTTCGCTACATCGCCATCAGGATTTTCTTCTTGACTTTCCATAAAATCCGCTACAACTGCCAAAATCGAACCGAATGGTTGTGCCCAATCATAAGTAACATTCACACCGAAAAATTCTATCGAATATGGCGGAATACCCATAATGTACTTTTCATAATTTGAAGCATCTTTATCGTCATCATCATCGCCCGAAAGTTTGACAACGCCTAACGCCGCTCCTATAGCAACAAGCGCATAAACTGTTGTTCCTGTTATAGCATTACTCATACTGCGTACAAATTCTCTTTGTAACTGAGGATTAAATTTGCCTTTATCTATAGCATTTTTAAGCTTTTTAGCGTTAACTCCTGCCGATACAAAGCCAACAGGGGAGAAGCTTCCAATCGCTTTAGCTATGTTTGAAGGTGTTTTTATAAACTTCATAACAAAGTCGCCGAGTCCGTAAGAAGTTCCGGGTATGTGCACCATATCGTTGAGCGCCGACTTAATTTTACTCGCGGACCTTGTAAGCTTATTATCGTCTTGCCAAGTTCTTTGTAATGCTTCCTGCTTAGCTACTTCTATCATTTCGGGTGTAGGTATTTCCAAATTATTGAGCCTCAGTTGGTTATTCAATGAATTTGTCATCCACATTTCAAAGAAAGGTCTGTCTCCTACTTCTAAGCAGAAAGAAGTAAAATTATCCATCTTATTAAGAGCCTTTGCAATAGCATCTAATTGTTTGCCCAACTTTCCGTTGTGATGCTCGTTAAAATTCTTACCTGTCGAAGCATTAAGCTCAAAACGGTTTAAATCCTCTTGCTTTGTGCGTATACCTCTTTTGAAATCGTCCCAAGATTCGTAAACACCTTTTCCAAAGCTCTTTGTGCTTTCTTTTAGACGTTCTCTGCCATCCTTTGTAAATACGTGACCGTACATACCTGTAGACCTGTATTCAGTCTTTTTTGATACTGCTTTATCAATAGCAGTTCCGAAAAAGTCAGATGCAATAAACAACGGTGTCATACCAACGTTACCGTTTATGTTGCGGAGTATTGTTTTTAAATTTAAAAGCATATTTGACCGTTGAAGTGCCCTGATAGATTGTCCGGCTTCGGGCGGAATCTTATCCTGAATAATATTGCATATTTTTCCAAGTGCTATAGCTTTAGGTCTTGTATTATCGTCAAATAATGCAGCTTGCAGGGTATAACGGCGAATTAATTCAATGTCATCCTCTGTGAGCTTGAGTTTATCAGCATTTTTATCTATCCATTTTTGGGTTTTGATTTCTGCCAATTCCTCAAAAGCTTTATCCAATTGTTTTTGGGCATACAATACCATTGCATTCGGTTCAAGTCTTCCGAGTATCGAGAAAATCTGCACCTGCTGACCGCCTGCTGTTCCAAAGGCTCTTACTCTTTCGGCCGCGGCGGCAGCACTTTCATAATCACCCACACGCTGATACCTGTCCATAAGGATAAATCCTACAGCCGTATCAATAAGGCTTGCGTGTTCAGGGTCTTTGTTCCACCATTGATTTACGTAGCTTTGTCCTCCCTCGTCAAGCTCCTTTGCCGCTTTCTCAAGAGTTTCCTTGTTTGTGACCGATTTATATTTTTGAATAAAGCTATCGTCTCGCACTTCGTCCTTAAAACGTTCGTCAAAAATATCCGATTCTAAAAGGCTGCCGTAAAATTTGCTTTCCTTATCACCGTCCGATTCGCCCTTTTTGCGTGAGTGGTGAGGTGTGGTGTTTGCATCTTCTTCGGTTAAATTCGCTATCTCTGCGGGGTTGAGAGGCTTTTGTTTTTTAACCATATCTAAATACTCTTGCCTTGTAATCTCGCCGTTCTCGTACTGTTCAAGCAAACTTTCTGCAGAATTATCGACAGGAATGGAATAATCGTCCGTTTCCTGCATAGAATTTTTCTTGACAGTAGGCTCAATATCGTCTATAATGTCAGTAGAAGATGTTTCGGCTCTACGGTCTTGTGCCGTATGCGAGGCATCTTCTATTTCTATTTCTTGAAGTCCTACAATATCATACAACAATGCAACTCCTGATTTTGTTGTTCCCACAATAATGTCCGCAGAATATCCTCTATCATCCACCTTGAAATCAACAATTCCCCTTGCGAACTCAACAAAATTATCACTGCGCTGATGTTTGATTTCCTCGCCAATATAATTCCTTGCGGCTTTTAACAACTCATCTGCATTATTAAATGCATTAATTTTATCGGTATATTTCTGTTTTTCATTTGCTAAAAGGTATTGAGCATCTTTTGACCTTTGCCACTCTCTGGCAGTCCTACTGTTAACACCGATTTTTTGTCCTGATACATTTACAAAATCATTAAATTTGTTTTTGATAATATTAGACAAGGTTGTAGCAATGTCTTTTGCGCTGTCGGTATCAGAAATTGTTTTGTTTTCCACTTGAACAAATTTATGTCCATCAGTGGATTTTTTTATACTATAACTAACCTCACCATCTGAATTGGAGTTTTCCTTAACATTCACAGCCTCGTTATAAACCTTAATAAACTCCTTTTCGATTCGATTGATTTCATAGTTTACCTTAGCGTTTTCGGAAAACTTAGATTTTAAATAGTCGATTATATTCTTAATCACATCAAGAAACGACTTTTTATGCTTCGGTTCTAATGCGTTCATAAGCTCTGCGTTAATAGCGCGTTCACCACCAAATAAACGTCCGCCCACAAAATCCGCAAGTATTTCATCATAACACTTTGTTTCGTCAAAGCCCCTTACCTCGCTGTAGGTATCCATAATTTCGGCTTTAAACTCGTTTATAGATGAATAACCCTTGCTGTGAAGCCATATAGAAAACGCTTTGCTGTTAAATGCCATATCCATAAAATCGGTATAAGCAGGTAAAGCTCTCTTTAAATAGTGCGTGATTTCGTGCTTGAAAATGAAGTATACAGGTCTCTTGGCGTAAAAATTAATATGAATGTTTCCGTCCTTGTCTATATAACCGTCAGGGATTTTTTTCTTGCCCTTAAACTTATCAAGCTCATAAAAATCCTCATATATTACCTTTCTTCCTAACTTCTCACCGATTTCCCGAATTTCCTCCTGCTGAGCCTTGTTTAAATGCTTACCCTTTACAGTATCAATATCACCGAACGAGGCTATATCATCCACCCCACCCGAAGAATTTTGGAAATTATTTTCGGTGCTGTCGGGTATATTATTATTGACACCGCTGCCATTCTGTGGTATAGTGGGGTTGAAAGATGTATCTGATGAGACATCGTTGGACTTGCGATTTTTCAAATCGTCTCCAACACCGTCCAAGGATACATCTTTTTTTATACCCCAATTATAAATTTGACTTTCTCCTTGTTTTGCAAGGTCTCTTACAGCAATTCTTACACCTACGGTTTCTTCGCCAATCTGTACGGGTGTATAAAAATAATTCCATCTGTATACATTAGGGTCGCCATCATAATCGGGAGTGGAATATAAATAACAGGAATTTTTAAATATTTCGTCAGTGGAATAAAGCATATTCGCTTTTTCTTGTGTTATTTTTTCCAAAACCTCATTTATTCCTGTATTATACAATGTCGCTTCTAAGACTTTTCCGTTAACCTCAAACTCAAAACCTTGGTTTTTAAAGCCATTAAGAAATTGTCTAAGGTTATTTTTGAGCGTGTCCATTGCTTCTTTAAGTATTGGTGTACGTTCTTTCTTTTTCATTGAACGTAAATCAGGATATGATTCTCCAACCTTTTCCTGCGTTTCCTTAGAAACTTTAACAACATTCCCCTCTGCAACCATACGATTATGAGTTTCATTCATTATTGCTGTTTTAGTATCATTGTCAGAGTAATCAACGTTCCGCCATATTTCGCTATTACGATTTGCAAATTCCTCTAAAGTTATGCGCTCTTTATTAAGACTATTTTTATAATTACTGTAACCTACTGCCGAACCTAACGAACCAAAACCAAAACCCATAAGCGCGCCCGAAGCTCCCGCCTCTAATATTTGCAGTCCTAATTTTTGGGCTGCTTTTTTCTTTGCGGTTTTTTCGTCAATTTTGGGGTCTTGCATATATTCCTCAACAAGCATAGCATACTGCGAAATACCACCGTTTGTAGCATAGTCATACAAAACATTTGCGACCTCGGTGGCGGTTTCCTCGGAGGCATTTGTCAACATAGATTTGCCTAAGTTTTTGGCAAAATCTTTAAGTCCTGTAACCGTTCCTTCCTGCATCGTCTTAAGCTGACCTATTGAAAACTTTTCGAAAAAGCCTTCAAAAGCACCTGCTGCTATACCACCCCAAAATGCTTGTTCGTTCGTACCGCCACGTTCCAGTATATCATTGGTACTATTTGCCGCTGCAGATAGACCCAAAGTAACCGCACCGACAGTCCCCGTAGGAGCAACAACAAGCGAATCCACACCCGACATAGTGGTATTATACACAAAGTCGAAAGCATCCCATTTGCCTATTTCCCAATCAACCTTTTCGGGCAATGCCCCTCTTAGAATTGATGTTGACATCGCTGCTTTATTGGTTTTTAGATTGCCTGTAATTGCATAATCAACGGAATTAAGAATATGTTCTCCCGAAGCAGCTAAATTCGTCGCAACAGAAGCTGCGGCACTTAAATATGGATGCTCTTTCGCAAACTTAGAATTATCTTTTGCGATTTTCTTTGTTTCTCTTGCATCCAAATCTTCTTCAAGAAATTTCAAAAACTCTGTTGCTTCCTTTGCACCCTGTTCCGCATAAATATAGTTATAAATTCCTATTTCCCTATCAGTCATAAAACTGTATTTATGAAAAAGAGGGTATGCGTTACTGTTCTTACCTTTAGTTTCTATGTAAGTCTGAGCATCGTTAATATTATTTATATACTCATATGTCCAGTCAACCCCCAAGACAAACGAACCGTATTTAGCTTTCTTGGGATTTGTACTTACAACCTCACCGTCAGGAAAAGCACTATAATATCTCACCTTTTTGAAATCTTCATATTCTTTTTTCTTGGCTTCATATTTCTCTTTATAAGGTTGTACTTTTTTATTGTTACTCCAACCAAGTTCAGCCAAATCCTTGGTAATCGGGTCAATATTAAATCTTTCTTGTGCCGATTTATAAGCCTTTTCGGCCTCGTTCATTTCTTGCTTTAATTGTTTTTCGGCAACATACCCCTCATCATAAGTCTTTGACGGAATAGTTGTCCTGAGCTCGTCCGCCTTAATAAGCTGTCGCATATTTGCAGCAGGATTTTTCAGGGCGGTATTCGCGATTGAGGTGACATTGTTTTTTAGTTGCTTTATTGCTTGCGATTGACTTCCTATATATTCGCCTGTGGTAATAGAAACACCGGATTGAGTATTAACCCTTGAATTTGATTGCTGCGCTTTAGGTGCGCTAATAGATGCGCCTTTTACAATTTCAACCATTTCATATCCTCCTTATGCCCATACCCAGTCATTTTTGGCCTTGTTATATTCAACCTCTACATACTGATTGTTAGGTCCTACCCAAACATAATATTTGTTGTTTGCTTTCCAAATACTCTGCTCCACACCGTCAGTTCTCCAACTCGCATTAAATGTTGTTTTTGCAAATCCGTCTTTCTCCTTTAATTTAGAAAGCACAGTTCCATTATAATTATTAGGCTGATAGCCGTTTGAGAAAACTTTAGATTTATCGTACTCTCCGTCATCATTTAAAGCATCTTTATTTATTTTGCCTGTATACGGATTAGAACCTGCTCTCATAGTGGCAGTATTACCGTCAGCATCGGTATAAACCACATTATCGTTAGAACCGTATATTGTAGATGCCAAAGAGCCGTAGTTTAATTTATATAATTCGTTTTTATTTTTTGTCGCCTTAATCCTCTCCTTTTCAACCTCTGCATCGGCATTAACTTTTGCAGTATATAGGTTCTGTGCAATACTTTGGTTGTTGGCATCCCACTCATCGCGGATAGTTTGCTCAGAGCTAAGGCGCTGATTTTCAATATCGGTGAGTGATGCCGTCAACTCCCTTGTGAGACTGTCAACCATACTCTGTCGCTGTCGGTCGATGTTTGCCTTGTTGTTGGCGTAGGAGAGCTGATTGGCCGTAATTTGTGTGCGGTTAAGTCCCGAATTGGTAAGCCCCATATTCGCCATTTCTTCGGCAATATAAAACTCATTCACCTTTTTCTGCACCGCATTCTCACGGTATGCGTTCTCATAATCATCCTTGCTGTCCTCGATTTGCTGATTGTATGTATCGGTTACTGTCTTTTTGTGGTTATCATAAAGGGTCTGATTTGTAGCCAGCTTTTTATTAAGCTGAGCTACATTTTCAGAATCCTCCCGAACCTGTTTTAAATAAGTATTGTATGACATTTGTTTTTTCTCCCTTCATCGTGCCCTGCCTGTTACCCTATAATCAAGCGCAAGCCCGTCAATTATCATATTGCCCTCACATTCAAGCCGTATTCCAAACTGAACCGCCGAGCATATAGCAGGATAAAGTATACGGCTTTGGGTAAATCCTGCCGACCGTTCCTCTGCCTCATCCTCTAAAACAAGCCCTGTTTGCTCTTCTCCGCTGTCTGTTATAAAGGTGACAGTTATCTCGTTTCCACCATTAAAGCCCAAGGAAAGCCCCACAGAGCTAATATTTTTATAGGAATTAGGCTCACCGAAATTAAATAACTTTGTTTGTGCTATTGAATTAATGAGGCTATCGTCCTGCACGTCAAAGTTCTGACCGTCCTTAAATGCCAACAAAGAACAACTGCGATTCCGTGTATCGGCTTCAAAAATAAACATATCATTATTGCATACAAGCAATGTGTTTGAACCTACTAAATCTGTATTACGCGGCAGTCTCCAGTAATACCACGGTATACGAAGATTCGCATCCTCGGTTTTTGAGTGACCTGCAGCATAAATATAACCGTAGCTGTTGTAATCCATAAGATACATATGTTCACCTATTTTTAGACAGTAATAACCATCCCAATCACAGGCAGTCGCATTTAGCGACATCTCATTTCTCAGCTTACGTTGTACCATTTCGGATAAAACAAATATGCTCCGCTCACTGTATTGGTTGCCTGAAACAAGGCTGTATACCCTGTCACCGCTTCCAAGCCATACAAGACGGTTTCTGCAAAGCTGTACTGTATCAGGATAAGGACAGCCAATACTCGGATTAATTTGCACAAGCGGAAAATATACTGCGCTCGATTGAATATCAATCACCCTTGGGTCGATAAGGTCGTCTGCGGTGATGCTGGTGTTCTGATGATACTGTGTATACCAAGTCTCAGTTTCCTTGAATATAACAAGCATATCCGACTGCTTACCGAAGCCTGTCACCGCCTCAGAGGTGTCACCCACATAAAAATATGAGTTCTCGGGGAAGTATAACGGCTTATTAAGCCCCGACCAGCAGACAAGCGATTTTTCGTTTTCGTCAGAATTTCCGCACAAAAACAGCCTTGTGCCGCCGGCAAGTCCCGCCGATGCGCCGCCGAACCATTCACATCGGGTCATGTTGAAGATTTTATTTTTTTCCTCCAAAGTTGGTATAAATGGCATTATTATTTCAAGGTTGTCTTCTACATAAATAGCATCTTCATATATTTTTGCCGGGTCCTTAACTGTTCCATCACCGCTTTGGTCTATCCAAAAAGTTATATTTTGTGTGGATATTTCCATTATTAATCCGTCTTTTTGGTTGAGGTTCTTTTCCCAACCCGTTGCATTTAAGCCATCATCACTTATAGCATCGAAGATTGCGGTATGTGTTGTCTTTAATCCGTTTTCATCAGTAATTATTGCTTTAACTTCTTTTCCGACATACTCTTCAGGATTATTAATCATTCCTTCAGGAAAAGGATAATACATTTCGTGTAGATGTGTTCCGCTTTCACCACTCACTGGTGAAATATTTTTATTGACCGTAGAATAGATTATTTTAAATTTATTCCCAATCAGATTAAAGCTTTCAAACATAGTTCCTGAAAACTCTGCGCCACGTGTAACCTTGCAATGATGATAAACCGTCGGCACATAATAATCTTTTTCTTCTACCGGCTCCCAGCTCTCCTGTTCGGGTTTTAAAACATAAACAGAATATTCCGTGCTTGTCTTTATAAAGCAATAAAAGACACCCTGACTCTGTATTGCAAAATAGTTTTTTAATTCAACGTTAGCTTTTGATATGCTCGGTAGCTGTGTAATACCGTCGGTACCCGCCCAAAAGAAATGCAGAGAAAAAAGTGTTGTCTGCCAAGGTGTCGATTCATCCGCTCGCGATAGAAAGGTCTCCTTGCAGGAAACCAACTGTTCCGCATTACCGTTAGCGTTAACACGGTTTATGTCGCTGTGTGTTTTACATTCTATAAAATGCTGACCGCCTAAAATCGGTTCGGGTTCATTTATAACAGTAGAAACGATGAGCTTCTCTCCCGGTCTTGTTCTGAGCATGCCGTCCTTATACCACATATTCACAAGCTCGGTAAGCTGATTATCATTGCATTGCGTAGGGTTATCGCGCAAATTTATACCGCCCGAAAGCTCAGGTATTCCTATTCTTCTTTTGCTCTGTTTATTCATTGCAGGGAATCTCATAAATCATAACACCTCGGCAATACATCCTGAATTGTTTCCTTTTTGGAAAGACTTGCCCGTTTTTGGTTATAAAGTGACGAATATAATTGCTGCTGGTCGCCGTCACTCTCAGATTGAGCAATCATCATAGCCATACCGTAGGGCATAACATCGTTTATAGCTATCTCAGGCAGCGTTATTTCTGTCTGAAGTCTATTAAGCGGCTGGAATTCACCCCTGTTACAAATGCGCCACAAATCGGAATAAACGAGGTTTAAGAGAGTAAGTCCCTTACTTGTTATTCTTGCGCTCAGCTGTAAATTGCCGTTTGCATTGGTATAACCTAACATTTCAGCTGCCTTTTTAAGCATTTCCTGTCCTGTCATAATTACATACCTCCCTCGCCGTTTCCGTTGTAAGCGCCCTTTATCTTTGCCATCAATGCCATTTGTTCAGAAGCCGGCATACGCTGATACTTTTTAAATAACTCCGGCTGTTGCTGTGCGAAATCCTGAAGAACCGCCTCATCCGAAAGCGCATCCTGTACCTGAGCCTGCTCGCTTTGCACCTGCAAGTCCTCCTTAAGACCTGTTACATCAGGAATAATTCCTGCGGGGAGTCTGTCAAGATACTGCGAGAAGCTTATCATCTGTCTTTCTAAGAGGTTATCAAGGGTAGAAATAACCACAGCCTCACTCCACAATGTAGCCGCTCCTACATCAATTCTCGCTGTTATAACGAGGTTTTTATATCGCTTACCGTCAAATGGAATGTAATTAACGCCGTCCTTTGTAACTGTACGGAGCATACGCTCGCCGTAAAGATTAATCCAAAAGTCCGCCCATATACGGGCTAACTGCTCAATAAAATCGTAAAAGCGGTTCATATACATCTGCATAGGCTGTAAAGCCGCCTCGCGCATTTGAATTATTGCAGATGCATTGTCAGGTCTAAGATTTCCAAGCGCTGCATCGTTAGCTCCCGAATCGTTAAGACTTCCTGTCACCATATTCTCAACGCTTGTGAAATACTGCGGATTCACGGTTGGCGGCTGAATGTGCCGTATTGCCGCATCAACTGCATTTGCATCACCTACAACACGTATCATTTGTCCGGGCTCGTTTGTAATGTGTCCAAGCACAATATCGCCGTTTACAACCGTTATCGGCATACCTGTGGAGATAACTCCCCAAACTGCCGCGGTAAGACAACGGTTTATAGCAATTTGATTGGGGATTAAATGAGTAACTTCGCTCTCGCCGTATATGCAAGAACGTCTGCGTTCCCAAGGCATAAGCGCAATCGGATAATGCTGTATGCCAATATTAAAAGGCTTTCTTATAACAACCTTTTCTGTCACCTCGGTGCACATAACTTCGTATGTACCGTCATCATTCCATTTTTTATAGAACTTAGTCATAGTGGTAACGCGCTTGCTGTCCGTTGGCTCCTGCTCACCCCGTTCCCCTGAATTATACAAATAATCTGTATTATCAGGCTTAATGTCCTCAATTTTCTCTGCAGGAACGCGATTTTGCTTTGCTTCCCTTACAACCTCGGCGTAATTTCGTCTGCGCGCAATGATTATGTATGGCTGAGCCTGTATATTTTCATTATTAGGCTCTCCAAAAACAACGTTTTCGATTTCCAATACTTCACAGGCAATATCACCGGTGATTGGTTCCTGCTTTGCAGTATCAGCATAAAGACCTGTTTTAATTCCGCTATCCCAATAGGTATATAAAAGACCCGTTCCGCTTATATAACAGTTTCTTAACGCCTGCTCCTTAAGAGTATCAAGCTTCACCCGCTCGCCTGTTATCTTAAAATACTCAGAAAGACACTGCATAACAGTGGCAATTTCCGCATTGCTCACCTCACCCTGTGGCGCAATACCTTTGTTAAGTCCGTCAGTTATAGCCTGCTTTTCCTGTTCAAGACCAATATCCGGAATACCGTCAGCAGTATAGTTTACTGCCAGCGGCGCCGCCGTTATAGAGGACATCTTAAATTCGCCTATACGCTTAATTATGTTACGGCGCACAAGCGGTCGGTTATTGCCGCATTTAGCGCCGTGCCATTGGTCGCCAATAAAAAAGCGTTCATTTACCTTGCCCTGTTCCGTAATACCTCTTTTTCCCAAACCGTTTTTAAAGCTGTTACCGGATTTATATTCATCAAATATTCTTTCAGGTTCTGTTCTTATTTTTAAAACACTCATTAATTCAAGCTCCTTGTTCTAATAGTTATATGGCGCCTATCTTTTTGATAAGCGCCGTTTCCCGTATGCTCAGGACCTTTTCAGGACCCGATAATTACCGCAATCAATGTAAACACCAAAGTTATTATTCCGCATAAAATAGCCACCGTCAGCTTATTGTTAAGCGCTATTTTTTTATCATATCCCATTTGGTTCTGAAGGATTAAATCAATTCGCTTATCGTCATTAGCAAATTTACTGTTATTTTGCAGTTGCTTTTCAATGCAGTCGTCTGCGGAAACGAACTTTTTATTGTATCTGTCGTCAAAATGCTTATCGAGATAATCCATTTGCTCCATAGAAAACAAATCCGCCATTACACATCCTCACTGTCTGGTATACCCTTGATGTTGAATAAAACCGTTACCACGCCCGATAACGCGCAGGCGCTTAAAACACCTAACCAATCAACCTCGGTAATCCCCATTGTGTTTGTGCCGATTACTGCAAGCGCAGTCTCGGCCATTGTTTTTGCAACCCTTATTCCAAGTGATTTGAGCCATTTTGTAAGCTTTCCCTTTCTCATTTTTTGTTACCTCACTTTAATAAATTATTTACAAGTGCCTGAATAACTGAATAGTTATAACCCGCGTCGGTTAGCTTTTTCTTTCGTGTTGCACCGTTACCCCACTTACCGGCAATTACTTCCTTAGCTATCTGCTCGTTGCTTTTCTTTTGGTTCTGCTGTGCCTGAAGCTTGGCAAGGTAGCCGTCGTCATATGTACCGAGCTTGTTGGGAATTCCGCTTATGGCGCAAATATCCTTTATCTGTGACTTTGAACCGTTCCCCCTCGCACAGTAATGACAGTGTGAGCCGGTGCTTTTGCCGGTGCTGCCCTCAATTCCGATAAGATCACCTATCTTTACAGCCTGTCCCTTTTTAACAAGCACCTTTGACATATGCCCGAAGTAATAGCGGTCTATGCTATTGTTTTTCTTAATGCGTACATAAAGTCCAAAGCCCTGCTTGTGGTTGAGAGCATTTTCCCAGCCAGCCTTTTCCACAACACCATTTACAGTGCTGTGAATTTCCTTGCTGTCAACGCCCACAAGGTCAAGACCATCGTGGGTTGCTCCCTTGTACTGCTGTGATACTCTGAATTTTCCGTTATATGGACTGTTCATATCTTTTTCTCCTTTTATGTTATTTTTTCTGTATTAGCATTTAAGCCACTTCATCCCAATAGGTAGGATAATCCTTTGGTGACCAAACACACACTACACCATCAGGAGCTATACAAGTGTATGTTTTGCCCTCAAAGGTACATTTATCACCGTTGTAATACCACTTGCCGACAATATACTCCGCTACGGTCTGCTCGGTTTCATCAGTTGCCACATTGCCGTTTTCTAATGCGGTTAACCTTTTGTCGATTTCTTCAAGCTTTGCAATTACATCGGTGCTATTTTCAACCTTTGCACCACCTCTTGCAATTGCCGTAAGCTCCTCGTATTCGCTATCTGTTAGACTACCCTGCACCCATAAAGAATTAATCTTCTTCATTATATCGGTAAGGTCATATCTTCCATTGTTCAATACATTTTTTACTATGTTATACATAATCATTTACTCCTTTAGTTATTTAATAGTGCTACCGATAATTCGTTAAACTTATTATCAATATACATTTTTGTATCTGCATTATAGGTAAGGTTTATAAATACTCCCTGTGTGTCTGTTCGCAATGTCATATTAGGTGAAACTGGAGTCAATCCATTTACAGTTCCGTCAGCGTTTGCGTTTGCGGTTTGCTCCGTGTATTCCTCATAAGCTGTAACTTTATTTCCCACTTCTATTTGAATGTTAGAAACAGTTAGTGTTGACCCACCATCATTATAAGAAGGTTCACCAGGTTTAAAAAAACACACTCCAAAATGCCAGTAGGCTACAGTATTAGGAATATTTACTGTAATATTACCAACATTATCCTTATACCAAGCATTATAAAAACTGTTATAAGCCCAACCACTTATTGTTATGTCAGAATCGGTTAATACCGCTCCGTAAGCACCATAAGGCTGTATAAAAAGCCTTTTATTAGTTCCTTGCTCAAAATCAGCCGAGAAGCTGTACACTCCTGCAGGATATTTATTAGCTGTATTAATCGCCCACATAGACGCACCGCTACCATTAATACCTATCATTGAATTGCCACTAATAACAAAGTTGTTTTCAACAGCGGTATGCCTCAAGTAATAATCCGACTTTGTGCCGATATCAAAAAGGTTTTTTCCATTTCGTATAACACTTACATCACTTAAATCTGTAACTACGGGCGAGCCAACTCCAATTTGAGGCTTTAAAACCACACTATCATAAAAAATATTTTGGTCGTAAAATACAACATAAGCATCCATAGAATAAACACTTGGATAGTCTAACAAATTAAATTCATCAGGGCGGCTGTCATCGCCGTCACAAGTGGTAACCAGCTCACCGTCCTTATCGTAAAACTCAAACCACCACACACAACCATCCAAACCTTCAAACCCTTCCACATTAAAGTAAAAAGTAGTTGATTGTTCGTTGCGTAACCTTTCAATAATATCAGTATTTTTTTCTACAAAATGGAATAACACTACATTATTTGCCGTACCATCTATTGTTATTGTTCCGTCACCATTATCAGTAATACTAAGTCCGTTTTCAGTTTTGGTTGTCTCTGCATACGGATAAGGTATTAAGTTTTTTCTTCTTAAATTTACATTTAGTTTGTGCGGCAAAGAAGAAACATCGTTTACCGCCACAATCTCACCGCTTGCAGAATTGCGGATGGCATTTGCAAATGTATTATTCGCATAATCAAGGGTTACTTCTCCCGGGTCACCTTTTTCTCCCTTTTCACCTTGTGGACCTTGAATACCTTGCTCACCGTCTAACACATCGAAGGACTGAGTGCCGTTTACATCTGTTATTGATAATGTGTGTCCTTCCTCTGTTTCTGTAACTTCTACAGTGGGGGAAAAGCCGTCCTCACCGTTAGCGCCGCTCGGTATTTCAATGTTTGCAATAGCTTCTGCAACGGCTTTCCCGCTCTGAGCCCTATCCGAATCAGACATATATTTCTTGTCTGTTCCAAATGGTATAAGCTCCAAATCATTCCAATGTGTCATACCGTCTCCAATTTTTAAACCAATTGCTTTCCCGTTGTTATCTAAAACAAACCCCGGTTCGGTCTGTTCAAGTATTGGGTTTTGACTTTCCCATTCTTCAGCTTTCATTCGATAATATTGGTACACAACATCGGCACGAATAATTGTTTTCTCGTTTTCCATTTAAATTACCCCTTCCATATGCCAATTGCATGGAATGCTACTTTATATTCTGTAATACTTATTAGAGCATTTTCATCTGTGTATGGGCGGACTGCTATATAATCACCTGTATAAGATTTAGACATTTTACATTCACTTCCCCCTCTTACAGATAACCACATACCGTGTCCATTTGGCAAAATCTGAGCGTTCAATATCGGTGTTTCAAAGAACAAACCCTTGGGAAATGCGGAACTCGCAGGCGCTTTATCGGTAACGTTTAGCGTAACATCGTTTGCTCCAAGCCAATTGCTCCACGGTTTTTCAATGTTATTTAAAGAAACAGTCTTAGTTCCCCAACATTCCGCAACACCGCTGTTCCATTTACGATATACCCAAATATCACTTACACCTTGCTCTAACACATAGTCGCTCTGTTGGTTGAACGTTTCGTCAATTTTGTCTTGGAGTTTTGCAGATTCAGTATCTATTTTTTCTGTAAACTCATTTGCGGCTTTTTCTACCTCGTCGTCTACATACTTTTTAACAACATTGTTTTCAACGGGATTTTTGCTTGTGTTTGACATTTCGTTGTCTACAACATATTTAATATCAAAATCCGCATTTCCTCTGTTACCGTCTAATATCCATGCAGAACCCTGGGTCAATGCAGTATGCGCCTTCACGGTATCATTACGCGCTTGGGTGGCAGTCTGAGCATCTGCCGCAGCGCTTTCCGCGCTTTCCCTCGCCACCATTGCTAATGTGGTAATGCTTTCGTAATCCTCGCCGTCTGTTTCTTCTGCTTCAGGCAAGGATTTCAGCATCATTTTCACACAGTAGGAATACAGCTCCATTTCGGTTTTTTCGCCGTCTGTAAGAGTAATTACAAGATAAACCTGTATAGTGCCTCCATAGTGTGTCTGCCATTCTGCAATCATATGTGAAACGGTTGTTTCATTATTCAGGTCAAGCGCTACAGGGTCAGTTGATATTTTGCCGCCTACACCGTCATATAAATCGAAACGATAAAATAACTGCTTGCCATCATTCGATAATTCAATCAGTTTATCTTTTAAACCGTCTTCAAAAGAAAAATCCAATCGGGTCGCATTCTTTTCCCCCTGCACTCCTCCACGTTGCAGATTTGTTACGGCTATGCTTTTGTCGGTAACTGTAAATTCAAAAATTCTTATTGACATAATAGCCTCCTGTTATAACAAAGACGGCAACCGCAAAACACAGGCTGCCGTCCTCTCAAATTACTTTAATTTCCTATTGTCTCTTTGATTCTTGCAAGCTTTTCAGTCTTATTACTGCAGCCGTCTAAGGATATTCCCTTCTCTCCGGCAAAAGTCTCCAGCTGTGCTACGGTCATTCTGTCAAGCTCAATCCCATTGTCCAACTCGGTAGCTAAGATAAAGCCCGCATTTAGCAACTCATCCCGCTTTTGCTCAGTTTCTGCCGTTTTATGGGCATTGCCGTAACGGTTTACAAGTTTAAACATTCAACCACCTCCGATTAAGAAAGTGCAAATATTGTCTTCTTACGGCTGGTCTTAACAATAAGGTCGTAATAAAGGCGGAAGTTGATTTTATAAGCATCATAATCCTCAACCTGTTCAGGATTAAGCACGTTAATTTTGTCAACCTTCTTAATAAACGAAGCGCTGTCCTTAGGCATTACTACAGCTCTTACATCCACAGCTGTTGAGGTAGGTGCAAAGCCTGCATTAGGCTTAAAATCGAAATCAGATTTCATTCTTGACGCCGACACAGGTATAATAGAACAACCGTTCAAATTCTTCACCTTAAGATTGATTTCACCCTGCTTAAAATCGCTGACTGTAATATATCTCTGCAATTCGGCAGTAGTCATAAGCAAATTGTAAAGAGTCGGGTCAACCATTGCTATAAGAGAAGTTGCTCCGTCATACTCCATTGCCGCCTCTGCTTTGTTTATAAGACTGAGTAAATCTGCGACAGCCGTTTTCGTTTCGAAGCTAACTGTGTTGGTATTTGCTGCAGCAATCTTATAAAGTGCCGAGATATTATAGGCATCCATTTCAGGAACTGCCTGTGTGCGTGTAAATTCTCCAACCATCTGTCCCACAAGATTTGAAACACCACTCTCATCAACGTCCTGCGCATCAATAAATAGCTGTGCTCCTCTTTCCTGAGTAAGTGTATAGGGTGTATGCACTAAGGTCGCATCACTCTTTGGATAACCTCCTGTTCTGCTATAATCTCCCAAGCCCTGAAGGCTAAGCTCAGGAAGATAAACCGTTTTACTTCCCGAAAACTTTGCTCTAAAAGCATTATCAGCTAAAAAGCCTGTTTTGGCGGTTTGAACTATCATTTTGTCAAGCTCGCCGGTATATTTTTCTGCATAATTAATTGTATTTGCCATAATAATTTTCTCCTTTGTTTTTTAAATTTTTACCTTCCCCATAAACCGCTTAAATATCCTTTTTCTTCTGCAGTTTGGGTTTCAATATTGTCGCTGCTCATCGAGCCGGCTGTTTTCTTTGCAGCTTCCTCAGCCTGAGCCTTGGCTGCCGCTATGTTTTTTGCCTCCTTGTGCTTATACTGTAGATAAGCATTAAGAAGCTTTTCTCCCCCAAAGCCTGCCTGCTTTACAGTTTTAGGTAAATCCTTAAACGTCTTGCCCTCAAGCTCGGGAAATTCTGATACAAGTCCTGCAAATTCCTCCGCAAGTCTTGTCTCGGTGCTTTCTTCGGCAGTTTTTTCATCTGCCTTAGCTTTAGCAATCATATCATCATAAGCTTTTTTATGCTTTTGCTTCTGAAAAGCCATCATTTCATTGATAATACTTTCATCATCACCGTACTTATCAATAATCTGCTTGCGCATATCAGCCTCTTGATTCTGTAACTGCTGTTCTATGTACTGCTCGCGAGTAACACCGTTAATAGCGGCAAGATAATCAATTTTAGAAATTACGGGCTCTAATTTTTCATAGTTCATACCCATTTGAGCATATTTTACAGCCTCGTCGCGACTAAGGCTCTTTGAATTCTTATAAAACTCAACATCTAAAAAGCTTTCATCTGCCGGTACATCCGCTTCTGACTGTTCCTCTGTCACCTCTTCTGCCTGCGGTCGAGCATTATCAGATTCAGTCTCTACTGTCTCGCTTGGTTCGCCTTCATTCGGTACGGTCGCCTCCTGTAAAGCTTCCATTGTTTCCATTCCTTCCATAATTTTCTCCTTTCTCCCTACGGTCGGGGAGCTTGTTATAATTAAACCGTTTTAACGGTGTAATTAACTTTGTTCGTCACCATTGTAACTATTAAAATTGTCAAAATCCCTTTTGTCTCTTTCAAGCTTCCGTTTCTCGGTCTCTGTAAGCTCAGGAGCCTTTTTCTCTTTTAAGGCAACACCTTTTACTGCTGCATACAAAAAACCGCTTAGAAACGAAGCAAAGCAACATAAAACAATTAAAACTGCCAATGCAAAATACATTTTTATTCCCATCCTTCTTTAAAATCGTCCTGTGTAATGCTGTATTGTGATTCCTGCGTTCTTCGCCTGACCTTCGGGTCCTCGGGGCGAAAGAACTTAACATCCTCAAAGGCATAGCGCAAAGCATCACATAAATGATTGTTATTATCCTCAGGCTCATTCAGTGGTTTGTCGGTCTGCCTGTCCTTTTTCCAACAGTAGCTGGAAAGCTCCGAAATCATATTGCTGCACCGTGGGTGAACAAAGATTTTATACTCCTGAAGCTTTGCTATACCGTTTACAACACTGTCCTTACCTTTTACCGATGGTATTATTCGGCTTATTCCGAGCCGCCTTAAGTCATCATTCGACTTCGGCTCTGCTGCATCGGCGCGGATGCGCTCCTTTGCAAAGCCTTTTTTCTTTATCATAGCGGCTATATCAGAGTTAAGCATTTTGTGTTCATAATGCTCGTCATAAATGAATATCTCTTTGCTTATTGGATTAACCGCAAAGGCTATAAAGGCTGTAGGGTCATTCGTATAACCGTAATCAAGACCGAAAAAGTGCCTGTATTGCCATTCGGTTTTATCTTCAGAGCCTAATTTGTCCGGTTCAAATTCAACCTTCTCCCAGTTTTCAAATACAAGACCTTCAGCAATACCCCACTCGCCAAGACCTGCAACGGCGTATCTGCGATAGTTCCGTTCCTTAAGCTCTTGCATTGCAGTATGGTATTCTGGGCTCAAATGCTCATTGCACAGATAATTCGTTGAATAGGTTGTAACCAATGAAGATTCTTCATCGAAAAAGCGTGATTTCAGCCAATGCGTTTCGCTCCAAGGGTTGAAGGTCAGCGTTGTTTGGTTAAATAACGGCTCAGGCAGCTTACTTCTCGGAACGGAAAGGTCGAGCTTCTCGAAATCCGTACCGCTTTCAATCTCATAAGCCTCCTCAATCCACACCCAGCAAAGATAGCCCTTTGATACGGTGGTCGAAGCAAGCTTAAGAACATCGTCAAAGCCTCTGAAGAGTATCTTTTGTCCGGTAGGAATATACACCATTTCCATAGGTGATACCGTATTGCGCCACAGTTGGCTCACACCAAGCATTTCCTGAGCCAATTTAAGCTGAGCAAATGTACTGTCGCGGTGTGTATTCATAACTGCTCTTACTACAAGCAGATTACTTTCGGGATATTTCATCAGCCTGTAAATATAATTCAGCGCCGTTGTGGTGCTCTTTTTACTGCCTTTACCACCTTTTAAAACCCTGTAACGGCTTTTATCATTCCAAAACTTACCGTATCCGCCGCCAACTATGTCAGGCAGATATATTCGTTTGCTATTCGGCAATTTCATCCTCACCACTAATAAACACAACACCGCCGCTAATATCGATTTCATCCTTCGGTTTCTCACCTGATGTATCTCTCACCCAATCGGCGGCCGCTTTATCTCCGGCAAGCGCCTTGAGAACCATAGCAAACGCAATTCCGTTATCGTTTGTTGTATCCACGCCGCTTTTTTTAAGGTATTTTCTGAGCTCGCTCATTTCTGATGGAACTTTCCCCTGCAGAGCTTTTTTAACCGCAGCTCTGAGTCTTCGAGCCTCTCCACTTGCTTTTCCGCCATTCGACTGTTCTTCAAGTGTTAATATATGCGCCTGAGGTTTTAAGTTCTGTTCATTTGCCATCTTCTCACCATCCTTACTTTTTAATTTTACCAAATTCATATGTCGCAATGTCACCTCTAAACTAAGAAAATTTTTTAACTGTTTTTTCCAGTGTTTATGCGGCTTTGCGACACTTTTTAAAAAATCATTTCAAATTTTTCCTAAAAATAAAAAACGGATAAAGCAATAAAGCCTCATCCGTTCTCTCGTTAATTATATTTTTTGTTTACAAGCTTGTAGTAAGGGCAACTGTTATAATTAAAACAATTACAATACTTTCCCTTGAAAAGCATTTTCTTATTACTGCTTCTGAATGTCTGTGTACAGGTTTCACTCACAGTCCCTTCACACTTGATTATTTTTTCATTTTCTCCTTTATAAAAAGGACATTTAACATCATTAGACTTATAATTTGGCATCCATATCACTCCGTTTCAAAAAAGTCCTCAAGTCTTATACCAACATCTCTGAGCTGTATTTCACAAATATCCGGCACATCATCATCCTTTACCTCGTATCGTTCAATGTGGCGGTTTTGCATTTCCTTAAGCTTACTGAAAAATCTTTTAAGCCGTTTTTTTCCAAAACCGAAATCAAAATGAAGTATGTGCATAATCTGTAAAATGACCATCTTATTATACTGTTCGAGATATTTGTGGAAAACTCTTTCACATTCCTGATTAAGCACCTTCTTTTGGTTTGCATTCGGCTGGTTCCTGTAAATCCTGCTTACTGCTCTGCACTTCATTTAAATTTCTCCTCGTCTTTATTTACCAACATTATAGCCATTACAAGCACACCTATAAAACCGCCAACGGCCAAACCGACTGATAAGCCTATTAAGAAATTAGTCATTTATCCTCACCCACCAATTCTTTTAAGAGGTTGTTAAGCATATCAAGTATATTATGTTGTTTAGCCACAAGTCCGTCTAAATAACCCTCTCTGTATTCGTTTGTTTTACCTGTCAAATTAACATCAACAGGTGTATTAACTATTTTTTCTCGCATTTCTTCAATACACTGCTTATACATTTCGATTTTTGTATCAATAATTTCCTTTGACAAAGATGAGTTTTCTATTTTTAACTTCTCATTCTCTTCATCAAGCCTTTTGCATATAGCAAATTGAGTATTAAATTCATTTTGATAATAGTCTGCTCTTTCTGTTTCATTTCCCCAAGGTGTTGACATAATATTTTCCTCCAATTCTTTTTTAAGTGCAGTTATATCTTGTAAACTGACACCTTTAACAATAAACCAATTGCCAAAGAATTTATTTTTTCTTACAATAGCCTTATTTAATCTTTCAAAAACCTCTTTATATATTTCTGCTTTTATTCTTTTAACTAAAACGGATTCATAATCGTCTGCTGCTTGGCACTCCGATTTCAAACTCTTTATCTCTTCTTTTTGGCGGTTGATTTCTTTTTCTGCCATTGCAATGGCTCTGCGACCTGCTTGAATTAAGCATACTTCGATACAATCTTCACCACCGCTTTCATTTTTGTAAGAATTAAAAAACTCTTTTACATCTTTCTCAAAATATTTCGCTCTTTCTTCGAATGTTAATTGATTTCGTGCTACTTCACTATTTGACATATTATTGTTCCTCCGTTTTTATATTTTTATTTTCGATTATTTCATATAACCTTTTATTATCAGCTTCAAAACAATCTCTTTCCCAAGCACATTGTTTATATGCGTTTTTCAACCTTTCATTCTCCGCTTGTAGGCGGTCAAACAGTTCGATAAATTGTTTTATCAAACTATTAACGCAAGTGCTACAACAACCTTTGCCTATTAAATCACAATTCTGACAACCTACTTTTGCCTTATATTTCAAAAGTTCTTTAATATCTGTTAGTTTTTTATCGGGCATTATACCTCAAATCCTTTCTTCTTTGACATTTCAACGAATTTATCCCAATGTTTAGGGTGGCAATAAAGCACTTTTTCGTTAAGAAGTTCTGCACCTATCAATCCACGAAAAGGCACAAGGGTTTCTCCATACCGCTTTACCCACTTCTTTTGGATTCTGCGTTTCTTATGTTTTCGTTTAGGGACATAGGTTACACAACTTTCTGTTACAAATACTTTAACCCCGTTAAAATATCCTTGTGGTTTCATTCTCCCTCACGCTCCTTTATATAAAAAATAACTGAAGTATAAACATCACTTCCGCACCGAAACAGAAAGTCGCAATATAACCAAATGCCGTTTGTACTGTTGGATTTTTAAAGCGTTTTCCAAAAATCATACAAAATAGAAATATAAACTTGAATATAAAAAAAGGTATATCATTCATTTCCCCTCACGCTCCTTTAACAATTCGGGGTTGTCGTGTATGTTGCCGATAATAAAACTACTATTCCAATTCCAATCATTGAATGCTTGAATATATCCGTCAGTTTCAAACGACCAACAAAAATTTTCTTTATCCCATACAACAACAGAACGACCAATAGTTGTCTGAGGATAACCCCAAGTGTCGTCATAATCTTCGTGCCATTCTACAATATCGCCCTCAAACAACTTTTTGACCCCAATATTTATCCCCGTGTATTGCCCTACTGTTTCGGGAATAACATCAACTCTTAAATGTTGGTTAGGCAATCCCCAATCCATCATTTTTTCAAAAACAATTTGATGTATGTCGTTGTCTTTGTCTCTGTCATAATCTTCTTTAAAGCAATATGTAGTTTTATGCAGGTGGATATAATGCCCTGTGTACCACTCTCCCGTTTCTTTGCATTTGCCTCTAAACAATATTTCTCGCATTTTCTTTTAACTCCTTTAACTTCGCTTCCGCTTCCTCTTTGGTGAGGAATACGGTTTTGCCTAATTCTTTTGCAGGAATAGTACCCATATTCCAAGTTTCTATTGATAACCCTTTTGCTCCAAATATTATCCTTTGCACTCCGTATTGTGTCATAAACCACTTGCCATAGTCATTAGGATTTGCAGGATATTTAGGTGTAAAGACTAACCATACATAATCCCCCACCCTGCAAGGCGGTACTATGATGCCGTTCGCTAAAAGGTGTTCGGCAACTCCAACAAGCATTTCGTTAAAGCTCCAATCTCCGTCTTTATACAGTTCGGCAAACTGTTTGTGCATTAAATCTATCAGCCTATCTTTATCACTATTCATTGTCTGCCCTCCTGTTCCAATTTGTTTCTGCTTCGTTTTGCTCCCAAAATACAGGTGTTTTATTTCGGCAAAGCGAACATTCAACATAATAAAAAGTGGTAATGCGTATTTTTCCTTTTATATATCTTTTTAAATTTGCTTCACCATTACAAAACGGACAAGGCTTTAATTTATCGGTCATTCGGTATCACTCCTTACTCAATATCTATATCTAACGGAACACCACGCCTGCGGCTTAACTCTATTTCACCGCTTTGCAGTTCTGCTAATCTTTCTTGACAATCTTCAACGGTTTCATATCCGAGACAAAAAATCATATTGTCGGGTGCTCTCCATTTTTTAACTAAATCGACTATAAAATAAAGAACAGTGTGTTGTGGGTTAAAGGGTTTAGTGCAGATAATATACCTATCATCTCTTGCTCTTACTTTATATGGTTTCTTTTGGTTTGGCACATAAACCTCATCACCAACCTTTACTTTCACTCACTATCACTCCAATCTAATGCTTGTCCGCACTTGCGACAATATAAATCATATCTTGGCGGAGATAAATATTTCACTACTGTTGGTTCTGCATCACAACAAGGACAATGATTTAGGGTTATGTGATTATCTTCTGTTAAAACATCACTTTCTGTTGCAAGACGCATATCGTTTTTATTTTTGAAAATCCAAGTTACTTTTTTTAACTTTTTCGGTATCTGCTTTTCAAGGGCGGATAGAATGTTACTTTTATCAAGCACATAAACATCATCAATGCCATTCGCAACCGCCATATCTTTAATTTGTTTGCAAATTTCATCATCTATTTTTTTGGCTTGTTGTATCATTATTTGGTTTGCTGCACTACTCACTATATTTTCCATTTCATCAAATTTAGGTGTTAAGTCTTTTGGAATATCCAAGTGTATATGTTCAATAAATTTCGGTGTCATTCGGTATCACTCCTTACTTTCATATCTTCCGCAAGCATTGTTTTTAAGCCTTATATCCGTTGCCTCGCTATTGCTAATAACCCATAATTCACATTTGTAATAGGTTTTGCAATGATAATCGACTTTTAAACAATGTTTACAAGTCTTGCAGTTTTTACCCTGTGTTAAGCCGTATAATTCTTGCATTGGTTTATATCTTCTTCGGTGCTTTTGTTGTGTTTCTTGAAATTGCTTTTCAAGTTCGGTTGTTGATATTTCGCCACCGAAAACATCAAGTTGTGCTTTCATTCCTTTGCACCACCCTATTCTTTCCGTACATCTCAAATGTGTCTTTAACCATTTGGAGCAGTTTTCTTACATACGGTCTTTTGTTATAATATTTTTGGCATATGTCATTGCCTTTTATGGCTTTATTGCCACAGTATTTGCATTTCATCCTGCCGCCTCACTTTCGAGCCAATGCTTAACGCATTTCTTGCAGTTTTCAGGATCTACGTCGTTCTTAATTGGACACTCGAATTTATTTCCCGAAAGCTTTGTGCAGTTTTCAAAGCATATTTTGTCAATACCGGAATAAAACACATCTGATAGCTCATTAATATCCATAGCCTATATTCTTTCAAAATTCGTCATAACAGCCTCCTAATCCAACAACTCAAACAAATCATTCATCGGACATTTTGCGCAAATTTCGTCAAGCTCATCCTGGTCCTTCATAACACAGGGATATTTGCAATATTTGTCACAGAATTTTTCTGTTATCTTTTCCAATTTTTTCGAATCCATTTTTCTTCACTCCGTAACAAGATAATTTAAAATAAATACATTACCACTTAATTCCCCTGATTTAATTTTGCATACCCTCGTAGCTACAGCATTTTTGCTGGGAAAGGTTCCGTCCTCTACAAGTTGTTCACTTGTACCGCAGAATCTTACAAAATCATTCTTATCATAAAAAACGTAAAATTTTTCGTATTTTGGATGCTTTTGTCTGTATTTTCTCCGTTCGTTTTTCAAATAGCATTCTTTCGAACAATATTTTCTATGGCAGGGCGAACCACAAATTATACATTCTTTCAAGTTTCTCCCACCTCCAGAATTTCAATCTCAGTCCTCGGTCTTTCCTTGCAGTACATCACCCTGCTGCCATCGTGGCTGTGTATTACCGTGTAGTTATCGTCTGCAAGCAATCCACATTCCACCATTATATCGTCAATCGCCTCAAGTAAATTTGTTAAATCACACTTACGCCTTGTCGGCATATAGAAAATACATTTAACATTTACCGGCACATTTATTAAATATCCTTTAGGTATAAACCAAGCCGCATCTTTGGCATACTACATATATTGCTCACTCTGCCCTATAAAATGCTTACCTGTTTTACGGTTAATCAATATTCTCTGATGATTCTTCTTGGTTATCGGCGGCAGTGGTATCGTAAATTTAATTAATGCTTTCTCTGCCATCACAATTCACTCCTATTCTTTGGCATCTAACATCTGTTTAAATAATTCTAAATCATAAGAAGCAGCCTCACCGGGAGATTGCTTTTCTGTTGCTTGCCACTCGCGAACTTTAGATTTCCAATCAGATATCCCATGCCAATTTTTTGCATTGTAATAATAAAAGAATTTCTTTGCATTAATTTTAATTTTTTCCTTTTTGAAAAATTCTTCAACTTGTTCAAGAGTGGGGGGAGACGTGCTCTCGCGCGCTCCCTCTCTCTTATTTTGTTTTACTTTATTTTGTTTTACTTTATTTTGTGAGTTATTGTCTACATTATCGGGGTTTTTGTATGCAGAAACGGGGTTTTTGTATGCAGAAACTTTTTTAAAGGCAACTTTATTAAGAACACCGGCAGGAACATCGTTGATATCGTTCATATCAAGCAACCAGTATTCTTCGATAATTGTTATTTGCTCACGGCGACCGAACATCCTTAAATATCGCCGCTGGATACCCGCGGAAGTTAATACCCCAAACACTTTAAACACCCTTTCATCAAAGAAAGAACATCTTAAAGCACCCGAAATAAACTCGCTTATGTACTCGGGACTGCAACCACAACCCGCACCGTCAGACACTAAGAAGCACCTGCTTTTGTCCCACTTAATAAAGTATCCATTTTTACCGTAAATTTCGCACAAAAGGTAATCAAGTAAATACATACCTTTGGCACCAAATTCTACTCTTAACAGTTTTACCTTGTCGTCATTATAAAAGTCTGTATTTTTTGGAAAATAATCAACCCCGTCTTTCAACGGTCGTGCCAATTTTTAATCCTCCTTAAACTTTTTTTAGAACGGAAGGTCATCATCCGTAGCATCGCCCAAATCGGCAAAATCATTTACATCGGCATTGCTGTAAGAAGAAACAGGCTCGCCATCATCCTCAGAATCACGCTTGGACTCTACAAACTGAGCGTTATTAACCACAACCTCAAATGCGGTGCGGTTATTACCGTTTTTATCCTGGTATCTTCTAGTTTGAATTGAACCCTCAATACCAATCATATTACCTTTTCTAAAATATTTGGTTATAAATTCTGCTGTCTGTCGCCAAGCAACTATATTAATAAAATCGCTTTGTTGTTCTTCACCGGAACGGTAAGGGCGACTAACGGCAATAGAAAAGGATGTAACCGAAGTACCATTAGGAGTTGTTTTAAGCTCCGGGTCTGCAGTTAATCGACCTGTTAAAACTACTAAATTAAACATTTTACCACCACTTTCTATATATTAATTTTGTTTCATCCCAATCGGGATATCTTTGTATTAAATAGTTCTCTATACGTTTTTTAAATTCCTTGTGCTTCTTGCCGTTATCATATTCATAATGCTCTTTAGCGGTAAGACAGACAAGATTTTGAGCTATTCCAAGACCACCACGTGCACGTGATATGTAATGCGCAATTTGTATGTTCTCTTTAGAACCGCTCAAAATACTTCTGCCATCATCTCGCTCTATAACTTCACTGCGCACCTTAGCAGAAATATCACAAGCTTTTGATAATTCACTCATCCGCTATCCTCCCATAAAGCAAGCTCTTTTGGTGTAGCGGTCTCTATGCCGTTGTTTTTGCACTCTTGTATTAAAAGCTTAATAAGCCGTGACATTTGCGCAGAATCATATTCCGAAGAACCAACATAATTTACCACGTTTGTATAACCTTTAAATTTGCTTTTTCCTAACGGCTCACACACCCAACCAAGGCCGCGCTTTTCCCATATTTCAATCCATCCGTCAACTGCATCGTTTCTTATGGGTGTTACCTGATAATTACCGCCTACTTCTTTAACAAGCACACGGTATATGTCCCGCGGAGATATCTCAAGCTTTTCCGAAAGCTGACCGCACAATTCCCAAAAGTATGCGTTTGCATCAAGACTTCGTTTGTTTTTCCAAAGACATAATTTGATTTTAAGAAGCTTATCCTTGTATTCATCGTATAACTCAAGAAAAGATTTAGGAATTATAACCGTCAAAGCACATTCACCGTTCGTTGTCAGCAAAAGGTCCTTTATTTTACATTTTTGCTCAAACATTTTATTTCTTCCTTCCAAGCTTTCCAACATATGCAACAGTTCGCACCATACCAATCCAATGCCGTTGTTGCATATTCGGGTGCTAAAAGCTCAACCTGTAATCGACTTATAGACCGGTCAGACTTTGTTATTTCTCCGACCCATTTAACACCCTCATTGGCCAATGTGTTAAAATCGCCTGTCATATGCTTAACAAGGCTTACCTTATCTCCAAAATATGCAATTGTTTGGCTTCTATCGGATGTTATTATGCAGTCTTTTTTGTTGCCGCAGGCTACAAGCACTATTCCAAAATCCTTGTCAAGCACCGTTTCGAATCCACAAGGCGGATTATACGGCGTATAACCATGTACTTCCTCGGTTACATATTCCTTAGTCACACTTTCCTTGTGATTTTTAGGCTTGAAAAATTCATCTATCGTCAAGTGCTCGCCCTTTGGTTTTTTAACAACACCGTTTAAATTAACGTCTGTCTCAACACCTTCGGGATAAAGGTCTATATTTCCGCCAAAGTCAATTACTGTGCAAGTTGTTTTCTTCGGTGCAGTACGTAGAACCCTACCAACCTTTTGTACCCATTGTCCGTGGGTACCATTGGTATCGAAATCCACTATGTTACGAAGTTCAGGATAATCGTATCCCTCTGTGCAAATGTCAACATTTATAAGCTCCTCGCAGTCTCCGGTCTCGAATCTTTCAAGTTCTTCCTTGCGCGTAATATCGTCAAGTCCTAACGAAAGATATGCGGGTTTTCTGCCTAATTCCTTTAAGGTGTCATATATAAGATTGCAAAATTCGTGAGACGGCGCAAAAATTACCGTTTTACCGTCCTCTTTTAACCTCAAATACTCCTGACATAGTTTTTTCATAAGCTCTATACCAAACACATCAAATTTACAATTCTTGCTTAAATGTCCCTTTTCGTCCCCATCATCGGTTTGAAAAACAGGTGAAGCATCTATAAACTTTGGTCTCACAAGATAATGGCTATCTATCAGAAAACGCGATGTAATTTGATTAAAGTTATCAAATAACTCTATAAGCGGTAGCTTATCACCACGGTTAGGTGTAGCAGTAACTCCTAAAAGTGCAGCGTTCGGCTTGCCTTGCTTATTCCAATTTATAATGCTTTCATAGGTGCTCGCCTTAGCGTGGTGGGCCTCATCTATTACAATAAGGTCAAAATAACTTCCTGCATCAGCAAAGTCATCAAGTAAATTTACAACTGTCTGCACCATTCCAAAATGTACATAACCGTGTAAGCTTTTTCTTACCGATGTTATTTCGCTTGTTGCGAGTTCAGGACACACCTTAGAAAATTTTGTGTGATTCTGGTCGTGTATTTCGGTCCGATGCACCAGCACAAGCACGTGCGGCCTTTTTTTATTATCAGCATAAAAGCCGTTTGCAAATCTGCCTATCGCCGCCGCCATCATAATTGTTTTTCCTGCTCCCGTACCCGCTACAATAAGAGAATTTCCGCGCTCTTTTAACATTTCTACAGCATTTTGTACCGCTGCTTCTTGATAAGGACGTAATGTAAATCTTTCCATTGCCTACTCCTTTTCCTTGAGCAGAAAAGCCCCTGCAGCAGAAAAGCTTCCTGTAAGCTTGCCGTCTTCGGTTTTAAAACGGCTTGCGTTATATTCTTTCGCCTGCTCAACAATTTTTTGAAGCTCTGCTTTGCGCCTTTCTTCTGCTTTCTCCGCATCCCCTTTTGCTTTTTTATATTCGCTCAGGTCAAACGTAAGTGAGAGCTCTTTGTTATACACGGTGTTAAGGCGTATGCTTTCTATTATATTTTTAGATGTATCGTGTGCTATAAATGCTTTTGGCTCATTACGGTTATCCACATCACGAAAGAAACGTTCAATACAGACATTAATTAATGCCGACAAATGAGGATTGTTTGCAAAATAGAGCATATTTACGCTTAGCTTGTCCTTAAGATATTCTGCTCTTTTTTTCTTTGACATTTGGGTTATCCTGCCACGCTCAAAAACGGTATCGTTTTCAAGCACCATTATCTGAAGAATATAAAAATCATCCTTTGTCATAGTTATCTGATACTGCGCCTGAATTATGTATTTAAATGGTAAGCCTCTTTTAATAACATTCGGCATCATTGTTTTTTGCTCGCATACAAATTTTTTGCCCACAGGTACAAACCCACCGCCGTAATTAAACGGTTGTACATCAATTTCCTCACTGATACCGCTTATGTCAAGACTTGCAATCAGTCTGTCAGACACATAAACCGCACCGGGCTTTAGCTTATGCGTTCTCCCTGCTTGCAAAACCTTTAAACCGTATGACTCTACTGCGTGACCGTATTCGGCAAACTCCGGAGGTACCGACTGTCTTTGATACACACCATCGTTAAGTATCTTATGGTATAACGCCCACGTGGTTGTATAAGGCTTTTCTTCCCTGAAGCGTTCGGCATTTATACCGCAGTTCTGCAGCTCCTCATCAGAAGCATAGTAACGTACAATATCGAATACCTCACTACTTCCAATTCGTGTAAGGCGAGCCTTTTCCCATTCTAAAGAGCCTTGCTTAAGCTTTGTTTTATTCATTACTTTTGCCGCCCTTCAATAATTTACCAAACCACGGTTCTATTATCGGAAAAGTGTTTTTGCTTCTTGCAATATTAACAATACTTGCATAATGTGTGTTAATAACTTCCTGAAGCTCGGCGCCGCCCTCAAGCAATGCTTTGATTTCATTTGCCTTATCTACAGCAAGCTTTGGATTCACCTTAAATAAATCTAAAGTTTCTTTAATATCTTCCTTTTGCTCAGCTGTAAGATTTGTAATATCAACCTTAACAGCTTCCAGCGGAATTTCAAATTCTATTTTCTCAGGTGGCAGGAAACTTTCAGGTGGCTCGAACTCATCTTCTTTATCAAAGGCATATATTGTATCCTTAAGCTCTGGCAATACCTCTTTAACACGTTTTAAGGCTCTGCGGATTATAGTTTTTTTCGCCATTTCACCTGTCCATTTGCACCAGAAGCTATCCGTATTAAGTTCTTCTGTTACAACCTTACGTTTACCAACAGTTCCGTTTGCTCTTGCGTATTCCACCCACTTTGTTTTATATATTCCTTGCTCGCCGGTGTTTGATATCTCAAGCATTTCCTCGGCCGACATTTCACATTCTGACATAAAACGTGTACCGTCTTTTGTATTTATAACCGTAAGCCGACATATAAACTTTGAAAAATAATTGTTTGCAATTCTTTCAGCCATTATTTTACGGTCAGGATTTATGCGCCTATCCTCTAAAACATAAACAATCTCACCGTTATAAAATTCCTCACGGAAATATGTAGTATCACTATCTTCCTTCGGAACAGCAACTATAGTGTCAGTAATGCGATACCCCTTACGCGCTGCTGCTCTGTAAAAAGCCTCAACTCGTGCAGAAATCGTAATCGATTTTCCGCGCTTAACAAAATCTATTTTGTCATAATCCTCGGCTTTAATTCCACCTTGGTTCAATGTCTGTAAATTAGCCAGGAAAACATTTGCCGCGTTAACCGCCTCGGCTTCTGTAAGATTATCTAATAGTTTAAGATTAGAAATAGCTTTTACTGCAAAAGGAATACAGTCTGTTTTAAGCCCGATTTCACGCTTTAGCACTTCAAATAAATTTTCAGGTGTGTTAATAAGCTGCCTGTATACAGATAATGTGTTGCTCATCCTATATTCACCCCATCGTAAACAACGTTCAGTATATCGATTTCAAGCGGTGTAAATCGGTCTTGTACTATTTCCGAAAATCGGTCTTTAATTTCACCGGCGCACTCCTCACAAACAACACCATAGGTATCGTCAGTGAAATATTCTCCACAATGCTCGCACTTTTTAGCTTCTGATATTTCAGCTCCCCTGCAGGTCGGACAAACACTCCAGCGTTCTCCACTTTCCTCAGTTATAACAAAGGCTTCCTCAAACTCCGTCCCGCAATTCAAACACTTATACATCGCCGTTCTCCTCAAGCTGCTTTTTAAAGCCTTCCCTGTAATACTTGTCCTTAAGGTCAGAAAGCTTTGAATAAAGCCGGTTAAGCTTGTCTGTCTTTAAATCAAGCTCACGCATAAGCTTATCGTTTTCTCTTGTAAGCTTAATGTTCGTGCAGCCTACATAGACTACAAAGAAAAACAAAAATATAAAAAATCCTACGCTCAGCCACATAACGGGCCCGTCTATAAAAATATAACTATCCATTTTTAAATTTCTCCTTGATTTTTTAATAAATATCTGTTAAAATAAAACAAACTTATAGGCACTGTCTGCTTGTAACAAAAAGCGCCTATTTGTTTGTGTTTGGGCCACTGCTTTATGCAGTGGTTTTTTTAAATTCCGGGAAACGCTCATAAAAAGCTTTTTTCCTTTCGGGTGAGACTTCCTCAAGTAAAGACGCTGCCTCAGGATAAGCACTGAAGATTTCGCTCATAACTCTGCTTGTTCTGTGCACTCTTTCTCTATCCCATTTATCAAGTTCTTCGGGAGTGAGCTCCTCCATCGGCTTTGCGGAACCGTCCGGCATACGTAAAAAACCTCTTACTGTCGGTAAATCTCTTCTTCCCATATGTATCATCCTCCTTGTCTAATAATATTTTTTAGCTGCTTTGTCCTATACCATAGCTAACCAATAACCTTTAGCTCCCAATAGTGGATGGCGTTGTGCCGAAATCCGATTCAAAGCCGTCTTCAGAGCTTGACAATACGGTATAAACCTTTAACATACTGTCAACGAGCTGCATATATTCCTCATTGTCATCAGCTTCGGCAGCAATATCCGCTTTACGGTCAAGCTCTTTAAAATGGTCTGCCAATAACTTATCTGCTTCTCTCTTTTTCATTACCTTTCCTCCTTATGCTTTTCTCGCACAGCCGTTTTGATACAAAAACCGCTGCGCCGTACAATAGCTTGTGGTTTTAAGTCCTTTCGACCCGACGAAGTTCCCCATCGCAACTTCTGACTTACGCCCTGTTTCCGCCATATAATACTTTTTACCACATTTATACAGCCGACCTGCAATAGTCTCGTTCTTGTCAACGTAGTATTCCATAACCGCACCTCCTTATTTAATTTGACTATCTACTCCCCACCTGTTATAATTTCTTGAAAGGTGGTGATGATAATGAATGACTTTTGTCCTTTAATCAACGGTCCTTGTAATCGTAACTGTGTACTTATCGAAAAAGGACGAGGTGTATACGGTTTGACCGATTATTGCTCTTTTGCATCGGCAATCAAAAAATCAGATACAACAGTTATTACCGAGCTAAAGAAATTGGTCAACAAAAATCGTTAATCCAAATGTTGTACTATAGCCGAACCGATAACACCTATTTGTGCACTGCGCAGGATTTTCTCAGCTTCCTGTGCGGTGCATTGTTTTTCCGCTAATACATTTATTATCCTACGAACAATTTCATCCTGCTCTATCTCATTTAATGGGCGATTTCTTTTCAATGGCTCATTCACACGCCTGTTCCATTTTTTAATAGCTTCTTCTTCGCTGTAACTCGAATCGTAAATATTGGCGGCAAATTTTTTGCATTGAACAACATCATTCAGAGTATTTGTTCGCGCCTCTCCACCGCAAAAGGGACATTTCTTCAATTTCATTCTCTCACCTCACCTTATTGTCGATTTCGACACATTTAAGCCGAAAAAATTTCGTCTTGGGTTACCCCGAAGACGGTTGACAAAACCTTTCCTTGCTCAGATGTAAAATCCGAATATCCTTCTATCTTTTCTTTATACGTTCTTTTACATATCCCCAATATTTCAGCCATTTCATCATCACTCTTTTGGCTTAGAATTTGGAAAGCAGGAATTTTATAATATTTCTTATGTTTCTTTTTTCTCATATATTCACCTCCAAAAACGTTTGTGTCACTTTCGACACATAGATAATAACACACTTCCGTTTCTTTGTCAACACTTTTTTTAAGAAAATTTCATTTTTATGTTGCATTTTCGACACTTTGATGTTATAATGTCACCGTAGCCAAGGGAGCGGCGGTTGTTTCCGACACCTACCGAAAGGGGGTGTTGCTATGGAATATATTATTTCTTTTACATTACTTGTATTAATAATAATTATTTACATAAAGAAATAACCGCCTACTCTGCACAGTAGACGGTTTATCCTAAATAAACGGTTTATTCGCGGAAACAACTAATGCTTCCTTGTCTACATCTATATTAACATATCAGCTCTAAAATGTCAAGAGGTGTTTAAAATTACTATACTTGGTGAAAGATTAAAACAATTAAGAACGTCTAAGGGGTTAAATCAAACACAATTATCAGAAGCTTTGAATGAGCGTTTTTGTTTAAAAACCGATAGAGTTATGATTAGTAAATGGGAAACCGGTTTTCAAACTCCTATGATTCACACAATTTCTTGTATAGCAAAATATTTCAATGTTTCAATAGATTATTTGAATGGTGAAGAAGAAAAAAGTTTCCCCGACATAAACCTCCCCTCCCCTAACATCACCCAGAGCTACATTTCACTCGCCCCTGACCCGTCTCCTCAAACTCAAACCTTACTTGTATTTAATAAAAACGGTGTAGCGGGCGGTCACGAAAAAACCGTACCTTCAGATGATGTTTTGAATGAAATAAATAAACTGGCGCAGGCGTTAATGCCATATCCTGCCGAACAAATCAATTCACTCTTAACAATAATAAAAAATGGTGGGAATATTCCTATTCAAACAGATTTACCGTCCGAGCTTAAAGAGCTTATTGCCGTTGCGGTGAATTTACCGCCCGAAAAAATAAAGGCGCTTATAACAGTAGCGGAAAATATGAAATAAATATATTACGCTTTCTTGACTTTATTTCAGCCCCCTATATCATTAAATTATTAATAATATAGGGGGAACCACAAAATGAAATCTATCAAACATTCCGCTATCCAATTTGCAAAATCAATTAATCTTACAAACAAACGAATAACCCTAAAAGGATTATTACACGCTGCCCGTAAAAAGGGGTTCATCATTAAAAGTTATTCAGAATCAGCCACATTGCTTATGGCTTTTGGGCTTTACGATGAATCAAGAGAAGCAGACTCTGTTTCTGTTATTGACAAATCAGGTACAGCTTATATTTTTATTGATAACCTCATTTCCGAGAATAGTCAATTATTTGCCCTTGCACACGAATTAGGGCATATTATATTAAAGCACCGCAAAACCCCGAGTCTCAAAAAGCAACAGGAAAGACAAGCCGATTTATTCGCACATTATCTGCTGTCATCAAGTAGCAGTACCCTAATAATCAATATCGCAATTACTGTAACATCTGTAATTCTAATTACCTGTATTATTCTAATAACTGTATTTATCACATATTCAAATAATGAAAAAATAAAAACCGTTTCTGCGGAATCAGAAAGCTCTGTAAATAGTCAAAGTGCAGAAGCAAGTAATAGTACAGTTTGCTATTTTACTCGTTACGGAACAGTTTATCATATATACAGGGATTGTTTTTATTTAAAAAATTCCACAAAAATATATACCGATACAGTAGAAGAATGTCATTTAGATAAGTTGTGTTCTGCATGTAAGCATAGGCAGTATAAAGAATAATTCAGTTAATCTTTAAAGAAACGGTTTATTTAAACCATATGCAATAAAAAAGCTCATCCCTGAGAACGAGCTAAAAGAAGCCTGTAAATATTGTAATAACCGTTGGGAACTATCAGAATACTTTGGTGTGCCTGAAGACTTTATGCAAAAGGCTTTGGATTATTATGCGGAACAATTAATTTTTAAAAATTAATTGTTGACAAATTACTTTTAAATGCATATAATAAACACGTAACGCAAAGTTACAAATGTTAACAAGCCTTTAGAAGTAGTTGTCCCACCATATGGGAATTTACGAAAATAAAGGCTTTATTTTTTTGAGAATGAATTAAGCAAAATTTCAGCTATCGAGAAAATCTCGACAACTGCACCAATCAGAAAGGAGGAACCTTATGACCGAATTTAAAAAAGCAGCCTGCTACATTCGTGTTTCAACTGATGAGCAAACCGAATATTCTCCGGATAGCCAATTAAAGCTTATTCAGGATTACGCAGAAAAGAACGATATAGTCCTGCTTGAAGATTACATCTTTATGGAGGACGGCGGTAAATCCGGCAAAAGTATGGCCAAGCGCGATAAATTTCTTGAAATGATAGCCGCTGCCAAAAAGAAGCCTTCGCCCTTTAATATAATACTTGTGTGGAAGTTCAGCCGATTCGCGAGAAACCAAGAGGAAGCGATTACTCTTAAATCAATGCTTAAGAAAAACGGTATAGAGGTTATCTCCATATCGGAGCCTCTACCTGAGGGACCGTTCGGTGAACTGATAGAGCGCATCCTTGAATGGCAGGATGAATTTTACTTAACCAATCTGTCGCAAGAAGTCAAACGAGGAATGCTCGAGAGAGCCTCACGCGGCTTGCCTGTAGCTCCTCCGCCAATAGGCTATGATTCAAAGGACGGTAAATATATCCCAAACGCCGATGCGGCTCTTATACGCGGAATTTACGAGGATTTCTTAAACGGTTTAGGACTTCGTGCTGCAGCAGTTAAATACGGTAATCTCGGAATGCGAACAACGCGCGGCAATCTGCCTGATAACAGATGTATAGAATACATTCTCCGAAATCCTGTTTATACAGGTAAGATTCGTTGGAGCTTAGACGGCCGAGCTGCATCAACCAGACACTATGATAATCCTAATATAATGGTGACCGACGGTACCCACGAACCAATAATCAGTCAGGAATTGTTTGATAACGTGCAAAAAAAGCTTGACGAGCAAAAACGAATGTATGGTAAATATCAGCGCAGGGAGCAACCGGTGCAATTTATGCTCAAAGGCTTAGTTCGTTGCTCCGCATGTGGCTCTACCCTGATTTTAATAAATTCAAAATCGCAGTCATTACAGTGCCATAGCTACGGAAGGGGAACCTGTAAGACCTCACACAGCATAACGGTTAAAAAAGCCAATGCGGCCGTCATAGCCTACCTTGAAAACGCCGTTATAACAAACGAATTTAATATAGCCGAAAACAGGATGCCAAGAACCGGCTTGCCCGGTAGCGACTATAAAAAGCTCATTGAAAACGAGAAAGCAAAGCTTAACAGAATTAAGCTTGCTTATCAAAACGGTATTGACACTTTGGAAGAATATAAGCTTAACAAAGCTAAGATAACAGAATCAATAGCAAGGTTAGAGGAAGCTGCAGCTGCAAGCGTTCCGAGGATAAACAAAAAAGAATATCGCGAACAAGTAATTGATGTACTCAAAACAGTTCGAAACAAAAACCAACCCGAACACATAAAAAATGCTGCCCTAAGAACAATAATAGAACATATCGTGTTTAATAAATCAAAAAATAGCTTCGAGGTTTATTTTTATTAGACACTATATATCTATTTGCAGTAAGCACCGCCGTATTGACTTATTATTATCTGCGCATATTTTGGATTGGGATTCTTTATATTGATGGGATATTGTAATTTTTTCTCATATTTCCACATAATTTAAGCCTCCATAAAATCGTTTTCCCAAGGCCACGGTCCCTTGAGCCATTCCCAACAGCCTTTTGATGTTACATCATCTGTTGTACATATATACGGTCCAAAATTTTTCTCATATAGTTTTATGATTTCACTTCTTTTTTTACGGTATTCTTCTAAAAGCTCTGTTGCCCTTCTGCTTGTAGGGTGCGAATCAAGATAAAGCACAAGCTCGTGTATTGCAAAATCTAATTCATATATTTTCCGTTTTAAATCAGCTTTTCTCATCTATACATACCTCCGTAAAATGGCTTATCTATATCAGGAAACAGCGTGCCGTTTAACAAAGCCGTTTCAGGAGGATACACGCTATCAAGCGGTTGCATATTAACAAATACCATTGTTAAAACTCCATCGGTTTTCTGCTGAGGAGACGGTACACAAAAATCTGTATTAATACAACTTGGTACTGAACTACCCTTACCGCCCATGCATTCTTTACAATTAGTACCGTTTACTGTGTCGGTATACATATCTGAAAGACTAAAATATCTTCTTTCCATTTTTGCTTAAACTCCTTAATAATTTTTACTATTTGTATGCCTTTTTATAATAGACCTTAGGATGATATATAGGTCCTACTAACATATTATTCCTTAACATCAAATTTGTTATAATATATTTGTTAAGAAGATGTTAAGAAATATGTTTTTTTGTTAAAATACAGAAAATATTGTGTTATTTTTCTTGTAAAATATTGCATTGAATGCTATAATTAATTAAAAGGGCAAAAATTGTTAATTTTATTACAATAAATGCTCCGACTTTGATTTTATCAGACCTAATGGTGACTGGTAAGAGACTTTGTCACACTAAGGAGGTGTGTTTTGTTGACAGAAATTTCAAATGCGTTTGTTGTTGTGTTGGGTATATCAATAGTATTTATAGGCCTTATTTGTATTATAATTCTTTGCAAGATATTAGGTGCTATTTGTACTATGTCAGAAAAGAAAAACAATACCGTGGCTAATGCTTCGGTTTTATCCACTCCTGTAGCAACACAGTCCATCGAAAACCGTCAGGAAATCATTGCTGCTGTTTCAGCTGTTTTGGCTGAAGAATTAGGTACAGATGTTTCCGCAATAAGAATTTTATCATTTAAAAAAAATTAAAGAAAAGGTGTATTTAAAATGAAAAAATATAACGTAACTGTAAACGGTACTTCTTATGAAATCACTTTAGAGGTCGTAGACGCTGCTGATGTTAAGGCTTCTCCTGCCCCAGCTACTACAACTCCTGCAGCTCCTGCTGCCCCTGCCGGCGGAGAAACTGTAAACGCTCCAATGCCAGGAAATATTCTTTCTGTTAATGTTCAGAATGGCGCAACAGTTAAGAAGGGCGATGTTCTTATGATTCTTGAAGCAATGAAAATGGAAAATGAGATTATGGCTCCTTGCGATGGCACTGTTTCATCTGTTAATGTTCAAAAGGGTGCTTCTGTTGAAACAGGTGCTGTTCTCTGCGTTATTTCTTAAGTACGCTCGCAATCATTCAGGAGAATAAAAATTATGGAACAAATAATGAATTTTATTGAGCAAACCGGATTTTATATGATTATAAACGGTTTACTTACGGACGGTGGATGGAAAAATCTTTTAATGATTGCTGTCTCACTTGTTCTTTTATGGCTTGCTATAAAGAAGCAATTTGAACCGCTTTTGCTTATAGGTATTGCATTTGGTATGTTGCTTACAAATCTTCCCGGTGCTGAGATGTATCACGGAAATTTGTGGTCTGCGTTTATGGATGAATCATCTGAATTCTATCATTCATACGGCTATATAATGGCAAACGGTGGTCTGCTTGACTATTTATATATAGGTGTTAAGACCTGTATTTATCCTTGTCTTATCTTTATGGGAATCGGTGCTATGACCGATTTTGGACCGCTTATTTCTAACCCTAAGTCCTTGCTTTTGGGTGCTGCTGCTCAAATCGGTATATTTGCAACCTTTATTGGAAGTATTGCACTCGGCTTCCCGCAAACTGCTGCTGCATCTATCGGTATTATCGGCGGTGCAGATGGTCCTACAGCTATATACACAACATCTCTGCTCCACCCCGAACTTTTAGGACCTATTGCTGTTGCGGCTTACTCATATATGGCATTGGTTCCGGTTATTCAGCCACCTATTATGAAGCTTCTCACAACTAAGAAAGAACGAGAAATCGTAATGAAACCGCTCCGTCAGGTATCTAAGACAGAGAAAATTATATTCCCGATTGTTGTTACTATATTCGTAGCACTTCTTGTTCCCTCTGCAACACCCCTTGTTGGTTGCCTTATGTTAGGTAATCTTTGGAAGGAGTCAGGAGTTGCAGAACGTCTATGCAAGACTGCTCAAAACGAACTTATGAACATTGTAACTATATTCCTTGGTATCTCTGTAGGTGCTACAGCTACCGCTGAAACCTTCCTTAACACCGAGCGTAATACTATTACAATTGCAGGCAAAACTATTGATATGCTTCGTTTACCCACACTTGAAATTATCGTGATGGGTGTTGTTGCTTTCGGTGTTGCAACTGCTTGCGGCGTTCTTTTTGCAAAGCTTATGAACATTTTCTCAAAGAACAAAATTAATCCTCTTATCGGTTCTGCAGGTGTTTCTGCTGTTCCTATGGCTGCCCGCGTTTCACAAATGGTTGGTCAAAAAGCTAACCCCTCAAACTTCCTTCTTATGCACGCTATGGGACCGAATGTTGCAGGTGTTATCGGCTCAGCAATTGCAGCTGGTGTGCTCATTGCACTCCTTGGCTAAAGCTCCAAGTTTCTTGAATTTAAGGAGATAAAAATGGAAAATAAAAAGCTTTTTATAACTGATACAATTCTTCGTGATGCTCATCAGTCTCAGGCTGCAACACGAATGAGAATAGAAGATATGCTTCCCGCGCTTGAAAAACTCGATAAAATAGGTTATTGGTCGGTTGAGTGTTGGGGTGGCGCTACATTTGACTCTTGTATGCGTTTCCTTAACGAAGACCCGTGGGAAAGACTTCGCAAAATAAAAAAACATATGCCAAACACAAAGCTTCAAATGCTTTTCCGTGGTCAGAATATTCTTGGCTACAAACACTATGCAGATGATGTTGTTGAAGCTTTTGTTGCAAAATCAATTGAAAACGGCATAGATGTTATCCGTATTTTTGACGCTCTTAATGACAAGCGCAATCTTGAGCAGGCTGTTAAAGCTACAAAGAAGTACGGCGGTATATGCGAAACCGCTATGAGCTATACTATAAGTCCTGTTCACAACGAGGAATACTTTGTAAACCTTGCAAAAGAGCTTGAAAGTATGGGCGCAGATGTAATATGTATTAAGGACATGGCGAACCTTCTCCTCCCCTACGATGCATATTCACTCGTTAAAAAACTCAAGGAAAATGTAAAGGTTCCAATTCATCTTCATACTCATAACACTACCGGTACAGGCGATATGACCTATCTTATGGCTGCACAAGCAGGCGTTGATATTGTTGACTGTGCGCTTTCTCCCTTTGCAAACGGTACAGCAAACCCCTCTACAGAGGCATTAGTTGCAACAATGCAAGGTACTGAGCGTGACACCGGTCTTGACCTCAGCAAATTAAGTGATGTAGCTGCACATTTCCGTGGCGTTGCTGACAAGATGAAGGCAGAAGGCACACTTGACCCCAAGGTGCTTAATGTTGATGCAAAAACTCTTATATACCAAGTTCCGGGCGGTATGCTTTCAAACACCATTTCTCAGCTTAAGCAGGCAGGTCAAGAGCATAAATATTATGAAGTTTTAGCAGAAGTTCCTCGTGTTCGTAAGGATTTTGGATATCCCCCGCTTGTTACGCCTACAAGTCAGATTGTTGGTACACAGGCTGTTATGAATATCATTTCAGGTGAGCGTTATAAGATGGTTCCAAAGGAATCCAAGGCTCTGCTTCGCGGTGAGTACGGAAAGTTACCTGCGCCTGTTAACGAAGATGTTCGCAAGAAGTGTATCGGTGATGATAAAGTAATAACTTGCCGCCCTGCTGACCTATTAGAACCCGAACTTGAATCTTATGCTAAGGAAATGAAAGAAAAAGGTATCGGCAAATGTCCTGAAGATGTATTGAGCTATGCATTATTCCCACAGGTTGCAGAAAAATTCTTTGCAGTTCGTGATAAGGCACCTGAGAACGAAAACTCAGTAAGAAATCTAATTGTTGAAGATCTTTCAGAATAATATATGATCAATAAAGGAGACTGCTATTTAAAGCAATCTCCTTTTTATATAAAAAAACGGCAAGGTTTATAGCCTTACCGTTTTTTATTTTCTATTTTTTAAACTCTATAAAACCATAACTATGAAGAATCTGAAAAAACTTTGAAAGTCTTTCATAAAGCGGGTGCGCTTCCTCGCCGAAATGCTCATCTACAGTAAAGCCAATCTGAGTAATGGTGTTCTCGCCATCAATTATCGGCCATACATAGCTACCCATACTATCAAGATGAATATAGCTTATTTTTGGCTTTTTAAAAAGCTTCTGAGCAATCCAATTAAAAGCACCCTTATTCATAATCTCAAGTGTAATAATTCCTGTTTCATCGCTTGACCAAGCTATTCCCTCTTTTCGTACGGGGATGCGGTCAAGATAATTTTCGACTACTTTTTTCTTTCCCATACTGTTACTTACTGCGTTTCTTCCATACAGTAAACTTAAGAAGTGTGAGAATAATTACGCCAAAGAGAGCTATCCCACCAATATCAGAAGCTGTTGAGGGAATAAACTTAGAAAGGTCTATAAGCTCGCTTACGCCAAATACTGCAAGCAATGCCAAAGCAATACCTACAAGACCCTCGCCCGCAATCATACCTGAGCAGAAGAGTATACCATCATTAACAATAGCATCCTTCTCTTCTTTATCTTTCTTAATCTTATCAAGGAAAAATCTAATAATACCGCCAACCATAATGCAAGCATTAAGTTGTACAGGAAGATATATACCAATTGCAAAGGGAAGTACCGGAATTCCGATAAGCTCTACAACAATTGCAATAAACACACCTGTAAATACAAGTACCCACGGGAGATTTCCACCCATAACGCCCTCTATAATAAGCTTCATAAGGGTTGCCTGAGGAGCTGCAAGAGCATCTGTACCGAAGCCCCAAGCCTTATCAAGAAGATAAAGTGTGCCGCCGATTGCAAGTGCTGCTGAAACAACACCGATTACTTCACCAATTTGTTGTTTTTTAGGAGTTGCACCCAAAAGATAACCGGTTTTAAGGTCCTGAGAAGTGTCACCAGAAATAGCAGCAACAATACAAATAATAGAACCGATTGCAATTGCGCTACACATGCCTGCAATACCGCCGTTGCCTGTAAATTTTAAAATTAAAGTTGAAATAAGCAAAGTTGCGATTGCCATGCCCGAAACAGGATTATTACTGCTTCCTACAAGGCCAACCATTCTTGAAGAAACGGTAGCAAAAAAGAAACCAAATACAACAATAATTATTGCACCTATTGGATTAACAGGAATGGCAGGAACAAGCCAAATAAGAAGGGTGAGTAACAAAATAGCCATGAGTACAATTTTAATACTTAAATCCTTAGATGTACGCTCAGTAGAAGCAGCACCCGCGCCACTCATACTCTTGATAGCGCCTGTAAAGGTTTTAACAATAAGCGGTAGAGACTTAATAAGACTGATTATTCCACCGGCAGCAAGTGCACCTGCACCAATATATCTTATATATGAGCCCCAAATTCCACCTGCTCCGCTTTCAGCAAAAATCTCGCCAATAGTGGCATCTACACTTGGATAAAGCACACTATTTTCTCCAAAAAGAACAATCAAAGGAATAAGTACAAGCCAACTTAAAACGCCGCCCGCAAACATATATGACGAAATTCTTGCGCCACAGATATATCCAACACTCATTACTGCGGGGTAAATCTGTGTTCCAATTTCACCTGCATAACCTTTTACTCTACCTGAAACCTCACCTGAAACAACTTTAAGTCCGTCAATAATAAACTTAAAGAGTGCCGCAAAACCCATACCTGCAAAAACGGTGGATGCGTTTGCTCCGCCCTTTTCGCCTGCAAGAAGAACCTCTGCACAAGCAGTTCCCTCAGGATAAGGTAAGGTTCCGTGTTCCTTAACAATGAGTGCATTTCTAAGCGGAACCATAAAGAATACACCCAAAAGTCCACCAATAAGTGCGATAAGTGTAATCTCTAACAGACTTGGCTTGTCCATCTTGCCTTCAGCAGCCCAAAGAAAAAGAGCCGGAAGTGTGAAAATAGCACCAGCCGCAAGTGATTCACCTGCAGAACCTACAGTCTGCACAATATTGCTTTCAAGAATGGAGTTTCTGCGCATTATAATGCGTATAACACCCATAGCAATAACTGCGGCGGGAATTGAAGCAGAAACAGTCATTCCCACGCGAAGACCAAGGTAAGCATTTGCCGCACCAAATACTACTGCCAAAATTATACCCATAATAACTGATGTAACTGTTATTTCAGGAGTAACCTTTTCAGCAGGAATATAAGGCTTAAATTCATTTTTATTATCCATATATTCTCCAATCCGACAACACTTTAACACTTTAAAATGTCGACTTAAAAATTCAAATTATTATATCATAAGAAGTCAAAATATGCAACATTTAATTAAGTTCAGCTATAGTAACACCGTTTTCGCCCTCACCAAATGTGCCGAGTCTATAGGATTTTACCGAACGGTGACTACGCAAATGCGCCTGAACCGCCTTTCTGAGTACACCTGTACCCTTACCATGAATAATTCTTAACGTTTCAATACCAGAAACAATGGCATTATCAATATATCTATCAAGCTCCAAAATCGCCTCGTCCGATGCCATTCCTCTAATATCAATTTCACCTGAAACTTCACGATGAGCTCTCGACATAAGTCCTGTAACATTTCTTGTTTTCTTTATCTCGGTAGACTGCGCATACTTTGATTTTGCCCTAAGGCTATCAAATTTAACCCACATTTTCATAGCTCCTGCCATTACATAAGCCTGTTTCTTTTGGGTATTTATATCTATAACAGTAGCATCTCTGCCGATATCTGCTATTATAACAATATCGCCTTTTTGTGGATTCACAACTGCTTCGCCCGATACATTTTTTTCAATTACAGGATTTGCAGTATCTTCAAGTTCCTTAAGCGATGATTTGTATGCCGCTCTTGCCTTTTCTGCCATACTTGAAGCATTCTGAGCATTCATTGATTTCTTAAGCTCTTCAAGCTCGTTAAGCAAAAGACTTGACTTATATCTTGCAGTTTCTATAATCTGATTTGCAGCTTCTCTTGTTTTCTCCATCATTTTTTCACGGTTTTTCTGCAAATCGTTTTCTCTCTGCTCTGCCCTTTTCTTGGTGTTTTCAAGATCAGAACGAAGCTTTTGAGCCTTACGGTGCTCCTCGTCAGCTGAACGACGGGCATTTTCAAGCGCCTCTACTACCCTTTCAAACCTTGTATCCTCCTCAGATACCTGAGCCTTAGCATTTTCGATTATCGTATCGTCAAGTCCCAAGCGTTTTGAAATCGCAAAGGCATTTGACCTTCCAGGCATACCGATAATTAGCTTATATGTTGGTTTTAATGTAGATACATCAAATTCGCAAGAAGCATTTTCAACCTTGGGAGTATCAATTGCATATGCCTTAAGCTCGGGATAATGAGTGGTTGCAACCACCTTTGAACCGTAAGCCGCAAGTCTTATAAGTATAGCTTTAGCAAGAGCCGCACCCTCAACAGGGTCGGTGCCGGCACAAAGCTCATCAAATAATACAAGAGAATTATCGTCGGCATTATCTAATATTGAAATAATATTAGTCATATGTGACGAAAATGTTGAAAGCGACTGTTCAATACTCTGTTCGTCGCCAATATCAGCAAAAACCTTTTCGTAAACTGCAACTGTACTTGAATCATCACACGGAATCATTAGACCACACATTGTCATAAGTGTTAAAAGTCCAACCGTTTTAAGCGTAACTGTCTTACCACCCGTATTAGGGCCTGTTATAACGAGTGTATTATACTCTGTGCCGAGTTCTACAGTTATAGGAACAACCGATTTGTAGTGAATAAGCGGATGTCTCGCATTTTTAAGGTAGGTTTTTCCCTCAGTGTTTATTGCAGGAACAATAGCCTTCATTTTATATGCAAGACGCGCTTTTGCAAATATAAGATTAAGTTTTACCAATGCATCAAACGAACGAATTATAGTATCAGCAAAGTTCCCTGCCTCTGCGGATAATTCAGCAAGAATACGCTCAATCTCCTCTTGCTCGCGAAGCTTCAGTACCCTTATTTCATTATTGGTTTCTACAACAGACATTGGTTCAATAAAAACCGTAGAGCCTGTAGCCGAGGTATCATGAATAATACCACCAATCTGTCCCTTATGTTCTACCTTAAGCGGTACAACAAATCTACCATCACGCTGAGTGACAATTGCTTCCTGTAGATATTTAGCCGACGGTCCGTGAACTATTTTGTCAAGCAATTCCCTGATTTTAGACGATTTAGCAATTATTTTACGACGAATATCATAAAGGGTGGGAGAAGCGTTATCGTTAATTTCCTCAGCACTTTTAATTGCAAAAACGATTTTTTCTTCAAGATATTTATTTGGAAACAATACATCAAACAGATAATCAATCGCTGTTTCTTTCATTCCTGAGCAATCGTTTCGCCATTCCTTTAAGGAACGAATCACTCTTAATACCTCTGCAATATCAAGAAGCTCACACATAGAAAGCACCGCAGAAGCCTGCGCTCTCACAAGACAGGACGAAACATTTTTTGCCGAACCAAATGACGGTGCAGTATACCGAGACATAAAGGTGTATGCTGCATTGGTTTCTGAAAGCTTTGTTTTTACCTCATCAATTGATGTATCAGGTATAATTTTTCTTGCCAATTCTGCCGCATCTGACACCGTCGCCTCGTTTGCAAGCAGTTCAAGTATTTTATCAAGCTCTAATGTTTTTAAATATCTTTCGATATTATAGCTCATTTGTTTTTCTCCTAATTTTTTTCTATCTGATTATAAAAATCAAGTGTATGAAAGCGCTGGTCTGTTTGTAATGTTAAATACTGCGAGGTTACAGATGAAAGATGTCTCGCACTTTGTTCTGGAATTTCAAAGGCATAAAGCTTGCCAAATTCCGAAAATGCAATATGCCTCAGTGCAGAAAGCACAGTTCTGTCAATCCTTACACAGCCTGTATCATTGCCACATTCCGCACAACTAAGCGTTCCGTCTGAAAGATTAAAATACATCAGATTATCCTCAAACTTCCCGCACTCCTTACAAGCCACCAAGTCGGGCATATAACCCATAGTAGTAGCTATTCTGAACTCTGTTATAGCCTTTATTAAGGGAGGAAAGCGCTTTTCCTTGGTGATAAAATGCAGTGAATTGAGAATAAGCCTTAAAAGCTCTTTATTAGGTACACCGTTTTCTCCGAAAAAAAATGCCAATTCGCAAAAATACTGTGAGAGGGTAAGAATTTCAATATCACTTCCAAAAGAAAAAAACTGCGCTATAGGTGTAGCCTCATAAATACGATTTGTACCGTTTTTCTGTTTTATAGCGAAATTGGAATATGTAAGAAGGGCAGTTGCAGCATTTTTCTTAGATTTAATATTCTCCGCTCCCGATGCAAAGGCTTTTATTATCCCATAATCGTGCGTAAAGAGAGTAACCAAACGGTCACTCTCCCCTACCTTCATTTCCTTTATTACTAATCCCTCGGTTGTAAACCGTGTCACCATATCCGCCACTGATATTCTTCTCCTTACAGGTATTTACAAACTCAAGATAATCGCTAACCTTTCCGCTTTTAATAAAGCGCAACCAAGTTTTATCCGTTTCCATAATAAACACTTCCCTCTGTTAAAAGTGTATATCAGAAACAAATAAATATTATAGGAAAAATCAGTCAAGTCCAAAAGTATGAATGAGACCCTGACGATTTCGCCAATCCTCTTTAACCTTTACCCACAGTTTAACATTTGCACGAATGCCGAAAAATTCTTCAATATCGCGCCTTGCCATAGTACCGATTTTTTTAAGCATTGAACCGCTTTTGCCAATAATTATACCTTTATGTGAATCTCTCTCACATATAATCGTAGCCTCAACCTCAACAATAGGCTCGCCAGATGCAGTATCCCTTTCAACGAAACGCTCAAGGTCAACAGCAATACCGTGAGGCACCTCTTTATCAAGCGTTCTCAAAAGCTTTTCCCTTATCATTTCAGCAACCATAACCTTTTCGGGTTGGTCGGTAACATCCTCATCATCAAAAAAATGAGGCGATGGCTTTGCTACATTGTAAAGTTCTTTAAGCATAAGATCAACACCATCTCCCGTCTTGGCAGAAAGAGGAATGACTGCCTCAAACGGGAAATGCTCATTATATTTAATTATAATATTAAGAAGCTCTTCTTTTTTTTCAAGCAAATCAATCTTATTTATTACCAAAAAAGCCTTAAGCTTACGCTTTTTAAGCTCCTTTATAAGCTCTACCTCAGCAGGAGGAAGCTCCTCACTATCGTTCTTAAATGAAGTGACCGCCTCAATAACAAGTACCGCTGCGTCAACATCTGCCATACCGTCACCCACAGCGCGGTTCATATTTTTATCAAGCTCATTCCTTGGCTTATGAAATCCCGGTGTATCAATAAACACAAGCTGAGTTTCAGCCTTAGTGTATATACCCATAATTCGAGTGCGGGTGGTCTGAGGCTTGTTAGAAACGATAGCCACCTTTTGACCGAGCACATTGTTCATAAGTGAGGACTTACCTACATTGGGTCTACCTATAATTGTTATAAAAGCTGATTTTTGTTCCATAAATTTAAACCTTATTTATTGCAAGACCTAACGCGGCAAGCACAACTTCTTCTTTTTCACGCATTAATGTTTGTTCAAGACCGCCTGCTTCGTGGTCATATCCTAATAAATGGAGCATTGAATGAACTGTGAGGAAAGCTACCTCACGCTCAAGTCCGTGGCCGTATAAATCTGCCTGATACATAGCGTGGTCGACCGAAATTACAATATCACCAAGCATTTTAGCGCCTGTTTCAGGGTTAGTATCATACTCGCCGTTTTCACCAAGCGGGAAAGAAAGCACATCTGTAGATGAGTCGATATTGCGATGTGTGGCATTCATTTCTCTAATCATTTCATCGTCTACAAGGGTAACATCCACCTCTGACGGAGCTTCATAGCCCTCAAACTTTAGGGTTGCGTTACAAGCCTTTCTGATAAGAAGTCGAGTTCCCGTAGGGATCTTAACTGATTTCTGCTTTACTACAATGTTTACCTTTACACTCATTTATTTTCTGCACTTCTTTCATAAGCTTTTATTATTTCCTGCACCAAGCGGTGACGGACAACATCCTTACCCGTAAGGCGCGAAATTGCAATATCATCAATATTTTTAAGGATTCTCACTGCATCCTTAAGCCCTGATTTTTTACCGTCAGGCAAATCTATCTGAGTAATATCACCTGTTACAACCGCCTTGGAATTAAAACCGAGACGGGTTAAAAACATCTTCATCTGCTCACAGGTAGTATTCTGAGCCTCGTCGAGAATTATAAAGCTATCATCAAGAGTTCTGCCTCGCATATAAGCTAAAGGCGCTACCTCAATATCGCCTCTTTCCTGACATTTCTGAAAATTTTCTGCACCCAACATATCAAAAAGGGCATCATACAATGGTCTCAAATACGGGTCTATTTTCTGTTGCAGGTCACCTGGTAGAAATCCCAGTCTTTCCCCCGCCTCAACCGCAGGACGAGTTAGAATAATACGATTTACCTGCTTTGCTCTAAAAGCACTAACTGCCTGAGCAACTGCAAGATAGGTTTTTCCTGTTCCAGCAGGCCCTACACCGATAGTTATAGTATTGTTTCTTATAGCCTCAACATACTGCTTTTGACCGAGTGTTTTAGGCTTAACAGGTTTTCCTTTTGAGGTAATACAAATACAGTCTGCATCAGTAATGTCTATAATTTTACCATCATCGCCATCCTCAACAAGGTATGCCACATAATCAATATTTTGGTCAGTTATCTGCTCACCCTTATTAATCATCGTAATAAGTCCCTCAATCGTTCTTCGGGCGGATAATACATTATCAACCTCGCCCTTAATTTTTATCTTACTGCCATACGATGTAACTGCTACATTGTATCTTTTTTCAATTCTTCTAATATTAACATCAAAATTGCCAAAAAGATTAACAATCTGCTCCATTCTTTCAATATCTACCGTCTGTTCAAACAAAGATATTATCACTCCAAAAATATTTAGCATAATTATAGCATACTTTAAAACTACTTTCAATAAAATTTAAAAAAAATAAACTAAAAATATACAAAATTATTGCAAAGTATCTTTACCTTTGATATAATTCATATTGCAAATTATTAATTCAAGGTGTTTATATGCGAAAAAATATAATATATTTTATTTTGCTCATTTTTCTTCTGACTATTTGTGGCTGTAGCGATACTAAAAATCAGGCATCTACAATTACTATCAATCTACCGAGTGACAATTCTGTAAACGGTTATCGTATTTCAGAACCTCAGCCTAACATTACGGACGGTATGCCTGACATAATCGCGGATGACAATGTTTCTGTAGAAAACAACTCAAACAAAAAGCAGAAATATTATGCCAACACAAAAAGTAAAAAATTCCATCTTAAAAGTTGTATATATGCTACCAAGTTGGACGAAGAAAACCTTTTCATAACATCTGACAGAAACAGTCTGATTTCACAGAACTACAGTCCGTGCAAAAAGTGCGAACCTTAATTATAAAAAACTATATATAAGTCAGGACCTCCGGCTAAGCCGGAGGCTTGAATAGCCCTTCAAGGGCATTTTACAGACGAAACCCCTAAAGGGGCGCCGAAAGGTTTGCCGACTGCATTACTTTTTCGGGCTACCCCTCAAGGGGTTATTTTTATGCCTT
>JAZOUK010000006.1:0-82315 GCA_045658105.1 Acutalibacteraceae bacterium
TACTCTCTTGTTGAAAGACTGGCTCCGGAAATTATTGCCAGAGAACGACATATCTACAAAGGAGTAAGCATCAACGTAGATTTCTATTCCGGTTTTGTTTATAATATGTTAGGACTTCCTGCAGAATTATATACCCCAATCTTTGCCATGGCCCGTATTTCCGGTTGGGCTGCTCACCGCATGGAAGAATTAGCCAATAACGGTAAGATTATTCGTCCTGCATATATGAGTGTTCAGCCTCACAGAGAGTATATTCCGCTTGATAAGAGATAAAATAAGATTGACTAATATTTCGCAATGTGCTATACTGATTTTTAAGCCATATAGGCTTAAAAATCAGGAGGTGCAGTGAAATGATTTTAGTAAATACCGATTATATTTCGGGCAAAGAGCTTGAAATGTTAGGACTTGTAAAGGGAAGCACAATCCAAACCAAAAATTTCGTAAGGGATATTACTCAAAGCTTTAAAACTATTGTTGGCGGTGAACTCAAATCATATACCGACATGATGAATACCGCACGCGCGCTTGCAACAAAGCGTATGGTTGATGAGGCGCAGGCTTTAGGCGCCGATGCTATTGTTAATATAAGATACGCATCATCAGCAGTTGTGCAGGGTGCGGCAGAGGTTATTGCTTACGGTACTGCTGTGAAGATTAAGTGATTTATGTCTTAAAGTCAAAAAAGTTGTATGGCAAACGGAAAATCTCCTTTGCTATACAACTTTTTATGTTTTGGGCAACTATTCGTATATTATAAATAATTTATTTGCGAAAGTTTTTTTACAGTGATTATTAGGTTCCTGCGAGCTTCATTACAAGGCTATGCGGAAGAAGCTTTGCAAGAATACGGTAGAATTTATAAAATGCAAGGTTTGTATATACCGACCGTTTGCGCGACGAGGCTTTAAGAGATTTTTCTGCCATAACATCAGCCTTTACGCGGGGGAGAGTGTCAAATGTACGGCTTGAACCCTTTTGGATACCCGCAAGTGCGAGAAATTCGGTTTCCATAGGTCCGGGGCAGGCGGCAAGAACATTTATTCCGCGAGATTTAAGCTCTTCTCTTAATGCTCTCGAAAGGCTCATAACATATGCCTTTGTAGAGCTGTATACCGCCATTCGAGTGTTGGGAACAAAGGATGCTATGGAGCAAGAGTTAATTATTTCACCGCCTTTATTCATAAAGGGGAGTGTGAGTGAGGTAAATACGGTAAGCGCCTCACAGTTAAGGCGAATCATAAAGCTTGCGTCGGTCGAGGGCATAGAATCAAAAGCACCGAGCTTTCCGCATCCTGCGTTGTTTATAAGTAGCGAAACCTCAGCACCCGATTCTTTAAGCGCTTCTGTATATAATTCTAGGGATTTACTGTCGGTAATGTCAATAGGCAGAATGCGGGATTTTTTGTTGAGCTTTGCAGAAAGCGATTCTAACTTATCTGCTCTGCGGGCAACAAGCCAAATTTCTTCTATTTGAGGATACATACGGTCGATTTTTAAAGCAAATTGCTCCCCGAGACCGGCCGAAGCACCTGTAATAACTGCAATTTTCATTTTTGAAATATCCTTTCGGTGGTTTTTTATGAATCACTGTTATTTATTATACCTATTTCTTGTGTTAATTCAAGAGTAAAACTACTATATATTCTTTTTTAATTTAAAAATAAAAGTTTTTATTGACATAAGGTGGTGGTTTGGGGTATAATCTAAAATCGATAGGTTATGTCATACTCAAAATGGATGTAACCGCCAATGTGATTTTAAGGAGGGTTTAATGTGAAAAGAACATATCAGCCTAAGAAGCTTCATCGCAAAAAGGAACATGGCTTTTTAAAGAGAATGGCTACCGCTAACGGTCGCAAGGTGCTTGCACGCCGAAGAGCAAAGGGTAGAAAACAGCTGACATATTAAAGCCACGCACAAGTGGCTTTTCCTTTTATGGGAAGTTATATGAACAAAATAAAAAAGATTAAGGAAAACCGTGATTTCAGGCGAATTTATGCTAAAGGTAAAAGTCTAGTTTCTCCCTATGCAGTCATTTATTTTACGAAGAACCGTTATGGAGACACAAGGCTTGGAATTACTGCAGGCAAAAAGCTTGGAAATGCGGTTTCGCGTAACCGCGCTAAGCGGTTGATTACGGCAGCATTCAGAGACTGCCTTTCGGAGATTGTTTCCGGTTATGATTTTGTGATTGTTGCGAGAACACGCATACTTACTGTTAAAAGCACAACTGTAAAGGCGATGATGCTTAAACAGTTACTCGGTGCAGGTTTATGTGAGAAGAAGATATGCAATGAGCAGAATACTGATTAAAATTATTGAAGTTTACAGAAAAACTATCTCTCCTTTAAAAATTCCTTGTTGCCGTTTTACGCCCACTTGTTCGGCGTATGCTATTGAGGCGATCAGGGTTCACGGTGCATTAAAGGGAACTGCCTTGGCTTTGTGGCGGCTATTAAGGTGCAATCCGCTATGCCGCGGCGGGTACGACCCTGTGCCCGAGAAAAAACTTAGAAAATAACCATTGCAAATGAATGGACGGTGCATAAATGCAAGCCTTATTTAATATTATTAACCTGCCGTTAGGTGCAGTGCTTAAGTACATTGCAGGAATGTTTGGCGGTAGCTTTGCTGCTGCGGTTTTTATTTTTACACTTCTTATTAACATTATTCTTATACCGCTCAGCATTAAAAGCCAGAAATCCTCAGTTCAGCAAACAAGAATCAAGCCTAAGCTTGATGACATTAAAAAGAGATACGGCGACGATAAGCAGAAGTATGCTGAGGCAACTCAGAAGCTTTATGCTGAAGAGGGCGTTTCTATGTCCAATGGTTGCTTACCTATGATACTTCGTCTTGTGCTTATGATGAGTATTTACTATCTTATTATGTCTCCGCTCACCTATATGACCGGGGCTGACAAGCAGCAGATAAATACCGTTACCACTACGGTTTCTGAGGCTATGGCTGACCTTAAGAAGGATGATAAGGATAGTTATGAGAATTATAAAAAGAAAATCGGCTGGCGTGATGGTGCTTATAATGAGCTTAGTGTTGTAAATATCATCAGAAGTGACGATACTGTTCTTAAAGAAATACTAACTAAAAAGCAGTATGCTGAGATTGAGAACGATATTAAAGCGCTTGTTGCTAAGGATAAAGAGGTAAATATTGATTACACTCTCTTTAGCAAAAAGCTCAACCTTACTCAAACGCCTGAATTTTCGTTTAATATTTTCAAGGATGCACAGCTTATCTGGCTAATGCCTTTGTTGGCGTTTGCTTCTCAGATGTTGTCAAGTATCCTTTCTATGCGTATGCAGAAAAAAATCAATCCCGAAGCGCCATCAATGATGGGTATGATGCTTACAATGCCGTTAATATCGCTATTTATAGGTTTTAGCCTCCCAGGTGGCGTAGCCTTCTATTGGGCTTGCTCATCGCTTATAGGCGGATTTGTGCAGATTGGCGTTCAGAATTTCTATGGACCGCATAAAATGCTGTCTCGCGAGCGCTCTAAGGAGCTCACAAAGCAGTGCGATTTTGAGGCAAATCAGATTAAAAAAATAGGAATAACAGAAGAAACAGTTTAAAGGAGGTTTCCCTTTGATTAAGGAAGCAAGAGGCTTAGGAAACACTATCGATGAGGCTAAGGAAAATGCTATTGCAAATTTGAATGCATCAGATTTTGATGATATACAGTTTGAAGTTATAGCAATGCCCAAAAAGAAGGTTTTGGGTCTTTTTGGTGGCACTAAGGCTGAGGTTCGCGCCTTTTTTGAGGTGGCTGATAAAAAGCCGAAGAACAATAAGAACAAGCCTGCAAAGGCAGCGAAACCCGAAAAGGCTAAGCCTGTAGAGAAAATGTCTGAGCCGGTTGAAACGGCAGAGGAAAAGGTAGCCGAAGTGGCTCATGCTAAGGAAAAATCCAAGTACGGTGAGGCGGTAGATGCATCGGCTATAGCGGCAGATTCACCTGCCGGCAAGGCTGTCGCTTATATAAAGAGCGTCCTTGATGCAATTGGTTGTAATGATATATTAATAAAGGTTGCTAATAAAGAAAATGGCTCGCTTATCACACTTGACGGTGAGGATCTCAATGTTATTATAGGCAGAAGAGGCGAAACACTTGATGCTTTACAGTATCTTTGCTGTCTTGCGGCAAATAACGGTGGCGGTCATTACAGAATTTCGCTTAATATCGGTAACTACCGCGAAAAGCGTGAGGAGACTCTTGTTATCCTTGCAAAGAGAATATCTGCTCAAGTTCTCAAGACCGGAAAAAGCCGCAGTCTTGAGCCTATGAATCCGTATGAGCGCAGAATTATTCATACCGCAGTTCAGAATATAGACGGAGTAGTTTCCATCTCTTTCGGCGAGGGTTCTGGCAGAAGAGTTGTTATTTCTGTTGAGGGTGCCGAAGTTAAGCCTCCCCGCTTTAATGACCGAAAGGACAGACGACGCGGAGGTTATTCACGTAATTCGCGTCCGAAAAATCAGGCTGTAGCTTCAGCTCCTGCAAGAGAGCCTAAGAAGGATAGCGATATGCCTTTATACGGAAAAATCAACTAAGTCAATTTTAAAAAACGGTCGGCGGTCCGACCGTTTTTTGCGTCAAATGAATTTAAAAAGTTAAATTTGGCAATATTAAATTGACAAAAAGACTATGAAATGTTATAATGTTAGACGATAGTTTGGCAATACTATCTTTGTAATAGAAAGAACAAAAAATTGGACGGGAGTGCCTTGTTTGGATAAGTTTGTTATAAACGGCGGCAACCCTTTAAAGGGTGAGGTTCGCATAAGCGGCGCAAAAAACGCGGCAGTAGCCATTCTTCCGGCAGTTCTTTTGGCGGACAGCCCTTGTGTTATAGATAATCTTCCCGATATTTCTGATGTTGCAGCAATATTAAGGGTTATGCAGTCGTTGGGTGCTAATGTACGCATTATAAATAAATCATCGGTTGAAATCGATCCTCGACATGTGAATTCCTTTGTGGTTTCCAAGCAAATGGCCGAGGGTATGCGTGCATCAAGCTATTTTTTGGGTGCTCTTTTAGGCAGAATGAACCGCGCAAGGGTAGCTCCTCCCGGTGGATGCAATTTTGGTGTCAGACCGCTTGACCAGCATATTAAAGGCTTTGAGGCTTTGGGCGCAAAAATCACCTTTGAAAGCGGACTTATGGACGGCAGAGCGGATACTCTTCGTGGAGCATCGGTTTATCTTGATGTGGTGTCTGTAGGTGCAACTATTAATATTATGCTTGCGGCGGCTAAGGCCAAGGGACTTACTGTTATTGAAAATGCGGCAAGAGAACCGCATATTGTTGACCTTGCAAACTTTCTTAATTCTATGGGCGCAAACATTATGGGCGCCGGTACAAGTGTTATAAAAATTCGCGGTGTGGACCACCTTGAGGGTACAAATTACAGTATTATTCCTGACCAAATAGAGGCAGGCACCTATATGGCGGCGGCAGTAGCAACTATGGGCAACGTGCTTATTACAAATGTCACACCAAAGCATCTTGAATCCATTGCGGCAAAGCTTGCTGAGATGGGCGCTGAGATTACTGAGTATGATGAAGCGGTGCGTGTCGCTATGAAACAACGTCCGCATAAATGTAACGTGAAAACGATGCCTCATCCTGGATTTCCAACCGATATGCAGCCTCAAATTGCAACCGTTCTTGCAATTGCTGACGGTGCGAGTATTGTTACAGAGGGTGTTTGGGATAATCGCTTTAGGTATGTTGACCAGCTTATGCTTATGGGAGCCGATATACAGGTAGATGGCAAAACTGCCGTAATAACAGGCGTTGAAAGGCTTAGCTCTGCGCCGGTGCAAGCGGTTGATTTGCGCGCAGGTGCTGCGATGATAATTGCAGGTCTAGTAGCAGAGGGAGTAACCGAGATAGAGAGTATACAGTATATTGACCGCGGATACGAAAATATTGTAGAAAAATTCACTGCTTTAGGCGCGGATATCAAGCGGGTTCCGATACCTGAGGGCAGAGTTGTATATAAACAGGCGTAAAATGAGTGTGGCAGGTCTTCCTGCCACTTTTTTTAACAAGGAGTAAAGTATGTCAAGAATTTGTCCGCTTTTCAGCGGTTCTACGGGCAACAGTACATATATTGGGACAAGCAAGGGTAGTATTCTTGTGGATGCGGGCGGCTCAATGAGGGGGATTTGCAATGCAATTGAGCTCGTTGGCGGGGAATATAGAGAAATAAAAGCGATTGCCGTAACCCACCAGCATTCAGACCATATAAAGGGACTTAAAACCTTTTTGAGCCGTACAGATGCGGCACTTGTTGCATCGGCCGAAACGATAGAAGCGTTGATTTCAGAGGGTGTTGTTCCGCCGTTAACAAGAGTCATTGAGATTGGTGAAAAACCTATTGAAATCGGTGGAATAGTTATAAATCGTTTTGCCACAAGCCACGATTGCGAGGGCTCAAGCGGGTATAGCTTTATCTTACCTGACGGCAAAAAAGCCACAGTTTGCACCGATTTAGGGGTTGTTACAGACGGTGTTCGACAGGCAATCAACGGCAGCGATTTGTTACTTTTTGAGTCAAACCACGATGTAAATATGCTAAAGAATGGACCTTATCCAGCGGCTCTTAAGGTGAGAATTTTATCTGAAAAAGGGCATATTTCGAATGCTACATGCGCTTCGGAATTGGGTGGATTTTTGAGTCATGGAACTACAAGGTTTATACTGGGACACTTAAGTCTGCACAATAATACTCCGCTGCTCGCACGCTCGGCGGCAGAGTCGGCGCTTATGGATATAGGCGCCGTAAACGGCAAAGATTACATCCTTAATATTGCGGGTGTTAAGGGGAATGGAGTTACTGTTATATGATAAAGGTGACAGTTATCGCAATGTCAAAACTAAAGGAAAAATATCTTATAGCAGCGGTAGAAGAGTATTCCAAACGGCTTTCGCGTTACTGCGATTTAAAGATATGTGAAATAGAGCCTGTAAAACTCTCCGACAAGCCATCGGACGCTGAGATTACTTCCGCTCTTGACAAGGAGGCAGAGCTGATTTTAAAACACATTCCGCAAGGAAGTAAGTTGGTTACCCTCTGCGTTGAAGGAAAGCCGTTTTCGAGCCCTCAGCTTGCCAAAGAAATAGAAAATCAAAGCAAAATTGGGCGGGGAATCACCTTTATTATCGGCAGTTCATACGGACTTTCAAGCAAGGTAAAGCAGGCGAGTGAATTGAGGCTTTCGATGTCTGCAATGACCTTTCCTCATCAGCTTTTCAGGGTGATGTTACTCGAACAAATCTATCGCGGATTTAAAATAAACGAGGGCTCAGCTTATCATAAATAGTAAAAAATAATAAAAAGCATTTCATTAATTGCCTTTTAAGGGGCATTAGTGAAATGCTTTTTTGCATATAAATAGGGTAAATAAGCTATTTGTAAACTTTAGAGCGCTGTACTCTTTCGGTATGCTTTGTCGGTGTGTCAATACGAACAGAACGCATTTTGTATTTGTGAGGAGTAGTGTGCGTAAATTTTTTAAAATCCTCGTGTAAACGGCAAAGGTTATTTCCGTAGCCTATTCTCTCGCTTATTTCGGGGATAGTCAGGTTGGTAGAATTGAGTAGCTTTTGCGCCTGCTGAATTCGTATCTGATTGACATATGTAAGAAATGAAACCGAGAATTGCTGTTTGAATTTACGGCAAAAATAGCTTTTGGACATACGCATAATATCGGTAGCGTCCTCGAGGGTTACATCGTGGTAATTATCAGACACATACGAGAGTAAATTGCCCCATAACGGGTCAAATGAAACTTTATTTTCGTTTTGTCTACCCATAATCAGAAGAATCATATCAATGCAGTTTTGAATCACATGCTCGAAATGGCAGTTCTTTATTTTAAGCTCTATCTCGATTGTTTTAAATAACGCCTCTACCTCCACCATTTGCTCCTTTGATAGTGAAACGAGCAAGGAATTTGAACCAAATGGAAAATAGTTGAGGTTTTCAATCGACACAAAACAGCAAGTAATGATTTTAAGGCCTTTTACCGGGTGACAGCTATGAATATCGTTTTTCGAGAATAAAATAATATCGCCCTTTTCCACAGGATATGAGATTCCGTTTACATTGTGAACTCCTTTTCCCTGAGCAACATAGGATATTTCATAATAGCTATGCTTATGAAAAGGAAGATCGGCAGAAATCTCTTCTATTGATAAGCCGACATAGTTTTCAACAGCACATTCTCCCTCATTTTTATGGTCAAAGTTATTGTTTGACAAGGCAAAACCTCCCCTAAAAGCAATATTATACACATAATTATATTTGATAGCTTTAAAAAAATCAAGTTATATTGTCAAAAAGGCGGTCAAACTCACATACAATTTGCGAAAACAAGGAATTTTTAAGAAAGAAAGAGACTAAAAACCCTAAAAAGAAAAGATATATTACTGATTTCAATCATTTTTTACCTGTAAAATCAAATGAGGGCAAAATCATATATTTTTTTGCAAATATAATCGATTGTAAATTTTATGTATTGCTTGTATAATAATATTGAAAAAACACATTTAAAATAGGTGTGGTTTCGTCAAAATGCAATAAATAGGGTGGGTTGACCGTGTACGGTAGTAAGATATTTTTAAGAAAGGTTCTCAGTTGTGGCCTTGCAGTTGGATTATTGTTTTCCGCAAGCGTTCCTGCGCTCGCGAATAGCAGCTCGGAAAATGCGAATAAGGTTTCTGAAATTATAGCACAGGCTTCTGAGGTTGAAAAAATATCGGTCAATATTTCCAAGGAATTAAAAGTTGGGGACAAGGTGGATTTTGATTTCACGGTGCAGGAGTCCGGTGAATATGAGCTTGAGCTTGTTTTTGAGGCAATAAGCCGAGATGACCCACTTGTTTCTTTTTTGGTTGACGGCAAGCATCCCTTTGCAGATGCTGAAAGATTAGAGTTCTCAAACGATTGGATTGATAACGGCGAACCCCGTACCGATGAAAAGGGTAACGAGATTTCGCCTGAGCAAACACTGAAGTCTGGGTTTGTGTATTCTACTGCACAGGATAAGACAGGCCTTTATGAGCTACCCTATACGGTTACGCTTGAAGCGGGTGTTCATAAGGCTGAGATAGAGGTTTTACAGGGCGATTTCACGATTAAAGGTTTTAACTTTAATGAACCAGAAAATCCGTTGGACTACAGCGAGTGGATTATGGAGCAGTCGTCGTTGAACAAAACCGATGCCACGATTGTTATAGAGGGCGAAAATGCTGTTGTTAAAAACGACAAGGCGCTCATTCAGATGACCGATAATACAACGGCTGATTTGAGTCCCGCAAGTCCGATTATAAGAAAACTTAATTACATAGGCGGTTCTAATTGGTCTGAGCCAGGCGAGACTATAACCTGGAAATTTAATTGCGAAAAAAGCGGATATTACCGCTTTGGCTTTAAGTACAGACAGGATACGATAATAAATGGTGTATCCTATCGTCATCTTAAGATTGACGGTAAAACTCCTTTTAACGAAGCATCAAGGGTTAAGTTTGCGTATGCCCCGTCGTGGAACTATTTCGAATACGGCGGAGATGAACCGTATCTTATAAAGCTTGACGAGGGCGAGCACACTTTTTCGCTTTCTGTTACGGCAGGCGAGATTTCGTCAGTTTACGGAAGCCTTAAGGATATTGTGGCTTCGCTCGGTGACCTTTACATAGATATTACGATGATTGTCGGCGAGACGGTTGATAATTACAGAAGCTATGAGCTTTTTAACCAGATTCCCGATTTTAATGATCGTCTCGACCAAAACATTAAGTCACTGAACGACTTAATAAAGCTTATCGAAAAGGTGCAGGAGGCGGATAGCGGTTCTTTGGTTTCAAACCTTGTGAGTGCGGTTGAAACCTTGGAGCAGATGCGTGACAAACCTTACTCTGCTCACAGGTATAAGTCCTCGTACTACACGGCATATACAAACCTTAGTGCAACACTTGGAACAATAACAAGTATGCCGCTTGCTATTGACCGAATTTTTCTAATCGGTGACGGAGTAGATAAAGTTGAGCATAGCGCGAACTTTGGTGAGAAGCTTTTGTTCTCGGCAAAACGCTTCTTTACAACATTTGCGGCAGATTATAACACGGTTGAAGCAGATAGTGATAAGGAAACCGTAACTCTTTGGGTAAACTGGGGTAGAGATCAGGCGCAGGTGCTTAATGCGCTTATCCGCGAAAGCTTTGAAACACAGCACGATATTGATGTTATTGTAAAAATTTCCAATGCTTCTATTATTCAGGGTATACTTGCGGGCAAGGGGCCGGATGTATTGCTCCATATGAGCCGAAGCGATCCGGTTAACTTTGCAATGCGTGGCGCCTTGGTTGATTTGGAGCAGTTTTCTGATTTTGAAAAGGTTACAAAGCAGTTTATCGAGGGTGCGCAGGTTCCCTATGAGTATAAGGGCGGTACATATGCGTTGCCCGACACTCAAAACTTTTATGTAATGTTTGCCAGAACAGACATTTTGAAGGAATTCGGTCTTGAAATTCCGAAAACTTGGGATGAGTTCTTGAGGGTTTCAAATATTTTGCAAAGAAATAATTTGCAGGTTTCGTTACCGATGACTCAGATAACTGCCAGCACCACCGTTAACGTGGGTGTAGGCGGACTTACGCTTTATCCCACTGTTCTTATGCAAAACGGTCTTTCGCTTTATAAGGATGACCTGAGCCGCAGTACATTAACAGAGCCCGACCAGATTAGGGTGTTCAACGAGTGGTGTCAGTGGTACACCAAGTACAAGATTCCAACCGTCATGGATTTCTATAACCGTTTCCGTATAGGTAGCGCTCCGATAGGTATTTCGTCTTACACACTTATCACTCAGATTAAGGCTACAGCTCCTGAAATTGAGGGAAGCTGGACGGTGACTCCGATTCCCGGAACAGTACAGCCTGACGGCAGTATAGACAATACATCTGCGGGCTCCGGATCGGGTTGCTCAATTACAAAGCTTTCCAAGAATCCTGAGGCTGCTTGGAAATTCCTTAAGTGGTGGGTTTCTGCCGATACACAGGTGAGATACTCCAACAATCTTGAATCCTACATAGGACCTCTCGGCAGGGTTGCGACCTCCAACACAGAGGCATTCACTCAAATGGGTTGGGATTCGCGCTTTATGCCGGCGCTTTTGGAACAGCGTGATAATGTTAAGGAGATTGAAGAAATCCCTGGCGGCTATTACACCGCAAGAGGTATTGACCAAGCTTTCTGGAATGTTACTGAACAGAACAAAAAGCCTAAGGATATGCTTATTGAGTGGGGCGGTATCGTTGATAAGGAAATCGAGCGCAAGCGCAACGAATATAAATAGACCACTTTTATTTCAAACCAACTTAGAAAGGACCAACGGCGGATGAAACAGGCAGTAAAAATCAAAAAATCTTCGCCAATTAAAGACGGAAGTATCAGCGAGAATGCGGCGTTTTGGGTTTTAATGGCTCCGTTTCTTGTATTATTCTTTTTGTTTACGGTTTTACCGGTAGTGTCATCTATCGTATTAAGCTTCTTCTCTTATGATACAATCTCACTTCCGAAGTTTAACTTTTTAGACAATTATCTTAGAATGTTTGCCGGAGACGAGGTTTTTCCAAAGGCAGTTATAAATACACTAAAGTTTTCGGTTGTTACAGGCCCCTTAAGCTATCTTTTGGCTTTCTTGTTGGCTTGGCTTATAAACGAATTCAGTCCTTTGGTTAGAACCATACTTGCGTTTATTTTCTATGCGCCCGCGCTTACAGGCGGAGCGACCTTTATTTGGCAGATAGCCTTTTCGGGCGATAGCTTTGGATATGCAAACAGCGTGCTTATATCACTCGGTCTTATTACCAGCCCAATAAACTGGTTTAAAAATACCGAATACAACACAGGGTTGCTTATGATAGTTCAGCTTTGGGGAAGTATTGGTATATCATTCCTTGCTAACATTTCGGGTCTTCAGAATGTTAACCCTGAGCTTTACGAGGCAGGCGCGCTTGACGGTATCAAGAACCGTTGGTACGAGCTTTGGTACATAACACTTCCCAGTATGAAGGACATTCTTCTTTTCGGCGCAGTAATGCAGATACAGGCAACCTTCTCCATAGGCGCGGTAATTGCGGCGCTTGCCGGTTATCCGAGTACAAACAACTCGGTTGATACCATCGTTACCCACCTTGCTGATGTTGGTACGGTGCGATACGAGATGGGTTATGCCGCGGCGATGTCCACAGTATTGTTTCTTATGATGCTTGTGGCGCGTGTTGTTATAGGTAAAATACTTGACGCATTAGGAAAGTAAAAAAATAAAAAAATTCTTTGGAGGAAAAAGGTATATGCGAAAGCGCTCCGAATATAAAAGATATACACGAAGCAGAGCTTCCAATGTAATGTATTTTATCTTTTTAACTGCAATGGGCTTGTTCTCAGTACTGCCCTTTTATTACTCGATAATAACCTCGCTTAAGCCGTTGGATGAGCTGTTGGTGTTCCCGCCGAAGTTTTGGGTTGAAAGGCCTACACTTTCTAACTACACCATTTTACCGGCACTTCTTAACAAGCTTGAGGTACCCCTTTCAAGATATGTTTTTAACTCGGTTTTCACAACTGTTGTTGCAACCGTTTCGCACATAATCGTTGCAACTGCGGCGGCATTTGGATTCTCAAAATCAAAAATCAAATGCCGAAATATTCTTTTCTGGATAGTTCAGCTGTCATTGTTATATAACGCATACACATTGGCAGTTCCGCAGTATCTTGTTTTCAGTAATATGCGTCTTATTGATACATTGCTGATTTACATTTTGCCGGCTTTGCCCTCTTCTGTAGGTGTTTTCCTTATGAAGCAGTATATGGAATCAAGTATTCCGGATGCTCTGCTTGAGGCGGCAAGGATAGATGGTGCGGGTCCGTTTAAGATGTTTACACATATTGTTATGCCAATCACAAAACCTGCTTGGATGACACTTTTCCTACTCTCATTCCAAAGCCAGTGGAGCTACATGCCGAGCGGTACAATATTCAGCGAAGAATTGAAAACACTTCCGTATGTAATGTCCTCAATTTCTGCCGGCGGCCTTGCCCGTTCAGGCGCTACAATGGCGGCATCGGTTATTATGATGATTCCTCCGATTCTGATTTACTTTATTACTCAAAGTAATGTTATGGAGACAATGAGTACGGCAGGTATGAAGGGATAGTTTTAAAAGCAGAGCCTTGTTTCCGCGTGTGTGGAGACAGTGCTCTGTAATTGCCCTTTAAACTTTAAAAAGAATCATTATTTATCCAAAGGAAGGTGCCTTAAAGGAAATGAAAAAACAAATATTGGCGATTTGCCTTTTTGCGGTTCTCCTGTTTTCACTGTGTATGCCTGTAGCGGCTGCAGGTACCGAGAGCTTCACCCATTGGGATATATCGGGAAATAATAAAAAAGCGGTATATTCAAAGGATGTTTATATAACAGAAACTGTAATATCTGCCCGAACTTTAGGTCTCACAGAGAGTATAGTTATTATGGACATTGCCACCGACGACAAGGGTAATCTTTACATACTTACTGAGGATAGCAGAATTTTTGTTGTCGATTCAAATAACAGATTTTTACGCGAAATAGCTGTGACTGATGCAAACGGAGAGACTATAGACTTTTCGGGTGCTAAGGGAATTTATATAACAGGTGACAATCAGCTTTTTATAAGTGATTCTGCTAACGGACGGGTGCTTATATGTGATAATACCACAGGAAAGCTGATTTATGAAATCGGTACACCAGATTCTCCGGTTTTGCCAGATGATTTTAATTTCATTCCCACAAAATCAGTTAAGGACAGTAATGGTTTTGTATATGTAATAAGCGAGGGCGCTTATTATGGTGCGCTTCAGTTTGACCAGAGTTATAAGTTCTTAGGCTTTTACGGAGCAAACTCTGTAAACGCTTCAGTGCTTACCACGCTTCAAAATTTGTGGGACATTCTCGTAAAGAATGATGAGAAGCGCGCCGGTGAAATGAAGAAGGTTCCATATCAGTTTATTGATATTGATATTGACAGTAAGGATTTCGCCTACACCTGTACGGGCACAGCAGGAGGCGGAGTTAACGGTCAGATAAGAATGTTAAGCCCCGGCGGAAGTAATATTCTTAATAAGAATTTCGGTGCAAGCGTTGTCAGCTCTTCCTCCTTTAACTTTTCAGAAAAGGAGATTGCTATAAGACGTGATGCTGCAGTAAGACAAAGCTTTGTAGGTGTTCAGGTAGATGAACAGGGTTACATATACGGCTTGGAAACCGTATACGGTTTCGTTTATGTTTACGATACGGAGTGTAATCTTATCACAGTCTTCGGTGGCGGTAAGGATTCAGGAGACCGAGTGGGAACTTTTAATGCGGCAGCTGCTTTGGCGGTAGCAAACGGAAAGGTTTATGTTGCAGACAGTCATCTTAATAATGTTACTGTTTTTGGAATAACCCCGTTTGGCAAGAAGCTTCTCGATGCGCAGTCACTTACGCTTGAAGGTGAATATATCGAGGCTAAGCCTATGTGGCAGGAGATTATCGGTGAGGACCAGAACTGTCGAATCGCTTTATCGGCACTTGGAAAGGCAGCCTACAGTGAGGGAGACTACAAGCTTTCAATGGAATATTCCGAGCTTGCGTTTGACCGTGTCACTTACGATCAGGCAATGGCTAAGAATCAGGAAATTTATATTTCAAATAACTTTGTATGGATTTTTATTATAATTGTTGCGGTAATCGGAGCGGCGCTTGCTCTAATTATTGTTTCACGCAAAAAGAAGATTGTTTTCATTAAAAACGAAAAGGTAAGTATAATGACAACTTGCTGTATGCACCCCTTTAAGAATTTTAATGAAATTAAGTATAAGAATAAGGGTTCGGTAATAGTTGCTATAGTTTTAACTCTACTGTTTTTCCTTTCAAATGTAGTTAATTTAGTTTATACCGATTTTCGCTTTACAGCCTTTAACGCAGTTACTTATAACCCCGCTTTTGAGTTTATTAAAACAGTTGGCTTGATTTTGATTTGGTCGATAGGCAATTGGGCAGTAAGTGTACTTTTAGAGGGAAAGGCAAGATTTAAAGAGGTATTTATTGTTACAGCTTACGCTACATTCCCGTTGATAATAGGCAATATTATTAACACAATAGCATCGCATTTTATCAATTCAACGAGCGGTGTTATTATAAGCGGTGTTAATATAGTTGTAATGATACTCGCAGGTATAATTCTTGTAATTGGCACTATGATTGTTCAGGAATTCTCTTTCCCGAAATTCATTTGCACAGCATTGCTAACACTCTTTGCAATGATATTGATTATATTTATAGTATTTATGATAGGAATGCTGCTTTCACAGCTTTGGCAGTTTGTTTTAACAGCATTTTCAGAAGTAAGCTTTAGGTAGAACAGGAGGATAAAGTGTAATGAGCTTCAAAAAATGTATTCTTTATCTGCTGGTTCTGTGCTTTTGCTTACTTCCGCTTTCGGCCTGCAAGGGTGAAACGGAAATCATTGATATAAAGCCCAAAACACAGGAGGTTGCGCTCTCCTGTACGGTGGATGAGAACGAAAATTACGTTCTTGATTGGGACGAAGCGCAGAAATGTATCCTTTTAAAGGATAAGGCAACAAATCATATTTGGTCGACTGTACCTTATGAGTTCTTTCTTCAGAACGATACTAATGTAAACCTAAGCGCACCTATTTTTATAACCTACTATAATCCGAATAATGGTTCGCTTATGACCGAAAAGGCTTTTTCGGACTGTATTGAAAGGGATAATCTTTCGGTAGAGGTTAAGGACGGCAAGGTTCTAATGAACTTTTATTTCGAGACAGCAGAAATAATAGTTCCGCTTGAAATATATCTTCACAAGGATGGTCTTAAGGCAACAATACGACCTAAGGATGTTAAGGAGTCGGGCAAAACAAGACTTATAACTGTTTCGATGCTTCCGTACCTTTGCTCCGCACAAAACGTGACAGATAAATCAAGCTATGTGTTTGTTCCCGCGGGAAGCGGAGCTCTTATGTATACCGATGAAGAGGTACAGGAGTTCTCACGCGGATATACAGCCGAGGTGTTCGGCGAAGAGGGCTCAAGGTATTTGCTTGACGATACTACAGACGAAGAGCCTATAAGATTACCTGTTTTCGGCGTTAAGGACGGCAACGAGGCACTCTTTGCCATAATCGATTCGGGTGCCGAATCTGCAGAAATAACCGGAGATACAGGCAACTACAGAAACGGTTATTCCACAGTTTATGCAACCTTCCGTCTTAGAGGAAACGATGAGACCGAGGTTGAACGCATTAAATCTTCTGACGCGCTTATTTATGCAGAGGATATGAATCTAAAGGCTGAATACAGCGTCAGTTATTATCCGCTGTCGGGTGATAAGGCGAGCTATGTGGGAATGGCAGAGCTTTATAGAGACTATCTCAATAAAAACAATGTTATTGAGGACAGCAAGCTCAGTCAAAAACCCTATCAGCTCAATTTCCTTGGCTGTTCGATGGTAAGAGATGTATTTTTAGGCATTCCTTATATGAGGACCGAAAATGCTACAACCTTTGATGAGGCTAAAAAAATAATCGAGGAGCTCGCTCAGGAAATTGGTGTGAATCCGTCAGTATTGCTTAAAGGATTTACGGAGGACGGAACCGATATCGGCAGAATTGCAGGCGGATATAATTTCTCGTCAAAGCTTGGTGGAAAGGAAAAATATCTTGAGCTTAAGGAATTCTGTGAGAAGAATGGTATTCCGCTATTTGCAGAATATAATTTGATTGAATTTAACACCTCAGGCGAGGGCTTTAGTACCGGTTCAAATATTGCTCAAACAGCAGGTCAGCAGCTGGCGGCGTTCTATCCTATAATAAAGAATTTAAGAACAAAGGACGATTCGCAGAAAAAGGTTGCTCTGCTTGAAAGAAGCTTACTTGGTAAGGCTTTGGATAATCTTCTTAAGAAGAATAAATATCTTTCGGGCGTGTCGCTTACAACCCTCGGAAGTAAGGCGTATTCTGATTACAGGTTTGAAAAGTATTATTCAAAGGGAGGTATGGCAGAGCAGGTTGCAGAATTGCTTGGCAAGGTTAAGAAGAACGGACATCTTCTTAACGTGGGCAGCGCAAATGGATACGCCGCCGCGTTGGCAGACAGTATTACAGATGTTCCGCTTACCAACGGCGAATATTACGCTCTTGATGAAACCGTACCGTTCTATCAGATGATATTCCACGGTACAAGCGCAATGTACACGACCCCGATAAACACTGCCGAGGATGCGGTAGCACAAATGCTTCGCGCGGTAGAAAGCGGTGTTTCACCCACCTTTGTTCTTTCTAACACCGCGGAGGACACCTTTGCAGACACTGCTTCCACCGAATATTATGCTTCGGTTTATTCGGGAAACAAGGAAACAATAAAGAATTATGTAAAAGCCACAGCCGATTATTTTAAGGCAGTTGGTGATAAAAAGATAAAATCACACGAAATTTATGTAGATAAGGATGTTACCGTAACCGTGTTTGAGGATGGTTCGTCAGTATATGTAAATCATTCTAACAAGGATTTTGAAATTTCAGGAACAACCGTTAAACCGTATTCTTTCAATTATAACGACGGTAAGACTACAATTTCCCACAGCTTCACAGGAGGTGAACAGTAAGTAAATGAAAAATAAGCGTAATTTAGGCATTGAAACCCTTAAAAGACGGTACGGAGTGGCGTTCGTTACACCGTGGCTTATAGGAGTATTACTTTTTGTTCTGGTACCTCTTGCAACATCCTTTATGCACGCTTTCAGCTTCGTTACCTTGGAGGAGACGGGCTTAAAGATGAAGTTTGCAGGACTTAAGCATTTCAATTATTTGATTAATGTGGACCCTTCGTATATGGGACGTCTTACAACTTCAATTTCGGGAATCTTTACATCTCTTCCTATAATTGTTGCGTTATCTCTTATATTTGCAATAATTCTGAACCAAAAGTTCAGGGGAAGAATGATGATGCGTGCAATATTCTTTCTTCCGGTCATCTTCGCTTCTGAGGTTGTAATGGGTGTTATGCGCGGCGACACCACGCCAGCAGGAATGGTTGCCAGTCTTGGTGACGCAGGAAACAGTTCGGTTACATATATGGAAGCAGTTGATTTTTCGGCATTGCTTTTAAAGCTTAATCTTCCAACCGAGATTAACAACCTGATTGACGGTTATCTTGACCAAACCTTTAACCTTATTTGGAGTTGCGGGGTACAAACACTTCTGTTTATTGCAGGGCTTCAGAGTATTCCGGCACAGCTTTACGAGGTTGGCAAGGTTGAGGGCGCAACCCCTTGGGAAAGCTTTTGGTATATCACAATGCCAATGCTGAGTAATATTACAATGCTTGTAATATTCTACACAATGATAGAGCTTTTCATTACAAAAAGTACATTGGTTCTTATCGCAATTGAGACTATGCAATCTCAGACTATATACGATGAAACGGCAGCAATGCTTTGGTTGTACTTCCTGGTAGTTGGAGCAATTATGGGACTTGTGTTCCTAATTTACAGATTCCTTATTCAGAAGAGACTGAACTAAGCGTACTATCAAGAAAAAATACAAGTAAAGGAGCATTGATGTGGTTAATATAAAAATAGCCAAAAAGCTTAAATCTGTTGTTTCACCAATATTAATGATTATTTTTATGGCTGCATTCACATATATATTGCTTTATCCAGTAGTGTATATGTTCAGTAATGCAACGAAGACTGCGGTGGACCTTATAGACCCCACAGTGCAATGGGTTCCTAAGCATTTTACATGGCAAAACTTTAAAAACGCTTTTGAAGCAATGGATTATGTTAAGTCCCTTGTAAACACATTCTATGTTGAGATTGTAAGCGCACTGCTCTCAACCTTCTTCTGTGCAATATACGCTTACGGACTTTCAAGATTTAAATTCCGATTTAAAAGCTTATGCATATTTTTACTAATAGTAATCATTATGGTGCCTGATGTAATGGTGCTGATTCCGCGAGTAGAAAACTTTAGAAGACTTGACCTGCTTGGAATATTAGGCTTGTTTAATAAGCTTACGGGTATTGATTTAAGACCGAATCTTCTTAATACGGTGCTTCCGTTCTATATTCCCTCGATTTTGGGTGTAGGCTTAAAGGGTGGTATATTTATTTACATATATATGCAGTTCTTTAAGAGTCTTCCAAACGAACTTGAAGAGGCTGCGTGGATTGACGGTGCAAGCCCGCTTCGTACCTACTTTAGCATAATAATCCCTTCTTCTACAACAGTATTTATTACTGTTTTGGTATTCTCGTTGGTATGGCATTGGAATGATTTTTATCTTGCTTTACTATATCTTGATAAAAGTCCTACAATGGCGGTAATTCTAAGCGATATACAGCAGTATATATTTCTTGCTTTTGGTGAGGCAGACGGTGCAAGTCCACTTATTTTCGCAGTTCCGCCTGCAGCCTGTCTGCTATACATAGCACCTATAATTCTTATATATATGTTCTTGCAAAAGTATTTTGTTGAGAGTATAGACCGTGTGGGTATTGTAGGTTAAATAACGAGAGCCCCATTTAAATTTATTATTTTATAAAACAAAAAATAAAATTAAAAAAGGAGAACTAAAAATGTTAAAAAAACTTTTGTTTAGAACTTTAGCGCTTATGCTCGCAGTAGGTATGCTCTTTACCGCTACAGCTTGTAACAGCTCTAAAGACAACACATCTGATGATACAACTGTATCTTCATCTGAGGTAGACACTTCTTCTAATGGAGACACCTCTACAGGCGAGGAAAGCAAGGATGCTTCCGCAACACAGAGCGATTCATCTTCGAAGGTATCATCTTCACAGAAAACACCCTCAACCCAGCTTCCCGCAACAACAATTGATAATTCTAAGCCCAAGACCTCGCTTACACGCGATCAGGTTATGGCTAAGATGCCTGCTTCCTTAAAGGGTACAACCGTTAAGTACGCTTACTGGTGGAATCCTAAGGAACAAATGGAAAAAGAGGCTATCGAATCTTTTGAGAAGAAGACAGGTATTAAGGTTGAGCCCGTAGTATTAAGCTACGATGGCTTCTATACCCAGCTTGCATCTAAGGTTGCTTCAGGCGATTCACCCGACTTTGTTCGTCTTTTGTCTAATTATAAAGTAGAAACCAAAACCTACTTACAGCCTATCACAAATTCGGGCTTTGATTTCAACGATACCGCTTGGGACAGCAATGTTATGGCTGACTATTCCCGTAACGGACGTTGCTACGCTACCAATTTAAAAGACAGTGCCGTAATGGACTATGCAGTTATCTATTACAACAAGCGTGCTCTTAAGGCAGCCGAAATGGAAGACCCTTATACAATTTGGAAGAATAATCCAAGTAAGTGGACATGGACAAAGTTCTGGCAGATGTGTCAGGAGTTTGTAAAGGCAAACAGCAAGTCGTCTGACACATATTACGGTGCAACCTTCGAGTATCCTGAAGCTTATCCGCGTGCACTCGGCGGCACAATCTATAATTACAATGCTTCTAAGGGTAAGTATGAGCTCACAATTACTTCAAGTGCTATGAAGGTTGGCTGGCAGAGAACTGCTGATGCCGTTGCCAAGAAATGGCTTATTAGAAGACACGATGTATCTCTCTTTGATAGCGGAAAGATTCTTTTCTACTGGTCCGGTCCTTATTCTGTAAGAATTCGCGACGCTCGTCAGGAAGAGCTTAAGAAAACAAATGACCTCGGTATTGTTCCGCTTCCCACCGATTCTAAGGTTCAAACTCTTTATGAGTACACTGCATTCGGTATTCTTAAGGGTGCTAAGAACGCAGCCGCAGTTCCTTATTATCTACGTTGGGTTCTTGACCAGCAGAGCTACGATATGAATAAGGTTTGGGTAACTCCTGAGGCAAGAGAGGTTATGAAGTATGTAGGTAAGCAGGAGAAACTCTTCTACGGTTCTTGCTGGTATGAAGTCTTTATGAACGATATTCTTATCAGCGGTTCTAGTCAGGTTCAGTCTGTTATTGATAAACATAAAGGTAGCTTTACTACTACCGTTAATAAGATGAACGAGGACATAGCAAACTTTAAGGGTTAATTTTAGCGACGGCAACAAAATTTACGGCAAACATTAGGTGGGCTTTCCGTAATATATTTGCTATAAATGCGGAAAGCCTATTAGACACCACTATAGGGAGGTCAGAGATGAATAATAAGTCACAAAAGCTTCTTGCGTTATTACTTGCTTGCCTGTTTCTAGTTCTGACAGCTTGTAACAATAAGAAGGATGACACTAAAAAACCTCAGAACGATACATCTTCTGTGGGTGGTAGCTCGCAGGATGACACATCAAGCGATGATATTTCAAGTGATGATACTATATCTGACGATGTATCAATCGATGACACTTTAATCATGGATGATTCATTGCTTCCGTTAATGCCTGACACCGATTCCTCAAACAATGATACTTCTTTTGAGGAAGGAGACTCAGTAATAGATGTACAGAAGGTTGATAAGGACGATTATCCATACGTTAAGTATCCCGCTTACCTTATGGATCCAATGAAAAGCTACTTTGATAAAGAAGCAGGCGAACTCAGAGATGCCGTACTAGGATTTGAGGATAAGATTCCCGATACAGTTACAGGTACTATTTGGTATGTCTCTAATGACGGTAACGATGCCAATAAAGGTACAAGTCCTGATCAGGCATTGCAGTCTTTTAACGGACTTGAACTAAACAAGGAAGAAATTAAGTACGGAGATGCTGTACTTTTCGAAAGAGGAGACATTTTCCGTGGAAAATTCACCGCTAAGGAAGGCGTTTATTACGGTGCTTACGGCAAGGGCGACAAGCCTGCTATTTATGGCTCAAAGCAAAACTATGCTAAGGCAAACTGGATCAAAAAGACTGATAATCTCTGGGCTTTGGAAGTTCCTTTGGGTGAGGATGCAGGTATAGTTGTTTTTAATCACGGCGAAGCGGTTGGCTATAAGAAGGACAATAGGTTTGACCTTAAAAATAACGGTGATTTCTGGTGTGATACGAACAATAACGATAAGTTTTATATTTATATGGACCAGAATCCGGCTAAGAAGTATAAGAGTATAGAAATTGGTCTAAAGAATGATCTTATTTATGTATATAAAACTAGTGATGTTACAATTGAGAATCTTTGCCTTAAGTACAATGGCGGTCACGCCATATACGCCGGCGGTGCAATGCAAAACAATATTACCATACGCGGTTGTGAAATCGGCTTTGTCGGCGGTTCGTATTTGAGTGGAACCTTGAGATATGGTAACGGTATTGAGCTCTATAAAGGCGGAAGCAATATTCTTTGCGAATATAACTGGATTTATCAGATATATGACACTGGCATTACCAATCAGGGGGGTGGGGCAATATACGAGAACCTTACCTTTACTAAGAACCTTATTGAGTATTGCGGAATGGGCTCTTATGAGTATTGGTTAAGTGGCGAATGGAATGTGAATCATTGTAAGAATCTTTACTTTACAAATAATATCTGCCGTTTTGCTGGCTATTGTTGGGGCGGTTACCAGCGTCCCGATAAGGTTTCCACACATATTCTTTCACAGCTAAGTTGCCGAAATACAATGTTTAACTACCATGTAGAGAATAATATATTTGACCAATCAAGTACTAATCTGCTTGAAATCGGCGGAACCTGTATTTCTGCTTATTATCGGTACGAGAGTGAGAATAATCCGGAAATGAAGATGCCTTCAAATCCTGAGCCTATTATTTCAGGTAATATCTATGCCCAAAATGCAGACGGCCTGTTTGGAGTCTACTTTGATAATCAGGGCATTACTTTTGGCGATGAAAAGGATACAGTCATAAAGGAACATATGAAGGATAAAGAAGCCAAAATTTATGTATACTAAAAAACGGATTGAGCTCCTTGAAGGGAAATGAGAAATTTGAATAATATAGTTACTGATAAAAATGATAAGCCATTTGTTAAGTTTCCTGCTTATACAATGCGTCCAATGAAAAGCTTTTTTGATGAGCAGGCAGAGGCTTTAAGAAACAACATTTTGTATAACGAGGATAGGAGCCCCGAAAGCGTTACAGGTACCTGTTGGTATATATCAAACAGCGGAAACGATGCCAATTCGGGAAATAGTCACGCCGAAGCTTGGGCGACGGTAGCGGCTATTGAAAAGAACAGTGATAAAATCAAGTCGGGAGATGCCGTTCTGTTTGAAAGGGGCGGTGTCTACCGAGGAACATTTGTCACAAAGAGCGGTGTTTATTACGGTGCCTACGGCAAGGGCGATAAGCCTTGCATATACGCATCCGCGCAGAATTATACAAAGGCAAGCTGGGAGAATGTTGGCGACGATTTGTGGACGGTTGAGGAAACTTTTAACAGCGATGTAGGTATAGTTGTTTTTAATCACGGTGAAGCGGTTGGCTTTAAGAAGGAGAATAAGTCTGACCTTGAAAATAACGGTGATTTTTGGTGCGATGCCGACAATAACTATAAGCTTTATATTCATATGGACCAGAATCCCGCTAAGAAGTATAAGAGCATAGAGATTGGTGTAAAGCAGAATATTATCGCTATAGGGGGCGCCCAGCATGTCACAATTGAGAACCTTTGCCTTAAGTACACTGGTGCTCACGGCATATACGGCGGCGGCACAGACCAGTATATTACCATACGCGGTTGTGAAATAGGCTTCATCGGAGGTTCGTATTTGACTAGAACTCTGAGATACGGTAATGCTATTGAGTTCTATAGAGGTGGAAGTGATATTCTTTGCGAATATAACTGGATTTATCAAATATATGACTCCGGTATTACCAATCAGGGAGGTAAGTCAATATATGAGAACCTTACCTTTGATAAGAACCTTATTGAGTACTGTGGAATGGGCTCTTATGAGTATTGGTTAAGTGGCGAATGGAACGTGAATCACTGTAAGAATCTTTACTTTACAAATAATATTTGCCGTTTTGCTGGCTATTGTTGGGGCGGCGAACAGCGCCCTGATAAGGTTTCCACACATATTCTTTCACAGCAAAGCTGCCGAAACACATTATTTAACTACCATATAGAGAATAATATATTCGACCAATCAAGTACTAATTTGCTTGAAATTGCCGGAACATGTATTTCTGCTTATTATCGGTACGAGGGTGAGGATGACCCGGCAATGAAGATGCCTTCAAATCCTGAGCCTATTATTTCGGGTAATACCTATGCCCAAAATTCAGACGGTCTTCTTGGAGTATACTTTGATAAGACGGGTGTCACCTTTGGCGATGAAAAGGATACTGTCATAAAAGAATATATGAAGGATAATGAAGCCAAAATTTATGAATATTAAAAAATAAATTAGGCTCCCCTAAAGCGTTACGGGCACCTGATTAGGTGCTGAAGAATGGTACGATAGTCAGCCTGAGGAAGAAATTCGGATGCCTGAAAAGCCTGTAATAGACACTTTGGATAATATCTATGCCCGGAGCGGGACGGTCTTTTTGGACAATGGTTTTCCAATAAAGGCGTTGTTCACAATGACGGAGTAGAAGACCTTATAGAGTGCTTTGTAGGAGATAAAAAGGCAAAACTATATATCTATCAAAGCCGGTGATTTTATGGGTGAGGCAAATATGTTTAATTCTGACTTGTTTCCTATGGGTGGCGAGTCGGACAGGGAAGCCGAAAAGCTTCGTGACAAAATACTTGATTCGGATGAATTGCTTCCCGACTCTGTAACGGGCAGAGTATGGTATATATCTGCTTTCAGCGGATATGATGGAAATTCAGGTGGGTCGAAGAATCATGCTTGGGAGACGGCGTTTGCCATAGATGAAAATGCCGACAAAATCAAAGCCGGAGATGCGGTTTTGTTTGAGCGTGATGGTGTATACAGAGGCAATTTCCGCACCAAAAGCGGTGTGTTTTACGGGGCATACGGAAACGGCTATAAGCCTTGTCTTTACGGCTCTGACCGTAGCTTCCACCGTAAGATTGACTGGAAAATTGCAGGAAAAAATCTCTGGATGTGTACTCATAAATTTTCAAGTGATGTTGGTGTGGTTGTGTTTAATCACGGCGACCTGGTTGGATTTAAGAGACACAGTAAGGACGATTTAACCTGTCCGGGCGATTTCTGGTGTGACCCTAATGAAAATTTCAGGCTCTACATATGCCTTGATGAGGAACCGTGGATTTATCCGAGTATTGAAATAGGTCTAAGACGGCACATAATCGGTGTTTACGACAATTCTGAGGATGTAATTATTGATAATCTTTGTATAAGATATACCGGATCACACGCAATTGCGGCTGCCGACTGTCCTAAGAATATAACGATAAAGAATTGTGAAATAGGCTTTGTTGGCGGTTCTTATATTGAGAACACATCTCTCGGCCAGTATACACGATTTGGGAACGCCATTGATTTTCACGGCGAGTGTGAGAACATTTTAATTGAAAATAATTGGGTGTACCAGATATACGACTCAGGTGTTACCTATCATGGTGTGGGACGCTATGCTGCCAAGAATATTACTATAAGAAGTAACCTTATAGAGTATTGCGGTATGGGATCTATAGCATACTGGTTGTCGTACAACAAGGATAACGGTGATTTCTGCTCGGCTGAAAATGTTCTTTATGAAAATAATATAATGCGATTCGCAGGCTATTGCTGGGGCGGTGAGCAGAGACCTGATAAGGTTTCGGCGCATATTCTCAGTAATGGATTGAATCATAACCATATAAAAAACTATGTTATAATAGGTAATACTTTCGATCAATCCACACAAGACTTGATTGAAATTACGAGTCTCGACGGTATGTACCCTAAACTTGAGGGTAACACATACATCCAAAAGGAGGGCTTAAGGCTTGGATCTTTTGCTGATGAGCGAGACATTATATTTGACAGCAATGTTAAAAATTCGATTAAGAAGAAATGGGGGGATAGTAAAGCAACTATTATTTACCATAAATCGGAAATAAATGAGGAATAAAGCCATTCCTAAAGCTGTTTCCGTACCGCGGACGCGGTTTTACGCCGAGAGTTCGGCAAAAACCGAGGGCAAAAGTCCTTGGAAAAGAACAAATAATAGGAGGATTTACAATGAGTAAGAAACAATGGTACAAAGTTGTCAGCGTATTAACCGCATTAGCATTGATTTTAGGCACATTCAGCGGTTTGACAATGGTTTCAGCTGCCGAGGCTGGCAGCGCAATCGACCTTCAGGCAATAGTTGATGCAGCAGATATAGAAGTTTCCAATGCTACAACAGAGGAAGATATCGATGCAGCACTTAATGAAATAACATTGCCCGACGGTTACAGAATGGGCGGCATTTATGAGTTCTACAAGGTAGATGCTTTCAATGGCGCAGTAGAGCGTGGTTCAACCTATACAGGTGCTCCCACAGAGGATGTTGTTCTTGTTCCCGGTGAAAACGGTTATATTACCGCAATCGTATCATTATTTGATGCTGATGCAGGTGAAACATACTATGCAATCAATTTTGTTATTGAGCCCGAGATGGAGGTTTACTCCTTCGCGTCTTGTTCTAACAATATTAATGACTGGACAAAGAACAATGATGGTTCGTATACGTGGAATTCTGGTAAGGTGGATAAGATTGTAATTCCGGATGAAATTACAAAGCTTGCTCAAAGGTGGCACAACCATAAAGGCTCTACGTGCGTTGTATTCAATAAGAATATTACCGCTCTCCCTGTTTACGCTTTCGGACTCTACAGTGGTGAGGTTGTTTCCTTTGCAGAGGGCAGTAAGCTTGAAACAGTAGGCCAGCAAGCTTTCTATAATGCTCAAAGCCTCAAGTACATCAGACTTCCCGATACAGTTAAGACAATTGGCCATCAGTCTTTCTATAAAGTTGCGTTAAAACAGTTTAAGGTTCCTGCAAGCCTGACGACTACTGCTTCCGCTGTATTCGTATCGAACAATACAGACACTACAAGACATTATATTACAGAGTTCATTTTCCCTGCCTCTGTAAATTATATGGGTAAAAGCCAAGGTGAGTCTTGGATCGGTGCAGGTCAGGAATGTGTTGTTACATTCCTTTCTAAGGCAGATGTAAGCGGTTTCCCGAATGCTTTCTATATTCCTACGAACACTGCTTCAGGTGAAAATTACACACTTCGTGTATGGAAAGGCTCCAGTGCAGACGATAACTTCACTACTGCTGACGGTAAGAAGATTTACATCGACGATATGACTCTTGCTGAGGCTATCGCTCGTTCAGCTAATGTTGTTAACAAGTTTAAGCTTAGCACCTTTAATACTCTTGCTAAGTTAACAGAAGCTTCTGAAACACTCGTAAACGATATTAAAGCAGCTTACTGGGGTGTAGAGGCTATTGACGTTGCTTTTAGCGGCGATTGGGAATTAGACCAAGACAAGTGGGTTAACACCCTTGTTTATACCTCTGATGAGTACACAATCGAAATGCCTTTAACCGCAAGTGTTAACTTTAATTTCGAAGCTACTGTTAAGGGAATTTCTGTTAACAATGATACAACTGCTGAATCTATGGCTGCAGCTTTAGCTGAGCTTGAGAGTGAAGGCGCAATTCCCGAAGGCTTTGAGGTTTCACTTGCCAATTTTGCTAAGGTTCGCGCATTCAACGGCGCTATCGAGCGTGGTTCAACCTATACAGGTGCTCCCACAGAGGATGTTGTTCTTGTTCCCGGCGAAAAGGGTTATGTAATAGCTAATATTACACTTTCTGCTAGTGGCCAAACCAAGGATTACAGCTTCAAGTGGGTTATCGAGCCCCAAATGGCAGTATACAGCTTCGCATCTATTTCTAAGGATTCCGATTGGACAATCGCTTCAAACGGTGTAATCACAGATTACTCCGGCACTGCTGAAAAGATTGTTATTCCGGATAATGCTGTTTCGAACAGTAGTGGAAAACTTAGCTACAAACTTAAGGGTAAGTGCCTTGTTATGGGTAAGAATATAACCACTTGGTACCGTGCTGACAGTATGACAGTTGAGGTTGTTTCCTTCCCAGAGGGCAGTAAGCTTGAGACAATAGGCTCCCTTGGTTTCTTTAGTGCTAAAAACCTTAAGTACATCAGAATGCCTGATACCGTTACATCTATTGCTACTCAAGCATTCAGACAAAATACTGCTATGGAGCAGCTCTATCTCTCTAAGAATCTTACAGAAATTAAAGGTCCTATGTTCGTTAATGGAACAGAAGATCCAGATATCTACCATAATGTAAAGGAAATCAATATTCCTGCAAGCGTTACATCCATTGCTGCCGGTGCATTTGAAGGCGCAGGTCAGGATTGTGTAGTTAATGTATGGACTAAGGCTGATACCCTTACAAATACCGATGTATTCTACAATACAGAGCGTCCTGCAAAGGGTGAAAAATACACAGTTCGTGTATGGAATCAGAACGGCTTAGAAGGTACTTCCGATGCATTTGCAACTGCTGAGGGCAAAAAGCAGTACCTCGATGATATGACCTTTGCTGAAGTTGTTGCAAGAGCTACTCAGGCTGCTGATGCAGTTAAGGGTAATATCTATGCAACCAAGGCTGATATCGATGCAGCTACCGCTTCTATCCTCGCTTCTATCACAGCTTCCTACGGCGACCTTGCAGGTGTTACTGCTACCTTTAAGAATGCTGAGTGGAATAAGTTATCTGTTGGTTGGGAGAACACAATTGTTCTCACAATGGGCGATAAGACTGACGAAATCGATGTAGTCGTATCTGGCACATTTGACCTCGCAGCTAAGCTTGCTGAGGCTGGCATTGAAATCACCAATGAAACCATGAAGCACACCTTCACAGCTGAGCTTAAGGAAAAGGGTGTTGTAGGTGCCGATGATAAGGTTGAAGCTGATGTTTATGTTAAGGAAGCATTCACCGGCGTTATCGAGCGCGGTTCAACCTACGAGGGCGCTCCCACAGAGGATGTTGTTCTTGTAGAGCCTTCTGTAGGCTACTATGCAATCTCTGTTAAGGTTACAAGTGCTGAAGGTATTACTGGTTTTGGTACCGTAAGCGGCAAGATTGAACCAGAAATTAAGTACTACAGCTTTGCATCTATTACTAAGGATGACGAGTGGACAATTGATGAAAACGGCGTAATCACAGATTACACCGCTCCTGAAGAGGGTTGTCCTGAAAAGATGGTTATTCCGGATAATGCTGTTTCTAATGAATCACAGGCCCTTAGCTACGTTCTTAATGGTAAGTGCCTTGTTATTGGTAAGAATATGACCTCTTGGAACCGCACTGGCCAGGTAAAAGCTGAGGTTGTTTCCTTCCCAGAGGGCAGTAAGCTTGAAAAAATAACCAACCTTGGTTTCGCTTATGCTCCGAACCTTAAGTACATCAAGATGCCTGATACAGTTACATTTATCGGTCAACAGTGTCTTGCTATAACTAATATTGAGCAGCTCTACCTTTCTAAGAATCTCGAAATAATAGACAAAGATATTCTTAATTCACCAGGCACAAGTCACAAGGTAAGAAGAGTCGAAATTCCTGCTTCCGTTAAGGAAAATTATGTTGGTCAATCATTTGTTGGTGGCAGCCAGAATTGCGAAATCACAATTCTTTCCAAAACTGAGTTCAAAACTGACTTTGTATACTATAATGGAAACGGTGCAAACAATGTTGTTAAGGTATTTAGCGGCACATCTGCTGCTAACATTGATATAGCAGATGGCAATATAATTTATCTTGATAAGATGGGTGCTGCCGATGCTGCAGGCCGCGTTCTCGAAAAGACTGATTCTATGGCTGGTAGTTACACCGTAAATGCAGCTACAATAGACGAAAAGGCTGAAGAAATCAAGGAAATCTTAACCAGTGCTTACTGGGATGCAGAAACCATTACTTCTGACTGGGCAAATGCTGAGTGGATTGAGGAAGACGATTGTCTTATTAACACTCTTATCGTTAGCGACGGCAAGTTTGAATTCGCTATCGAAATTAAGGTAGATTCTAAGACCGGATACTATATAGCTAACGCTACAATATTTAAATCCAATGAGTTCACCGAGAACAACAGCAAGCAGGGTCTCAGATTCCAATTCTTCTATGATTCTTCTGCTGCTGACAAGATTGAAATTGATGGTGTAGAATATGCTGTCAAGGAATACGGCGTAATTATGAAGCACATCGCTGACAATTACGCAGGCGCTACTGCAATCGCTGACGAAGCATTCGTTAAGGGTGCAGAGGGCGTATTCACCCAAATTGGTGACATTAACACAGGTATCACCCATAATGAAAACGGTGTAAACGGTTACACTGCTCTTATCAAGAACATTCCTCAGGGCGGTAAGGATTATGCATTCCAGTATCGTGGATTCATAACCTATGTTGGCGCTGACGGCGCAGAAGTTACTGTTTATACCGAGTCTGGTTATAACTCTGTTCAGAATATCTTCAATTTTGTAGGTACAGGTTCTGGATACAGCGGTATGACAGACTGGTTCTCAGGTGCAGCTCTTACCTAAGAACAAAAAATTAAATACTGTAAATACTCCTTCTAAATAATGGCGGTCGGTTCGCCGACCGCCTGAGATAAAAAGAGTATTCAGTAATTCACAAGAGAAAACTGTTTTACAGTTGAAATATCCTTCGTCTGAAAGTTCCTTAACACTTAAATCTTTAAAGATGCGAAAATTTGAGCGGATTTTACGCGGAGGATGCATAATAGAAATGCTTTCGTCTGTGCGTATTTCTCTCAGATTAGCAGAAGGAAAATCGCAGCTTTTACTGCAAGCTCAGATTCGGGCGACTGTACATTTTAATATTTTCGCCTGAATTCTATTAGCAGGCAATGAAAGGAGATTTTATGAAGCAAAAGGTATTATTTAAAATAATAAGCATTGTTTCTGCAATTGCGTTGCTGTTGAGCACTTTGGGAATTTTCAGCTCAGTCTTTGCGGCTTCTATTGGAGGACCCGACGGACTGGATTTACAAGCAATTGTTGAAGCAAGCGATATTAAGGTCGATAACTCCACCACTAAAGACGACCTTGAAACAGCTTTAAAAAATTTATCCTTGCCTATGGGTTATAGTGTGAGTTCGGTTACAGAATTCTACAAGCTAAATGCCATTGCCGGCGCTGTTGAAAAGGGTTCTACCTATCAAGGCGCTAAAGACGGCGAGGTTTTGGTGGAGGGTGAAGACGGTTACATATCTGCCGCAGTTTCATTTACAGACGGTAACAACAGTTACGATACTATTGTTCTTTTAACTATTACCGCTCCTATGACCGAGTTCAGTTTTAAATCCGTTTCCTCGGATGATGAATTCGTTTATAACGATGCCCCCGGTACAAACCGTTGGGAGTATCGTCCTACAGGCGGCACTGCTGCAGAAAAAATTGTTATTCCCGAAAAGGTGACAGTTCTTAACCAGAACTGGCACAAAACCAATGCTTCAAGCGTGAACTCAAAAACACGCTGCATTGTGTATAACCAGTTTATAACTGAAATTCCTGTTCAAGGAAGTCTTAATGCGTTACAGGTTGTGTCCATCAAGGGCGATGTTACCACAATTGCAGGTAGCAGTTCTAGTGGTGCTTTCTATGGATGTAAAAAATTAGGCTATATTCAGCTTCCTAAAACAATAAAGTCTATAGGTCAGGGAGCCTTTTATAACTGCTACTCAATCGTAAGGCTTTATTTCCCCGAGGGACTTGAGACTATCGGCAAAGAAGCTTTCGCAAACCATAGCTTAACAGAAATTGTTATTCCAACAACAGTTAATGTTATAGCTCAAAAGGCTTTTTATAGCACTTTCCCGAAAACAACCGTAACTCTTCTTACGATGGCCGCTGCCAATAATACTAAAGCGATTCATAATAATGCTTTTGCAACGACCAATACAAATGTTACGCTTCGCACAACAAAGGGCTGCCCTAACGACGATATCATTCTTAGGCCTTCAAGAAAAAGCTATCTCAATGATGTTATGACCATTACTGAGGCTGTTGTTAGAGCTGCAAAGCGTATCGAAAAAATGCAGACTGATATTATTGAAAATGCTGTTATGGTAAGTAGGAAGGCCGATGACATCATGGCTCAGATTACAGCTTCCTACGGTTCTTTAGAAGCTTTCAATACTTCGTGGAAGAATGTAGATTGGTCTGAAGCAAATTATAAGCTTTCTAACACATTTGTTATTACCGACGGTAATAAGGGAATAGAAATTCCTGTTACATTAATGAATGTTAAAGAATATGATTTGCAGAGCGTTGTTGAAGCAAACAATCTCACTTGGAATAACGATGTTACCGAAGACACCTTAATTACAGAGCTTAAAAAGCTCGACATCGGTGATTATAAGATTGAAAAGATAACTGGTTTCTATAAGATTGAAGCGATCGAGGGTGCTATAGAGGTTGGCTCTACATATGAAGGCGCCGTTGACGGTGAAATTCTTGTTCCCGGTGAACCTGGATATATCACAGCGGTTGTAGAAGTTGAGGATGGTGCAGGTGAGGAATATATTTCCGTACTTACACTTGATATTACTCCTACTATGGCTGAATACAGCTTCAGCTCTGTTTCGACTGAAAAGGACTTTACATTCAACAGCAGTAAACTCCGTTGGGAGTACCAGCCAGTGAGAGGTGTTGGCGCTGAAAAGATCGTTATCCCCGAAAAGGTAACTGAACTTAAGAAAGACTGGCACCCGACAGATAAGAACAAAGTGTCTGCTACCCGCTGTATTGTTTATAGTGAGCAAATTACCGTAATTCCTGGAACCTACGTATTCTCTAACGTAGAGGTTGTTTCTATAAGAGGCCCCGTTACAGAGTTGCGGAACAACAATGATGACACCGGTCCTTTCAGAGGCTGTGCTAAACTTAAGTATATAAGAATACCTGATACGGTTAAATTTATTGATAGATGCACCTTCTTGGGATGTAGAGGTTTGGAACAGTTATATCTTCCTGAAGGACTTGAGGTAATAGGCGGCGAGCTGTTCTGTTATGTAAAAGATTCCGGTAACAGTATTCCCGGTTTTAACATTTCCAAATTTACTATTCCGTCAACTGTAAAGAAAATTGGTAAGAACACATTCGTGGGCGCTAATTTAGACACTGAAATTATCGTGCTTACAGATGCTCCTGCTGATGATGATACGGGTATTCATACAAAAGCATTCTATGATAGAAACCTTATTTCCTATACAAACAAAATAACTCTCAGAGTTAAAGAGGGTAGTGGTGCAGCGTCTAATGCGGTTGAGGACGACCTAAAGAAAAGGGTTCTGATCAACGATACTGTAAGTTTTGTTGAGGCGGCAGCACGCGCTAAACAGTGTTCCGTTAGAATCAATGGAACGGAAGGTACGGCAGGAGATTTTGCTAAGATGCTTTCTGCTTCCTACGGTGATGCCTCCACATTTAATGCAAACTGGGAAAACAAGACTTGGGTAAAGAACGGCGAGTTTATGGAAAATAACTGGGTTATTTCCAAGGACGGAGCAATGTTCAGAATCCCGATTTCTGTAAAGATTAGCTATGCAGATATACAGTCAGAGGTTGATAATAGCTCCCTTGTATGTACCAATGCTTCTGAACAGAAGGTTTTTGAAAAACAGCTCACTACTGTTCTTCTTCCTAAAGGCTATAACATTGATAAGACGGTTCAGTTCTACAAGATCAATGCAATTGACGGTGTCGTAGATGCTACAAGCGGAGAAGTTCTTGTTGAGGGACATAGGGGCGCTGTTGAAGCAATTGTTGATGTTACAAGACCTGACGGTAAGGTGGAAACCGTATATGTACACGAAATAATCGAGCCTAATATGGCAAAGTATAATTTCAAGTCTGTTTCTGCTGATACTGATTTTGTAATTGAGAACGGTGAGCTTAAGTCCTATAGCGGTACTGCCGAAAAGGTAGTTATTCCTGAAGGCGTAACAAGCCTTGCCGAAAATTGGCTTAGTGGTATTGCTGCTAAACAGTCCGATTACAATAATAACGATACAACTATTAAGTGTATTGTTTATCCCGAAAGCCTTGAGGGCACAATTCCCGACCAGAATAATCTTAAAGCCTTAGAGGTTGTATCCTTTAAGGGTGATAAGGTTACGAGTCTGGGCGCAAAAGCCTTCTTTGGCGCAGAAAATCTTAAATATATAGGTCTTCCTGATGGTATTAAGACCATTTCTGACATGGCGCTTGCAACCGGTGAGGCCTTGAAGGGCATTTACTTGCCTGACGGTCTTGAAACTATCGGTGACAATGCATTTAGCTGGAATTCCGGAAGTGATTACATAAGACATGGTCTTGTTGAAATTACAATTCCTGAAAGCGTAACCGCAATCGGCAAAAATGCATTTGCTTATGCAAATAAAATTACAGGAAGAAAAACATTTAAGATTACAATTTTAAATAAGGATACTGCTTATGCTGACGGTATGTTCAATGCGGGTTCTGCAGAGGTTACTGTTCGCGCATTCTCTAAGAGCGGTATTTACAATGAGCTTAAGAATAATAATGCATATACCCTTCAAAATCTTGATGACATGAAGATTGTTGAGGGTGCTGCAAGAGTAATCGTAAAGCATGACGATTATTCTAAAAATATCTATTCGTTGGATATTACTCCCCAAAAGGTAGCAGCAGACCTTGTAAAGGCTTATGCAAATCATAGCTCATTTACCTACGATTGGAATAATAGCTGGGACACCTCAACTGATGCTAAGCGTTATGGTACACTTACCTTTACAGACGGTAAATATTCCATTCCTGTTTCGGTTGACATTAATATTCCACCCGTTATAACTCTTCAGCAGCTCGTTGATGTTGTTGAAAAGCTTTTGGCAAAGGAAACCTTTGTTAATGTCGACACACAGGATAGCTTCAAGCTTCAGCTTGAGGAAAAAATACCCGGCAAGTATAAGATTGAAATCGTAGAATTTAATATGCAGCGCGCCGTTGACGGTGCTGCAGACGATACAGGAATACTTGTTAAGGGACATAACGGTGCAATTGCTTCTGTAGTAAAGGTAACAGATTACTATGGTGAAAGCAAAACAGTTATGGGTCTTTCTAAGGTGTTACCCACCATAGAAAAGTACAGCTTTACAACAGTATCTAAGCCAGAGGATTTCGTTCTTTCTACCGACGGAAAGGTTCTTCTTGAATACTATGGAACAGCTCAGAAGGTTGTTATTCCTGAGGGTGTAGAGAGAATCGCTAATGACTGGATATGGAAAAATCCAACCAATGTAAAGGCAGTAGTATTCCCTGAAAGTCTTAAAATTATAGGCGACCGTTTTGGCGATGCCATGTCGGCTCTTGAGGTTGTTTCTATGAAGGATAATGTTGTTTCTGTAGGTATAAGTACCTTCAGCCAATGCTATTCTCTGAAGTATATTCATCTTTCAGAGAACCTTCAGGAAATTTCTGAGTCGATGTTCTACAGAACATACAGTCTCATTGACTTGCGTATACCTGAATCGGTAGAATTAATCAGAAAAAATGCATTTGATTCAAGCGCCTTAAGAAATATAACTATTCCTGCAGGTGTTGAGATAATCCACGAAAAAGCTTTTGCAAACCCAATTCTTTCTGAGAAGGAAATCTATACAAGTAGTTATCCTATCAGCGACAATGTTAGATTCGATGTTTTCGATTGGATGGCTACTAATGAGATTTCTAAGAGGCCTTGTGAAATAACGATGCTTTGTAAGGATGTTGAAATAAATACTAATAATTTCAATTTCACCGATGCAATAACAACACCTTATGTTATTAATGCATATAGAGAGAGCGATATATATAAGATTGTTTCAAATCTTTTGGTGAGCAAAGCAAAATCGCATGAAAAGTGGACTCTTAATACTCTTGACAAGGTAGACCTTGACCCCGATGATGGTATAATAGATTCTTTGGGTATGTCTTATATTGAAGCTCTTGCACGCGTAAGTGTTGCCGCAGATTCACTTAAGCTTTATAACGATATGTCAGCAGACGATGTTATGGCTATTTTTAGAAATTCTGTTGTGCTTGAGGATGAGACAAAGAGTGTAAGCTGGAGTAAGGCACTCAACATAACTAAGGCTACAAGCAAAAAGAATGGTTCTGCAAAGGGAACGCTTAAGCTTGCGCTTGACGGTAAATACTTTGAAATTCCTGTAAACAGTACAGTTTTCGAAATTCGTCCTAAGCTTTCGGAGAATGAGCTTGACGATTTCTGGGATGATAATTGGGAAGAGGAGCTCTGGGAGGACGAGTTTTTAGAGGATATTGTTGATGACTTCATTGATGATGAAATAATAGATGATATACTCGACGATGATCTTTTTGACGATGAGCCTATTGAAGATATTCCTGATGACACTCCCGAAAATGAGAATAATAAGAAGCCGTCAGATTCTGACAAATCAGAAGAGACTAACGAATTCCCCTTGATTTGGGTAATTGTTGGTTCGGGTGCAGCATTACTGTTGCTCACTGTTATTATTCTTGTAATAGTAATTTCAAAGAAAAACAAAAAACAAAAACTGTAAATCTTTTTACAGATAATGGAGGAGTCAAATTGAAAAAGCTGATTTCAGTCTTGCTTGCAGTGATTATGATTTTTGGAATATCGGCTACGGTTGTTGCAGATAGCGTCGTATTTGATTTTATTCAAGTTGCTAAGCTTCAAATTGGTGATGTTGATGCCAATGCGGAAATATCTTCTGCAGATATAGCTGTGCTTAAAAAGGTGCTTTTATCTGTTCAAGAGGTTGTAAGCGAAAAGACTACCGATATGAATTATGACGGAAGTATAGACATAATCGATTTGGTAAGACTTAAGAAAAAAATAGCTGGAGCTCCTCTTGTGAGTCTTTTTGAAAAAGAGGCGCAGGCGCTAAAGAACAAAATTGTGAACTCGACTGATCCGAATCGGCAGACATCATTTTTAAGCAGGGTATATTATGTTTCGGTTGACGGTGCGAGTAGTGGCTCAGGCTTTGAGGCGATGTTTGAGGGAACTAAAACAAACCCCTATTCATATGAGGAGTTTTTAAATGGTACCTTTAAGCCTTCAAGCGGAGATTCAGTTCTCTTTAAGAGAGGCGATGTTTTCCGCGGAACCTTTAAGGCGGCTACCGAAGTATTCTACGGCGCTTACGGCACAGGCCCAAAGCCTCAGATTTTAGGCTCAGCAAAAAACTATGCCAAGGAAAGCTGGGTAAATGAGGGAGACAATATTTATTCCATTTCCGGATTTGATACCGATATTGGCCTTATAGTCTTTGACGATAAGGAATTCGGCTTCAAGAGAGCTGATATGAGCGATGTTAAAGCTCATCTTGATTTCTATTACACAGAAGGAACGGTTTATATTTACCTTGATAAAGCTCCAACAGAGTATGAGGATATCGAAATCGGAACCCGAAATACCATCATATCATTTGTGAGTAACTCAGAAGATGTTACTATTGACAATCTTTGTATTAAATATGGTAGCGGACACGGTATTCAGGCAAAGGGTAGCACCAACTTAACGATTTCAAACTGTGAAATTGGCTATATCGGTGGAGCATATCTCAGCGGTACAGTCCGCTATGGAAACGCAATTGAGCTTTGGGAAGGAACAAAGGATGCTTTGGTTGAAAACAACTGGATTTACCAGATATATGATTCTGGTATTACGCATCAGGGCTCAGGGGATTATACCGCAGAAGGTATTGTGTTTAATGAAAATCTTATTGAGTACTGCGGAATGGGCTCAATTGAGTATTGGCTCAGTTATTCAAAAAATGAAGATGGAAGTCTTCAGACTCCGTGGATAAAGAATATTACATATTCTAACAATATTTGCCGTTTCGCAGGCTATTGCTGGGGCGGAGTACAGAGACCTGATAAGGTTTCAGCCCATATTCTCAGTGATTTTAAAACACCTAATCCGGCAGAGAACTTCAATATTACCGGAAATATATTTGACCAGGCAACTGGTGCTCTTCTTGAAATCGGTGGCTCATACGGAACTTACCCGACAATGTCAGGCAATATTTATGCTCAGACAACGGATAAGTCATTAGGTAAATACGTCAAGAACTCTAAGCTCAGCTACGATTTATATGCAGACGAAACAATTAAAAATATTTTCAATGATTCCACAGCTAAGGTTTATTGGTATTAAAAAAATAGATAGGAGAGACAAATTATGACAAAACGAATTGCTGCAATCGTGCTTGCATTTGTGTTACTTATTGGCGCAACCTTTGGTACACAGGTGAACGCATTCGCTGCCGACTCTATAGTTGTAGATTTCGGTGATATAGCAGGTAAAGCCGGCGACGTTGATGTTGATACATACATCACCTCTTCTGACCTTATCGTGCTAAAGCAGATTCTTATCGGCGCAGCTAAAGCTCAGAGCGAAAAGACCGCCGATGCTAACGAGGATAATAGCATTGATGTTCGTGACTTGGTTAACCTTAAGAAGACTATGGCAGACAAAGAGGCTGCTTACTTCGCAGATGGTATAACCGTAATAAACGGTAGTGCTGATGACCTCACAACATATATATATAAAATCAATAGCTCAGGCCTTACCGTTCGTGAGTCTGAAATCGTTTTAGGCGATACAGGTAACGAGATGGTTCTTACTCAGCTTTCTGACTTGCACCTTATTGGTATGACAGATGAGGACAGAAAAGACTCGCAGTTGGTTGCTTCTTATGCTAACAGAAATGCAGATTTCACCAGAAGCCTTGCTAACGCTAAGAGGGCTATGGAGTTTGCTTCATTCTATGGCAAGACCGTTATCACCGGTGACGCTACTGACTTCCTTTCAAAGGGTTCTTTCAACCTTTTAAAGGCAGTTATCGGCAACAAAGATGCTAATGTAGCTGTTGGTAACCATGAATACAAAAAGGTTTGGTACGGTGATTTTACGGATACCGTTTCGGAGTCCTCTCGTTACAACACCGTTCAGCAAAATTGGCCTTATAACAACATTTTCTACCATTCTGAAATTCTTGACAACAAGGTTATGATAGTTGTAATGCACAATGGTGCTATCGCGCCCTCAAATCAGAACTACTATGCAGGTGAATTTACCGCTACCGATGCTCTTGGCAACGAGATGACAGGCACAATGGATAAGTTCTTTGCAGCTGATATGGCTACTGCTAAGGCTAACGGCTATGCAATGCTTATATTCCAGCACTGTGCTATCAGCACAGGCAAGGCTGAGGACGAGACGGTTACTTCTATTGTAGGAAACCAAACAGAGGATTTCTACAAAAGACTTGTAGGCGGCCCCGACGTTACGGGTTCCAAAGCCTTTACAAACCATCCTGCAGGCCTTGAAATCTATAAGCTCATTACTGAAAATGCAAACATCGTTAAGGGTATATACACCGGCCATGTTCACTCTCATTGCTATACTGAGGTTTTGGCTAAGTCTACACCCGATGCTGCTGATTATGATACTGTGATTCCTCAGTACTCAATCAGCCTCAACAATGATGACAATGGTAATGCAATGAAGATTACAATTAAGTATTAATTTTCCGATAATAGTGGTACTCGAAAGGGTGCCACTCTTTGGGCTGATTAAATATTTGGCAAATTAACAAAATCAGAATATAATTTTTCTGTAAAACACCTCATTTGATGTTGTATAAAAGGAGGGAAAATTATGGAAAGATATGCTTGGAAGGGTAAAATTGTTGACGGTTCACTTGAAGAATACAAGAAGCGTCACGACAATTTATGGCCCGAAATGAAAGAAGTGCTAAGCCGAGCCGGAATAACAAATTACACAATATGGAATGTGGGCAATGAGTTATTCGGGTATTACGAATGTAAGCTTGGTGCAGAATATGCTGCGAAGGTTCAAAGTGAGAGCGAGGTTGTAGACCGCTGGAATGAGTATATGAAGGACATTCTTATTATGGAAATGGATCCCGAAACAGGTGCTCAGCCAAAGCTTACTCAGGTATTTGAATTTGATGCAGAATAGAAGTTAAAACGATGACATGAGACCGTTTGAAATAAAAAACAAACGGCAAGGCAAATGATAAGAAAAAAGTCATTGTAGGCTTTTCGGGAGATACAATTACCACCTGTCAGCCATTGGATTTTCAGCTTTATTTCACAGCAAATGCATCTAAAGCAGTCTATTGCTGGTGGAGCCATGATATTGGGGGACATATGCAGGGCTACCACGATGATGGGCTGCAAATCCGTTGGTTGCAGTTGGGCGTTTTATCTCCCATAAACCGCCTACACTACACAAATGACCCCTTTGCGGGCAAGGAGCCTTGAAACCTTAGCACTTGGGCAAGACCTATTGCTGAGGATTGGCTCAGAAAAAGACATTAGCTTTTCTCATATCTTTATACAATGAATTATCTGTCACACACAAAGCTTAGTCCCTTGGTTCAGCCAGTGTACTATTTGCATCCTGAGTGTGACGAAGCCTATGAATTTAAAAACAGTATTGGTTTGGAACCGAGTTTTTCGTTGTTCCGAGTAAATCTTAAAAAGACTTTAGCACAGTAATGTGATTCAAAAATAAAACCACGGTAAGATTTCCAAAAGGAAAACTTCCGTGGTTTTGGCATTATAAGAGGTTATTCACTCACCGAAAATGGCGAAATCTCTATGATTTTTTTGAAAACACAGGTGTGATGTGGCGTTATTGAGCGGTCCTCGTGAAGAGAACCGAAATACCATTGCTTATAGTCACAAGAGCGACCTATTTCCTCAAGATATCCGTTAAGCTTGTTAACGCGCGGGTGGTCCCCCCGTTTAAGCAAAATTGCACTTTTCACAAGGGACGGGGGCTCGTGGGTTATAATATAATCAACCGAACAACCAACCTCGTCAAGCTTAGTTGCGCCCTCTGCCATTTCCTGAGGTGTAGGCTCCTCCTCGCGCCACCAGTTGCCCTGTTCTATGCGCATATCCTTATCGGTGCTTTCTCCGCCGCCAAAGGTAAAATAGCTATTGCCCTCTATTTCAAAAATCTGCCCCCTCATTAAATGAATGAGATTGCCTTTTATTCGGTGAACAAGACCGCCGTGCCAATAGGTCACTCTGCCCCGATTTATGGTTTGCATATTATCGTGTGTGCCGTCTACAAAAGCTGTAACAAATCTTCGGGTGGATAGATAGTCAATAACCTGTTTCTCAGTTTTGTCTCCATTCCATATGTAACCAAAGTCTCCGCAAACAATCAGCACATCTCCGCTTTTAAGTCTTCTGAAGCTACGGTCATAAAGTCTTTCGAGACAACCGTGCATATCACCTGTTATATAAACCGTAGTTTTCACCTTCTTTTTAGAAAATTAATTAAATTAGTCTTTTAATTTAAGCAAAAGTGTGATAATATAATACATTATAACATATTATCAGGGAGATTTCTATGCTTAAAAGAATTTTTTCTGTTTTTTTAACAGTTTTTTTACTATTTTCGCTTTTATGTAATAGCTTTATAGCCAATGCATATGAAGTTACGGGTTTTGAAATTACTGCTAAGGCGGGTATGCTTGTATCGCTCGATACAGGTGAAATGCTTTACGAAAACCGAATCGATGAAAAGGTTTTTCCTGCATCGATTACTAAAATTATGACGGCTACGCTTATGCTTGAGAGCGAAAAATACAATCCTGATGGCAAGATAGCTATGACCGAGGAGATTCTCGATATGGTCCTCGGTACGGGACTTGCAGTTTCGCTTATGAAGGCGGGTGAGGAGTTTACTCAGCGCGATTTGCTTTATATGGTGCTTATGTCGTCCTTTGGGGACTCAACATATCTTGCCGCGCAGTATTACGGCGGAACGATTGAAAATTTTGTTGCAATGATGAATGCTAAGGCGGCAGAGTTAGGTCTTACGGGCACAAATTATACTAACCCTGTAGGACTGCACGATGATAACAATTATACTACCGTAAGGGATATATACACCCTGACCTCATATGCTATAAAAAATGAGGACTTTTTTGAGGTTTGCAGCAGCACTCGCTACACCTTTTCGAGCAGCAATGCCAAGCGAACTCTTACAACCACTAACTTTTTGCAGGATACAACAACAAATTACTATTATCAGTACGCAAAGGGCGTAAAAACAGGATTTACCGACGAGGCGGGAAGATGTCTTGTAAGTACCGCGTCCTATAAGGGCTATAATTATATGTGTATACTTATGGGATGTCCCGATAAGGCGAGCTATAAATACCATTTTGCTGAAAGCGCGGAGCTTTACCGTTGGGCATTCAACAATTTCTCCTTTAAGGAAATAGCAAATTCTGACGAGCCAGTATGTGAAATGCCGGTTGAGCTTTCGTTTGATACCGATTTTGTTCCGCTTTACTTTAAGGAGCCGTTTGTATCGGTACTTCCTAATGAGGCGAATGACTCTACAATAGTAATAGAAACCCACCTTAATAGTCAAAGCACCGAGGCGCCTATTAAAAAAGGTGAGGTGCTTGGAACTGCCGAGGTGATTTATGCCGAGAGAGTTATCGGTACGGTTGATTTGGTTGCAGGTAACGATGTTGAGCAAAGCGGCTTGCTTGTTTTTGTAAAGCATGTTAAGAGTATATTTACATCAGTGTATATGAAGATCCTTGTGGGACTCGCTGTGCTTGCAATTCTTATATTTATAATCATGATAATAAAGCTTAATATTAACCGTCTAAAAAAAAGACGCGTAAGATATATACCATATAAAAACATGGAGAAAAAACACAATGAAGAATAGGATTTTATGTTTACTGCTAAGCTTGACGCTTATATTTAGCTTTGCTTCCTGCGGCAAAAAGGGAAGCAACACCGACGGGGACACATCCAAGGCCGAAAAGTACGGTATTCACCACGCAGTAATTAAGGTTAAGAATTACGGTGAGATAAAGCTTGAGCTTGACGGTGACACAGCACCCATAACGGTTGAAAATTTTGTCACACTTGCTAACGATGGCTTTTATGATGGGCTTACCTTTCACAGGGTTGTTACCGATTTCGTAATTCAGGGTGGCGACCCCCACGGAAATGGCACAGGCGGCAGCGGCAGGCCTATAAAGGGCGAGTTTTCCGCTAACGGAATTGAAAATAATCTCTCGCATTCAAGAGGCGTTATTTCAATGGCAAGGAGAAGTGACGATATGAATTCTGCTACATCGCAGTTCTTTATTGTTTTAAGAAATGATGCAAAGCCCTCGCTAGACGGTATGTATGCAAGCTTTGGCAGAGTTACCGAGGGTATGGATATTGTAGATAAAATCGCAGCCGAAACTCCTGTTTCGGATTTATATTCGGGAGCGGTAGAAAAATCCAAACAGCCGATTATTGAGTCGGTAAAAATTGTTGATTAAGTGAGCGAATAGATTATATAAGCAAAAACGCGAAAGAGGTTTTATTTTACCTCTTTCGCGTTAATTTTTTAAATTTGTTATTAAAAGAACATGCCGATTATAAATTCTATTATAAAAACAACTGTGCAGGACGAAACTGCAACTCCAAAAAGGCCCACTCCAAAATAGGACAAAGTTATTCCTGTAATAAGAGCGGCAAGTCCCGACCATACACTGTCAGTAGCTTCAAGAATGGCGGGAAAAGTCATAACAGCAAGGGTTACATACGGAACATAATACAAAAAGGATTTAAGTGTTCGGTTAGTTATATTCTTTCGTATAAGTGTGAGCGGTAAAAGTCTGATCAAGTAAATCACTGCCGCCATTATAAGTATGTATATGTAAATATTATTCTTCATTTTGATCCTCCTCGTTCTTTACAGGGAATAGGATTGCCGCACCTAAGGATATAAGCACAGTTAGAATAATAACCCTCATTCCCGAGGAAATTTGTGCAAAAATATAAAGCTTTGCAAATATAAAGCTTAAGGCCATAGAAACAACAACAAGTAATGCTATAATTTTATTCTTTTTTGCAGGGGGAATTATAATCGCGAGAAACATTCCGTATAAACCAACGCTTAAGGCGCTAACAACACTCGCAGGCAGAATATTACCCATTACAACACCGAAAAAGGTGCCTGTAGCCCAACCGGGAATTGACATAGCCATAGCGCCGTAATTGTAATATGGGTTAAGGTTGCCGTCAACCGAAATGCTGATGCCAAAAACCTCATCGGTAACATCAAAGGCAACGAGTGCTCGGTGGAGAAGAGAGGTTTTAGGCGAGAGTTTTTGACTCAGTGCACAGGACATAAGAAGATATCGCGCATTTACAATGAGCTGTGTTATAGCCATTTCAAGGTATCCGCCCGATGAAGCAATAATCGAAAACCCTGCATATCCGCCGGCAGAGGCATTGGTAAGAGCGGCGGCAAGCATTGCCTGAAAGGCTGTAATCCCCGCCTTCCTTGCCATTATTCCAAGGGTAAAGGAAACGGCAAAATATCCTAATGCAATCGGAATGCCGTCTTTAAGCCCTTTTTTAAACCAAAACAATCTTTTTTCCAAAAAAATCACCCACAATATTTTAACCTCTGCTTAAAGCAGAGTCAATCCCTATTTGCAAAAAAATACAATTATTTTAATTTGTATACAGAAATCTTGATATTAGAAGTATCAGAGGTTTAAAAATACAAGGGAAATGTGTCGAAACAAAAAATATTTTTAAGGTTTATAAGCATACGGACTCGGTAATAATTTTAAAGAACAGAATTTTATAGAGGTGCCGTATATGTATAATAACAAGGTTATTATTTGTGGAGTAGACACATCAAAGCTTCCGCTTTTAAAGGAAGCAGAAAAGGAGGCGCTTTTAAAAAAGGCGAAATCAGGCAGTAAATGGGCAAGGGAAGAACTGATAAACGGAAATTTAAGGCTTGTGCTCAGCGTTATACAGAGATTTACGGGCAGAGGCGAAAATCTTGACGATTTGTTTCAGGTGGGATGCATAGGGCTAATAAAGTCAATAGATAATTTTGATGTTACACAAAATGTACGCTTTTCTACCTACGCTGTTCCAATGATTATAGGCGAAATACGCCGTTATCTCAGGGATAATAATTCAATAAGGGTGAGCCGTTCTATTAAGGACACCGCATATAAGGCAATGCAGGTAAAGGAAAGGCTTATGCGCGACCGCCAGACCGAGCCTACGATCAGTGAAATAGCCAAGGAGCTTGATATAACTCCGAGTGAGGTTGTGGTGGCTCTTGAAAGCATTGTGAGTCCTATGTCGCTTTACGATCCCGTGTATTCAGACGGCGGAGATACAATATATGTGCTCGACCAAGTGGGAGACAATAACGACGATAACAATTGGCTTGATGAAATAGCATTGAAGCAGGCAATAAAGGAATTAAGCGAGCGTGAGAAACACATTTTGTCACTCAGATTTATGCAGGGAAAGACACAGATGGAGGTGTCGCGTGAAATCGGCATCAGCCAGGCGCAGGTTTCCCGACTTGAAAAAGGTGCGCTTGATAAAATTAAATCTTGATAATGTGTAAAAAAGTGTTGACAAAAGCACAGGAGTATGATAAAATACTCAAGCCGCATATTGTGGGCTTTTAAAGTTATGCCTTAAAAAGGTGTACGCCTATCTGTAGCGAGACTGTAAAAAGAAGCAGGTGGAAAGAATGTACGCAATTATTGAGACAGGCGGAAAGCAGTACCGTGTTCAGAACGGTGATGTTATCTACATCGAGAAGCTTGACGCTCAGGTTGACGAAGAGATTACCTTCGACAAGGTTGTTGCTGTAAACAACAAGTCATTAAAGGTTGGTAAACCCTATGTGAAGGACGCTTTCGTTAAGGGTACCGTTATTAAGAACGGCAAGGGTAAGAAGATTACAGTATTTACCTACAAACCCAAGAAGGGTAGCTCACGCAAGATGGGTCACAGACAACCATACACAAAGGTACAGATTACCGAAATCGGTTAATGCTATGACCAGTGTGAAGTTTTTAGCTGACGAAAAGGGCCTTTGTGGCTTTTATATCAGCGGTCACAGCTCGATTGACTGTGACGATGAGGCCGGCAAAATAGTCTGTGCAGCAGTTTCCTCTGCCGCGTATATGGCGGCGAATACCATAACCGAAATAATAGGCGATAAAGCAAATGCAGTCATCGATGACGGTGAAATGCGCTTTGAGGTTAAAAAAGCTTCAGTTTATACGGTAAAGGTTTTAGAGGGTTTAAGGCTTCATTTGACTGAGCTTTCCGGTCAATACAGTAATAACATTAGAATTTACGGAGGTGCAGAACATGTTAAAGATTAACATTCAGTTATTCGCTCATAAAAAAGGTGTGGGTTCGACTAAGAACGGTCGTGACAGTGAGTCCAAGAGACTTGGTGTTAAGCGTGCCGACGGTCAGTTTGTTCTTGCAGGCAACATTCTTGTTCGCCAAAGAGGAACACATATCCATCCCGGCAACAATGTGGGCCGCGGTTCTGATGACACCCTTTTTGCTCTTATCGACGGTAAGGTAAAGTTTGAGCGTGTTGGAAGAGACCGTAAGCAGGTAAGCATTTACGCTGCTGAGTAAGCTGTTCAAAATCTAATCCGAGAGCGGGACAGCTCTCGGATTTATTTTTTATTATTTTGTTTAAGGAGGAAGAAGTTTATGAAAACCTGTCATGTTTGTAATATGTTATGCGATGATAATGCGGAGCTTTGTCCGTTATGCGGAGCAGATATCAGCGATTTTGAGGGGACAGAAGAAACTTTAGCAGAGCCGGAGGAAAAGGTGATTTTAAATCCTGTTTTGCTTGCTTCCTTAGAGAATGTTGTTTCGGCGGAGATTTTCAAGGATATTCTTGCTGAAAATGGTATCCCTTATTCTACAGGCGAGGCAGACGGCGAGGGCACAATGCGTGTACTTTTCGGCGGCGGCTTTGTTTCGGAGGATATTTATGTAGATAGCAGTGACTATGAGGCTGCAGATAAGCTTTATACCGAGTTTTTAGAGAACGAAAGTGAATTTGACGGCGAGTTTCTTGATGAGGAATTCGGTGAAGAGGGCGACTTTGAAGCAGAGGAATAATTTATGTTTGTAGATATAGCTAAAATTCATTTAAAAGCAGGCAAGGGCGGCGACGGTGCAGTTTCATTTCATAGAGAGAAGTATGTAGCTGCCGGCGGTCCTGACGGTGGTGACGGCGGACGGGGCGGAGATATTGTCTTTAAGGCAGACAGTAACCTTTCCACCCTTGCTGATTTCCGCTATAAGAGAAAATATAGCGCAGAGGCAGGTCAAAACGGTGGGACATCGAGATGTACCGGAAAGAGCGCTCCGGACCTTTGCATTTCTGTTCCGGTTGGTACACTTGTCAAGGATGCCGAGACAGGCAGAATTATTGCAGATATTTCTGATGATGAGCCTGTGGTTATTGCAAAAGGCGGAAACGGCGGTTGGGGTAATCAGCATTTTGCCACATCAACCCGTCAAGTGCCGAGATTTGCTAAAAACGGTAATCCTGGCGAGGAAATGGATGTTACACTTGAACTGAAATTACTTGCTGATGTTGGACTTATAGGCTTTCCGAATGTGGGAAAATCGACCTTGGTGTCGGTTGTGAGCGAGGCAAAGCCAAAAATTGCAAATTATCACTTTACAACCCTTACCCCTGTTTTGGGTGTTGTTAGAATGGGTGAAGGCTCGTCCTTTGTTATGGCGGATATCCCCGGTCTTATCGAGGGTGCAGGTGAAGGTGTGGGTCTTGGTCACGAGTTCTTGCGTCATGTTGAGCGTTGTCGAATGCTAATTCATATTATAGATATTTCGGGCAGTGAGGGCAGAGACCCAATTGACGATTTTGAAAAAATAAATCATGAGCTTTCGGTTTTCAGCAGCGAGCTTGCAGAGCGCCCGCAGATAGTTGTTGGCAATAAGTGCGATCTTGTAGATGAGGATGAAATTAAGAGAATTTCAGACCATTTTGAGGGCTTGGGATACAAGTTTTTCCCCATAATGGCGGCTATTGCTGAGGGTACAGAGGCGCTTGTGAACTATGTTGCGGCAGAGCTACAAAAATTGCCCCCGATTCTTAAATTTGAGGCAGAGCCTAAGCCGGAGCCTGAGATTATCAGCAACAAAAATCGCAACTTCAAGGTTGCTGTGCGTGACGGAGTATATTATGTTGAGGATTGCGACTGGATTCTTGATGTAATGAACAGGGTAGACCCTGACGATTATGAGTCCTTGCAGTATTTTGAAAGAGTGCTTCGCCAGTCGGGTATTATAAAGGCGCTTGAGGATGCAGGCGTAAACGAGGGCGACACCGTTAATGTTTACGATGTTGAATTCGACTTTATGTACTAATTTATTCTTAGCGCTATAGAAATGTTGCGGTAGGACATAAAATGAATGCGGAAGAAGTGAATAAACTAGCTTCTTTCGCATTTTTAGCTTTCTTATAGCAAACCTATAAAAAGCAGTTGATTAATGGGAGTTTTAGTGGTATAATAATCTGTAAATCTGATAATGGTGAAAGGGCGGAGTGTGTTAGTGGAAAAGATTTTTAAGAAGCTATGTGTTCTTTTATCTTATATTCTGATAGCCTCAACCGTACTTACAATTTTTATAATACCTACATATGTAAAGGCTGAAAACCGTATTGATTTCTTTTCTTCGATTGAGGTTGCAGAGAATATACGCAATATGGAAATGAATCTTACTTCGGTGATTTATGTCCAGAACACTAAGGGCGAGTGGGAAGAATATCAGCGTTTGCACGGCAACGAAAACCGAATTTGGGTTGGTATCGACAAAGTGCCTGAAATCCTTAAAAAAGCATTTATCGCAATTGAGGATGAGACTTTCTATCAGCATAAGGGTATAAACTGGAAAAGAACTGTTGGAGCGGTGGGAAACCTTCTCTTTAAGTTTGATGATACCGAGTTCGGCGGGTCTACTATGACTCAGCAGCTCATAAAAAATGTCACTATGGATAACGGTAGGAATGTTTACCGAAAATTCCGTGAAATTATAAGGGCAATGCTTGTGGAAAGAGAGCTCAATAAAACCCAGATACTTGAAGCATATCTCAATACAATTTCACTCGGTAACGGAATCTGCGGTGTTCAGGTTGCAGCTAACTATTATTTCAATAAAGAGGTGGGCGAGCTCACCCTTGCAGAGTGCGCCTGTCTTGCAGCAATTACAAAAAATCCCTCTAAGTTTAACCCCATTACGGGAATGGAAGAAAACAAAGAGCGCCGTAATGTTGTACTCGATAAAATGCTTGAGTTGGGTATGATTACTGCTGAGGAATATGCTTCGGCATATGATAAGGATGTAACGCTTGATGATTCTCAGGAAGAAGATTATGAGGCCGAGATTAATAGCTACTTTATGGACGCTCTTATTGAACAGGTAATAAATGACCTTGCAGAAAAATATGGCTGTAGTGAGGATATTGCTTCCACAATGCTTTATAACGGTGGATATAAGATATATTCTACCGTTAATCCTAAAATACAGGAGATAATGGAGACTACATATCTAAATACAAAGAAGTATTTTAATCTTTTTGGGGAGGACCTTGAGGGTAACAGGGTTCACGCTCAGTCTGCTATGACCATTATGGACTATGAGGGACATATAGTTGGACTTGTAGGCGGTGCGGGTGAAAAAACTGTAAACCGCGGTCTCAACCGTGCAACTGGCGCTCCGCGTCAACCGGGTTCAACAATGAAGCCAATTGGCGTTTATGCTCTTGCTATCGAAAAGGATATAGTTCATTATTCCTCAAAGGTACAGGATGAGCCAATAAATAATTATTATCCTGACGGTAAAAAGGGTCCTAAAGAGTGGTACGGATACTACAAAGGACCTATCACCGTTGATTATGCAATAAGAAAATCGGCAAATACCATCCCTGTGCGCTTGCTACAGGAAATCGGTATAGATGCTTCTTTTGATTTTCTTGTTAATAAGCTTAATTGCAAATATCTTAACGAGATTGATAAAAATCTTTCATCGCTTGCACTCGGCGGTTGTGCTTACGGTATAACTACTACCGAATCGGCGGCGGCGTATGCAATATTCGGAAATAACGGTGTTTACCATAAGCCTACTACCTATTATAAAATAGAAAATGCTAACGGCGAGGTTGTTATTGATTACGATGAAAAGGGCGAGCAGGTAATAAGTCCTGCAACTGCTACTATTATGAACCACCTTTTACAGGGTGTTGTATACGGCAGTGAGGGTACAGGCAGAGGTATTTCGGGCTTTAGCTCAATGAAAGCTTTTGCAAAAACAGGTACCTCGAGCGAATCCAAAGACCTTTGGATGGTTGCGGGCAGTCCGTATTATGTAGGCTCTGTGTGGTACGGCTTTGATAAGCAACAGGAAATTCACAGCACCTCCGCCGCTGCTACGATTTGGCGCGATGTTATGAAACAGGTGCATAAGGGTCTTGAAAAGAAAACCTTTACGGATAGCGAGGATGTATACAAAAAGGGCTCGGGTTATTATAAAAAGGGAACCACACCCGATAATCTTAGCTATACTTCTGAGGAGGAAGAATCAAGCTCGGATGCGCAGTCTTCACAGCAGACTCCGTCAACCTCTGAGCCGAGCACCTCTTCAGGTACGGACACATCTTCGGGTATATCGTCGGACAACTCGTCAGGAACGGTAACAGAGCCTGAGAATCCCGATGCTTCACAGCCTCAGGGACCTGACGATACCTCGTCAGAACCTGAAGCACCGTCGGAATCACAACCGTCGGACGGTACTCCATCACAGCCTGCCGGAGGCGGAACTTCCGAAAATGGTTCAACACAAAATATAGGGTAAATTAATATATAATGAGGCGAAAACTATGCGTACAAAACAGTTTAAATCTGAATCTAAAAAACTTATGGATATGATGATAAATTCTATCTATACCCATAAAGAAATTTTTTTAAGAGAGCTTATTTCTAATGCGAGCGATGCGCTTGATAAGCTTTATTTTAAATCCCTTACAGACAGTAATGTGGGAATAGCTCCCGACGAGTTTGAGATTAGAATTGAGCTTTCTAAGGAAAATCGTACAATCAGAATCATTGATAACGGTTGCGGTATGACCGAGGCAGAGCTCGATAATAACCTTGGAACAATTGCAAAATCAGGCTCGTTTAACTTCAAACAGGAAAACGAAAAAACTGAAAATGTTGATATTATCGGTCAGTTTGGCGTTGGATTTTATTCTGCCTTTATGGTAAGCGATGAGGTAACTGTTGAGAGCTTGGCATACGGTGAGACTCAGGGCTACTGCTGGAAATCATCAGGGGCGGAGGGTTATACAATTTCTCCCTGCGATAAGGCTGATGTTGGTACTGTTGTGACACTCCACATTAAGGACAATACAGAGGATGAAAAATATGATGAATTCCTCGACCAATACAGAATTAGCGCACTTATAAAGAAGTATTCCGACTATATTCGCCATCCTATTAAGATGGAGTTTACTACCAAGGAGCCTATGGAAACAGAGGAGGGTAAGACTCCTGAATATAAGGATGTTACCGAGCTTCGCACACTTAACAGTATGATTCCTGTCTGGGAAAAGGCAAAGAGCGAGCTTACCGATGAGCAGTATAACAACTTTTATAAGGAAAAGTTTTATGATTATAACGACCCCACAAGGGTTATTCACTACAAAACAGAAGGTCAGGCAACATATAATGCACTTCTTTATATCCCGAAGCAACCCCCGTTTGATTACTACACCAAGGAATTTGAAAAGGGCTTACAGCTTTACTCAAAGGGCGTTCTCATTATGGAAAAATGCGCCGATTTATTGCCTGATTATTTCAGCTTTGTAAAGGGTCTTGTTGACAGTGAGGACCTTTCGCTCAATATTTCGCGCGAAATGCTCCAGCATGACGGTCAGCTAAAGCTCATTGCAAAAACTCTTGAGAAGAAGATTAAGGGCGAGCTTGAAAAAATGCTGAGAGACGACCGCGAGGCATATGAGGAGTTTTTTAAGGCGTTTGGAATTCAGCTTAAGTTCGGAATCTATAACGATTACGGTATGCACAAAGACGTGCTTAAGGACCTGCTTATATTCCGTTCTTCTAAGGAGAAGAAGCTTGTAACGCTTAAGGAATATGTGGGCAATATGGGCGAGCGTGATACCATTTATTATGCTTGCGGTGAGACTGATGAAAAGATAGAAATGCTTCCTCAGACCGATGCCGTAAAGGAAAAGTGCTACGAGATACTTTATCTTACCGAAAATGTGGACGAGTTTACCATTAAAATGTTGGGTGAGTATGACGGTAAGAAGTTTATGAATATTTGTGATGATAAGCTTGAGCTTGACAGCGAGGACGAGAAGAAAGCACTCGAAAGCGAAAACAATGCTTCAAAGGATATGTTTGAGGCTATGAAGGAGAGCATCGGCGATAAAATAAATGGTGTGCGTTTTACAAACAAACTTAAAAAGCATCCCGTTTGTCTTACAAGCGAGGGCGGTATTTCGCTCGAAATGGAGAAAACATTAAACGCTATGCCGGGTGTTGGTGAAAACAAGGTTAAAGCACAACTTATTCTTGAAATTAATGCTTCGCACCCGATTGCAGATAAACTTAAGACTTTGTTTGCTGAAGATAAGGAGACCCTTGCAAAATATGCAAAGCTACTTTACGGTGAGGCTTGTCTCATAAGTGGTGCGGGCGTCCCCGACCCTGTTGAGCACAGTAATCTCGTTTGCGAGCTTATGACAAAATAATTAAAGCTAATAGTATAGAGAAAAGCTTTTATTTACGGCAAGCTTTTGGACGCTAAAGCAAAAAATCCTCGTTCTGCGGAATGGGGATTTTTATCTATTTGATGAACTTAGTTTGATAATTTATAATTTTTACATATTTTAAATATAATTATTGTAAAATTAAATGAAAAGTGATAAAATATAAAAAAATATAGACTTTTAATAGATTTATCTTTAAATGGTGATGAGTTATGAAAATAATCGTAATAGGCTGCGGAAAAATCGGAACTACAATAATAGCGAGTCTTTCTGATGAGGGACACGATGTGGTGGCGATTGATTACAACCCTGAGGCGTTGGCGTCGGTTGTTAATATTCACGATGTTATGGGTGTTTGCGGAAATGGGGCAGACTGCGATGTCCTTGAAGAGGCTTTTGCAGAAACGGTAGACCTCGTTGTAGCAACTACGGACTCAGACGAGCTTAATATGCTTGCTTGCTTTATTGCAAAACGAATGGGTGCTTTGCATACCATTGCAAGAATAAGAAATCCTGAGTATAACGATCGAAGTCTTAGCTTTATGAAGCAGCATCTTGACCTTTCTATGGCTATTAATCCCGAGTTGCTTGCGGCTCACGAGCTATATAACATACTTAAGCTTCCTGCGGCGGTTAAAATTGAAACCTTTTCAATCAGAAATTTTGAGATGGTAGAAATAAAGCTAAAAAACGATTCTGTGCTTGACGGCTTGAATCTTGTTGAATTGCGCAATAAATTTGATGCAAAATTCCTTATCTGCGCAGTTCAGCGTGGCGAGGAGGCCTATATTCCTAACGGTAATTTTATTCTTAGAAGCGGTGACAAAATAGGAATTACTGCCGCACCTGCCGAAATAACCAAGCTTTTAAAGGAGCTTGGAATTCTTCAGAAACAGGCACGTGACATTATGATATTGGGCGGTAGCAGAACCGCATATTACTTAGCAAAAAAACTAACCAATGCGGGCAACTCGGTAACGATTATTGAGCGTGACCGTCAGCTTTGCGACGAGCTTTGTGAGGCATTACCTAAGGCGGTTATAATTAACGGTGACGGCACTCAGCAGGAGCTTTTGCTTGAGGAGGGACTACACTCGCTTGACGCATTTGTTGCGCTTACAGGTATAGATGAGGAAAACATTTTGGTTTCATCCTTTGCTCAGTCACAGGATGTGCCCAAGGTAATAGCCAAGATAAACCGTGACGAGCTGATACCCTTAGCAGAGCATTGGGGACTTGACTGTGTGGTTTCTCCAAGAAAGCTGATTTCGGATATTCTTGTTCAGTATGCGAGGGCGCTTGAGAATTCTCAGGGAAGCAGCGTGGAAACACTTTATAAGCTTATGGACGATAAGGTGGAGGCTTTGGAATTCAAGGTTAAGTCGGATTTCCCAATGCTAAAGGTACCGTTTAAGGAGCTGAAAACCAAGCCCAACACAATCATAGCAGGTATTGTGCGTGACCGAAAGCTCATAATTCCTACCGGCGAGGATATGCTGCTTGCGGGCGATAAGGTGGTCGTTACGGCGGCTAATCAAAGAATAAATACATTATCGGATATTCTGAAATAGGAGTCGGCAATGAATAAAAAAATGGTGTTTTATATGATTGGCAATATCCTTATGCTTGAAGCGGCACTTTTGCTTATAGGAGTATTTTGTTCAATTGTATACCGTGAGAACAATATATTATTCTCTTTCCTTATAACGATAGCAATCGCGTTTGTTACAGGTATTATTCTTAGAGTTCTGAACCGCACTAAAGATAAAACCATATTTGCTAAAGAGGGTTTTGCAATTGTGGCACTTGCATGGATAAGTCTTTCTGCTGTGGGTGCGCTTCCCTTTGTTATAAGCGGCGAGATTCCGAGCTTTACAGATGCATTTTTCGAAACAGTGAGCGGTTTCACTACCACAGGCGCATCGATTCTTACTGATGTTGAGAGTATGTCTAAGGGACTGCTTATGTGGAGAAGCTTTACGCACTGGATAGGCGGTATGGGTGTGCTTGTGCTGTTTATGGCACTGCTACCTACAGGCACGGGAAGAACAATTCATATTATGCGTGCAGAAATGCCGGGACCGATTATCGGAAAGCTTGTTCCCAAGGCAAGCAGTACGGCTAAGATTTTATATGTAATATATATTGTATTGACACTGATGCAGTGTTTGCTGTTGGTTATAGGTGGGATGTCTTGGTTTGACAGTATTGCGCATTCTTTTGCAACTGCAGGTACGGGCGGTTTTGGCATTAAGGCGGATAGCATAGCAGGCTATAGTCCGTATATACAATGGGTAATAACTGTATTTATGCTGATGTTCGGAATAAATTTCAACCTTTATTACCTTATTATAATGAAAAAAATCCGTTCGGTTTTTAAAAGCGAGGAGCTTTGGGTTTATTTTGGTATTTTAGCAGTTGCAATAACGGCTATTGCGTTTAATATTTATCCACTCTATGAAAATCTTGCAGACACTTTACGCAATTCTGCATTTCAGGTGGCTACAATTATATCAACAACCGGTTATGCAACGGCAGACTTTAATTTGTGGCCTACTCTTTCTAAAACCATACTGTTCTTGCTTATGTTTACAGGTGCGTGCGCCGGTTCTACTGCAGGTGGCTTAAAGCTTTCGCGTGCTATGCTTCTTTTTAAGCAGATTCGCGCTAATCTTCGCCATATGCTTCATCCGCGCTCGGTCGAGTCGATAAAGCTTGAGGGTAAGACGGTTGATAAGGAAACTTTAGCAAATGTTTCAACTTATTTTATAATGTATACCGTTTGCATCGGAGTGGTTTTTACATTGGTTTCAATAGCAGACACATTTAGTCTTGAAACAAATATTTCAGCGGCGGTGGCTTGTTTTAATAATATAGGTCCCGGGTTTGATGCTGTAGGTCCTGCTTCGAGCTATGCCGATTATTCAGTCTTTTCAAAATGGGTGTTATCGTTCGGAATGCTTTTAGGCAGGCTCGAAATATTACCGTTGATACTGATATTTTCTCCCAAAATGTGGTTTAAAAAGAGAAAGGTAAGAAATTAACCGTGAAAAGCTGTTGCGAAAATTGCTCAAATTATATTTATGACGATGAAATGGACTGTTACTGCTGTCATGCTGACCTTGATGAGGATGAAATGGGCAGATTTATGACTTCACAGGTTAGAGGGTGTCCGTATTTCAACTTTTACGACGAATATTCAATTGTCAGAAAGCAGAATTAGAGGTATAAAAATGATATATGCATATATAGTTATCAGCGCCGCGCTGATACCGATACTTAACAATTTCTTTGACATCTTAGGTCAAACCTATTCTTGGTGGCTGACTCCTGCGCTAATGGTTTTGTTTTTTTTAGGTTTTCTCATTATTCAGTTCGGAATTTTTGTTCTTATGATTCTTTTTACAGATACAAAAAAAGAAGTTCCGAATAGCAGTAAATTTTTTAGGTTTTTGGTTAAAAACTGTTTGTCGATTATAATTTTTCTTGCAAGGGTTAAAATAAATCATTCGGGGGAAGAAAAGCTTCCGACAGAGGGAAGAATGCTTGTTGTATGTAATCATCAGCACGATTTTGACCCAATTATTATGTTCTCAGTCTTTCCCGATGCCGAGCTTGCTTTTATAGGAAAAAAGGAAATATATACCGAAATGCGGTTTATCTCAAAGGCTATGCACAGACTGCAATCTTTGCCTATAGACCGTGAGAACGACCGCGAAGCCGCAAAAACCATAATAAAGGCTATACGAACAATTACAGATGACAGAGCTTCCATTGCACTTTTCCCAGAAGGGTATGTTAGTAAAACCTGTGAGATTTTGCCCTTTAGAAACGGCTCGCTTAAGGTTGCTATTAAAGCAAAGGTGCCTGTGGTAGTTTGTGTTATAAACAATACTCAGGAAATTCCAAAAAAGATGTTTCGTAAAAAAAGCGAGGTAGAGTTCCATCTTGTTGATGTTATCACGCCTGAGCAATACGAGGGAATGAATACTCAGGAACTTGGTGAAATCATTCATTCCAAGATGTCTAAAAAGCTTATGGGAATAAGGAATAAATAATTAAAATATACATATAATATATATCATTCCAAACAAGACGGGCAAGGCATAGCCACCGCTTTGTTGGAATGATATTTTATTTTTATTTATATTTTAAAGAATAAAATATATGTTACCTTTTGCGTGTTTGGGATACTATGTATCGAAAAGTGTCAATAATTATAACATTTGAACAAATTTTGCAAAAAAATTTTTTATTTAATTTCGGATTTTTCACAAAACACACTTGAAAAATAAAGAAATAATTGGTATAATAATATTGTATGTGGCAAGAGTTATTGTATCTTCAAGGGGAATTCTATGAAGAAGCTATTGAAAGAGTTTAATACCTCGGTGATTGATTGCGCTCATCAGCTTTTTGGCGCCTTTAAGGAAAATGGGAAAACCGTCTTTAGGGTTTGGGCACCGGCAGCAAGGCAGGTTGCGGTTACGGGTGATTTCAATGGTTGGAACCTTTCGGAAAATCCTATGGAGAGTATTGGGTACGGAGTATGGCAGACAGAACTTGAGGACATAGGGAATTTTGAAAACTATAAATATTCTGTCACGGGGTGTGACGGTAGTGTTGTGCTAAAATCCGATCCGTATGCCCGTCACTTTGAAACAGCGCCTGCAAATGCCTCTAAGGTTTACTGGGATGACGGTTATGCTTGGCAGGATGATGAATGGCGTAGGATGCAGAGTGAGCGCAATTCGTTGGAATTGCCTGTCAACATTTACGAGGTGCATTTAGGCTCTTGGAAAAAATACGAAAACGGCGAGCTGTTTGACTATGTTAAGCTTGCCGAGACTCTTGCTCGGTATGTTAAAAAAATGCATTACACACATATTGAGCTAATGCCTGTTACCGAGTATCCGTATGAGGGGTCTTGGGGTTATCAGGTTACTGGATATTTTGCACCCACCTCGCGTTATGGCAAGCCTTCGGATTTTAAGCAGTTCGTTGATATTATGCATAGAAACGGCATAGGCGTTATACTCGATTGGGTGCCTGCGCACTTTCCTAAGGATGCGCACGGTCTTTATCAATTTGACGGTTCGGCTTGCTATGAGTATATGGATTCTCGCAAGGGTGAGCATAAGGAATGGGGTACTGTCGTTTTCGATTACGGTAAGCCTCAGGTTAAAAGTTTTCTTATATCAAGCGCGGTATTTTGGCTTAAGGAGTATCATATTGACGGTCTGCGTGTAGATGCCGTGGCATCTATGCTCTATCTTGATTATGGCAGAGAAGACGGTCAATGGGTAGCCAACGAATACGGTGGCAAGGAAAATCTCGAGGCGGTTGAATTTTTAAGAAGCCTTAATGAAGCCGCGTATAAGGCAAATCCTAATGTGCTTATGATTGCTGAGGAATCCACAGCTTGGCCTATGGTAACAAAGCCCCGTTATGACGGCGGTCTTGGTTTTAATTACAAATGGAATATGGGTTGGATGAATGATATGCTCAGGTATATGTCGCTTGACCCGTTATTCCGCAAGGGCAGTCATGATAGCCTTACATTTTCGTTTTTCTATGCCTTTTCCGAAAATTTCATCTTGCCTATTTCACACGATGAGGTTGTGCACGGAAAATGCTCTATGATAGGTAAAATGCCGGGCGAGTATGAAATGAAGTTTGCGGGGCTTCGCGCTTTTTACGGATATATGATGGCGCATCCCGGAAAAAAACTGCTTTTTATGGGGCAAGAGTTTGCCCAGTTTGATGAGTGGAATTATACTTCTTCGCTTCAGTGGAGCTTGCTTGATTTCCCAATGCACAGAAAAATGCAAGAGTTTGTAGCCGAACTTAATAGGTTTTATAAAGAAAAACCTCAGCTTTGGGAAATTGATTACTCTTGGGGAGGCTTTGAATGGATTTCGAATGACGATTATTTGCAAGGCGTAATCGCTTTCCGAAGGATAGATAAAAAAGGAAAGGAACTTATTGCGGTTTGCAATTTCGTGCCGGTTGAGAGAACTGATTATCGCATCGGTGTACCCGTAAAGGGAACATATAAAAGGATTTTCTGTACAGACGATGAGGCCTTTGGCGGTAAAACTGCTGAAACAGAGCAAAGCTACCGTTCTGTGAATAATCCGATGCACGGATATGAACAGTCGGTGAGTATAGCTGTTCCGGCAATGTCGGTAAGTTTCTTTTCTGTGCCGGCAAAGAAAAAATCAGGCAAAGCAAGAAGCTCCCCTAAAAAGAGGGTTAAATAATTTGATGATAAGGCAGGGCGGGGAAGGTCGGCCGTGAACTGCCTTGCTGATGGAGTGTGCTGTATATTTGCGGTGCGGCATCGGCAAAGCAGAGGGTTCTCTGTTACTATTTATTTGCTGACAGACGGAAAATAATAAAGGCGCAAGCCTATTTTGACAGGAGTGTATGCTTTTTGAAAAAGAAAAAATGTGTTGCAATGCTGCTTGCGGGTGGTCAAGGCAGCAGATTGGGCGTGCTTACAAGTAATATTGCGAAGCCTGCCGTACCATATGGGGGAAAGTACCGTATAATAGATTTCCCTCTTTCAAACTGTACGAATTCGGGTATAGATACGGTTGGAATACTTACTCAGTATAAGCCTTTGGAGTTAAATGATTATATCGGCTCAGGAAAGCCTTGGGACCTTGACCGCAGTAACGGAGGCGTTCATATTCTGCCCCCTTATCAGGGCCAGAAGGGTGGAGATTGGTATAAGGGTACGGCAAATGCTATATATCAGAACTTAGAGTTTATAGAGAGATATAATCCTGAGTATGTACTTATTCTTTCGGGCGACCATATTTACAAAATGGATTATTCCAAGATGATAAAATTCCACAAAGAAACAGGCGCGGCTTGTACTATCGCAGTGCTTGAGGTTTCTATGGAGGAGGCTACCCGTTTCGGTATTATGAATACCGATGAAAACGATACTATTTATGAGTTTGAGGAGAAACCCGCTAAGCCTAAGAGCAATCTTGCTTCAATGGGTATTTATGTTTTTAATTGGGATAAGCTTAAGAAATATCTCACCGAGGATGAGGTAAATCCCAACTCTTCAAACGATTTTGGAAAGAATATTATTCCTGCTATGCTCGACGCAAATGAGCTTATGAAGGTTTACCGCTTTAACGACTATTGGAAGGATGTTGGAACGGTGGATTCTCTTTGGGATGCGAATCTTGATTTACTTAATCCAAAGTTAGACCTTAATCTTTCGGATAAGAATTGGCGTATTTATTCAAGGAATACCGGTTTGCCGCCACAGTATGTAGCAGATAGTGCTAAGGTAGAAAATTCACTTATTACAGGCGGCTGTGAAATTTACGGAAAGCTTGATTACTCAATTCTCTTTAAAAATGTAATGGTTGAGGAGGGCGCCTCGGTTGAATATTCTCTCGTTATGCCCGGCGCAGTGATTAAAAAGGGCGCGAAGGTTAGATATTCGATAATCGCTGAAAATGTTGTGGTAGAAGAAAATGCTGACATTGGAGGAGACCCTGCGGTTGTTGGAACAGAGGATTGGGGAATCACCCTTGTCGGTGCTAATCTTACCATAGGTGAGGGAGCTCAAATATCTGCCAATAAAATGATAACAGAAAATGTAGCAAAGGAGGCAAAAATATGAGAACCTCTGCAGTTGCTGGAATAGTTTTTGCAAATGTTAATGATGGCTTGGTTAAAAAGCTTACAACCAAGCGTTCTATGGGCTCTGTCCCCTTTGGCGGAAGATACCGTCTTATAGATTTCACCCTTTCAAATCTTGTTAATGCAGATATATATGATGTGGGTGTTATCACAAAGGAAAATTACCGCTCGCTCATGGACCATATAGGAAGCGGTATCCCTTGGGACCTTGACCGTAAAAACGGTGGTCTCCGTTTGCTTCCTCCCTATAGTACAAGCGGAGCAAGACGCTATAGCGGTACTGTAGATGCCCTTAAAGGCGCAAGCAACTATCTAAAACGCTGTAAGGCGGAGTATATGGTTATTTGCAATGCTGACCTTATCGCAAATGTGGATATTGCCTCAGCCTTGAGAGCGCACGACGATAACGGGGCAGATGTTACGATTGTATACCATAAGGGTGAGGTGCCGAGAAATAACGGCGAGACAATGCTACTTAAGCTTAATAAGGAGAATAAGGTAACTTCTATAAACTTCGACCAAGAGGGCGGGGAGACAGCCGATTACGGAATAGGAGTCACTATTATTGGCAGAGAGCTTCTGCAAAAGCTTGTATCAGAAGCCTCTGAGGAAGAGCTTATAAGCTTTAATGCTGATGTTCTTGCCAAAAAGCTGAAAACCCTTAAGGTTATGGGCTTTGAGCATAACGATTATGTATCTGTTCTGTGCGGTACAAACACATATTATAATGCAAGTATAGATTTGCTTAATGCTAATGTAAGAAAACAGCTTTTCAACCGAGAAAGACCTATTTATACAAAGGTAAGGGATGATATGCCTACGCGCTACGGCACAAAGGCTGAGGTCAACAACTGCATTATCGCTGATGGTTGCGTGATTGAAGGTACCGTTAAAAACAGTGTGCTTTTCCGTGGAGTTAAGGTAGAAAAAGGCGCGATTGTTGAGAATTGCATACTTATGCAGGAGACCTCTGTAGGAGCATATGCTCATCTAAATAATGTAATATCGGATAAAAACGGTGTTATAGGTGAAAAAATGGTGCTGAAGGGAACATCTCAAAAGCACTTCTTTGTCAAGAAAAATCAGATTGTTTAAGGAGTAAAAAATGAAAGTTTTGTTTGCTTCAAGCGAAGCATATCCCTTTGCGATGTCGGGCGGGCTTGCCGATGTTTCGGGTGCGCTTCCAAAGGCGCTTAGAAAAAGATTTATAGGTTGCAGAGTGGTAATGCCTTTGTATGCCTGTGTGAGTGAGGAAATGCGCAGTAAAATGACCTTTCTTTGCAGTATAACCGTTCCTGTTGCGTGGAGAAGACAGTATTGCGGTGTTTTTGAGGCGCATATCGACGGGGTTATTTATTATCTTATAGATAATCAGTATTACTTCAACCGCGAAGGGCTTTACGGTCATTTTGACGATGCCGAGCGCTTTGCATTCTTTTCAAGAGCGGTGCTTGAAATTATACCTCATATTGGTTTTACACCAGATATAATTCATTGTAACGATTGGCAAACGGCGCTTATTCCTGTTTATCTTGATGCCTTTTACCGCTACGGCGATTTGTATAAGGATATTAAAACGGTTTATACCATTCATAATATTCAGTATCAGGGTAAGTACGGTTATGAGCTTATGTCGGATGTTTTGGGTCTTCCTGCTGAGAGACAGAGCATACTCGAGTACGATAACTGCCTTAACCTTATGAAGGGCGGTATACAGTGTGCTGATAAGGTGACGACCGTGTCTCCAACCTACGCAAGGGAAATATTAGACCCTTACTACTCACATGGACTTGATAATATTCTAAAGGAATTTACCTATAAAACTACAGGCATTGTGAATGGTATTGATAATGAGGTTTACAATCCTGAAACAGATAATCTTATTTATAAGAATTTCTCTGCTGACCAGCCGGAAGGTAAGGCGCACAATAAAAAAATGCTTCAGCAGGAAATGGGACTTTCCGAAAAGGTGGACACTCCCATTATCGGTATAGTCACTCGCCTTGTTAAGCATAAGGGTATAGATCTTGTTAAGGCTGTGTTTGAGGATATCCTTAAGGCGGATATTCAGTTTGCAATACTTGGCTCGGGTGATTGGGAGTTTGAATCCTTCTTTAGCGAGATGGCTTCAAAGTATCCTGACAAGGTGGGACTAAAGCTTGGCTTTAATCCTCAGCTTGCGCATAGAATTTATGCGGGTGTGGATATCTTCCTTATGCCGAGTCAGAGCGAACCCTGCGGTTTGGCTCAAATGGTGGCTTTGAGGTATGGAACAATCCCGATTGTACGCAAAACAGGCGGTCTTAACGATACGATTTCGGACAGTGGCGACGGTAAGGGTAACGGATTCACCTTTGAATCATATAATGCACACGATATGCTTGAAACGGTGTGGCGTGCGTTAGCAGGATATTCCGAAAAGGAAGGCTGGAATGTCTTGCGTGACAGGGCGATGCGTTGTGATAATAGCTGGGGTGCTTCAGCAGGCGCTTATATTAAACTTTATAAGGAAATGCTGAATCAATAGTAAAATTAGGAAATCTGCCAAAGATTCTTTCTTCGGCAGATTTTTTGCTTATATTATTATACATAACTGCAAAGAAACTTTGCTTTGCCTGAAAGTGTGACCTCAAAATCGGCGGGGACAATAAAACTATCACCCTTGTTCTCAAGGGCGTATTTGTTATCTGCGCAAATCTGAACAGTAAGGCTATCCACGGAATAGTTTATTAAAATAATACGATATTTGTAAAACATTCTAATAATATTTTATGGCGAAGACCTTAAAAACTTTTGACTTTCTTTTGTTTATAGGATATAATAAGACAGAATGAGGTGTTATAATGCGATTACTGTGCGTGGGTGATGTTTGCGGTCCTTGCGGTTGCGAATATGTGCGTAAAAAGCTGCCCATCTTAAAAAAAGAAAAAAGAATAGATGCTGTAATTGTAAACGGAGAAAACTCGGCTGACGGTAACGGCTGTACTTCGCAAAGCGCAGATTTTCTTTTTGCTTGCGGCGCAGATGTAATTACAGGCGGTAATCACTCCTTTAGACGCAACGAGTTTTATGAATATCTCGATAATAAGGAATATATTTTAAGACCTCACAACCTTCCTGAGGCTCAGTATGGCAATGGATATTGTCTTGTGGATTACGGAAGCTTCAGTATGGCGGTTATAAATCTTGCGGGGAAAATTTATCTTGAAAAGCTCGGAGCGGAAAATCCGTTTATAGCCGCAGATTTGTTGATTGAAAGGGCTAAAAAAGACGGTGCAAAGGTTATTGCTGTAGACTTTCACGCAGAGGCGACTAGTGAAAAACGAGCTCTTGGGATTTATCTTGACGGTAGGGTGTCGGCATTTTTTGGAACACACACCCATATACAAACTGCCGATGAACAGATTCTTAAAGGCGGTACAGGGTACATTACCGATCTTGGTATGACAGGGGTTAAGGACTCGGTGCTTGGTGTAGAAAGCGAGATAATAATTAACCGCTTAAAACAAAATGATATGTCGAAATTTCACTTTGCAACGGGTGAATGTATGCTTTGCGGATGTGTTTTTGATATTGATATCGCAAGCGGAAGAACAATAAATATTGAAAGAATTTTAATTTAAAGAGAGAAGCTATGGATTTTAGAAAAACGGTAGTTATTGTTATGGCTCTGTTGCTCATTTTTACATTTTCAGGCTGTAGGAAAAGCGGTCAGAATAGCTTGACCTCATCGGGAATGGCTCCCACAGAAAGTGATACAAATAGCAGAAGCCATATTACTTTGCTTTATTCTTCGGCGGATACATTTAATCCGTATACCGCTAAAACTGATATAAACCGCCAGCTTTGCAGACTGCTCTATGAACCGCTTGTAAAGATTGATAATAGTTTTAGTCCGGTTTACAGTATTGCGCAGTCGGTTGAAACGGTGGGCACAAAATGTACGGTAACCCTTAAAAATGTTAGCTTTTCGGACGGATCTGCAGTTACAGCAAGCGATGTTGTGTACTCCTGCAATCTTGCGAAGGCTTCGGGTGGCATATATGCAAGTAAACTTTACGAGGTTTCGTCGCTGGCGGCAGAGGGTAGCTCCAAGGTTGTTTTTAATCTTACAAAGGCAGACCCTTATTTTATAAATCTTTTGGATTTCCCCATAATCAAAGCAGGGAGCGAAAAGATTACCGATTCGGACAGTGTGCTTCAGCCCCCTGTGGGATGCGGAAGATATAAGGTGAACGAAAGCCGTGACGGCTTAGTGGCAAATGACAGATTCTTTGGTAAAAAGGGAAGTATTGCTGAGATACACCTTATAAACGCGCCGGACAGTGATTCGGTAACCCACTATGTTGAGGTGGGGGCGGCAGATGTTTATTATAGCGATATTTCGGGTGGCGGAATACACAGAATGAGCGGTAAAAAGCACGAAATAAACCTTAACAATCTTTTGTATATAGGTATTAATCAAAATTACGGTGTATTGGCAGAAAATTCTATGCGTCAGGCATTGTCGAGCGGAATAGACCGTAAAAAGATATGTCAAAACGCATACTATAATAATGCCCTGCCTGCAACAGGCTTTTTTAACCCCGTTTGGGAACCCTCAAAAGCGGTGCAAAATATACAAATTGAAGGAAAATCTCAAATAACTGTTGAGAATTTGGAGAAAATAGGATATAATAGTTTAGATAATAACGGCAAACGCAAGAATGCTTCGGGAGGACGGCTTAAGTTCACATTGCTTGTCAATTCCGAAAACCGTATGAAGGTAATGGCGGCTCAGCTTATAGCCTCTCAGCTTTCAGAGTACGGTATTGAAATAAGCATTGTTGAAAGAAAATATGCCGATTATATTGCCCTTATAAAGAAAGGAAACTTTCAGTTGTTTTTAGGAGAAGTAAGGCTTACCGACAATATGGATATTTCACCTATGGTAATAGAGGGCGGCGCTATGGCGTACGGTCTTAAAAAGACCAAAAAGGCAGATGACGATAAAGCTGAGGCTGCTAATGAAGCTGCAACAAGCGAGCAGGCTTCGGTCAATAAACCTGCAGAGGTGGTTACAGGTTTTTATCAGGGTAAAAATACTGTTGCAGATGTTGCAGCGGTATTGCAGTCTGAGATGCCTTTTGTACCCATTTTGTACAGAACGGGCGCACTTTTTTTTAATGACAATATTGAGAATATAGGAACGGCTTCCGCCAGTGACATTTATTTTTCAATTGAATCATACAGTGTGGCAGAAAATTAAGCCATACTGCATAAAATTTTAACAGGAGGATATTTTATGATAGCTTATGAAACACGGTTGGGTAAAATAGATATTTCTCAAGAGTATCTTTCCAAGCTTATAGGTCATGAGGTTACCGCCTGCTTCGGCGTGGTTGGTATGGTTCCAAGCTCAGGTAAGCAAAAACTTTTCAGTAAATTTCAGAAAGCAGAGCCGCTTGATACCGGAATAAAGGTTATAGGCAATGCTGAAGGTATAGATGTTGAACTTCATATTGTTGTTACCTATGGAATGAATATCAATGCTATAGCCACAAGCATTACCGAAAAGGTTAAGTATGCGGTTAAAAAGAGGACCGGCATTACGGTTGAAAAGGTTATCGTTAAAATAGACGGTATTAAAGAATAAGGATAGAACCGAAAATTCCGTTTAGGGAGATTTAAGGAGTGTTACAATGATAAACGGCGATATATTGCGGAAAGCTATTATTTCTGCTGCCAATAATCTTGCAAATAACAGAAAGCAGTGCGACGATTTAAATATATTCCCCGTGCCGGACGGTGATACGGGAACTAATATGTCGATGACACTGAGCAATTCCGCAAGAGAGCTTGAAAAACTGAGTGGCGAAACCGCAGGAAAGATTGCTTCGGTAAATGCTTCGGCGTTACTTAGGGGCGCAAGAGGAAATTCAGGTGTTATAACCTCTCTGCTTTTCCGTGGCTTTGCTAAGGGAATAGCCAATGACGAGTATGTCACCTCAGAAAACCTTGCAAACGCTTTTGTGTTAGGCGTTGAAGCGGCATACAAGGCAGTTATGAAGCCTACAGAGGGTACAATTCTCACCGTTGCAAGGGTTGCTTCTGAGTATGCAAAGGCGGCTTTTGAGGAGGGGAAAGACGAGCTTGCGGTGTTTGAATCGGCAATAGAGGGCGCAGAAAAAGCTCTCGCGGAGACACCTGAGCTACTTCCCGTGCTTAAGAAAGCCGGCGTTGTGGACGCGGGCGGCTTTGGTTTTGTGCTTATTTTAAAGGGTATGCTGTCTGTATTTAAGGACGGTGTTATGATTGAGGCTTTGGGCGGTTCTGCAAACGAGGAGACTGAAGAGGAATCCTCAAGAAATGCTGCGGGTGAGTTTGATACCGAGATTACCTTTACCTACTGTACTGAGTTTATTGTAAACCGTAACGAGGAATGTGAAAAAGAACCTAACGAGCTTAGAATGTTCCTTGAAACTATAGGTGACTGTGTTGTTGTGGTTGATGACGAGGAAATTATAAAGGTTCATGTTCATACCGACCACCCCGGTAATGCTATTGAAAATGCGCTTACCTTTGGTGCTTTGGTGCATCTTAAGATAGAGAATATGCGTGACCAGCACGAGAGAGCAAAGCACGATGCCGAGCAGTCAAAGAAGAAGCCGGCAAAGAGCGCTGACCGCACCGAGACCTTTACCCCTGTAGAGCCGACGAAGCCGGTTGGTTTTGTGTCGGTTTGCGCAGGCGACGGTCTTGCGGAGCTATTTAAGGACCTTGGCGTAGATACCGTTGTTAGCGGCGGTCAGACTATGAATCCCAGCACAGACGACATTCTCAAGGCTATTGAGTCTACCCCTGCTGAGACTGTTTTTGTGCTTCCTAACAATAAGAATATAATAATGGCGGCTGAGCAGGCTATCCCGATAAGCACAAGAAAGGTAATAGTGCTTCACACAAGAACTATTCCTCAGGGCATAACCGCAATGCTTACCTTTGACCCTGATGGTGATAATGACGCAAATGCTATCGCAATGGAGGCAGCTGCGGAGAATATTGCTACAGGTCAGATAACCTTTGCCGCAAGAGACTCTGAGTTTGACGGTCACAGCATTAAAAAGGGCGAGCTTATGGCATTGCTCGGCGGTAAGATTACCTATGTTGACACCGACCTTGAAAAGACTGTTATGAAGCTTTTAAAGCAGATGATTAAGCGTGACAGTCAGTTTGTAACGGTTATTTACGGTGAGGATGTAACCGAGGAGCAGGCGGCGGCAATTGAGGAGAAAATTCAGGCAAAATACGGTTCTAAGACCGAGATTACCGTTATAAACGGCGGTCAACCGGTTTACTACTATATTATCTCTGTTGAATGAGGTGTTTAGAATGATAACAGCTTCCACCGATATTCAGTACCTTAAGGGTGTTGGTGAAAAAAGGGCTGTTGTCCTTAAAACTAAGGGCATCGATACAGTCGGTGCCCTTTTGCGTTTTTATCCGAGAGCCTACCGCGATTGGACCGATATAACCCCGATAGCTGAAGCTCCGTTTTTTGAAAATGTATGTGTCAAGGCGAGGGTTGTTACCCCTGTGGAGACGCGGAAAAAGCGTCAGGGAATGGGAATATACCGTTTCGCGGTTGAGGATTCATCGGGAAGAATGCAGATAACCCTGTTTAACCAACGCTTTCTTGCCGAAAAAATACGGGTGGACAGGGTTTATCTGTTTTACGGCAGGGTGGACGGTAATTTTTATATCCGTCAGATGACTTCACCTATAATTATGGAGTCGGGATTCAGCGGTGTAGAGCCTATTTATCCCGCGTCGGCAAGCCTTTCCTCTAAGAATATGGAGCGACTTGTAAAAACGGCAATGCTGTCACTAAAGCTTCACGAAACCTTACCGCAATCTGTAAGGGAACGAAATGGGCTTTGCGGTATAGATTTTGCAATTGAGAATATCCATTTTCCAAAGCTTAAGGAGAATCTTGAAAGGGCTAAAAAGAGACTTGTTTTTGAGGAGCTTTTTGTTCTTCAGGCGGGACTCACATTTCTTAAAAGACATTCAAGGGGTAAAGCGGGTTGTAGAATAACCGAGAGTTATTTCGAACAATTTACAAAATGCCTTTCTTTTGAACTTACGGGAGCGCAGAAAAGAGTAGCGGATGAATGTTTTAAGGATATGGCTTCGGGCAGACCTATGAACCGTTTGGTTCAGGGCGATGTGGGAAGCGGAAAAACAGCGGTTGCAGCGGCACTTTGTTTTGCGGCGGCAAAAAACGGATTTCAGTCAGCACTTATGGCGCCTACCGAAATCCTTGCTGAACAGCATTATAAAACTATGCTTGCTATAACCCAAAAAACGGGTATTTCCTGCGCACTTCTCACAGGCTCGGTCTCTAAAAAAGAAAAAAACGCTATAAAGTCAGCCTTAAAATCAGGCGAAATAAATGTGGTTGTAGGTACTCACGCATTGCTTACCGATGATGTGGAGTTTTCAGATTTGGGACTTGTTATTACCGATGAACAACATCGTTTTGGGGTGTCGCAAAGGGGTAAGCTGTCATCAAAGGGTAATAATCCGCATACACTTGTTATGTCGGCAACTCCGATTCCGAGAACGCTTGGTCTTATCATCTATGGAGACCTTGATATCAGCGTTATTGACGAGTATCCTAAGGGTAGACAAAAAATAGATACATACAGTGTGGATTCGTCATACCGTCAGCGTATCTATAATTATATAAAAAGGTTTCTTGACGAGGGTAGACAGGGGTATATCGTCTGCCCTTTGGTTGAGGAAAATGAGACAATGGACATTACTCCTGCAACGGAATATTATGAAAAATTGTCGGGCGGTGAGTTTAAAAATTATTCCTTGGGGCTTCTTCACGGCAAAATGAAGCCAAAGGAAAAGGATGCGGTTATGCGTCGCTTTGCCGAGGGTGAAATACAGCTTCTCATTGCAACCACTGTTGTAGAGGTTGGTATTGATGTCCCGAATTCGGTTGTAATGGTGATTGAAAATGCCGAGCGGTTCGGTCTTTCTCAGCTTCATCAGCTGAGGGGAAGAATAGGCAGAGGCGCGCATAAGTCGAGCTGTGTGTTGATTTCGGATAGCAAGAGTCCCGACACTCAAAAAAGGCTGAATATTATAAAAAACAATACCGACGGCTTTAAAATTGCCGATGCCGATTTGGAGATTCGAGGTCCGGGAGACTTTTTGGGCTCGCGTCAGCACGGACTTCCCGATATGAAGATAGCCGACATCTTTGCAGACCGAGAGGTTCTCCGCTTGGCAGGTAAAGAGGTGTCGTTGTTGCTTGAAAACGACCCTGAGCTTAAAGCGGAGGAAAACAAAGGCTTAAGGGCCGAGATTTCCGCGCTATATAGAAAACTTAATTTAAATTAAGGAGAAAACTATGTTTAAAGAGATAAGTCCAAAGGAAATAGAGGGCAACCTCATAAAGGCAATCGCAGAGGAGTGGATGCTAATTTCGGCAGGAGACCGTGACGGTTATAATATGATGACCGCATCGTGGGGCTTTGCGGGTGAAATGTGGGGAGCGGATAGCGTGGTTGCAATGATTCGTCCACAGCGCTATACAATGGAATTTGTTGAAAAGAACGATTATTTTACCCTTAGCTTTTACGGTGATAATAAAGCAATTCATAAGATTTGCGGTTCAATGTCGGGCAGAGAGGTTGACAAAACCGCCCTCACAGGACTTACCCCTGTTTTTGAGAGCGGTACGGTTTATTTTAACGAGGCAAGATTGGTGCTTGTTTGCAAAAAGCAGTATGTAGGCAGATTAGAGGAGCAGTTGTTTACCGATAAAGAGCCTTTAAAGTGGTATTCTGAAAAGGATTACCACAATATGATTATCGGAAAAATTAAAAAGGTGCTTGTAAAGGAATAAGATTAAAACGGCATTCAGTACGCTGAATGCCGTTTTTTAAATCTTTCACTTAGTCACCTGTTTTTTTATAGATTCAAATGTGGTATCACTTATAACATGTTCCATTTTGCAGGCGTCATTTGAGGCGGTTTCAGGGTCGACACCGATAGAAACAAGATAGCCTGTCAGAATAGTGTGGCGCTCGTATATTCTTTGTGCCAATTCAAGACCAATCTCGGTAAGGCTCAAAAAACCGTCCTTATCAACCGTGATATATTCGCCCTGCTTTAGCAAGCCCACTGCTCGGGAAACACTCGGCTTTGAAAACCCCATATGCTCCGCAACATCAAGCGAACGCACATTACCTGATTTTTTAGAAAGAATATATATGGTTTCAAGATACATTTCGCCCGATTCCTGTAATCGCACGGCAAAAACTCCCTTTTTAGTGAAATTTATTATTTGTTATTTTATCATATTTTTAAGCAAATATCAAGTGTAGTAAAAATATTTAAAAAAATACTTGAAAAATGCGAGGCTTTGTGGTATAATTTTTCAGCTAATGGAAAATTAGCAAAAAATAACACACATTCCGCTTTGCTCGGTCAGGTGTCGTCTTTTACTACCGGACGATTTCCGCAGACACAGTGCGGGATGGAGGAAAAACCTCAGGAGGAAAAACAAATGGCAGTAGTAACTATGAAACAGCTTCTTGAAGCAGGTGTTCATTTCGGACATCAGACAAGACGCTGGAACCCGAAAATGGCTGAGTACATTTTCACAGAACGCAACGGAATTTACATCATCGACCTTCAGAAGACAGTTAAGAAGCTGAACGAGGCTTATATGTTCGTTCGCGATATCGCTGCTGACGGCGGAGATATTCTTTTCGTTGGTACAAAGAAGCAGGCTCAGGATTCCGTTAAGGAAGAAGCAGAGCATTGCGGTATGCCCTATGTTAACGCTCGTTGGCTTGGTGGTATGCTTACAAACTTTACAACTATCCGTACAAGAATTGCTCGTCTTAACCAGCTCCGCGCTATGCGTGATGACGGTACCTTCGAGCTTCTCCCCAAGAAGGAAGTAATCAAGCTCAATCTTGAGATTGAAAAGCTCGAGAAGTTCCTCGGCGGTATTCAGGAGATGAGGAAGACTCCTGCAGCTCTCTTTATCGTTGACCCCCGCAAGGAAAGAATCGCTGTTGCTGAGGCCAAGAAGCTCGGTATTCCGATTATCGCTATTGTTGATACCAACTGCGACCCTGATGAGATTGATGCAGTTATCCCCGGTAACGATGACGCTATCCGCGCTGTAAAGCTTATCGCAGAGACAATGGCTGCTGCAGTTATCGAGGGCAGACAGGGCATCGAAATGGGCACCGCTGCTACCGAAGAGGCAGAAGAAACTGCTGAAGACGCAGAATAATTCAATTTAATAATATCGGAGGAAATACAAATGGCTTTTACTGCTAAAGATGTACAGGCTTTGAGAGAAAAAACCGGTTGTGGTATGATGGACTGTAAAAAGGCTCTTACCGAGACAAACGGTGATATGGATGCAGCTGCCGATTATCTTAGAGAGAAGGGTCTTGCTTCTCAGGCTAAGAAGTCAACCCGTATAGCTGCTGAGGGTACAGTATGTGCCTATACAAACAACGGTGTTGGCGTTGTGGTTGAGCTTAACAGTGAGACTGACTTCGTTGCTAACGGCGACGGCTTTAAGGCTCTTGCTAACGAGGTTGCAGTTATCATCGCCGAGCAGAACCCCGCTGATGTTGACGCTCTTCTCAAGTGTGAGAAGGACGGTCAGACTGTTGAAGAGAAGGTTCAGGAGCTCTTCCTTGCAATCCGTGAGAATATTAAGATTCGTCGTTTTGAGAGATATGAGGGCAAGGTTGTTACCTATGTTCACGCAGGCGGTAAAATCGGCGTTATGGTTAACTTTGATACCACTCTTGACGCTGACAATGCAGACCTCGTTGCAATGGGTAAGAACATCGCAATGCAGATTGCTGCTATGAATCCTTCTTATCTTGACGAGGCTTCTGTTCCTGCAGAGGTTATCGCTAAGGAAAAGGATATCCTCATCGCTCAGATGAAGGAAGACCCCAAGATGGCTAATAAGCCTGAGGCTGTTCTCGGCAAAATTGTTGAGGGCAAAATCGGCAAATACTATAAAGAAAATTGTCTTGTTGAGCAGCAGTATGTTATTGACGGTGATCTTACTGTTGGTAAGTATGTTGCTAACACCGCTAAGGAGCTTGGCGCAGACATCAAGATTGCTTCATATGTTCGTTTCGAAAAGGGCGAGGGTATTGAGAAGCGTGTAGATGATTTTGCTGCTGAAGTTGCCGCAATGGCAAAATAATTCTTTTTTAAAAATGCACAGCTGCAATCCCTTAATATAAAGGGGTTGCAGCGTTTTGCTTTTTTTAAAAAGAAAGAGGTTTTTAGATTATAGGATCCTGGCTAATATTGAGGATTTATATGCATAAAAAAGAGTATAATAATTTAATAGCATAAACTATAAGGAACAGATTTAAAAAAGTATCTGTTCCTTTATTTACTTATTGGAATTCTTGTGTTATAATATACCGTAATTGTACGAATTTTCAATTATTACCGTGCCTATAATAAGCATAATGAGGGGAGTGAGAATGTGCCGGATAAATTTATATTACATTCAAATTACAAGCCTACAGGTGATCAACCAGAGGCTATTGAAAAGTTGGTTGAAGGTTTAAATCGTGGTGATAAAGAGCAAGTGCTACTTGGTGTTACAGGTAGTGGTAAAACCTTTACAATGGCAAATATTATTGAAAAAGTGAACCGTCCGACACTCGTTCTCGCACACAATAAAACTCTCGCCGCACAGCTTTGCTCGGAATTCAAGGAATTCTTCCCTGAGAACGCGGTGGAATACTTTGTGTCCTACTATGATTATTATCAGCCTGAGGCATATCTTCCCGGAACAGATACCTATATCGAAAAGGATTCGGCTATAAATGACGAAATAGATAAACTTCGCCATAGCGCCACCTGTGCGCTTTCTGAACGCAGGGATGTTATAATCGTTGCCTCCGTTTCTTGCATTTACTCGCTCGGGAATCCAATAGATTACAGAAATATGGTTATTTCTCTCAGAACTGGTATGGAGAAAAACCGCGACGAGCTTATAGCAAAGCTTGTTGACCTACAATATGAGCGTAACGATATAAACTTTGTGAGAAATAAGTTCCGCGTAAGGGGAGATACTGTTGAGATATATCCTGCTTATTCGCAGGAAAATGCTGTGCGAATTGAGTTTTTTGGGGATGAGATTGACAGAATAACAGAGATTAATACCCTTACTGGCGAGGTTAAAGCTCTTCTTTCGCATATTGCGATATATCCCGCATCTCACTATATCGTTCCTCAGGATAAGCTTGAGGAGGCGCTGACTGAAATTAAAGAGGAAATGGAGGAGCGTGTTCAGTTTTTTATAGAAAACGAGCAGCTCATTGAGGCGCAGAGAATAAGACAAAGGACCGAATACGACATTGAAATGCTACGCGAAATAGGCACCTGTAAGGGTGTTGAAAACTATTCGAGAGTGCTTTCGCGCCGTCCAAAAGGGAGCACGCCGTCTACTCTGCTTGATTATTTCCCTGATGATTTTCTTATTTTTGTGGACGAATCACACGTTACGATTCCTCAGGTTCGCGGTATGTACGGAGGGGACAGGGCACGTAAGGAAAACCTTGTGGAATACGGCTTTCGTCTGCCCTCTGCCTTTGATAACCGTCCCCTTAATTTTGAGGAGTTTTACAGCCATGTTAATCAGGTAGTATTTGTTTCTGCCACACCGGGTGAATTTGAAAAAGACCACGCGTCTCAGATTGTTGAACAGGTTATCCGTCCCACAGGACTTCTCGACCCGAGGATATCTGTACGCCCTGTTGACGGTCAGATAGACGACCTTGTGGGAGAAATCAACTGCCGTACTGCCAAAAAAGAAAGAGTGCTTATAACTACCCTTACTAAAAAAATGGCAGAGGACCTTACGGAATATCTCGAAACGCTTGACATTAAGGTAAGATATATGCATTATGACATTGATACCATAGAGCGAATGGAGATAATCAGAGATTTGCGTCTTGGCGAGTTTGATGTGCTTGTTGGAATCAATCTTTTGCGAGAGGGGCTTGACATTCCTGAGGTTTCGCTTGTGGCTATACTCGATGCCGATAAAGAGGGCTTCCTCAGAAGTGAGACATCACTTGTGCAGACCATAGGAAGAGCGGCAAGAAACGCTGAGGGACAGGTTATAATGTATGCGGACAGCGTCACTCCCTCTATGGAGCGCGCTATATTTGAGACCGAGCGCAGACGTGAAATTCAGCAGAAATATAACGCTGAGCACGGTATTGTGCCCAAGACGATTATTAAGGATGTAAGAGAGATACTTGAAATCGGTAGCAAGGTTGAAAAGGGAAAACCGATATCTCGTATGTCTAAGTTAGAGCGTGAGGCTGAGATTAAGCGTCTTACAAACGAAATGAAGCAGGCAGCAAAGATACTCGAATTTGAGCATGCCGCAATGCTTAGGGATAAAATAATTAAATTAAGGAACGGAAAATGATATTTAAAAAATTTATTGGTAACAGAGCTTTTTATGGTAGGGTATTTGCTCTTGCTATTCCAATAATGATTCAAAACGGAATAACAAACTTTGTAAATATGCTTGATAATGTAATGGTGGGCAAGGTTGGAACCACCCAAATGACGGGTGTTGCAGTTTCAAACCAACTGTTTTTTGTTTTTAATTTGTGTATATTCGGTGCTTTATCGGGTGCAGGAATCTTTGGCGCACAGTTTTTTGGTAACGGAGATACAAAGGGTGTACGATACACCTTTAGGTTTAAAATCCTGTTCTGTTCTAGCTTGTGTTTGCTTGGGATATTTCTCTTTTTCTTTGGCGGGAATCAGCTTATAGGTATGTATCTTAAGGGCGATGGAAGCACCGCTGATATTGAGGCTTCTTTTGGGTATGCAAGGGAATATATGCTTATAATGCTTATAGGACTTATTCCATATACCTTGGCACAATGCTATTCAAGTACATTAAGGGAAAACGGTCAAGCAGTTTTACCGATGGTTGCAGGTGTTGTGGCGGTTGTTGTAAATTTAGGTCTTAATTATTTACTTATTTTCGGCAAACTGGGTTTACCAAAGCTTGGTGTAAACGGAGCGGCAATTGCTACAGTTGTTTCTCGTTTTGTTGAGCTTTTCATAGTCGCGTTGTGGACGAGTATAAACAAAAACGAGAATTTGTTCATTGTTGGTGCTTTTAAAAGATTTTATATTCCTTGGAATTTGGTAAAAAGTATAAGCGTAAAGGGTTTTCCGCTTATGTTAAATGAAACTTTATGGGCAGCAGGGATGGCAACTCTTAGCCAATGCTATTCGGTAAGAGGCTTAGAGGTTGTTGCAGCCAACAATATTTCGCAAACATTTTTTAATGTTTTTTCTGTAACTTTTTTATCTGTGGGAGTTTCAATAGGTATAGTTTTAGGACAAATATTAGGTTCAGGAGATACTGAGGGCGCAAAGGATGCGAGTGTAAAGCTAATAGCCTTTTCGGTTTTTGTAAGCGTTGTGGTTTCCGCTGTGTATTTCTTTGTGGCTGAGTTTATACCGCTTGCCTACAATACAGAGGACGGGGTTAGACATCTTGCAACCGGACTTATGCAGATAACCGCACTTACAATGCCTCTTGATGCATTTGCAGGCGCCTGTTATTTTACTCTGCGTTCGGGTGGAAAGGCAGGTATAACCTTTGCTTTTGACAGTGGATTTATGTGGATAGTTGCTGTGCCGATAGCATTTGTGCTCAGCCGATTTACAAATTTACCTATTTTGCCGCTTTATGCAGTATGTCAGCTTATAAACCTTATTAAGGATATTTTGGGCTTCTATTTTGTTAAGAAGGGTAGCTGGGTGAGAAATTTAATTGCTGCAAAGGCTTAGTCAGTTATGGTGTAACGCAAGGGCGCTTCGGTTTCAATTCGTTGTTAAAATAATTAAATTTGGATTAATAAATTTTATAGATGTTTTAATTTTCAGGGCAGAGGCTAAGCTTCTGCTCTATTTATTTGTTAATTTTTTGGTAAAACAATAAAAACTATTTACTTTAAAAATATTTTGTCGTAAAATAGATAAAGAATATAATTAAAGGTGATATAATTGGCTAATGATAAATTGGTTATAAAGGGTGCAAATGAGCATAATCTTAAAAATGTGGATGTAACTATTCCGCGGGATAAGCTTATTGTTTTTACCGGTCTTTCGGGAAGCGGTAAGTCATCGCTTGCGTTCGACACCATATATGCTGAGGGACAGAGAAGATACGTTGAGTCGCTGTCCTCATATGCCCGTCAGTTTTTAGGGCAGATGGAAAAGCCTAATGTTGACACTATTGAGGGACTTTCTCCTGCGATTTCCATAGACCAGAAAACCACCTCGAAAAATCCGAGGTCTACGGTGGGTACAGTTACCGAAATATACGATTATCTGCGTCTTTTGTATGCAAGAGTGGGTGTCCCGCATTGTCCTGTCTGCGGTAAGGAAATAAGTCAGCAGACTACAGACCAGATTGTTGATGTTGTAATGAAACTTTCCGTCGGCACTAAGTTACAGATTCTTTCTCCGATTGTAAAGGGCAGAAAGGGCGAGCATACAAAGGAGCTTGAGGGTGCGAGAAAATCGGGCTATGCGCGTGTAAGGATTGACGGCAATATTTATGACCTTTCTGAAGAAATAAAGCTTGAAAAAAATAAAAAGCATATGATAGAGGTCGTGGTTGACCGTTTGGTTATGAAAGAGGATATTGTTTCTCGACTGACTGACAGTATTGAAACCGCGGTTGCTCTTTCGGGTGGACTCGTTGCTGTTGATGTTATAGGTGGCGAGGAGCTTCAGTTTTCTCAGAGCTATGCCTGTGAGGAGCACGGAATAAGTATTCCTGAGCTTACGCCTACAATGTTTTCATTTAATAACCCTATGGGAGCTTGCCCTACCTGTACGGGTATAGGCATTTTTATGAAAATAGACCCACGACTCATTATAAACGACGAGGAGAAGTCGCTCTTAGAGGGTTGCATAAGAGCATCGGGCTGGGGAGTGAACACTTGGTTTCACCCCGATTCAAGCTCGATTGCCGAGATGTATTACAGGGGTGTAGCGGATTTATATAATGTAGATATTAATACGCCTTGGAAGTCCCTTCCAGAAGAGGTTAAAAGCGCTGTGCTTTACGGTACAGGCGAAACCAAGCTTAAGCTTGTGCGCAATACCGATTACGGCGGAGGCACCTATTATGCGCCTTTTGAGGGAGTGGTTAATAATCTTGAGCGCCGTTACAAGGAAACAACGAGCGATTACTCGAGAAATGAGATTGAAAGCTATATGACCGAAAGCGCCTGCCCTGACTGTAATGGTGCAAGACTTAAGCCCGAATATCTTGCGGTAACGGTTGGCGGAAAGAATATTAAGGAATTCTGCGATATGTCGGTGGCAAGGGAGCTTGAATTTATTGAGGGGCTCTCTTTCGGTCAGCGCGACAGTATGATCGCAGCGCCGATTATAAAGGAAATACGCGAAAGACTAACCTTTTTGCAAAGTGTGGGACTTGAATATCTTGACCTTTCTCGTTCATCGGGCACTCTTTCGGGCGGCGAGAGTCAGCGTATTAGACTTGCTACTCAGATTGGCTCATCCCTTATGGGTGTGCTTTATATACTTGACGAGCCGAGTATCGGTTTGCATCAGCGCGATAACGAACGACTGATAGCCACTCTTAAAAGGCTTAGAGATTTGGGAAATACCGTAATTGTGGTTGAGCACGACGAGGATACTATCCGCGTTGCCGACCATATTGTCGATATCGGTCCGGGTGCAGGTATTCACGGCGGAAATGTTGTCTTTTCAGGAACGGTTGAACAGCTTAAAGAGTGTAAGGAATCGGTAACATCAGATTATCTTACAGGAAGAAAGCATATTCCTGTACCCGAAAAAAGAAGAAAGGGTAACGGTAACTTTCTTACCGTTAAGGGAGCGGCAGAAAACAACCTTAAGAATATAAATGTAAGGCTTCCGCTTGGAACATTCACCTGTGTTACAGGTGTTTCGGGAAGCGGCAAATCGTCCCTTGTAAACGATATACTTTGTAATGAACTGGCAAACAAGCTCAACCGAGCAAAGAATATTTCGGGTAGGTTTAAGTCTATCGAGGGTATTGAAAATCTCGACAAAATAATTAATATAGACCAGTCGCCTATAGGTAGAACTCCGCGCTCAAACCCTGCTACCTATACAGGCGTATTTAACGATATTCGCGAGCTTTTTGCCTCTACAAAGGATGCCAAAATGCACGGATATACTGCGGGCAGATTCTCCTTTAATGTTAAGGGCGGAAGATGCGAGGCTTGTCAGGGTGACGGTATTTTAAAGATAGAAATGCATTTTTTGCCGGACATTTATGTGCCCTGTGAGGTTTGCGGAGGCACAAGATATAACCGCGAAACCTTAAGCGTTAAGTATAAAGGCAAGAACATTTACGATATTCTTGAAATGACGGTTGAGGAGGGAATGTACTTTTTTGAAAGTATTCCGAAAATTGCGCGAAAGCTTAAAACACTTTATGATGTGGGACTTGGATATGTGAAAATCGGTCAGCCTGCGACTACGCTTTCGGGCGGTGAGGCGCAACGCGTAAAGCTTGCGGCAGAGCTTTCAAAAAGAGGGACGGGCAAGACGATTTATGTGTTGGACGAGCCCACAACAGGACTTCACACGGCAGATGTGCATAAGCTTATAGAGGTTCTTCAGCGTTTTGTGGATGCGGGTAATACAGTACTTGTGATTGAGCATAATTTAGATGTCATAAAGACTGCTGACTTTATTTTGGATTTAGGTCCTGAGGGAGGGGACGGCGGAGGTAAGGTGGTTTGCTCAGGCACACCCGAAAAGGTTGCAGAGTGTGAAACTTCCTATACAGGTCAATTCCTAAAGAAATTATTGGAGAAGAAGTAATGAAATTATTGATTGCATCAGATATTCACGGCTCGGCTTATTATTGCCAGCGTTTAATCGAGAAATTTGAAGAAGAAAAGGCAGATAAAATGCTTTTATTAGGCGACGTTTTGTATCACGGACCTCGAAATGACCTCCCGAGAGATTATGCGCCTAAAAAGGTTATAGAGCTTTTAAATGCTTTAAAGGATAAAATTTTCTGTGTGAGAGGAAACTGTGATACCGAGGTTGACCAAATGGTGCTCGAGTTTCCAATTCTTGCGGATTACAGTATTATTTCTGAAGGCAATAGGCTAATTTACGCAACACACGGGCACAAGTATAATCCCGAAAATTTGCCACCTATAGCAGAGGGAGATATTCTTTTAAACGGTCATACCCATATACCGGCCTGCGAGCAGAAAAACCAATATATTTATATGAATACAGGCTCGATATCAATTCCTAAGGAAAATTCGCCTCATAGCTATGTAACACTTGAAAACGGTGAATTTCTTTGGAAAAATCTTGAGACGGGCGAAATTTATAATCAATTCAAAATATAAGGAAGGCTAAAACATGAAAATCAGCGGCTTTCAAAAAATGACTCTTTTAGATTATCCGGGAAAGGTTGCCTGTACTATTTTTACGGCAGGCTGTAATTTTCGTTGCCCTTTTTGCCATAACGCCTCCTTGGTTACCCATATTGATAATGAGTCGGGATATAGCGAAGAAGAGGTGCTTAATTATCTCGAAAAGCGCTTTGGACTGCTTGACGGTGTTTGTATAACGGGCGGGGAGCCTCTTTTACAGGAGGGTATTGCCGACTTTTTGAAAAAAGTTAAACAGATCGGGTATTCTGTAAAGCTTGATACTAATGGTAGCTTTCCTGAGAGACTACAATATCTTGTGTCTGAGGGTTTGGTTGACTATGTGGCAATGGATATAAAAAATTCTAAGGATAAGTATGCCGAAACGGTAGGAATAAAGAATTTTGATATTACACAAATACTTAAAAGTGTGGATTATTTGTTGCAGGGCAATGTAGATTTCGAATTTCGCACTACTATTGTCAAGGAATTCCATACTACACAAGATATTGTGGATGCTTCGGAATGGATAAAGGGTGCTCCAAGGTACTTTTTGCAGAACTTTGTGGACTCGGGGGACCTTATTTGCGAGGGACTTAGCGCTGTAAATAATCAAGAATTGTACAAAATGCAACAAAAAGCACAAGAGAATGTGGTAAATACCGAGATAAGAGGGGCATAACACAATATATTGTGAAAAAAGGTGTTGACAAACTACAACATATACGCTATAATGTGTTTACGACGCGCTCCTAAAAAAGGGGCGCTTTAAAAAACAAAGAAATAAAAAAGTAAAGGAGAATGGTAAATGTATAATGTAGTAAAGCGTGACGGAAAATTAGTTTCGTTTGATATTTCAAAAATCAGTACCGCGATTATTCAGGCGTTTGATGCTTGTCAGAAACAGTATAATCAGGATGTTATTGACTTTTTGGCTCTTAAAGTAACAGCCGCATTCGAGCCTAAGATTGAGGACGGCAAGGTGTCGGTTGAGCACATTCAGGACTCGGTTGAGTCTGTGCTTATTAAGGCGGGTTATGATGATGTAGCAAAGGCATACATTATTTATCGTCGTCAGCGTGAGAAGATTCGTAACCTCAACGCTACAATGGTTGACTATAAGGCTATTATAGATAATTATCTTAATATAAACGACTGGCGTGTTAAGGAAAATTCCACAGTAACATATTCAGTAGGCGGTCTTATTCTTTCAAACTCAGGCGCAGTTACCGCTAACTATTGGCTTTCAGAAATTTATGATGATGAAATCGGCAACGCTCACAGAAATGCCGATATTCATATTCACGACCTTTCAATGCTTACAGGCTACTGTGCAGGTTGGTCATTAAAGCAGCTTATTCAAGAGGGTCTCGGCGGTGTTCCCGGCAAGATAACCTCTGCTCCTGCAAGCCATCTTTCAACCCTTTGTAACCAGATGGTAAACTTCCTTGGAATTATGCAAAACGAGTGGGCAGGCGCACAGGCATTCTCCTCGTTTGACACATATCTTGCTCCCTTTGTTAAGGTTGATAACCTCAGTTATAAAGAGGTTAAGCAGTGTATCCAGAGCTTTATTTACGGTGTTAATACTCCGTCTCGTTGGGGCACACAATCTCCCTTTACAAATATTACTCTTGATTGGACTGTTCCTAATGACCTTGCAGAGCTTAACTGTATTGTTGGCGGTAAGGAGATGGACTTCAAGTACAAGGATTGTAAAGTGGAAATGGATATGGTTAACCGCGCCTTTATCGAGATTATGATAGAGGGTGACGCTAACGGTAGAGGCTTCCAGTATCCTATTCCTACCTATTCTATTACCCGCGATTTTGATTGGTCTGAGACCGAGAATAATAAGCTTCTCTTTGAAATGACTGCAAAATACGGTACTCCGTATTTCTCTAACTATATTAATAGCGATATGGAGCCTAGCGATGTTCGTTCAATGTGCTGCCGCTTGCGTCTTGATTTGCGTGAACTTCGTAAGAAGTCGGGCGGCTTCTTTGGTAGCGGTGAGTCTACAGGTTCTGTGGGCGTTGTTACCATTAATATGCCGAGAATTGCTTATCTTGCTAAGGATGAGGCTGATTTCTACGAGCGTCTTGACCGCCTTATGGATATTTCTGCACGCTCACTTAAGGTTAAGCGTACTGTTATTACAAGACTTCTTGAAAACGGTCTTTACCCATACACAAAGAGATACCTCGGCACATTTGCTAACCACTTCTCCACTATCGGTCTTGTTGGTATGAATGAGGCTTGTCTTAACGCTAAGTGGCTTGGAAAAGACCTTACCAACAAAGATGCTCAGAAATTTACTCAGGAA
>JAZOUK010000007.1:0-6480 GCA_045658105.1 Acutalibacteraceae bacterium
AAACTTTGTTAAAAATATAACAATAATTTATTAGAAGTTTTAAAATTTGTTTTGTTTGACTTTTTGTTATATAAATAGTATTATATTTAATAGATTGATTTTTGGAGAATATATAATGGATTTCATAGAACTTAGGAAACAGATTATTGAAAAATATTTTCAAAATATGAATAACCGTCAGTTTGAGGCGGTTACAACTGTTAATGGTCCGCTTTTGGTGCTCGCAGGGGCGGGAAGCGGAAAGACTACGGTGCTTGTAAACAGAATTCTTTGTCTTGTTAAGTTTGGGGATGCATATAACAGTAATTATGTTCCTGATTATTGTGATGAGGATATAAAATTAGGCAAGGATTATCTTTTGGGTAAAACTGATGTAATTCCTGCCAAGACCTTTAGTGTAAATCCTGCGATGCCTTGGCAGATATTAGCTATTACTTTTACAAACAAAGCGGCAGGTGAGCTTAAAGAGAGAATTGCCGCAAGGCTAGGTGATGATGCTAACGATATTTGGGCAGGAACCTTTCATTCCGTTTGCGGAAAAATTCTTCGCCGCTATGGTGATTACATAGGGTATACATCGCATTTTACTATTTATGATACCGATGACCAACGCCGTCTTATGAAAGAAATTATGAAGGCGCATAATATCGACGACAAGTTGATTAATCATAAAACTGTTTTATCTGCAATTTCAAATGCGAAGGATAGCCTTATTTCTCCTGAGGAGTTTACGGCTTCTGTTGGATCGGATTACCGATTGAAAACAATCGCTCAGCTTTATAAGCTATATCAGACAAGGCTCAAAAATGCAGACGCAATGGATTTTGACGATATGATTGTAAATACCGTAAAGCTTTTGCAGGAAAACAGCGATGTGCTCGATTACTATAAAAATAAATTTAAATATGTTATGGTTGATGAGTATCAGGACACCAACCACGCGCAATATGTATTGGTAAGCCTTTTGGCATCAGGCAGAAACAATATTTGTGTTGTTGGTGACGATGACCAGAGTATTTATCGTTTCAGGGGCGCTACAATTGAGAATATTTTGAGTTTTGAAGAAAGATATTTGAATGCAAAAACAATAAGGCTTGAGCAGAATTACCGTTCTACCTCAAATATTCTGAATGCCGCAAACAGTTTAATTGCAAATAATGTAGGCAGAAAGGGAAAGACTCTTTGGACGGATAATGGCGACGGTGAAAAAATAACAATGTATACTGCTTCCGACGAAAGGGAAGAAGCGCGGTATATTGCTGACTGTATTCTTGAAAATGTTGAAAAAGGCTCTTCTTTTTCGGATCACGCAATTCTTTACAGAATGAATGCTCAATCTAACGCAATTGAAAATGTATTTGTAAGAAGCGGTATTTCCTATAAGGTTGTTGGAGGAACACGCTTTTTTGACCGCAAGGAAATTAAGGATGTTCTTGCATATCTACAGCTTATAAACAACAATAATGATGATTTGCGATTAAAGAGAATTATAAACGAGCCAAAGCGCGGAATAGGTGACACCACCGTAAACAAAGGCGCCGAAATTGCTTCACAGCTCGGTATATCGCTTTTTGAGGTATTCTGCAATGCTGATGAGTATGCATCTCTTTCTCGTGCATCTGCAAAGCTTAAGGGATTTTGTGATATTATTAAAGAGCTCACCATACTTGCCGAAGAATGTGAGTTAAGCGAGTTATTTGATAGAATGCTTGAGCTTACAGGATATACAGAAGCTCTTTTAAATGATGGAGAAGAGGGAAAAGAAAGGCTTGAAAATGTTAAGGAGTTTTCATCTAACATAGCACAGTATGAGCTTGAAACACCCGAGCCCTCGCTTTCGGATTTTCTTGAGCAGATTGCCCTTGTGAGCGATATAGATTCCTTTGATGAATCAGCCGATAAGGTTGTGTTTATGACCGTTCACTCCGCAAAGGGACTGGAATTTAATAAGGTTTTTCTTGTTGGTATGGAGGAAGGGATTTTTCCGGGTAATCAGTCTATTTACGGAGGGACTGAGGAAATTGAAGAGGAAAGACGATTGGCTTATGTTGCAATTACTCGTGCTAAAAATGAGCTTACAGTTACCAACGCTTATATGAGAATGATGTTTGGTACAACAGGTAGAAATATGCCGTCAAGGTTTGTTAAAGAAATTCCTGAAGAATATTGCAATGTATACGGAAATAGCTTTTATACAGGAAATAAATTAAAAAATCAAGGGCAAAAGAGTTATAATTATGATTATGGTTCAACCTTTGCGGATAACTCTTCGTTTTCATTTTCATCATGTAAATCTGTAAGTAATAGTGGTTTTACAAGCTCATTTGTGCCTGAAAAGGCAAAAGGTTCTACACCAAAAAGCAATGCAACATATTCTGTGGGACAGCAGGTAACACACAAAACCTTTGGAGTGGGTATAATACTTTCTGTTACACCTACAGGCGGTGATTTTATGCTTGAAATTGCATTTGAAAAGGTTGGAACAAAAAAAATAATGGCAAATTACGCAAAATTAACAGTTTAGAAATATGATTTTTAAAATGTAATGCTATAATGGCAATGGTTAAATTAAAAATCAGGGAGAAATATAAATGACTTCAGGAAGTAAAGCGGTAAAGCATACCGCAAAAACCGTTTTGAAAAATAATTTCTTAAGCGTTATGTTCAGTTGTTCAATTTTCTTATTTACATTTTTTATTATTTTATATTTATCATATTTTTTGGGTGTGGTTTTAGGCGTAATTGCCTCGGATGTACTATTTATTTCGTTAAGTGTTCTTGTTACTTTCCCCTTACTTTTAGGTGTTTTCCGTTTTGTTTGGAGACTGTTGCTTGATGCTAAGGATACACCAATTGCTATTTTTTATTACTTTTGCGGCAAAGAGGAATATCTTAAGTCGTTAAGATTCTTTTTAAAGGTTTTCGCAAAATGTATTATACCTGCAGTATTTTTCTTTATACCTTCTTTGACAGTTCAAGTGATTGTAAACGGAAAGATTTTTGAGTGGTTAGATGTTTCTATTCCTTTGTGGACGGCAAACCTCGAATATGTATATCTGTTTTTGCGCTCTCTGGCATATATTCTACTCATTATTTATGTGTTAAAATATTATCTTGCTCCATACCTTATTGTTTCAGACGAAAATATGGATATTGATGAAGTGTTAAATATGTCAAAGATTATATCAAGAAAGACAATGGTTGATTTTATTTATCTTTTCTTTAGCTTCGCTTTGTGGATTTTTCTTTCGGTACTGGTTATTCCGCTTATTTTTACTTTGCCTTATTTCTTGACCTCCTATGCGGTTCATTACAGATATGCTGTGGCAGATTATAATAAGCATATTGAAGAAAGTAAGTGTGAAGAATTTCCAACATATGTTGCAGGTGCTTGATATGTGTTTTGAAAATGTTATTTTAGCCTCAGCTTCCCCCCGTAGGAAAGAGCTTTTAAGTGTTATTTTTGATAATTTTCAGATAGTTGCATCTAATGTTGAGGAAAATGTGCCTGACGGTATAAAAAACGAAGCTCAACCCGAGTATTTAGCAAGACTTAAAGCACTTGATGTTGCAAAAAGCAATCCTGATTCATTAGTTATCGGTGCAGACACCTCTGTTTTGGCTGACGGTATTATCCTCGGTAAACCCAAGTCAAGAGAATCTGCCAAGGAGATGCTAAAGCTTTTGTCGGGCAGAAGTCATAAGGTTATTACGGGTTGTTGTCTTTGCTTGAAGGGTAAATCACATTCATTTTCTGTAACAACCTATGTTGATTTTTATGAGCTTTCAGAAAGCGAGATTGACAGTTATATTGATACATCTGAGCCGTTTGATAAAGCGGGTGGATACGGCATTCAGTCTAAAGGCGGACTTTTTGTTAAAGGAATAAGAGGAGATTATTTTAATGTTGTAGGCTTGCCTGTGGCTGAGCTAAAAAGAGAAATTGATAATTTTATTAAAGACGGTGATTAAATGAAAAATTTAAAGGATGTACGGTTATTTCTATTTGATATGGATGGTACTTTGTATCTCGGAAACAGGCTTTATGATTTTACGGCCCAATTACTTAATACTATAAAAAACAAGGGACATAGATACTTGTTTATGACAAACAACTCTTCAAAAAGCGTTGCAGACTATATTTTAAAGCTTGAAAAGCTTGGTATTACTGCTAATAGGGAGGATTTTATTACCTCCTCTCAGGCAACCGCATATTACTTAAAAAAGCATCACGCCGACGCCATTTTATATGTTTGCGGAACGGAGTCGCTTAAAAAGGAATTAATTATAGAGGGATTTACTGTATGCGATGATATTGATAAAACTGAGTGCATTGTAATGGGCTTTGACACCGAGCTTACATTTAAAAAGCTTGAGGATGTGTGTAAGCTTTTATTGACACGGGATAGTATACCTTATATTGCAACAAATCCTGATTATGTATGTCCTACAGAATACGGAAGCGTTCCCGATTGCGGAAGTGTTTGTGATATGATTTTTAATGCAACAGGTAAACGGCCTTTTGTTATTGGAAAGCCGTCGGCTTTAATGCCTCAGCTTGCAATGGATAAGTGGGATTGCACGCCCAAACAGACCGCCGTTATTGGTGACAGAATCTACACCGATATAAAAAGTGGTTTAAATGCAGGTGCTGTAAGCATTCTTGTTATGAGCGGAGAAACTACAACTGAAATTCTTAATGCATCGGAAGAAAAGCCTGATTTAGTGCTTAGTGATGCCGGTGAAATTATTAATATGATTTAGACTTTAACGGAGTTTTTGCCCTTGCAATTGCTCCGTTATATTCATTTTAAAAAACATGAAATATGTATTATTGTAGGTATTATAGTTATAACTATGCTTTACACCTTGTAAATATTATAAATCTGTCGTTATGCACGAAAAATCATACAAAAATCTTCATAATAATTATTGAAAATTTTTTCATAAAAAGTCTTTTTATGTCGAAGATTTTGTGGTATTATATATGTGGAATATACTGATTGTGGTATTTAGTCAGTAAATTATATTTTGCGGAGGAAGATTATGGCAAGCATTGATTTTAAACACACACCCTATGGCGACCTTGCACTCATTAGTATGCGAGGCTGTGAGGACATTTCTTCTAAGGTAGATTTCTATCTTAAGCAGTGGAGAAACATTCCTGAGGATGAATCCTTTGTTGTTTCTGCAAATTGTCCGCGTTTTGGAACAGGTGAGGCTAAAGCAGTATTAAATCATACTGCGCGTGGATTAGATGTATATATTATTTGTGATTGCTTTAACTATAATGTTACATATAAAATGTACGGGATGACTGTTCCTATGAGTCCTGACGACCATTTTCAGGATCTTAAGCGCGTAATTGCTGCTTTAGGCGGAAAGGCAAGAAGAATAACTGTTATAATGCCTATGCTTTATGAGGGAAGACAGCACAGAAGAACAACAAGAGAATCGATGGACTGCGCTATGGCTTTACAGGAGCTTGTTGCAATGGGTGTAAAGAACATTATTACATTTGATGCTCACGACCCAAGAGTAAATAATGCAATTCCGCTTGACGGATTTGATAATGTACAAGCTTCATATCAAATGATTAAGGCTTTGCTTAAGACAGTTCCTGATATTAAGCTTGACCGTGACCATGCTATGATCGTTTCTCCTGATGAGGGTGGTATGGGTCGTTGCATTTACTATTCTTCTGTTTTAGGTTTACCGCTTGGAATGTTCTACAAGCGCCGTAATTATTCTGTTATAGTAAACGGTAGGAATCCTATTGAAGCTCACGAATTCCTCGGTAGCGATATAACAGGTAAAGACCTCATTCTTGTTGATGATATGATTTCATCAGGTGAGTCTATGCTTGATATAGCTGCAAAGCTCAAGGAAAAGGGTGCAGGCAGAATCTTCATTTTCTCTACCTTTGGTCTTTTTGTTGAAGGCTTAGATAAGTTTGATGAGTATTATAAAAACGGACTTATTGATAAGGTTTTCACAACAAATTTAATCTTCCAACCTGAAGAGCTTCTTAATCGTGAGTGGTATTGCAGTGTTAACATGTCAAAATATATTGCACTTTTGGTTGAAACGCTTAACTATGACAATTCTATAAGCGGATTACTTGACCCGGCTGACAGAATTAAAAATGTTGTTGCAAAATATAATCAAGATACAAAATAAGTATTAGAAGTAAAGCTCTATTATAACGACCGTTATAATAGAGCTTTAACATTGTCTGTGACAAAGTTAACCCCCTGTTCTACAGGAGGGAATAAAATAGCTTTTAGCGAGGAGTAGAGTAGACAAGTAATATACAGAGAAATTAAGGTTGACATAGGAAAAATTCTAAGAAAATTGTGCGACCAAAAGGGTGTAGAGATAATAGAAGCAGAATTATGCCCAAACCACGTGAATATGCTCGTAAGTATACCACCGAAATACAGTGTATCACAAATAATGGGATACCTCAAAGGAAAAAGT
>JAZOUK010000008.1:0-173117 GCA_045658105.1 Acutalibacteraceae bacterium
GCCGGTACGGTTGCAAAGTGCAACCGGCTTCTTGCTCTCGGTAGCGAGCTTTATGTCCTCGATCATCTGTCCCATACTGAGCTCTACGGAGATAAAGGACTTAACCTTATCTGCAGCGGCTCTGAGTGCCTTAGTCGGGAACGGCCAGAGAGTAATGGGACGGATAAGACCTACCTTTACACCCTGCTTTCTTGCCTCATTGATTGCATTTTTAGCAACTCTTGCGGCAATACCGAAAGCAGAAATACAAATTTCAGCATCATCCATCATATACTCTTCGTACATTGTTTCGTTTTCCTTGATAACAGCATATCTTTCAAAACGCTCCATATTTACTTCCTCAAGCTTTTCAGGAGAAAGGAAGAGTGAGTTTGTTATATTGTGCTCTCTTTCAAGCTTTGTGCCTGTTGTTGCCCAAGGCTTTTCGGGTGCGGGAGCAATATCGTACTCCAAAGAAACAGGCTCCATCATCTGACCCATTGTACCGTCAGCCAAAATCATAGAGGTCATTCTGTACTTATCAGCAAGCTCAAAGCCCTTAACGGTAAGGTCTGCCATTTCCTGAACAGAAGCAGGAGCTAAAACTATCATATGGAAATCGCCGTGTGCACCGCCCTTTGTTGCCTGATAATAGTCAGACTGTGAAGGCTGAATGCCGCCAAGACCGGGGCCGCCACGCTGAACATTAACAATAAGTGCCGGCAAATCTGCGCCTGCAAGATATGATATACCCTCACCTTTAAGTGAAATACCGGGGCTTGAGGATGAAGTCATAACCCTGTAGCCTGTTGCGGATACACCGTAAACCATATTAATTGCGGCAATCTCACTCTCAGCCTGTAAGAAGCAGCCGCCGATTTTAGGCATTCTTTTTGCCATATAAGCGGCAATTTCTGTTTGGGGAGTAATAGGATAACCGAAGTAATGACGGCAGCCTGCAATAATAGCAGCCTCAGCAATTGCCTCGTTACCTTTCATTAAAACCTTATCAGCCATTTAAAACACCTTACCTTTCTACTGTGATTATACAGTCAGGACACATTGTAGCACAAAATGCACATCCGATACAATCAGCCTCGTTTGCAGCCTCTACAGGATGATGTCCCTTTTTGTTTATTTTGTCTTTCGCCAATACAAGAACTTTTTTTGGACAAGCGTCAACACATAGTCCGCAACCCTTGCATTTGTCTGTTTTGAAGGTCAGCTTTGCCATTATTAAGCACTCCTTTTTCAAAATTAATTTATTTTCTTCTGTAGCTTTAAAGGAAACAGATTTTCTATTTTGCCATTAAGCTCGTTAAAGAGCATCTCATTAACCGTAGTACACACGATTTCCAATCGTGTAGCCTCTGAAACTGCTTTAGCGTATTCTAAAGAGCCTAAAACGTCCTCCGCGGTTGTTTCTTCACCGAGATTTGAGTTATTTACAAGTCCTGTAAACTTAATTTTACAAGCCTGCTCTATTTCACCCATAACCTCTAAGGTAGAGGGCACATCACGGGTAAGAGGTCTAAACTTATTGATTACCATAAGCATTTCGTAATTATTTTCTGCTACGATTGAATCGCTCAGTCTGCCAAGTGCCAAAGCACCACGGTCATCTCCCCCCACATCAACAACTGCCTTATAATTCTTATCGTGAATTATGGCGTACATTTGTTGAGGAAGCGCCGGAATATCAACATTACTGCCTGCATATTCCGAAACAACAAGTCTTATACCCTCTTTTTCTAGCTCCTCGGCACTGTCCTTAGTGCGGAAATAGGGATTTACAATATCCAAATCTGCAATAAGCACATCCGATTCATTTTTTCTTATATCCTTTGCCATATTAACGGCAACATTTGTTTTTCCGCTACCGTAATGACCGCAAAGGAGGGTAATTCTCTTATATTTCATAGCTATTATAACTTATTACGCTGAATTTTTCCACTTGTAGTTTTAGGCAGCGAATCCCTGAAAACCACAATACGGGGATATTTATAAGGAGCAGTTTTCTCCTTAACATATTTTTGAATTTCTTTCTTTAATTCTTCGGTAGGCTCGGTTCCTTTTACCAACACAATACTCGCCTTTACAACCTGACCGCGCACCTCATCCGGAGCGGCAGAAACACCACACTCAAGAACATAAGGAAGCTCCATAATAACGCTTTCAATTTCAAAAGGTCCTATGCGGTAGCCTGAGGATTTAATAACATCGTCCACTCTGCCGACATACCAATAAAAGCCATCCTCATCCATCCAAGCGGTATCGCCTCTATGATAATATTTGCCGTCCCAAGTAGAGGCGGTTTTTTCCTCATCACCGTAATAGCAGGTAGCAAGACCACATGGTCTACCGTTTTCAATATTAATTACGATTTCACCCGTCTCACCAACGGGAACATCATTTCCATCAGGGTCAACAATATGCACATCGTAAATAGGAGCAGGCTTACCCATTGAGCCAATCTTATGCGGGGCACCTATCATATTACCGATAATCATTGTGCTTTCTGTTTGACCAAAGCCTTCAAGAATTTGAAGTCCTGTAATTTTTTCAAATTGACGGTAAACCTCAGGATTTAGCGCCTCACCCGCAGTAGTCATATGCTTAACCGAGGACAAATCGTACTGACTTATATCCTGCTTAACAAGCATTCTGAGCATTGTGGGAGGCGCACAGAAGGTAGTAATATTGTGCTTTGCAAACATAGGCAGAATCTCAGCCGCATCAAAGCGGTCAAAATCGTAGGCGAATATTGCAGCCTCTGCCAACCACTGACCGTAAAGCTTACCCCACATAGCCTTTGCCCAGCCTGTATCGGAAATTGTAAAATGCAAGCCCTCAGTGTCAACATTATGCCAATACTTAGCTGTATGAAAATGACCTAAAGGATACTTGTAATTATGAGCCGCAATCTTAGGATACCCTGATGTACCCGATGTGAAATACATAAGCATAAGATCCTCACCGCAGGCAGTATCCTCTGTACGGTTATAGTGGGTACTGTAAAGGGCGTACTCATCATCAAAAGAACGCCAACCGTCCTTCTCACCGTTAACAATCATTTTATGGCGAAGCTCGGGACAACCCTTAGCCGCCAAATCTATCTGATTTGCGGTATCGCCGTCAGCAGTACACACAACTGCCGATATTCCTGCTGATTTAAAGCGATATTCAAAGTCATGCTCCTGAAGCTGATTGGTTGCAGGAATTACAATAGCACCAAGCTTATTTAAAGCAATCATACAGAACCAGAATTGATAATGCCTTTTGAGTACAAGCATTACCTTATCACCTTTTTTAATCCCAAGTGACTTAAAGTAGTTAGCAACCTGATTTGATGCCTTTTTAATATCCTTAAAGGTGAAGTTTCTTTCAGTACCGTCACGCGAAATATGTAAAAGAGCTCGCTTTTCGGGTTCACGGTCTGCCAAAGCATCTACCAAATCAAATGCGAAATTGAATTTATCTGTATTCTTGAATTTAATTGAGGTAGGTGTGCCAACCTCATTTTCTTCAATGTCAATATAATTTTTATAAATTCTATCCTTAGTATCCTTGATTTTAAGCGAAGTCTCAGGCTTTACAGGAGACGGCTTAATATCCGAAAGCTCAGGGATAGGCTCACCTGTAGGATTAAGCACCATTGCATAGAAGGTACAATTCTCACCATCAACCGCAATCATACCGTGAGGTGTAGAGGAATCGTAATAGATACTGTCACCAGGTCCCAAAACAACCTTATGCTCGCCCACCTGAACCTTAAGGTGACCCGAAATTACAAGGTCACATTCCTGACCTGCGTGTGTGGTAAGCTCAATATCCTTATACTGAGCCTCCTCGCTGTAAACGCTTTCAACATAAAGTGGCTCTGCAATACGATTTTTAAAGGCATACGCCAAATTGTAATAGGTCATTCCGTGCGCCTTTTCAATACGCTGACCCTCACCCTTACGGGTTACCGTATAGGATTTAAGCTTTGGACTATAGCCCTCAATAATATCGGTTACATCGACATTAAAAGCAAGCGCGCAACGATAAATAAAGGCAAAGTTAAGGTCACTTTCACCCTTTTCACAGGCGGTATATTCCTCAACAGAAACCGCAGTTTTTTGCGCCATTTCTTCAATGCTGAGTCCCTCAATTTCGCGAAGCTCCTTAATACGCCCCGCCATTTCTTTGATTTTAAAATCAAGTCCTGTAATCTGTTGCATAATACAGTTTCCTTCCTTTTTTGTTAGGACGAAAAAACGCTCGTCCCAAAGCTATGACTTTGAGACGAGCAATGAATATATTTCAATCACCCGCGGTACCACTCAAATTGCGGTTTTATCCGCCACTCTTGGAATCCAACAATTCCTATGCCTTTACGCAGCAATCACGGAGAGGTTCTACTGACCGTGCGCGCACATAACCGCCACGCACCGCTTTCTTCCTCCCGACTCAGAAGCTACAAACGCAAACTCCCCACCGACAGCTTACACCAACCGCTATCTCTCTTTAGGTGTACCCTAAACGCACTCTTCGTCAAAGTCTTTTACAATTATATTATATTTTATCATAACATTGGTAATTTGTCAATATTTTTTATTCCTATGTTTTTATGAAACTTATAGGTTTACAATAGTTTTGTTACCTTAACTTTTAATTTGTAATATTTTATTAAACCACCTAATTAAAGCTTATTTCTTTGAATTTTACCACTTATGGTTTTGGGCAATTCATCCTTGAATACAACAACTCTTGGATACTTATAGGGTGCTGTATGTGATTTAACATAATTTTGAATTTCTTTCTTTAATTCCTCAGTGGGCTCTGTACCCTTGGTAAGTACAATGCTTGCCTTTACAACCTGACCTCTCATTTCGTCAGGAGCGGCAGAAACACCGCACTCAACAACATATGGAAGCTCCATAATAACGCTTTCTATCTCGAAAGGTCCTATACGGTAGCCTGACGACTTAATTACATCGTCGATACGGCTTACATACCAGAAATAACCGTCCTCGTCACGCCAAGCGGTATCGCCTGTATGGTACATACCGTCATACCAAGCATCATTGGTCTTTTCATCATCAAGATAGTACTCCTTAAACAGACCGCAGGGGATTTCTTTATCGGTATGAATAACGATTTCACCAACCTCACCGTCGGCAACCGAGTTGCCGTCAGGGTCAACAATATCAATATCAAACTGCGGTGAGGCCTTACCCATAGCGCCAACCTTGGGTGTTGTTCCGTAAAGATTAGCAATTGCGAGAGTGGTCTCGGTTTGACCAAATCCCTCCATTATTTCAAGACCTGTTGCCGCCTTAAACTGCTTAAACACCTCAGGATTAAGCGCTTCGCCGGCAGTAGTCATATGATGAATGGATGATAAATCAAACTTGGACAAATCACCGCGAATAAGCATACGAAGCATAGTAGGCGGTGCGCAGAAGGTAGTGATATTGTATTTTGCAAACATCGGCAAAATCTCATTTTCATCAAAGCGGTCAAAGTCATAAACAAATACCGCTCCCTCACATAGCCACTGACCGTAAAGCTTACCCCAAAGGGATTTACCCCAACCGGTATCAGAAATAGTGAGATGCAAACCGTCTCTTTCACAGCAATGCCAATACTTTGCGGTTACAAAATGACCCAAAGCATAGGTATGCTTATGTGCCGCCATTTTGGGATTACCTGTAGTACCTGAGGTGAAGAACATAAGTGCAGTATCGTCACCTGCAGAAGCATTTTGCGGTCTATCGTACTTACCAGAAAACAGCTTATACTCATTATCAAAATCGTGCCAACCGTCACGATTACCGCCAACCATTATAAGCTGCTCTACCTGAGGGCATTTAGCCGCCGCACTTTTCGCAATATCTGCGGTATCACCGTCTGCAGTACATACAATTGCCTTTACTCCTGCAGAATTGTATCTATACTCAAAATCGTGCTCCTTAAGCTGATTTGTAGCAGGAATTGCAACAGCGCCAAGCTTATGTAATGCCACCATACAGAACCAGAACTGATAATGTCTCTTAAGCACCAACATAACCTTATCGCCCCTGCCTATACCAAGCGAGGTAAAATAGTTAGCAACCTGATTTGACGCACGCTTAATATCCTTAAAGGTGAAGCGCCGTTCAGTTTTATTTACATCAAGATGGAGCATAGCAAGCTTATCAGGATATTTTTCAGCTATACCGTCTACAATATCGAATCCGAAGTTAAAGGTATCGGTATTTTTAAACTTAATATCCTGTAAAACTCCGTTTTCGTCCTCTTTGGTCTCAACAAACTTTTCGCAGATAAGATTTTCAGACTTTTTAGCCGACATAACGCTTCTACGCACAACTGTTTCAGCAGTATCCTCACCCGACATAACAACCGCACAGAAAACGCAATCCTTTCCGTCAACAGCAATCATACCATGTGGAGTTGAGGAATTATAATAAATACTGTCGCCCTCGTCAAGAATCTCTGTATGATTACCAATCTGAACCTTAAGTCTGCCTGAAAGCACAAGGTCGAATTCCTGCCCCGAGTGTGTTGTTAAATGTATAGGTTTATTCTGTTGTGAAGCAGAATACTCATACTTAACCCAATAAGGTTCTGCAAGCTTATCCTTAAATTTCGGAGCCAAGTTAGCAATATCAATGCCGTCCTCCTTAGCGGTTTCCTGACCCTGACCCTTGCGGGTTACAGTGTAGCTTGAAAGCTTTGCGGTATTACCCTCTAAAAGCTCGGTCATTTCAACATCAAAGGCTAAGGCGCACTTATGTATAAAAGTAAAGGGAATGTCCTTCTTTCCGCTTTCATATGCCTCATACTTTTCTACTGTTACTTCGGTTTTTTCGGCCATTTGTTCAACAGACCAGCCCATAATATCACGAAGCTCCTTAATTCGCGAAGCAATCTCCGAAAGCTGTACTAAAGCATTTTTTGTATCCATTTTGCATTTCTCCTTTACCTAATAAATAATAAAAAAACATTCGCCTCAAATTACTTTGAGACGAATGTGAAATAACATCCGCGGTACCACTCAAATTGCAGTAAAACTGCCACTCAGGGTCTAACAACCCTTATGCCTTTACGCAGCAATCACGGGAGAACCTACTAAAATTTTCAGCCCTCCGGCTCGGAAGTGATGGGTTATAAAGATATAATGCTATCGGTTTGCACCAAACACCGACTCTCTTAAAGCACGAAATCCAACCGTCTTCGTCAAAGCCTTTTTTATTTTTATGTATTATATCACCGTTATATACTTTTGTCAATATATTTTTTGACTTTAATTTTAAACTTTTAAAATAACCGTCCCACTTATCTGCGAGACGGTCATTTTTGCTCTGTATTTAAAGCCTTTTTAAAATTTCTTTGCAAAGGGTAATAATTTGTCCTAAGCCGTATATCAAAAACAAAGAGAATAACGCAAGTATAACACCAATAATAAATACTGCAACTGCAACCATTGTAAAAACCTGATCCATCATTACAAGTATAACTGAAGCAGCGGCAAAAATCAGTAAAACACCAATCGCAACTATAAAGGAAATCGCTTTTATTACCTTATCTATATGCGTTAAAGCTCCATTCCCGTATGCCTTAACAGCAGAATTCATTTGTTTAATCTTACCCTTAGGTGAAGATGAGCTTATGTCCTCATAAACAAATTCATTTCCCGCATTTTCACTCAACGCCTATTCCTCCTACCTTCTTAACGCCCAAAGTTACATTTTCACCGTTTATATCCCATTCCTTGGCGAAACCGAATACATCACCCACAACGAGAGAATCTGCAAGTGTATCGCTCGAAATTTCCTCAATGTTAGCAAGGGCTATATCTGCTACCTTGTTACCGCCACTTACGGTAATTTCGATATGGTCGGTAACATTGAAGCCTGCTTCCTTACGCATAGTCTGAAGCTTACTTACAAGCTCTCTTACAAAGCCTTCCTCAATAAGCTCATCGGTAAGAACGGTATCAAGCGCTACAGTCACTCCTCTATCTGTAACAGTAAAGAAGCCTTCCTTCTGCTGAGCATCAATAAGCAAATCCTCAGCAGTAAGCTCTATATCACCGATAGAAATACTAAGTGTGAGTGTTCCCTTACTGTCAAGCTCAGCTTTAGCGGCAGAACCGTCAATCTCAGAAAGAATATTTCTAATTTCACCCAACTGCTTGCCGTATTTCGGTCCCAAAGTCTTAAGCTGAGGCTTAAAGCTATAGGATACAAAGCTATCAACCTCATTAGTAAAGCTTACCTTTTTAATATTAAGCTCTTCCTTAATGATTTCGGTATAGAATTCATCTAACTCGCCGTCAAGCTTAACATACATAACATTAAGCGGCTGGCGGTTCTTAAGTGACGAACCGTTACGGGCTGCTCTACCTAAAACAACGATTTCAAGCACCTTATCCATCTGTTCCTCGAGTTTAAGGTCAATAGCAGACTCATCAACCACAGGGAAATCACAAAGATGGATACTCTCAGGAGCAGATTTATCAAGGTTACGCACCAAATTCTGATAAATATTCTCGGTCATAAACGGAATCATCGGAGCGGCAGTCTTTGCAACTGTAACAAGAGCGGTATATAGTGTAACATAAGCCGCAATCTTATCCTCAGTAATGCCCTGTACCCAATAACGCTCTCTGCCGCGACGAACATACCAGTTACTCATTTCGTCAACAAAATCCTGCAAGGCGCGTGCAGCCTCAGGAATACGGTAATTACCGAGATTCTCATCCACAGCCTTAACGGTTGAGTTAAGACGAGACAACAACCACTTATCCATAACAGTAAGAGCGCAATCCTTTATATTATATTGTGTGGGATCAAACTTATCAATATTAGCATAAAGCACATAGAATGCATAGGTGTTCCAAAGGGTTCCCATAAACTTACGCTGACCCTCTGTAACCGCTCTGTCATGGAATCTATTAGGCAACCACGGAGCAGAGTTAGTGTAGAAATACCAACGAATAGCATCTGCGCCGAATTTCTCAAGTGCATCAAACGGGTCTACTGCGTTACCCTTTGACTTACTCATCTTCTGACCGTTTTCGTCCTGAACATGACCTAAAACGATAACATTCTTAAATGGAGCCTTATCAAATATAAGGGTTGAAATAGCAAGAAGTGAATAAAACCAACCTCTTGTCTGGTCAACCGCCTCAGAAATAAAGTCTGCAGGGAACTGCGATTCAAACAGTTCTTTATTCTCAAACGGATAATGATGCTGTGCAAAAGGCATTGAGCCCGAGTCAAACCAACAGTCTATAACCTCAGGAACACGGTGCATTTCGCCACCGCATTCAGGACACTTAAGTGTTACTGCATCAATAAATGGGCGGTGAAGCTCAATTTCGTCAGGACAGTTATCCGACATTTCCTTAAGCTCCTCAATACTGCCTATTGAATGCATATGACCGCACTCACATGTCCAAATATTGAGAGGTGTACCCCAATATCTATTACGCGAGATACCCCAATCCTGAACATTTTTAAGCCAATCGCCAAAGCGACCCTTACCAATGCTCTCAGGTATCCAATTAATTGTATCGTTATTTTTAATAAGGTCGTCCTTAACCTCGGTCATCTTAATAAACCACGACTCACGCGCATAATAGATAAGAGGTGTATCGCAACGCCAACAATGAGGATAATCGTGTTCAAACTTAGGAGCATCGAAAAGAAGTCCCTTTTCCTCTAAATCCTTTAAAACAAGCGGGTCTGCCTTCTTAACGAATACGCCCACATAAGGAGTCTCCTCAGTAAGCTCACCCTTACTGTCAACAAACTGAACAAAGGGTAAATCGTATTTTCTGCCAACCTTAGCGTCGTCCTCACCGAAAGCAGGAGCAATATGAACTATACCTGTACCGTCAGTCATAGTAACATAACTGTCACAGGTGATAAAATGGCCCTTTTTCTTCTGCTTTTCGCAAACAGGCTTTACAAAATCAAATAACGGCTCGTATTCCTTATATTCAAGGTCGGTTCCAACAAATTCTTCTACTATTTCATAAGCCGGAGTATCCTCTGTTGCGAGCTTTCCAAGAACCTTATCAAGCAAAGCCTTTGCCATATAGTAAACATATCCGTCATTTGCCTTTACCTTGCAATAGGTCTCGTCAGGGTTTACGCAAAGTGCCACATTAGAGGGCAATGTCCACGGAGTTGTGGTCCAAGCAAGGAAAAACGCATCCTCGCCCACTACCTTGAAGCGTACAACCGCACTACGCTCTTTTACGTTCTTATAGCCCTGAGCTACTTCGTGTGAAGAAAGCGGTGTTCCGCAACGGGGGCAATAGGGCACAATTTTAAAACCTTTATAAAGAAGTCCCTTATCGTAAATCTGCTTTAATGCCCACCATTCAGATTCAATAAACTCATTATGATAGGTAACATATGGGTCATCCATATCAGCCCAGAAGCCAACCGTCTTGGAGAAATCCTCCCACATACCCTTATATTTCCATACACTCTCTTTACAGTGACCAATAAAGGGTTCCAGACCGTATTCCTCAATCTGCTCCTTACCATCAAGTCCTAAAAGCTTCTCAACCTCAAGCTCAACAGGTAAGCCGTGGGTATCCCAACCTGCCTTACGGGGAACCATATACCCCTTCATTGTTCTGTAACGGGGAATCATATCCTTGATAACTCGTGTCAAAACATGACCAATGTGGGGCTTTCCGTTTGCGGTAGGGGGACCGTCATAAAATACATAAGGCTCACCCTCAGCCTTTGAATCTATGCTCTTTTCAAAAATTTGAGCATCATTCCAGAATTTTTCAATCTTTTTCTCTTCCTCAACAAAATTAAGGTTGGGTGAAATATTATTATACACTTAGGGCTTCTCCTTTCAAATTCAAGCAATAACACAGTTTTAATCTGCTTTTTAATGCTTTCCTTCGTTAACTTAAAAACCAAAAGTCCCCCGCTCTCCAAAAGAGCGAAGGTACTTTTAATATTTATTTTTTAAGATTCTATAAATCACTGTTCCTTATTGGTGGGTATCTGTTGCTTTAAAGCTGCTCTTGTCTTACGAACCTCACCGAGATTAGCGGTAAGACCTTCGTCTGCGCGGCGCATAATATCATCAACAAAATCCTGAGCTGCCTTACGCATCTCACGACTCTTGGCCTGTGCAGTTGCAATTATTTCTGCAGCCTTTTGCTGAGAAAGCTTAACAATCTCTTCCTGAGCAACCATAGCCTTTGCGCGCTCCTCGGCATTTCTGATAATACCGTCAGCCTCACGCTTTGCGTTGGTAATAATGTCAGCACGGTCAGCAACAATGCCCTTTGCCTGCTTGATTTCAGCAGGAATGTTAAGACGGATTTCGTCCACAACCGCTCTTAGCTTTTCTACATCAACAACGGTTTTCTTTCCGGGAATTTTAATGCCGCTGTCAAGCACCTCGTCAAACTGTTCAAGTAATTCATCAAGTGTCATTTTTTCATTCCTCCGTTAAACTTTTTTATACTTATTGATGTTTTTCAATCCTGTTAATTATGTCCTGCAATATAACCTCAGGCACAAAGCTTTCAATATTGCCACCCATAGAAGCTATCTGCTAAACCATACTTGAGCTTAAATACATATTTTCAGCCGCTGTAGTCAAAAACATAGTTTCTACATTTGGATTAAGCTTTTTGTTTGTAAGCGCCATCTGGAATTCATACTCAAAGTCAGACATAGCTCTGAGTCCCTTAATTATTGCTGTGGCACCCACTCGAGCCGCATAATCAGCAAGCAAGCCATCATAGTGATCAACCGAAACATTTTCAAGCTCGGGAATACACTTTTTAATCATTTCCACCCTTTCCACAGGTGAAAACGAGCAACGCTTTGAGGCGTTTGATGCTACAACAACTATAACCTTATAAAACATCTTCGAAGCTCTTCTTATAATATCGAGATGACCGAAGGTTACAGGGTCAAAGCTTCCGGGACATATTGCAATTACCTTTTCCTTCATAATCGGTCCTCCTTGCGGTATACCGTAACATAAACCTTTCCGTAGCGATAGCTCTTAAAGATTTTAAAGCCGCCCACATACTCATCAGGCTTAACCTCGGACGGGTGCTCGCAAATAATAAAACCGTAATCGCTTACAAGCGGAAGAACTGCTTTTAAAGCGGGCATAAGCAACCCTTCTGCATAGGGCGGGTCAAGGAATACAATATCAAACGTATCCCTACACATAGTGCAAAATGCAGAATAATCCGATTGAATTATTTTAGCTTTGTCTGAAAAACCGCAATTTTCAATATTTGCCCGAGCAATTTTAATTGAGGCAGCAGAGTTATCCACAAGTACAGCACTCTGAGCACCTCGGCTTAAAGCCTCAACGCTTAGCTGACCCGATCCTGTAAATAAATCAAGAACCCTTCTTCCCTCAATATCAAACTGTAAGGCGCTAAAAAGACCTTCCTTTACTCTTTCCGGGGTTGGACGCACATCTCTGCCATCAGGCGTAATAAGACGCTTACCCCTTGCCGAGCCGGTAATAACACGCATTAGCATCACCAAGACATAATTATAGATAATAAGATTATCTGTTATATTATCTCACTAACACTATGCATTTGTCAATAGTTTTTTTAAAAATAAGCTTATTTTTAAGATAAAGCCTAGAAAAAAGAAAAATTAATAACTTTTTTTAAAAAACTCTTGATTATTAAGAAAATGTATGATATAATTATCGCCGTTGTGAAAGTACACAGCATTTGCGCTGATAGCTCAGCTGGATAGAGCATCTGCCTTCTAAGCAGAGGGTCAGGGGTTCGAGTCCCTTTCAGCGCGCCAATAAAGAGGAATATTACCGCAAGGTAGTGTTCCTTTTTATTTTAACTACATAAAATAAAAAACACACGGCATAACCGTGTGTTTTTGTGTTGGCATCTACTTATTTTCCCGGGCAGCTTCCCGCCAAGTATCTTCAGCGCAAGCGAGCTTAACTTCCGTGTTCGGTATGGGAACGGGTGGACCCTCGCCGCAATCAACACCAACTGTTTTTCACCGTCACCCTCAGGCGACTTTGACATAATACCACAAACCAAAACAAATGTCAAGCATTTTTTAAAAATTTTTTTAAATATTTTTTTCGGCTTTTTATAACTTATGAAAGACCAAAGCTTACGCTTAGCGCCTTATCTACCATACCCATTGAAATCCCGTCGAGACTGCCCATCTTTTCCTTAAGTCGTTGCTTATCAATCGTTCTTACTTGCTCAAGTAACACGATTGAATCCTTTGCAAGTCCGCAATCACTTGCCTCCACAGAAATATGTGTAGGCAGCTTGGTTTTGTCACGCTGGCTTGTTATTGCGGCGGCTATTACGGTTGGACTGTATCTGTTTCCAATATCATTCTGTATTATAAGCACAGGTCTTATCCCACCCTGCTCTGAGCCCACAACAGGGCTAAGGTCGGCATAATATATTTCTCCTCGTTTTATATTCATTGCTGTTTCACACTCTCAAAACTGTATTGTAATTATATTCTTGCCTGACTTTATTAAAAATAATCAGTCGGTTTACAATAATTTGAATTAAGTTAATTCCTTCCACTTCATAATATGGCAGAAATCCTAAGTGTGTGAAATCATTAATGCTCAAATTGATTTTGAAAAAAATTGTTCAAGTTAACTACTGTTATAATATCTCTTATAACTTAATATTATAATTTAAGCGACAGTATTAACTGCCGCTTAACATAATTATTTTAAATAAGTACTCCGCGCTTGCAAACCTCTTTACAATTACCGCAACCGTTGCAAATGCTATAATCTATGGTGGCAAGATTATTAACAACCTTAATCGCACCGCTTTCACAAGCCTTTTCGCAAATCTTACAGGCAATGCAAGAAACCTCGCAAGCCTTTACAACCTTGGCTCCCTTTTCACTATTTGAACAACCAACGCTTACTTTTCTTCCCACAGGTACTATAGAGATAAGGTTTTTTGGGCACGCCTTTGCACATATGCCACATCCGACACAAAGCTCCTCACATACTATCGGCTTGCCATCTTTAACAGTAATAGCGCCAAACGGACAAGCAGAGGAACAATCTCCATATCCAACACAACCGAATGCACATTCAAGCGGTCCTGCGTGGAGAAGTGAGGCTGCTACACAGCTTTTCTTGCCACTATATTCATATTTAAGCTTTGTAATTTCAGGATTACCCTTGCAAGCAACATACGCAAGCATCTGTTCAGCAGAAACCTCAACTCCCATAATTTCTGCAATAGCAGCTGCAGCAGCCACTCCGCCCGGAGAGCATTTATTAGGATCTGCCTTGCCTGAAGCAATTGCCGCGGCGTAGCCCTCACAACCCGAATATCCGCAAGCTCCGCAGTTTGCTCCCGGTAATGCCTCGTTAAGCCTTTCTACTCTTTCGTCTACCGGAACTGCCATATACTTTGATGCAAATGAAAGTCCCACACCGGAAACAAGACCAATTATAGCTACTATCAATACAGGAATAAAAATCTCCATTTATTAACCTCCTATTCCGGCAAAGCCAAGGAATGAAAGTGAAACCAACGCCGCCGCCACAAGAGTAATGGGCAAACCCTTTAAAAACTCTGGTATATCAGCAGTTTCCAATCGCTGTCTCACACCTGCAAAAAGCAGCATTGCAAGCATAAAGCCAATACCCGCGCCCAAAGCATTAAAGAGTGATTCAACAAAATTGAGTGAGTCTGTAATATTAAGCATTGTAATACCAAGCACCGCACAGTTAGTGGTTATAAGCGGAAGATATATTCCCAAAGCGTTATAAACAGGCTTGATATATTTTTTGAGTACAATTTCTATAAGCTGAACTATTGACGCAATTACGAGTATAAAAACAATAGTCTGCAAATATGTATAGTTTGGCGCTAATATATAATTATAGATAGGCCAAGTAACAGCGGTTGAAACCACCATAACCAAGGTAACCGCAATACTCATTGAAAAGGCTGTTCCCGCTTTTTTAGAAACGCCAAGGAATGGGCAAATTCCTAAAAATTTAGAAAGCACCATATTGTTAGTAAGTATAGCCGCAAGCAGAATAGAGACAATTGTTGTATTATTCATTCACCTTCGCCTCCTCTGTTTTATTGCACTCTGTCTTGCCGCAAACCGCTCTTGACGGGCAATTTTCGCAACCGAGTCCCTCAACAGGCTTTTTGCCCTGTTTTTTAGCTATTGCATTAGATGTGGCAACCAACATTCCAAACACGAAAAATCCACCCGGAGGGAGCAAGAAGATAATCATCGGGTCAATAAATTTTGATGTTACAGGAAGTGAAAAAATCGTTCCTGCACCTAAAAGCTCTCTGATAGCGCCCATAAGTGTAAGCACTGAAGTAAAGCCTATGCCCATTCCAAGACCATCTAAAATACTTGGAACAGGAGAATTTTTAGAAGCAAACATTTCTGCCCTTGCAAGAATTATACAGTTAACAACAATAAGAGGTAAGAAAATTCCAAGAGCGTTATCTATTGAGGGCAAAAAGGCTTTAACAAGCATTTGCACCACACTTACAAAGCCTGCGATAACGGTTATAAACGCAGGAATACGCACCCTATCGGGAATAACATTTCTGAGAAGCGATATAACAAGATTAGAGCAAACCAAGACAACAGTTGCAGAAACGCCCATTCCCACACCGTTTATAGCGGCGGTAGTAACTGCAAGTGTAGGACAGGTTCCGAGAACAAGCCTTAAAACGGGATTCTCTTTTATAAGACCGTTTGTAAAATAATTTAAATATTTTTTACTCATTCCCCGTTACCTCCTTTTCTGCAGTATCGTTATTCTCAAGTGCTACTGCCTTATAATTTTCTAAGGCTTCATTCACCGCTTTGGTTACAGCCTTTGAAGATATAGTCGCACCTGTCCAAGCGTCAATTTGGTTATTTTCAGCCACTGCACCATTCTTAACAGCGTTTATGCCTGCAGTTTTTTTCTTAAAACGCTTGGTAAATTCTTTTCTTGTAACATTCTGTCCCAGACCGGGAGTTTCACCCGAAGCTGCCAATATTTCTACTGCTTTAATCGTACCGTCAGTATTAACCGCCGTCATAACCGAAACCTCGCCGCCGTAACCCTTAGCAGAGGTTACAAAAATATATCCTACAGGTTTCTCGCCGTTCTTTGCAACAAAGTAATTTACAGGCTCAGGCATATCGATTAAAGCAAGACCTTTTTGCTCATAGCTTTCAGCCTCAATAAGCCTTGACATAGTTTTATTCTGATTCTCTTCCGCAAGGGTAGCGATTCGGTCAACCGTTATCATATTCGTAAGGGAAAGCGCCAACGGAATCACTATACAAATAGCCAACAAAACAACTACCGGCTTTATAATTTCGTCCTTGTTTTTCTTTATTATATCGATAAATTTACTCATTTGCTTTGCCCTCCTTTACAGGCTTAACAAAGCCAAACGGCTTTGAAAGGGTAAAGCTGTTTATATACGGGACAAGAATATTCATCAAAAGAATTGAATATGAAACACCCTCAGGCAAGGCGGCAAATTTTCTGATAACAAAGGTTAGAACACCGCAGCCAATTCCAAAAATCATCTTTCCAAGAGGAGTCGTGGGACTTGTTGTGTAATCAGTTGCCATAAAAATTGCGCCCAACATAAGACCGCCACCGAAAACTGCAATCGAAATATTATCCCCCGCAATCAATGAAAGCAATGCTACTGTTCCCACAAAGCAAACAGGTGTTACAGGGTGAATTACCCCTCTTATAATAAGGTATAATCCACCTATAATAAGCAAAAATGCCGAGGTTTCACCGATACATCCGCTATGTAAGCCAAAGAAAAGATTTTTAAGAGTGGGTGCACCCTCTGCTACAGAAACAAAGGCAAGCGGTGTTGCAGAGGTGACCGTATCCGACACGGGCTCAGTAAACACTGTAAGATGCGACGGAAAAGAAACCAAAAGCACAATTCTTGCAGCCATTGCAGGATTTGCAAAATTAAAGCCAAGACCACCGAACATCTGCTTAACAACAACAATTGCGACAACACTTCCTATAGCGGCAATCCAAAGAGGTGTATGTGACGGGAGATTAAGTCCTAAAATAAGACCTGTAACAATAGCCGATAAATCACCTATTGTATTAGGCTTTTTAAGAATAAGATTCCATAAAAACTCGCTTAAAACAGCCATTGCAACACAGGTTATAAGCACCGTAGCCGCACGCCAACCAAAAAGAATACAACCAAACACTGAGGTCGGTAATAAAGCAATAATGACATCAAGCATAATTCCTGCCGTAGTGTCAGAATGCTTTAAATGTGGAGATGAGGTTACGCTTAACAGACTTTTCATTATTACTTGCTCTCCTTTCTGAGTGTTGCCTTTGCTACACGCATTATTTGGGTTAACGGACGGTTTGCAGGGCATATAAAGGAGCAACCGCCACATTCCATGCAATAATTGATATTAAGCATTTTAAGCTTTTCTATATTGTTATTATTAATCGCAGTTTCAACCGCCGAAGGATAAAGCTGCATAGGACAGCCCTTTGCACATCTTCCGCAACGGATACAAGCAGTCTGCACAGGCTTTTTAGAGGGTTCCTTCATTACGGTAATAGCGTTATTACGCTTTTCAACCACTGCATCTGGATTAAAAATATCAACACCCATCATAGGTCCGCCCATAATGATTTCGTCTGCATCCTCATCAATTCCGCCTACAAAATCAAGAAGCTCTCTTATAGGTGTTCCCAAAGGAACAATTACATTCTTAGGCTCAGAAACAGCCGTACCGTCAACCGTAAGTCGTTTACTTACAAGCGGCATACCTGTAGTAATAAAGCGATAAAGTGTTGCTACACTCGTAACATTCATTACTATACAGCCTACATCACTCGGCAATTTGCCTGCAGGAACCTTTCTGCCTGTAGCTGAGTAAATAATCACCTTTTCCGCTCCCTGAGGATACCTTGTCGGCAACTGCATAAGCTTAACCGTATCGTCCGTATCCCGCTTATCGGTTACTATTTCGTAAAGCTTCTCTATTGCCTTTTTCTTGTTGCTTTCTACACAGATTATAACCCTCGGAATATTCATTATTTCCTTAATAAGATAAACACCGTTTATAACATCGTTATAGCTTTCCATACACTCTCTGTAGTCGCTCGTTATGTAAGGCTCACACTCAGCGGCATTTATAATAAGGGTGTCTATAACCGTACCCTCTTTAACCGAAAGCTTTACCTTTGTCGGGAAGCCTGCACCACCGAGTCCCACAAGACCGCAACGGTCAGCCGCCTCAACGATATCTGCCGCTGTTTCAACCTTAAATGGCTTTAAATCGGGGTCCTTTTCCATAAGACCGTCCGACTCTACAACCACGCACTCTCCGTTACCCTCAAAGCTTTTAATTTCCTTAACCGTTCCCGAAACACTTGAGTACACAGGAGCACTTACAAAACCGCCGGCCTCTGCTACAAGGGTTCCTACAAAAACCTTATCACCCTTTTTAACAACCGGAACGGCAGGTGCGCCGATATGCTGAACCATTGGCAGTCTCACCTCAGCAGGCGGAGGCATTATAATACTTTCCTTTTCCGCCGTGGCCTTATGATGTGGAAGAATTGCCCCGCCCCTTACAAGGTTTACAGGTCTGAGTATTCTTTCCTTTTTGCCCATATAAACGAACTCCTTTTAAAGAATTATAATAAATTTTCCACGCAATATAGTATATAATACTACATTTTGTCAAATATTTCAAGAGTTACAGCCTCAATTTGATAGTTTATATTTTAACAATTATATACTTTAAAATTATACTTCTTGGATTTTTAAGCCTATTGATAACCCTTGCAAAAAGCAAGTACAAATGCTATAATATAATTTATAATATTTTAATGCAACAGGAGAAAAAATATGATAAAGGTTAATTTTATCAAACTAAACGAAAAAGCCCATACACCTACATACGGATCTGCCTTTTCTGCGGGAGCTGACCTTTATGCCTGTGAGGGCGAAGATATTACAATATCTGCAGGCGAAACAAAGACTATTCACACCGGAATAGCTCTTGAAATTCCCGAAGGCTATGCAGGACTTATATATGCAAGAAGCGGAATTGCCACCAAAAGAGGCTTAGCCCCTGCAAATAAGGTCGGTGTTATTGACAGCGACTACAGAGGCGAAATAATGGTTGCTCTTCACAACCATTCGTCAGCCTTGCAAACAGTAACAGACGGTGAGCGCATAGCTCAGTTGGTTATAACCCCATTCCTTGCAGTAGAGTTCAGCGAAACCGATTCCCTGTCGAATACAGAACGCGGTATAGGTGGCTTTGGCTCAACAGGAAGTAAATAATTAATGTCAGTATACTATAATTGACTTTTTCATTTTCTGAAAAAGAAATACCTTGCCTTTTTAGAAAAAAGGTTATATAATGCTTTTGCTATAAAACATAAAATATGATTATTTGAATGGAGTCTTTAAAATGTCAGAAGAAAAAACACAGGGTTGTTCGGGCAATTGTTCATCCTGCTCGCAGAGCTGCGGTCAGCGCGAACCCGAAAGCCTTATAGCACCTACAGGTGAGTTTAATAATATTAAGCATGTTATCGGTATTGTAAGCGGTAAGGGCGGAGTAGGTAAATCTATGGTAACCTCTATGCTTGCAGTACTTATGGCACGCAAGGGATATAAGGTTGGTATTTTGGATGCCGATATAACAGGTCCCTCAATTCCTAAGACCTTTGGCATTAATTCAAGAGCTATGCAAAACGAAATCGGTATTCTGCCCGCCGTTACAAAAACAGGCATAAAGCTTATGTCAGTAAACCTGATGCTTCCTGAAAAAGAGTCCCCCGTTTTATGGCGCGGACCTGTTATTGCAGGCGCTGTAAAGCAGTTCTGGCAGGATGTTGTTTGGGGCGAGCTTGACTATTTGTTTATCGACTGTCCCCCCGGAACAGGCGATGTACCGCTCACCGTTTTCCAGAGTATTCCGCTTGACGGTGCGGTGATTGTAACCTCTCCCCAGGACCTCGTTTCAATGATAGTGAAAAAAGCTTACAATATGGCAAACCTTATGAATATTCCCCTGCTTGGTATAGTGGAAAATATGAGCTATGTGGTATGTCCTGACTGTGGAAAGAGCTTTAATATTTTCGGCTCAGGCAGTGAGAGTATTGCCAAGGAGCTTAATATTCCGCTTCTTGGTAAAATGCCTATTGATACCTCGTTAGCACAAATGGTAGACAACGGCGAATTTGAGCGTTTTACCTGTGAATACCTTTCTTCCGCAGCCGATGCAATAGAAGAAAAAACAAAATAACTTAATAATAAAGCCTTCTTGCCAATGCAAGAGGGCTTAATTTATACCTAAAAGGGTATTAATCGCGTTTTTAACGTAATACTAATTACAAACATTAAAGGAGTTGTATTAGATGATTGAAAAAGATACCGTAAAGCTACTAAGAGAATGTGATGCAGGGGTTAAGATGGGAATTTCCTCTGTTGACGATGTGCTTGAATATGTTCATGACGACAATTTCAAGGCACTTCTTACCGACAGTCGAAACGAACATGAAAAGCTACTGAATGATATAAACAAGCTTTTGGATAAATATCACGACGACGGTAAAGAACCGAATGTGATGGCTAAGGGAATGTCGTGGATGAAAACAAATATAAAGCTTGTTATGAACGAATCCGATGGCACAATAGCCGACCTTATTACCGACGGTTGCAATATGGGAGTTAAGTCACTTCATAAGTATTTGAATCAATACAAAGCTGCCAATAGCGATGCAAAGGACATTACAAAAAGACTTATTAATATTGAGGAACGCCTTGCTGTTGATATTAGGAACTATTTGTAAATACTAATTTAAAATAACCCTCGTCTATCTTTTTTGACAGATGAGGGTATTTTTATTATTCTTATTCAGTTATAAAATCAAATCTGTTTTCGCAGCTTACACAAATTACAGAATCTCCGTTTTTAATGCTACCATCCAAGAGCTTTTCACTCAGGGCATCTTCAATTTTATTCTGTATCTCACGGCGAAGAGGTCTAGCACCGTAAACCGCATCAAATCCTATCTCGGCGAGTGCCGACTTAACTCCGCTTTCCCATCTAAAGGAAATATTAAGACCTTTTAGCCTTTCAGCAAGATTACAAAGCATTTTATCGGCTATCTGCTCTATTTCCTCGCGGTCAAGCTTGGTAAAGACGATAATATCATCCACGCGGTTAATGAATTCCGGACGGAAGGTATTTTTAAGCTCTGTTAATACCTGCTCCTTGACAATGGAATTATCCGCCTGTATGTCACCCTCTGAGAAGCCAAAGCTATGCTTTTTTTCGGTGATTTTTCTTGCACCCACATTCGATGTCATTATTATTACAGTATTTTTAAAATCTACCTTTCTGCCCTGAGAATCGGTAAGAATACCATCCTCAAGAATTTGAAGAAGCATATTAAACACATCGGGATGCGCTTTTTCAATTTCATCAAAAAGAACTACAGAATATGGGTTTCTTCTCACCTTTTCGGTAAGCTGTCCCCCCTCCTCAAAGCCTACATACCCGGGTGGTGATCCTACAAGACGGGAAACCGTATGCTTTTCCATATATTCTGACATATCGAGTCTTATCATCATATTTTCACTACCGAACATCGACTCCGCCAATGCCTTGCAAAGTTCGGTCTTGCCCACACCCGTAGGACCTGAGAAAATAAACGAGCCAATCGGTCTTTTGGGGTCTTTAAGTCCCACTCTGCCTCGGCGGATTGCCTTTGCCACAGCAGTAACCGCCTCATTTTGACCAATAATCCGGTTGTGCAACTCTGTTTCAAGCTTTAAGAGTCTCGCACTTTCCTCCTCGGTAAGCTGAGATACTGGCACACCCGTCCAAAGCGAAACGATATCTGCTATACACTGAGCATCTACCTCACCGCTCTTGTGACCACTCTTATTCTTATATTTTTCCTTTTCCCTATCATATTTTTCCTTTAAATCGTTTTCAGTATCCCTAAGTTTTGCGGCTCGCTCGTATTCCTGAGAGGCAATCGCATCTTCCTTTTCAGCCTCGGTATTGGCAATTTCTTGTTCGAGTAGCTTAATTTCATCGGGAACAACAGCAATTGACAGTCTCACTCTTGATGCAGCCTCGTCTATAAGGTCTATTGCCTTATCGGGCAGAAAACGGTCGCTTATATATCTCGCCGAAAGCTTTACTGCCGCCTCTAATGCGCTATCGGTTATCTTAACCTTATGATGAGCCTCGTATTTATCTCTCAGTCCCTTTAAAATCAGCAGTGCGTCCTCTTCCTTTGGCTCTGCAACATTAACAGGCTGAAAACGACGCTCCAATGCCGAATCCTTTTCAATATTTTTGCGGTATTCCGAAATGGTTGTGGCACCTATAAGCTGAAACTCGCCACGCGCCAAAGATGGCTTTAAAATATTTGCCGCATCAGTAGAGCCCTCTGCCGAGCCTGCGCCTATTATTGTGTGAACCTCGTCAATAAACAGAATTACATCATTTGAGGCTGTAACCTCGTCAATAATAGCCTTTATGCGCTCCTCAAAATCACCGCGGTACTTTGTTCCCGCTACCATTCCTGTGAGATTAAGGGTGAAAAGTCTTTTATCTTGGAGAATATCAGGCACGCTACCATCTGCAATTTTCTGTGCAAGTCCCTCAACCACGGCGGTTTTACCAACACCCGGCTCACCTATAAGACAAGGGTTGTTTTTTGTGCGTCGGCAAAGAATTTGAATAACCCTTTCAATCTCAGTTTCTCTGCCTATAACGGGGTCTAATTGTCCCTTTTTAGCCTGTTCTGTAAGGTCAGTGCCGTATTTTTCGAGGGTACCCGTCTTTGCCGATGAGCGGCTCTCCTTATTTTCCCTTGATGCCGCCTCGTTAGGGTCTATTCCCGAAGCCTTTAGCGCCTCGGTTGTGACCGATGCAACATCAACACCGAGGTTTCCTAAAAACTTTACCGCATAATTATCACCCTCGCTCAAAATCCCTATAAGCACATGCTCTGTTCCTACAAACTTTTTACCGAGATTACTACAACCGCCTATTGCCGTTTCAATAACCCTTTTTGCTCTTGGGGTAAGATAGTCGGGAGAAAGACGCGTGGGTGTACCGCAACCGATATCTCTGCGGATTAGCTCCTCTATTTTTTCTGCGGTTACGCCATTTTTGTTAAGCACAGCCGCTGCAACACCGCTCCCAATCTTCAAAAGACCTAAAAGCAGATGCTCGCTTCCCACATATGTGTGCCCTAATTTTTCAGCCGAACTTATTGCCTGATTCAAGGCATCGTTGGCTTTAGATGTAAATCCGTTGAAATTATATTTCATTAAAATCACCTATCCTTTTAAGGGTGTATGACTGTTCCTACAAATTTTTCAAGGACTCCCTTATAAATGTAGCTCTGCAAATGTCGCGCTCTGCCAAATTCATCTGTCCATATTTTTTCATAAGCATATGAGGCTGACCTTCAATTAGAAGCTTCAAAGGAGAAATATCCCTCTCTATTATGCCCATACTTATGCCAAGTTTAATCCTTGAAAGTAAATTCATCATTTCACTGCCGCTAAGAATACGGCTGTTTTCAAGCAGACCTAACGCTCTATAGGCTATATCCTCAATCTTTATAGCCTCAAAACCGCCTCTTACGGTACGCTCCTTTTCAATCAGCTGTAAAGTAATTATTTTAAGATTATCTATAGCGTTTTTCTCACTTATTCCAAGTGTAATCTGGTTTGAAATTTGATAAAGCGATGCGGCGGATTTTGAACCCTCGCCGTACATTCCTCTAACGGTAAAGCCTATCTTATTTACAGTATCGCTAAGGGTAGAAATCTCCCCTGTAGACTCACAAACAGGCATATGAAGCATAACCGATGCGCGAAGCCCTGTACCTAAATTAGTGGGACATTCGGTTAAAAACCCAAGCTCACTGTCAAAGGCGAAACGGAGACTTCCATAAAGCAGGGAATCAAGTCTTTCGGCGATATCGTAGGCCTTTTCGAGCTGTAGACCACCCAAAATCACCTGAATTCTTATATGATCCTCTTCGCCAATCATAATGCTTATACTTTCATCATCCGAAAGAATTATAGCTCTATCCTCTGCCTTTTGTGCAAATTCAGGACTTATAATATGCCGTTCTACCATAGCCATTATTTCATTTTCGGGAACGGCTGACATATCTATAAACTTAAGGCTTTTTGAAAAAGGTGTATTGCTTTCAGTAATCGCTGTCTTAACCCTAGATTTGAGCTCACTTAATTGAGCCTTGCTCATTCTTGACGGAAAAGGCATATCCTTAAGATTTCTCGCAAGTCTTATTCTTGTGCTTACAACAACATCGTCCTCAGGAGCGGTGCAATTATACCAATTACTCATTTCTCTCACCCTCCAGCTTTCTTATTTTATCTCTTACAACCGCTGCCTGTTCGTATTTTTCCTCACTAACAAGGCGGTTTAATTCCATTCTCAAGGATTCAACTGTTTTGGTTTCAGGCTTTACCATAAGTGGTGCACTGTTTGGCACCTTGCCTGCGTGCTTTGTACTGCCGTGAACCCTTTTAAGATATGGCAAAATTTCATTATTAAAAGTTTTATAGCACTGCGAACAACCCATTCTGCCGGTTTTCGCAATATCCGAAAAGGTTGACGAGCATACAGGACAGCTAATAGTTTGAGCCGCCTTACTTAAAGGACTTATATCCCCAAGCATTGAAGCCAACATTCCTGCAAGTCCGTTATGACCGATATTATTATAACCCTTTTCTGCGGCGCACTGCGAGCAAAGATTTTGCTCTCTTACAACGCCGTTTACCACTGAACGAATATGTGTTGTAGCTGTATTTTTCCCACATTTTTCACATAACATATAAATTCCTCCTTATATCTGAGTAAGAAGCATTTGTTTAAGTATTGCCGCTCTTAGTCTATCCTTCAGAACGGGCGGAACTGTCTGCATAACACTCCCTGATACCGCTGCTACCATAAGTCTTGCGGTGTCGTTATCCACAAGCCTCGATTCAAGACAGTTTTCAATAACAATTCTTGTGCTCATTGAGTCTATACTTTCCCCTATAGAATTAATTATATGCATAAGTGCTGAGGAAGAATTCAGCACAACCCGCTTTATCTTTATATATCCTCCACCGCCGCGTCGACTTTCAATTATATATCCGTGCTCAGGCGTGAAGCGCGAAGAAAGCACATAATTTATCTGGCTTGGTGCACACCCCATATTACCGGCAAATTCATTACGTTGTATTTCGGCAGTATTTTCTCCCGATTCATTTAACATCCTTATTATTTCGCGTGTTATGATATCGCTCATTCTCATAATTTGGCACCTCTTTTTGACCTTTCCTGACTTTTATTATACACGAAAGTCAGGAAAAGTCAAACACTTTTTATATTTTTTTTAAATAAATAAAAATGTTGAAAAAAATATATATAATGTTATAATAAAAAGGAAAAAATTGTCGAAAGAAGTGTTTTTATGACTTGGCTTATTATGGCGATTCTTTCCTCTGTATTTGCGGGACTTACCTCAGTACTTGCAAAATGCGGAATAAAGAAAACCGATTCCGACCTTGCAACAGCGCTAAGAACGGTAGTTGTTCTTATGTTTTCTTGGATAATGGTACTGATTGTAGGTTCGTATAATACTTTTAGTAGTATTACTGCCCATTCCTTTGCCTTTCTTATTCTTTCGGGAATTGCAACAGGCGCTTCGTGGATATGCTATTTCAAGGCGCTTTCGATAGGTGATGTCAACAAGGTTGTTCCCATAGATAAATCAAGCACCATTCTTACCGTACTGCTTGCTATCATCTGTTTCGGTGAGAATGAAAATCTCACTGTAAAGCTTATCGGAACCGCCCTTTTAGGCACAGGTATTTTCCTAATGGTTGAAAAAAAGAAAACCGAAAACAAAACCGATAGCAAAGGTTGGATGGTTTACGCCCTGCTTGCGGCTTTATTTGCAGCCTTAACCTCAATACTTGCCAAAATTGGTATCAAGGATGTTGAATCCAATCTCGGCACAGCTATACGCACCTGCGTTGTACTTATTATGGCTTGGGGTATAGTGTTTGCCACGAAAAAGCATACTGCAATTCGCCAACTTGATAAAAAAGAGCTTATATTTATCTCTCTGTCTGGTATAGCAACAGGTGCTTCATGGCTTTGCTATTACTATGCAATACAAAAGGGTATTGTAAGCGTTGTAGTCCCCATAGATAAAATGAGCATACTTATAGCTGTAACCTTTTCTTACTTTGTGTTTGGTGAAAAGCTTTCTAAAAAGGCGGCTTTCGGCTTGGGACTTATGCTCATAGGAACAGTTGCTATGGCTGTTTGGGCATAATTTTTGAGAAGCTACATATGAATAAAAGCTCAAAAACGAAGCCACCGCCCTTCCTGTAAAGATAACCGAAAATGGCGACCTACTTGCCGTATGTAACAGCAGTTGCAACCGCGACGAAAGACCGCTCGCTTGCAGAATATTTCCCCTATTCCCCACAATTACAGAAAACGGAAAAATTTATTAAAGCGGTAAAACGGGTAGGCAAGTTTCTTTCGAGGGACTGCTTTTGTCGGGATTTTTTAATCTCATCAACAAAAGAAATTGACCTATTTTATGAATTTTACAGATAAGCCATAAAATATAAGGGCGCTCCAAATCGGAGCGCCCTCGCTTTTTACAATTATATTATATTGCAGATGCGGGAGAACCTATATCAGAACGGATAATACTGAACCCAAACTGCGAAGCCTCGTTTTTTACAAAAAGTGTAGTACAAATATCGGTATAATCTCCCCCATCATGTGAAGAAACAGTAACCTTTGTTGTAAAAGTATAGCTTCCGTCCTCATTGACAAACATCTCTAAAGCCTCGTGGTTATAAACCGAATATCCGCGGGGTATTATATACACAAATCCCTCTTTTTTAGGAGCTTCCATATTAATCTGCTCAAAGGACTCTATTTCAACACCGTACATATTATATACATAATCTGCAACATAGTCTTCCCTTATAAAATCCTCGTCCTCAACGTCACGCATAGAGAGCAATGCTACCACAGACTGATTAACAATTTCCTCAACCGAATAAATACTGTCATCATAAACAAAGCTGTGATTAAGCATATTTAAAAATCTTGCCCTAAGTATTTCATCCTTTTGAGGAACAGACTGTTTATTATTAGAAACAGTAATAATTGCTTTTGAATTTTCACTCTCTGCAATTACAGTTGCGGGTTGTAAAGCAAGCACCGACAGAGACAGTATTACTGATACAAGCAAAAAAGAGCAAAGAAACATAATTCTATTTTTCATTTATACCGCCTCCTAAAAAGATTACCTCTATATTATACACTAAAGCACAAAAAAATAGCAGATACAATTCGGTTACAAATGGTATCAGCGTTGTTACCTTTTTGGCAGTAGATTCCAAAAAGTATGACATTTTGTAATAAATAACACATCTGTTTTTGTCACTTTTCGACTTTAAAGCATTATTTATTACATTTTAATAATTTAATTTTAAAAGTTTGAAAGATTTTGTTGCATTTGCTTATATAATATGATATAATATTCTCCGTAAACTTAAATCCCTAAAGGAGATGTATTTTTATGAAACAGTATGCTGAAAATTTAATTTACAACATTGCACTATTAGGTCACGGAGGTTCAGGTAAGACTACTCTCGCTGACGCTATACTATATTATGCAGGCGCGGTTGACCGCATAGGCAAAACCGGTGATAGTACAACCGTTATGGACTTCGATGCAGAAGAAAAGAAACGCAAGGTATCGATTTCTACATCGGTCTATGCACTCGAAACGGCAGGTAAAAAGCTTAATATTATTGACGCCCCCGGTCTTTTTGACTTTGCCGGCGGTATAAATGAGGCTCTCGCCGCAGCCGATAGCGCAATTATTGCAATTTCAGGTAAATCAGGACTCACAGTAGGTGCCAAACAGGCATACGAAAAAGCTCGTGCATTGGGCAAAAGCGTAGCGTTCTTTGTTGGTAAGCTTGATTCTTCCCACGCGCATTTCTACAGAGTGCTTTCCTCGTTGGCAGGAAATTACGGTGCTGTAATCTGTCCTATCGTTGTTCCTTATATCGAAAATGACGAGCTGAAATGCTACATAAATCTTATTGAAAACAAGGCATATGCATTTGACGGGATTGAGAAAAAAGAATTCCGTATGCCTGTAAGCAGCGAGATTGATGAACTTCGCAGTATGTTGCTTGAGGCTATTGCTACTACCGATGAGTCGCTTATGGAAAAATACTTTGAGGGTGAAGAATTCACCACCGAAGAGATGCTTTCAGGCCTTGCTGTAGGTGTTAAGAATGGTGATATCTGTCCTGTTTATTCAGGTATTCAGCAAACAGGTGACGCTATTCCACTTATGGTGGACAATTTACTCGAAATTATGCCCTCTGTTGCAGACTGTAAATACAAAACTGCTGACGGTGAGGAAAAGGCTTATTCATCTGAAGGCGATGCTTCTCTGCTAATATTTAAAACAATTGCCGACCCATTTGTTGGTAAGCTTTCATATTTCAAGGTTCTTTCAGGTAAGGTTGGTAACGATTTTAGACTTATTAACAGCCGTACAGGTAGCGAAGAAAGAATTTCAAAGGTTATGTATCTGAAGGCAGGAAAGCAGGAGGATGCCGACTACATATGCGCTGGTGACCTTGGCGCAATTGCAAAGCTTGGAAGCGTTATAACAGGAGACACGCTTTCGGTAAAGGGTGATGTTACTGCCGCCCCGATTTCATTCCCTGCCCCCTCTCTTTCGGTTGCTATTTATCCTAAGACTAAGGGAGACGAAGAAAAAATTACCTCTGCTCTCAACCGTTTGCAGGAAGAGGACCGTACAATTAATGTTTATATAAACAACGAAACCAAGGAGCAGATACTCGAATCATTAGGCGAACAGCATGTTGATGTTATAATATCCCGTCTTAAATCAAAATTCGGCGCTGATGTTGAGCTCAGAGCCCCCAAAATCGCGTACCGTGAGACTATACGCAAATCGGTTAAGGTTCAAGGCAGACACAAGAAGCAGTCAGGCGGTCACGGTCAGTTCGGTGATGTATGGATTAGATTTGAACCCTGTGACAGCGAAGAGCTCATTTTCGAGGATGAGGTATTCGGCGGCGCAGTTCCCAAGAACTTCTTCCCCGCAGTTGAAAAAGGTGTCAGAGAATGTACCGCAAAGGGTGTGCTCGCAGGCTATCCAATGGTTGGCGTAAAGGCTGTTTTGGTTGACGGTTCTTATCACCCTGTTGATTCTTCGGAAATGTCCTTTAAAATGGCGGCTGCCATAGCTTATAAAGAGGGTATTCCGCAAACCTCACCTGTATTGTTAGAGCCTGTCGGCACACTTAAGGTTTTGGTTCCTGACGAAATGTTGGGTGATGTTATAGGTGATATTAACAAGCGTCGTGGACGCATTATAGGTATGAATCCCACCGAAAATAAGATGCAGGAAATCATAGGTGAGGTTCCGATGTCTGAGATGTCAGACTTCTCAACCGCAATGCGCTCGATTACACAGGGCACCGCCTCCTTTACACTTGAAATTGCAAGATACGAGGAAGTGCCACAAAATATCGCTCAAAAAATAATTGAGTCAGCTAAACAATAGAATATTAAAATAGCGAAGGACTTGAAGCCGTTAAAAAAGCTTCAAGTCCTTTTTTACTAAATTTCATCATCTTCACGAAGCATACTGTTTCGGTATTCCTTTGGGGTTTTACCGTATTTTTCAAAAAATATCCTATAAAAATAGCTTGAGTTTTCGTAGCCCGTAATAACAATAATGTTATTCACAGACATATTGGTTTTATATAGCAGCTCTGCCGCTTTAGAGAGACGTTTTTCTGTAAGCAGTTGTTTAAAGGTTTTACCCGTAGCTACCTTCACCGTACTGCTGACATATGCCGAAGACACACCGAATTTTTTTGCAACCGAGCTAAGCTCTGCTACCTGATAATTCTGCTCTATTTCGCTTAAAGCCTGCATTACTATATTATCAGCTACCGAGGATGCAGAATCGGTTATAATACGGTCAGTAAGCCCCAAAAGGTGCAAAAATAAAAGCCCCATAGTAAACTGATTTGTATTTCTGCGGTTAGGTTGCTTATACACGACACTCCATATAAGATTTTCCAACAAATTCTGTATAGGCAGAACATCCGAAACATTAAAAAGCATATAGTTTATTTCGTGCCCCTTACCCGTAAGACCTGCAAACAAAAACTGACTTATGATATTATCCGAGCCAATCATTTCAAGCGCCGTATTAAAAAACTGCGGCAAAACCATAAAATTTATTGCTATATCGTTTTCTGTTGCCAACTCAGTGCGGTGCTTCGCATACTGATTAAGTAGCAATAATTCACCCGTATTAAGCACAATTTCGGTAGAACCGTTAATTATATGCTTTTGACTGCCCGAACACATATAAATAATTTCAATAAAATTATGGCTATGCTCAGGAAATGCAATAAACCTTGTATTGGGACGAATGGTAAACAGTTTACCCGCTTCAAGCATACGCCGACTATCCACCACCGAGGGAGAATTATATGAATACTTGCTAAAATCAAGATTGCCGCCGGCAAGTATTTCCTTTTCCTCGTCGGTTATTTCTGCAAGCCTTTCCAATAGCTTTTTATCCATATTTCACACTCCCAACCTTATTTTTTAAAATACTTTCGCTCAAAAATACGGTATTTTTTAACTACCAAATAAAAAGGTATTCCAAATACAAAGCAGACTATTAACTGACCTGCTCCAACCTGCAAGCCTGAAATAACAAAGCCCCACCATATATCGACATCAGGCAGAAAAAATATTGCAATTTCAAGACCTATTATAACTGCATTTACAATAACAGGCGGCAAAAACGCCCATATGGGTATCCTTTTTACTGTAAAATCCTTAAGATAGTATGTCAGCAATGCCGCAAGCAGTGTGGCGGCTGTACCAAATACCATATCCACCGCATTAAACGAGCCTATATTTGCTAAAAAGCAACCGATTGTAAGCCCCGGAATGGCGGCAGGTGTAAACACAGGAAGAATAGTAAGAATTTCTGAAAGTCTAAGCTGTATAGGGCCGTATGCCAAGCCAAAGGCATTGCAAAGATATGTGAGTCCTGCATAGGCTGCCGCTATGAGCGCACCTGTTATAATATATTCTATTTTCTTATATCTTGTCATAATTAAGTACCTAATAAATGTTCAAAAAGTATTTTTAATCCAAGAATTATTAAAATAGCACCGCCTGAGCGTTCTGCCCAGCACTTATATTTTGATCCCACTATGCTACCGAATCTTACACCCAAAGCCGAAAATATAAATGTAATAACTCCTATGAAAATAACCGCCGCTATAATATTAACATTTGGCAACAAAGCAAATGTGATACCAACCGCAAGAGCATCTATGCTGGTAGCTACCGCCATAAGAAACATTGTTTTAATACCAAAATTACAGTCGGTCGAATCGTCGTCGTTCGAAAATGACTCCTTAATCATATTAATACCTATAGCTCCTAACAGTACAACCGCAATCCAATGGTCAACTGCCTTAACATACACATCAAAGGATTTCCCTAAGAAAAAACCTATAAGCGGCATAAGCGCCTGAAAGCCGCCAAACCACAAACCGGTTATAGCCATATGCTTTAACCTAACCCTTTTGGTTGCAAGCCCCTTACATATAGATACTGCAAAGGCATCCATTGAAAGTCCTATCGCCAATACTAAAAGCTCAACCAAGCCCACCAAAATACACTCCTAAATAAATAATATATTAATTTTAACTCAACAATCGATTACTGTCAATATAAATAACATTTTTTTGCGCATAATATATACGATATATTTGTATGGAGTGTTTTATGAAAGCTTTGAAGCATAAGAAACTAACACCTGCACTTTCTGGAATAGCTATTGGATTTATAAACGGTCTGCTCGGGGCAGGCGGCGGTATGATTGCCGTACCCTTGCTTAAATCATTGGGATTAGAACAAAAAGAGGCTCACGCAAACGCCATTGCCGTTATACTGCCAATAAGCCTATTGAGTGCGGGCTTATACCTTTGGAAAGATTATGTAAGCATCGGTGACGCTTTAGTTTACATCCCCACAGGAATTATAGGTGCTATTATAGGAACCTATCTTCTCAGAAAAATATCACCTATTTGGCTTAAAAGGATTTTCGCCGCCTTTATGATATATGCAGGCATACGCCTGCTTGTAAAATGAGCATCTCCGCCCTTTTAGCAGGGCTTTTTTCGGGAATTCTTGGTTCAATGGGACTCGGTGGCGGTGCGGTACTCATAATATATCTTGCTCTTTTTACCGACACACCACAGTTAAACGCACAAGGAATAAATCTTATATTTTTTATACCTATTGCCATAATTGCTGTAATAATTTATTCGGTTAAGAAACAAATAAAATGGAAAATCGTCTTAAAAATAACACTTTGGGGATTACTTGGCGCGGTATTTGGTCTGCTCACCACACAGTTTATAGGCAATAGTCTTACCGCAAAGCTTTTCGGCATGCTATTGTGTATTTTGGGCACAAAGGAGCTATTGTCTAAAAAAACAAAATAATTACTTTCTTAAAACAGTGTTATCCTTAGAATAAAATACTTGATTTAATGATTTTTTCAATGTATAATGTATATAATTCGACAATAATTTACTTTTTTTGTAAATTTGAGTTATCAAAAACAAAAACACCCTCGGCATTAGCCTAAGGGTGCAAATGGAGCTGAAGATGGGACTCGAACCCACGACCTGCTGATTACGAATCAGCTGCTCTACCAACTGAGCCACTCCAGCAAAACTTCGGTAATATTTAATGTACATTACCGACTAATTATAACAACATAACAGTTTTAAGTCAAGTAAAAAAAGGAAGGAAAACAAAAATTATGGATGAAAACAAATCCATCAACCAAAGAATAGCAGAAATACGCACCGAGCGAGGTTTTACTCAGCAACATTTAGCAGATGCGTTATCTCTAAAGCTTAGCTCATATTCTCAGCTTGAACGCGAGGGTACTGTAAGCGCAATACGTTTACTTATAATCGCCAAAACACTTAATGTGCATCCTATGGACCTTCTTGTCGGCGAAAATGAGCGAGAGCTTTATGACATTAAGTTCCCATATGAAAACGAACCTAGTCCTTTTGAGCCGTCGGAAAATACACTTATGGCTCGTCAGCACAATATTTTCGAGCCCATAGAGCTTCCCCTAAATGAATGGGAAAAGGCAAATTTCAAAACTATACATCAGCTTAAAAACGAATATAAAACGCAGGTTTTCGAGCTTGCCAACAGTTTGTACAGAAAGAAAAAATAAATACTCAGTAAAAACGAGAAAACTAATAATTATTAAATGAAGCTTAAAATGCCACCAAAGCTTGATGAGATTTTAATAATTTATTTAAAATTAATCAAAACCACAAGTTCATTTATTGAACCTGCGGTTTTGATTTTTTATTTTACAGCTCTCGTGGCATCTACTAATTTACTGAATTATTAGAACCTATCTTAATCTTGGTAGAATAATATCTCCCGCTACGGTAAATCTTAACTTCAACCGTTTCGTTCGGGGTTGCCTCACGCATAAGCTGTTCTAAAACTGTATACTCGCTGATTTTTGTTCCGTCAAACTCGGTTACAATATCACCTCGAGCAATACCTGCAGAATCAGCAGGGCTTCCGTCTGCAACGCTCAATACAACCGCTCCCTCAGGATAACCGTAAAACTTAAGCACACTCTTTGTATAGGTTTCGCTTATAGATATTCCTATATACGGTTCAGGCGAATTTTCTTTTTCTATTATTTTTTTGCAAAGCTCTATCACCGTATTCGAGGGAATAGCAAAGCCCATACCCTCAAACTCCTCTGACACAATCTTTGCACTGTTAATACCCACAAGCTTACCCTTTGAATTGACCAGCGCACCGCCTGAATTTCCGGGGTTAATTGCAGCATCGGTCTGAATAAGCTCAACACCTGAGTTTGATGAAACAACGCGGTTAAGACCACTTATTACACCGTAGGTTACGCTATCCATAAACTCAAGACCGCCCGGATTTCCCACCGTTATAACATACTGACCGATTTTAAGATTATCCGAATCATCAATCTCAATGGGAGTGAGTCCTGATACATTGATTTTTATAACTGCCAAATCCGCGGAGATATTATAGCCTACTACTGAAGCACTATACGGCTCAGCATTGGACTGTTCAAGGAAAACCTCTATTTTAGAATTAGCCTTATTAGTTGTGGCATCGGCAATAACATGATAGTTTGTTATTATATAACCGTCCTTTGAGTATACAACACCGCTTCCCTCGCCCGACGATTCACTCGTCCCACCGAAAAAGCTCATAACAGAGGTTGTTGTGCGTATTCCTACAACGCTTGGTGTAACCTTGGCCGCCACAGCTTCGACAATGTTTTCGGCCGTTTCGTCAATATTAATACTAACATTAGTTCCCGAAGTCTCGGAGCGGTCAATTATGCTTTCGGGCTCATTTTTTGTCATAAAAACCGCAGTAACACCACTAAGAGCGCCTATAATCGCCGCCATAACAGATGCCGCAATTACAACCCCTGCTCCGTAGCGTTTGTTCTTAACCTTTTTCTCCTTTATAGGTTTAGGCGTCTTAAAATTGTATGGACTGCCGTAATTTATATTTTCGTAAGGATTACCATAACCACTTGCGGTACTTGGATTTTCATTACTGTAAGGTGCTTCCTTTACCACCTCATCCTGTATGATTTCATCGTGAGGCTTTGTGTAGAATCCTCCCTCAGGAGTTACGGTATAACCGTTTTCGGTATTGCTTACCGAATCAAAACCCGTAAGTTCACCCGAACCCTCATTTTCCTTATTAATATTATTAAAATCGTCCATTTGAACAATCCTCCTTTTTAATAACCCTATTGTAAGTCTATTTTATTGCATTTATTATTCAAATATGTGAATTTTCGGTAAACAAAATTACAATTTATATAATTTAGGTATTATTATCAGCTTCTTTCAAAGCGTCATACTCTTTTGCTATAGAGGACCAAGTAAGCGGTCCAACCGAGCCTGATTGCTCTAAGCCAAACAATCGTTGAAAAATTCTAACAGCATTTTCTGTTTGGTCACCAAAATAACCTGTAACAGGCAGCTGCGGTATTTCAGAAATATTGCTTCCTATAAAAGAAAGATAGCTTTGTAAATCACTCACTGCCTGACCTCGCATACCCATTGTAAGAAAATATCCTGGGTAAAGCTTGGCGTTTTCACCCGCATAATTTGAAGGTAAGGCGTTAACCGTTTCGGTATATATTCTTGATATTGTATTCCAAGTGGCGGTATCGACAATGCCTGTAACAGGCAGACCGTAAAAGCTTTGGAAACGCTCGACAGCGGCTATAGTTTCAGAATCAAAGCTTCCGTTTAAAGGCACAGGCTCAAGAGCGGGATTGAAATAAGCTATAATACTAAGATAATATTGAAGCGTCCTTACAGAAACTCCCGATGAGCCTGCCGCAATCTGAGTTTCAAAGGGAATGGTTGCCTCCTCAAGGGTTACACCCTCGGCGGCAAGCTCGGAAAGTCCTTTTACACCTGTATAATAACGCTTTATTTTATACCAGGTTGCCTTATCCACTTCTCCCGACTGAGTAAGATTAAATATCTCCTGAAATTTTCTTACAGCAGCCTCAGTGTCTATGCCAAATATCCCGTTGGCGTTTGTAATTTTAGGAATAGCGGGATAGTTTTGCGATATGCGGTTTAGCTGACGCTGAATTACCTGAACATTATTCCCCGCTGAGCCGAGTCTTAACGGCACACCCGGATAGCTGCTAATCTCCCCAACAGGAGCATTTTCCACTATGTTAATATCGTTTCCGTAATAATTCTGAAGAATCTCATATGGATTCCTGCCCTGTTCTGCAAGGGATACCGTTCCCCATTGGGAAAGTCCTTCGCAGGTAGAGGTAGTACCGTTGCAGAATTGTGTAAACAAGGGCTGTATACTTCCCTGCCTTACCACATAATCGTTAAAAATATTATCGGTTATATTGCTTATGTTTTCAAAAATCTCCCTATCCTTTACATACGCTTGGTCAAACTGCGTTGTATTGGTTATATCAAAATTATAGCCTCTTGAGGGATACCACTCTGTATATATACGGTTAAGCGCAAAGGAAATTATTGCATAAATATTGGCTCTGAGTGCCGCCTCGGGCCAGGTGGGATATATTTCGCTTGAAGCTACATTTTTTATATAGTCAACAAACGGAACCGTTATGTTTTCTGCATTTGAATCAGGGCCACCCAAATGCACAGTTATGTTTTCGGGAATTACGGGTAAAAGTACCTCTGGCATATCAAAGCCCCCTTAATTCAAATTGAATTGCTGTGCTTCATCAAATATCTGAGGACGCTTATCCTCTCCCGCTGTTTCGAGAAGCATCATTTCCGATTGCTGAAGCGAGGTTATTCCGCTAAATACAGGCACATTAAGATGTATATTGTCTATATATCCCTCTGCACGTACACGCACATTATAAAGGGAATATGGAAGTGTTGTACTTGCCGAATCAAGTGAAGCTGACCTCGGCGGTGTCTCCAACACAAACTGCTTTGTTTTGCCGCTTTGGTCGGTTATTGCTTTATCGATTATCCGTGCGGTTTCGCCCTCACCTGTAAAAACAGTAACCTCTGCCCCTGCAACCGGATAAATAGACCTTAATGCCGTTGCCGCAACCACGAGTCCCCCATCTCCGTCGTTTGACAGTGGAGGCTCCATAACAGGCGGTGACACCTCAGCAGCCGTTGCTGTTTTCCGTCCGCTCATTCTCAGTAATTCTTCTTTGTATCGCTCAATCATAGACTTATCCATAAAAGCACCCCTTTAACATATTGATTCTTATATCAATATATGTTCTAACAAGATAATTGTTCATAAATACTCTTGAAAGGCGAATTTAAAGAAGACCGTTTCAGTATAGTCTACCTTTAAAAATAAAAGCTGTTTGCTTTTAGACTTTAAGTCCTTAGCAAACAGCTTTTATTATTTTGAAAGATAAATTAAAAGTACAGAAACATCGGCAGGACTAACACCCGAAATACGCGAAGCCTGACCGATATTGGCAGGTCTTATTTTTTCGAGCTTTTCTATGGCTTCAAGCCTCAATCCGTAGACATCGTTATAGCATATATCGGCAGGAATGAGCTTGTTTTCTAGCCTCAGCATTTCATTTACCTGAGATTGCTGACGGGAAATGTATCCCTCGTACTTTATTTCAACCTCAACCTTTTCCTTTATTGCAAAGGGGAGCTCAGGGCGTTCCTTATCAAAGGGAGCTAACATATCATATCCCAATTGAGGACGCTTAATAAGGTCTGAAAGCCTCATTCCCGTAGTCATAACGGCAGTACCCTTTTCCTCAAGTAATGCATTCAGCTCCTTTGACGGAGCCAAAAAGGTATTTTTTACCCTTTCTATCTCCTGCTCCTTAAGTCGCATATTATTGCAAAATTCAGAATACTGAGCTTCACTGATAAGCCCAATTTCGTAACCAATGGGCATAAGTCGTTCGTCTGCGTTGTCCTGACGGAGAAGTAATCGATATTCACTTCTTGAGGTCATCATGCGGTATGGGTCCATACAACCCTTTGTTACAAGGTCGTCAATGAGCGTTCCTATATATGAGGATGCACGAGAAAGCACAAGCGGTTCTCTGCCCTTAAGCTTTAAAGCCGCATTTATACCCGCAACAAGTCCCTGAGCCGCCGCCTCCTCATAGCCTGATGAGCCGTTGAACTGACCTGCTCCGTAAAGTCCCGAAAGACCCTTCATTTCAAGTGTAGCCTTTAAAAACAAGGGGTCCACACAGTCATATTCAATAGCATATGCGTTTCGCATTATTTTAACATTTTTAAGGCAGGGCACAGTTTTATAAAGCTCAACCTGAACTTCCTCAGGAAGCGACGAGGAAAGTCCCTGAAGATACATTTCCTCAGTATTCTCACCGCAAGGCTCTATAAAAAACTGATGCCTTTTTTTATCGGCAAATCGCACTATCTTGTCCTCTATACTTGGACAGTAACGCGGTCCTACACCCTCAATATCCCCCGAGTAAAGCGGTGAACGGTTGATATTATCAAGAATAACCTTTTTTGTATCATCATTGGTATAGGATATATGACAAACAACCTTATTTTCAGGCCTTTCCTTTGTTGAATAGCTGAAAGGAACCGTATCGGCATCACCCTCTTGTATCTCAAGACAAGAAAAATCTATACTATCCCTCGCAACCCTTGCAGGTGTGCCTGTTTTAAACCTACGAAGCGGTATTCCGAGCTCTTTCAATGATTCCGCAAGCTCTGTAGCAGGGAAAGCACCGTCAGGTCCCGAAGCGTAATTAACCTCTCCAACATATATTCTTCCGCCCAAAAATGTACCTGTAGCAATAATTACTGCCTTAGCAGAGAAATCGGCTCCCAACGCCGAAACACAGTGCCACTCCTCGCCTTCGCGGTAAAGCTTTGTTATCTCGCATTGCTTAACATCAAGTCTCTCTTGTAGCTCAACTGTATGCTTCATATACTCACTGTAGGCTCTTCGGTCTACCTGAGCACGCAATGAATGAACCGCTGGACCTTTACCGAGATTTAACATTCTACTTTGAAGTGTGTGCCTATCCGCCGCCTTACCCATTTCACCGCCTAAAGCATCAAGCTCTCTTACAAGATGCCCCTTTGCAGTTCCGCCGATTGACGGATTACAGGGCATATTACCAATCCAGTCAAGAGTTACGGTAAACATAATTGTACTGCAACCAAGCCTTGCTGCCGCTAAAGCCGCCTCTATTCCGGCATGACCGCCGCCTATAACGGCAATATCATAGCTACCGGCTTCATATCTTTTTATAGACAAATTTATCCCCTCTTGGAAATATAATAATATTAAAGCTGTTCGAGTCGCTTTTGTTGACGGATATCAACACCCGAAAACTCAAAAGCCTCATAGCTACCCATAAATCGCGAGGTTATACGCTGAGTATACATATCATCTATCTCCTCTATACCGAGGTTAGTACTAATAATTGTAGGTCTACGGGTCATAATTCGGGTGTTCACGATATTGTAAAGCATAGATTTTGTAATTGAGGTTACAGCTTCTGTGCCCAAATCATCAATTACTAACAAATCACAGTTGAGTAAGGCATTGTAGGTCTCGTTACCGTCCGACCTGAATTTTTCTGCTGTTACAGCAGAAAACAAATTCTCCGCCGAACCGTATATTGGAGCAAAGCCTTTTTTAATTATCTCAGAAACTATAGCAAGACTAAGATGTGTTTTGCCCAATCCGGTTTTACCCATAAAGAGTAAATTTGCAGATTTTATAGGTTCAAAGCTATTAGCGTATTCCTTGCAAAAGTCTAAAATTCCCGACATTTTCTTCCTTAGTTTTTTACCGTTTTGGTCTGTTTCGGGATAATATTTTAGCTCAAATCTATCAAAGGTGCATTCCCCTAACGGCATTTCGCGCGAAAGCTCTCCTGCTAAAATAGATGAAGCCTCACGCTTTATACATTCGCATATTTTACCGCCGAGATAGCCTGTATCTGAGCAAAGAGGACAGTCGAACACAATTTCCGGCACCTGTGCTTTTTTAAGCAACAGCTTTTTTTCCTCCGATAAAGCAGTAGAAATTTTCTTAAGCTCGGCTATCTGCTCTGCATTACCTGACAAGGCAGTTATAGCAAGGCTTGCTCCGATTCTTGACATTGTGTTATCTATTTCAGAAAGACGGGATTCCGATTCATATGCAGCAGCAAGCATTATTTCCCTGTTCTTTTCCTTATTTTGCAAAGCAGTTTTTTTATTTTCAAACGCTTTTTCGTAAATTTGTTCTTTATTAATCATATCTCACTAATCCTTTGAACTAAGCATTTTTTTGAAAAGCTCCAAATCGTATGATGCCTTCTGTCTTTCAGCCGTTTTATTTTGACTTCCCTTTTCCAAATCATCAACAGTTTTGCAGCCCTGCTTATGCCAAGCTTCTAAAACCTTTGAAATATAGGGCATTGAAAATTTAGAAGTAGAATTTATACACTGCTCATATGCCTCTATAAGCATTTCCTCAGATATTTCCCACTCAGCAAGCCATTTATATGAAAGCTCCGCTTCTTTTTTGCTTGGTTTCCTTTTTTCAATGCCGAATAACGAACAGACAATTCCCCACGCTTGTTCTGAAATTGTAAGTCGTCTCAGCTCCTCGTCAGCTGCAGAAAGATTATCAATCCCCTTATTAATCCAATCAACTGCAGTAGACTCTATAAACCTAATTGTTGCCTTTTTTTGATTGACGGCATATTCTACAATCATAAGAATTAAGGAAACATCAAGTCCCTCATCGTCATAAAGCCAGACAAGAGTATTTTTCTCATTATCCTTAAGATTTCTTCCGAATTTCATTTGTGCTTCGTTAAGCAAATATGCGATTTTCGGGTCCTCAAGACCACGCCTTGCCACATCAGTACGCGACGGCTTTTCGCCTCTTAAAACAGCATTAGCTATTGGCTTTTGCACAGTTACGTGAGCTTCCTTAGGCAACAAAATACCGGCATCTGCCCAATAGAGCAATGCCTCCTTAACATCATATTCGTCTACACCTGTATTATCAGCCACATCTTGTGTAGAAATTTCCGAGGTAATATTTCGCATTATGTAAACTATAACCTTTATATGCTCTGCCTTTGCAAGCTTAAGGTATCGGTCCGTCACAGCGCAGGGCAAAGTGAAAACCGATGTAAGATTTGCGGGATTAACATAAAAATCCATAAATTAACTTCCCATTCCTTTAAAAACATTTATATATACGCATAATAACCCATTTTCTTATATTATACCAACTAATTGTTCTAAAGTAAATATTTTATCCGCCCCAATATTTTCTATCAAGACTTCTGAATGAAATCGCCGAGAATATATGATTTTTATCTATCTTTTCGCTTCCCTCAAGGTCAGCTATTGTTCTCGCCACCTTAAGAATTCGGTCATATGCACGGGCGGAAAGTCCGAGTCGTTCAAAGGACAAGGACAGATATTTAGATGCTTCATCGGTCATAACGCAATACTTTTTAAGCATTGGCGGTGTAAGTCGCGCATTACAGGTTATTCCCGTACCCTTATACCTTTCGGTTTGAATTCTCCGCGCTTTGTTCACCCTTTCCCTGATTTCGGCAGAGCTTTCTTCCTTTACATCGGAGCTGAGCGCAGTATAATCAACAGGGGGCACCTCAACATGAAGGTCTAAGCGATCAAGCATAGGCCCTGAAATACGATTTAGGTATTTCTGAACAGCATTCTGCGAGCAAATACACTGCTTTGTGGGATGCCCAAAAAATCCGCAAGGACAAGGATTCATAGCCGCCACAAGCATAATTGAGCTTGGATATGTAAGCGATCCTGAAACGCGGGAAATAGTAACCGCATTATCCTCAATCGGCTGACGGAGCGCTTCCATAACCTCGCGTTTAAATTCAGGTAATTCGTCAAGAAAAAGCACACCGTTATGCGCCAATGAAATTTCACCCGGTTTTGGCACAGTACCACCACCCGCAATACCCGCAGTTGATACCGTATGATGCGGAGAACGGAACGGTCTTGTGGTTATAAAAGGCATTTCCTTGCTTATTTTTCCTGCCACCGAGTGGATTTTCGTAGTTTCCACCGATTCCTCAAAGGTCATTTCAGGCAAAATTCCGGGTAAGCGCTTTGCAAGCATACTTTTGCCGGCACCCGGAGGACCTATCATAAGAATATTATGACCGCCGGCAGCTGCAACCTCTAAAGCCTTTTTTGCTGCAAGCTGCCCCTTAACATCGCTAAAGTCAGGTATACTTTGGGCTAACTGAAGTGCCAAGCTTGTGGTTTCGGTTTTTTCAATTTCAGAAATACCGTTTATATGGTCAAGAAGCTGTTTAATATTTTCTACAGCATATACATTCATTCCCTCAATAACCGCTGCCTCAGCCGCGTTTTCTGCAGGAACAAAAATATTTTTAATACCATTTTGCTGAGCGGTAATGGTTATAGCAAGTACACCGTTTACCCCTCTCACCTTACCGTCAAGCGCAACCTCTCCAATGGCTATAAAATCATCAAGCTTAGCCTTTAATTGGTCTGATGCATTGAGAATGGCGAGTAATACGGGTAAATCATAGAGAGAACCCTCTTTTTTACGGTCAGCAGGTGCAAGATTTACGGTTATTCTTCCAACAGGAAACTTATATCCGCAATTTTTTATAGCAGCGCGCACCCTGTCTCTTGATTCCTTTACCGCCGCATCGGGAAGTCCCACAATATCAAATGACGGAAGACCGCCCGAAACATCTGCCTCAATTTCAATCATATATGAATCTATTCCAAAAAGACCTATTCCTCTGAGCCTTGAAAACAACTCACCATCTCCTTAATCTTCAGCCATTCCTTTAAACAATTCGGTTTTTCTTGTCTCCGTTTAAAAAAGCTTTTATATTATCTGCAACAATTCCGACAAGCCTCTCTCTTGTAGCAAGCGGAGCCCAAGCCGTATGCGGTGTTATTATAAGATTTTTCACATTTGCAAGAACACAATCTTCGGTCATAGGCTCTGTTTTAAGCACATCTACTGCCGCTCCCGAAAGCTTTCCGCTCTGAAGCGCCTCGAAAAGAGCTTCCTCGTCTACAGTGCCACCTCTTGAGGTGTTTATAAAGAATGCGCCGTCCTTCATTTTTGAAAAAGTAGTTGAATTCATCATATCAGCGCTCTGCTCGTTAAGTGGGCAATGTACCGACACTACATCCGATTCATTAAGCAACTGCTTAAGGCTTACAAATTCTGCCTCATTATTATCTCTTACAGTACGGGTATTTACAATTACCCTCATTCCTAAGCCCTCTGCCGCCTTTTTAACCGCTCTGCCAATACTTCCAAAGCCGATTATTCCAAGCGTTTTACCGTAAACCTCGTCACCCGTAAAGCAAAGTGGAGCAAAAATTTGGGATTTTTTCCATCCGCCCGAATGAACAAAATCGTTATAAAGAGGGATTTTAGTATAATGCATAAGAATATAGCCTATAACCTGCTGAGCTACTGCATTTGTAGAATAGCTTCCTGCATTGCATACCGCTATTCCCTTTTCTCTTGCCGCCTCTATATCAATATTGTTATAGCCTGTTGCAAAAAGACCGATATATTTTAAGGATGGTGCATTATCCATTATCTCCCTGTCAATAACCGTCTTGTTACAGAGAATAATATCAACATCAGACACAACTCTAATAAGTGTATCACGGTCGATATTATCATACTGAACAGTCTCGCCTAAAGACTCTATTTTCTCAAGACTAAGGTCATTATTTGCTTTAACGGTTGCAGAATCAGTTATCAGTATTTTCATCTTTTCTTGTGACCTTTCTTTTTGTTCCGTCAGGCTCAACTATATAGGTGTTTTCAAGCTGAGCAGTAAGGCTCCGCTTAAAACCGTCAATATACTCCCGCCTTAATATTTGTTGCTCGCGTTTTTCTTCTTCGGTTAAACCCTCTGTCTTTTTCTTTCTTGCAAGTTCATTTATACGGTCAATTTTATCCTGAGTCATAAAAATCTATCCTTTACATAAAAATAGCACAAACAAGGCGGTCTGGACCGCCTTGTATTAAAATTTATATTTCGTTTCGTCCCTCAAGCGCACGCGCAAGAGTAAATTCATCGGCATATTCAAGATTTCCGCCAACGGGTATACCGTAAGCCAAGCGGGTAACCTTTACGCCCATAGGCTTTACAAGACGGGAAATATAGCTCGCTGTTGCCTCACCTTCAACTGTGGGGTTTGTAGCCATTATAAGTTCTTTGACCTCACCGGAGCCGAGTCTTGCCATAAGCTCTTTTATGCGAAGCTGGTCAGGACCCACACCGTCAAGCGGAGAAATTACCCCGTGTAACACATGGTAAAGCCCTGTATACTCCCTTGTTCTTTCAAACGCCATAACATCTCTTGGCTCTGCCACAACGCAAATGACCGATTTATCACGTGCCGCATCGTCACAAATATTGCATATTTCAAGGTCGGTAAAAGCTTGACAAACCTTGCAGAAATGAATTTTTTTTCGTGCATTTACAAGTGCCTCAGCAAATTTTTCTGCTCTTTCGGGCGGCTGCTCAAGAATACTGTATGCCAAGCGCTGTGCGGTTTTTTTACCAATACCGGGCAACCTTTCAAACTGAGAAATCAGCTCATTTAAGGGTACAATATTAATATTAGCCATTATTAAAACAATCCGGGCATATTAAGACCGCCGGTTATTGCGCCCATCTCCTCTTCAGATGCCTTTATAGCGTTTGAAACCGCCTCATTTATTGCAACAGTAATAAGATCCTCAAGCATTTCAACATCGTCAGGGTCAACTGCATCTGGACTGATTCTGATTGACTTTACAAGATGCTTACCGTCAATCGTAGCCTCAATCATACCGCCGCCTGAAACTGCAGTATATTCTCTTTGCTCTAAATCCTCCTGTAGCGCAGCCATATCTGCCTGCATTTTTTGAGCCTGCTTCAACATCTGATTCATATTACCGGGACCTCCGGAATTGGGAATTCTAACCTTCATTTTCAATATCTCCTAAATATTATTAATGTTATTTTTTTAATTTAATTCAAAATTTTTAAGTTTTTGGGCTATTACCGGAAGAAGGTCATCCTCTTCCTTGACTTTCTGCTTAGAATAAGGACCGAGCTTATAGGTTTCGCCAAGTACGGTATATGCCGCCTTACGTATACTGTCCTTATAATTACTGTTATCCTGATTTATAAGTGAACGAAACTGACTGTTTGGAGCATCTATAAGCAGATAAGCACCCTTTATATATGCCTTTGAGCCCTTTAAAACACCTGCAATAAGCGGACTTGAGGTTGTAAGCAAGTGAAGTATTTCATTCCACTGTTTAACCTCTGTTATCTCATCGGTCTGCGGACTTGCTTCTTTGGTCTCGTCTGCACATTCCGGTGCAGGAGCTTCGTTTTCGTAAAGAGGCGGTGGTATTTCGTCATCCTCATCACTTATAACCTCAACAGGCTTTTCTATTGCTTCAGGCTTCTTTTTGGAATTGAACTCTTTAACAGAAAGCTTAACCGTTCCCTGTTCAAGAGCAGATATCCTACGCTCTAAAGCCGCAATATCACCCGAGAGTGCGGGATCACACATACGGATAAGTGCCATTTCCATTTCACAACGACGGTTACCCGTCTGCATAGTGGCAAATGCCGCCTGCAGAATATTTAAGGCTAACATTATATCCTTTATATCGTAATCTTTCGACTGAGCCTTAAGAGCATTCATTCTCACAGCAGAGCATACCACAGGCGGGGTATTGGTTTTTACCGTCTTAACTATCATAAGGTCACGGTAATGAGATGTAAGCTCAGAAAGCAATCTCAGCATATCAACCGAGGAGCTGTGAAGTCTGTCGACAAGCATAAGTGCTTGCTCAGTATTACGATTTTTGACCGCATCTGCAAGCTCAATAAGATAGTCATTTCCCGCCATAGCGCATACGCTTTCAACCGTAGCCTCATCTATTTCCTTACTGCTTGACGCGCATAGGTCAAGTATTGAAAGAGCGTCTCTCATACCGCCGTCAGCCGCGGCGGCAATAAGGGTGGCGGCATCATCGGTCACAGTAAGTCCCTCTTGTGAGGCAATATACTGTATTCTCTCACAGATTTTTGAAGTATCAATCCTTCTAAAATCAAAACGCTGACAACGAGAAAGAATAGTGGCCGGCAGCTTATGAACCTCTGTAGTAGCCAAAATAAATACAACATGTTCGGGCGGTTCTTCAAGGGTTTTAAGCAGTGCATTAAATGCTCCAATTGATAACATATGCACCTCATCTATAATAAAAACCCTGTATTTAGAGGAAACCGGCAAAAAGCTTGTTAATTCACGAAGTTCGCGTATATTATCAACACCGTTATTGGATGCCGCATCTATCTCAACAATATCGGTATTCTCCCCCGCGTCTATAGAACGGCAAAGCTCACAGCAAAGACAAGGGTCACCGCCGTTAGTGTTTAGACAGTTAATCGCTCTTGCCAAAATTTTAGCACAACTGGTTTTTCCTGTTCCGCGTGTACCTGTAAAAAGGTAGGCGTGAACGGTTTTACCCTCCGCTAATTCATTCTTTAGAGTATCGGTTATATGCTCCTGACCGATTACATCAGAAAAGGTCTGTGGTCGGTATTTTCGGTATAACGCTTGATAAGCCATATTTCACCTCTTCAAAAAATTAAAAATTGCGTACTGTAATGTACGAATGAGCCGATTTACTGCGGCGCACAGGAAAAACTACTTAATGCTGCTCGGTTCCCCGCCTGACATGGTTCGTAGCGTCCCGTCGCACAGGACCCGCCCATTCGCACACTACGGTACGCAATTAAATACGAGTTTTAACACAAGAAAAACGATTTTTATTGCCGTTTTACCTCTTGTAATAGTAATTTTACCACAAAAATAAAAAATTTACAATACCTAAGATAGAAAATGTTGAAAAAATTTAATTTTTTTGATATACTTATAAAGTATTATCTGATTAGTGAAGAAAAAGAATATTTTTAGAAAGGAAAATCTACTATGAAAGATATAAAAGTAAAAGAGCTTTTGTCTCTTGAAAACACTATTGCTTCACCTCTTTTCGAAAATGCAGAATACCCATTTCAGGTTTTAAGTAAAATCGGAAGCTTTATTAAAGCGCTTGGTCCTACTCTTAATAAAGAGCTTTATGAACAAAAAGGAGAAAATATTTGGATAGCAAAAAGTGCTAAGTTATCTCCCACCGCTTCTATAACAGGGCCTTGTATTATTGGTGAAAATACCGAGGTCAGACATTGCGCCTTTATAAGAGGCAATGCGCTTATCGGTAATGACTGTGTGGTAGGCAACTCCACAGAGCTTAAAAATGTTGTGCTTATAGGCAAGGTGCAGGTACCGCATTATAATTATGTCGGTGATTCTGTGTTGGGATACGGTTCTCATATGGGAGCCGGCGCCATAACAAGTAATGTTAAATCTGATAAAAGTCTCGTTGTAATTAAAAACGGAGACGAAAAATTAGAAACAGGCCTTAAAAAATTTGGCGCGATTTTAGGTGATGGTGTCGAGGTTGGATGCGGTTCGGTGCTCAATCCCGGAACGGTTATCGGTAAGAATTCCAATATTTATCCCCTTTCCTCTGTGAGAGGTGTAGTAGCAAAAAATAGCATTTACAAAAAAGCCGGCGAGGTTGTAGAAAAGCTATGATAAGTGAGAAGTGGGATATACTTGACGGAAACGGAATCCCCACCGGAAAAACAACCTTAAGAGGGCGCTGTTTTTTACGAACAGGTGAATACCATCTTGTGGTTCATATATGGGTGCTTTCTAAGGACGGCAGGCTTCTGATTCAGCGCAGGGCGGACAGTAAGAAGCTTATGCCCGGTGAATGGGCGGCTACAGGTGGCGCCGCCATTGCCGGTGAGGATTCATTTTCTGCGGCAAGACGTGAACTTTTTGAGGAACTGAGCATACCCTCGAATGAAACCACTCTCAAAAAAATTGCAAGAATTAAAAGAAGAAATTCTCTTGTTGATGTTTGGCTTACTGTTTATGACAGTCCTGCCGAAATGCTCACACTACAGAAATCAGAGGTTGCCGAAGTTAAAAGAGTAACCTTAGAAGAGCTCAAAGAGATGATAAAAGAGGGTAAATTCCACAACTACGGTTCTGAATATTTTTCACAGGTATTTGACGAAATCGAAAATTTTAAGGCTGCATTATGCGAAGTAGCTATATATTAGGAGTAGGCTTATGGGTTTAAAAATAGAGGGCTTAAGCTGTGTACGCTGTAAGGCTTACCTTTTTTCTGAGGACGATATTGTTTACTGTCCCATATGCGGTGCGCCTCACCACAGGGATTGCTATGAGGTTTTAGGTCATTGCGCCCTCGAACAGCTTCACGGCACCGATATGCAGTATTCAAGAGAAAAAGCGCAGGAAAATATAGATATTATTGAGCATAAGGCTCAGAAAACGGATATTTCTTACAAAGATGAGGACGAAAGCATAAGCACTTGCAGTATGTGCGGCACTAAGTACGAAAGTATTTTTAGGCGCTGTCCTAAGTGTGGAACACCCGATTTTTCTAAAATCAACAGCTTCGCAGCCTTTGATTTTTTGGGCGGTGTTGCGCCTGACCAAATAATTGAAGATGATATTACTGCTGACGATATAAAGCGCTTTGTTGCTACAAACACCCATCGTTATGTTCCTAAATTTGCATCAATTAATAACAAGAAAAAGGTTTCTTGGAATTGGATGGCGTTTCTTTTCCCTAGTGGCTGGATGCTTTCGCGTAAGATGTATAAGGGGGGTATAATCGCAGGTGTGTTGCAGTCGGTTATCACACTGCTTTCATATCCATTTCAGCGTGTGATTTTAAGCTCAGGCTTTGATGCGCAAAATGCTGTTTCCTCACTTGAAGCGTTTAACATTCTTTTTGAGTCGACCCCCAAAATTGGCATAGCAATACTTGCGTTAGCTTTTATAAGCAGTGTTCTTATGCTTCTCCTCAGGGTGATTTTCGCGCTCTACGGTGATTATTTTTATAAAAATTATGTCATATCGTCAATTAAAAAAATTCGCCTTGAAAGTGAAGATATGGCAGAAGATTACCGCAAAAAGGGCGGTGTAAGCTTAATTCTCTTTTTCTTAGGACTAATGCTTACGCAATATATTCCTGCCATTTTGGCAAGTCTGCTTTAAAAGGAGTTTTTTGTTATGAGTAATCATATATGTCACGAATGTGGGACTGAAAACGAGGAAGCATATATATATTGCAAAAACTGCGGCGTTCCTCTTGCTACCGAAAAAACCAGCTTTGAGGGTGACCCCTCTCAAGGACAGCCATTTTCAGCACCCTCCCCCGATTGGAAGGATTATGTAAACCCCACCCCCTCATACAACGGGTTTGTCACAGAGGCTATAGACGGTATTCCACTTGATGAAATAACCCTATTTGTTGGCAAAAAAGCAAATGATATCTGTCCAAAATTTGCCCGCATGGAGCTTACCGGCTCAAAAACCTCTTGGTGCTGGCCTGTTGCTATTTTAAGTTTTTTACTTGGTCCTTTTGGTGCTGCACTATGGTTCTTTTACAGAAAAATGTATAAATTTGCGGCGATATTTTCAGTGTTAGGAACTATTCTTGCTCTTATAACCGCCGTCCTTTCATTTTTTACAACAGGCATAGATTTTGAGTCTATCATTATGTTCGACGGAACAGTTAATACTCAAAACATTATTGGAATATTACAATCACCCGAATTTATAATTTTAACTATTTCTTCTGCTTTAGAATTTATTTCTAATGTTGTAACTGCCATTGTTTGCGGACTTTACGGATTCTACTGGTACAAAAAGCATTGTAGCAATAAAATTCTTACGTTCAGAAGCTATCAAGGCGGTCATCCTTACTATAAATTCGGTATTGCCTCAATTGGAGGCGTATCGGGCGCAATGCTCACACTCGGCATTATCATTATGCTTATAGTGAATTATTTAACTAATTTTATATCAATTATAATCTCTATTGTATATAATATATTTTAATAAATACTTAATCCGAGGAGTAACAAAATGAAAATAAAAAAAGCAATAATTCCTGCCGCAGGATTAGGCACAAGAGTTTTGCCTGCATCCAAAGCATTACCTAAGGAAATGCTTCCTATTGTTGATAAGCCTGCAATTCAATACATAGTTGAAGAGGCTGTAAAAGCCGGTATAACCGATATACTTATTATAACCAATCGCGGTAAGGGAATTATAGAGGACCATTTTGATTATTCTATAGAGCTTGAGGCTATGCTCGAAAAGCGAGGCAACACCGACACGCTTAACAGCCTTAAAAATGTTGCCGAACTTGCCAACATTTACTATATTCGTCAAAAGGTTACCCGTGGTCTTGGCGATGCTGTACTTCGAGCACGCGAGTTCGTGGGTGACGAACCGTTTGCCGTTTTGTACGGAGATGATGTTATAATTGGCGAAGTACCTGCTATCGGAGAGCTTTGCGAGGCTTACGAAAAATACGGTAAAAATGTAGTCGGCATTAAAGAAGTACCCGACGAGCTTATAGTAAAATACTGCTCACTCGCGGTGTCTCCCTTAGAGGAAAAGCTTTTTGCAGTCAGCGATATGATAGAAAAGCCCACACTTGATAAGAAGATTTCCAACTATTCAATTCTTGGAAGATGCGTTCTTACTAGTGAAATATTTGATATTCTTGAGCGTACTCCCTTAGGTGTTGGGAATGAACTTCAACTTACCGACGCTATGCGTGAGCTTGCTTCAAAATACGGTATGGTTGGTGTAGATTTCAGCGGTATCCGTTACGATATGGGAAATAAATTCGGTATTCTCAAGGCTAATATTGAGGTAGGACTTAATCATCCTGAAATATCAGAGGATTTAAAGCAGTATATAAAAGAAATTGCAGGTAAGCTTTGATGAAATATACATCACTGTTTCTTGACTTGGATAACACACTTCTTGACTTTGATATGGCTGAAGCGGTAGCTGTCCGCAAGGTTTTAGCGAAGCACAGTCTTCCCTGCCACGACGAGGCTGTAATGGTTTATTCTCAAATAAATCTGAGCTTCTGGAAGCGCTTTGAAATGGGAGAGATTCCAAAGGACGCTATTTTTGAGGGCAGATTCCGTTCCTTTTTGGAGCACTATGGTTGTAATGGTGATGTATCGGCAATATCGAAGGACTATTGCAAAAACCTTTCGGAAGGATATTTCACCGTAGAAGGGGCTATGGAAATACTCCGTTATCTCAAAGAAAGGGGTTATAATCTTTATGCCACAACAAACGGCTTTTCCTTTACTCAGTACAACCGTATAAAGCACTCAGGACTTGAGCACTTTTTTGACAATGTGTTTATTTCTGAGGATGCGGGACATCAAAAGCCTGAAAAAGAATATTTTGATTATGTTTTGGATCAAATTCCAGAAAAGGACAAATCCCGTATACTTGTTGTGGGAGACAGTCAAAGCTCAGATATTTTAGGCGGAATAAATTCAGGACTCGATACCTGCTGGTTTAATCCAAAAAATGATACTCCAAAATATAAAAGCAATTATGAGATCTCAAGTCTTCTGGAGCTTAAAAATATTTTATAATATATATCAAAGTTGTAATTTAATTATTACATCAAACTTAAATTTAAAGCGCGTAAGAAGTTTTATTCTTTACTTCTTACGCGCTTTCATTTTTTAACTTAATTTTTATTATATTAAAAGCTTAAAAGCCCAACAGCTTTGTGCCTGCCTTACTCAATTGTGTGCGTTTTTCGATTCCGCTTTCAGCCGTATCGCCCACAGCACAGATGTATAATTTAATTTTAGGTTCTGTTCCTGAAGGACGAACAATCAAAGAGCTTCCATCAGCCAAATGATATGCTAAAACATTTGATTTAGGCAAGGTCATCTCGGTTTCTACACCGCTTTCTGTGTCAAGCGAAACAGAGGTTCCGTAATCGTTGACCTTAACAACCTTATATGAGCATATTTCAGAGGGAGGTTCTTTTCTAAGCATATCCATAATGCCATTTATCTTTTGCATACCGCTTTGTCCCTCACAGGTGAAGTTCTCTTGAGATGCATAGTAATAACCGTGTTTTTTATAAAGACTGTCAAGCACCTCTAAAAGATTCAAGCCCTGCTTTTTGTAGTAGCCTGTCATTTCGCAAATAAGCATTGACGCAACCATTGCATCCTTATCACGCGCATAGCTTCCCGCAAGATAACCGTAGCTTTCCTCAAAACCGAAGATATAACGCTCTTCCTCATTTTTATCTGATAGTAAAGTTATCTGCTCGCCTATAAACTTAAAGCCTGTAAGTACATTGAGCAGTAAGCAACCATACTCGTCGGCAATCTTCTGACAAAGCTCTGTGGTAACAATTGTCTTTACCGCAACAGGGTTCTTTGGCAGAGTACCGTTTGCTGTACGGCGCTCAAGAATATAGTTAAGCAAAAGAACGCCAACATCATTACCGCTGAACAGACGGTATCCCCCTTCAGACTTAACCGCTATACCTACGCGGTCACTGTCAGGGTCGGTAGCAAGCAAAATATCAGGGTCCTTAGCTTCAGCAAGCTTTAATGCACATTCAAACGCCTGTCTAATCTCAGGGTTAGGATAAGGTACTGTTGGGAAATTGCCGTCAGGCATTTCCTGTTCGGAAACAACCGACAGCTCTTTAATGCCGAGACGCTTTAAAATAGCTCTGACCGGCTTATTCCCTGCACCATTAAGAGGAGTATAAACAATCCTTAAGTCAGAAAGATCAAGGTTTTTTTCAACCCTTTGCGCCTCAAGACAGTCAAGGTATTCCTCTATAATATCATCGCCGATATACTCGATTTTACCATCTGTTAAGGCAGTATCAAAGTCTATCGACCTAACATCGTCAAACATATCGATTTTTTCCATAAGTGCAAGCACTGCATCTGCCGCTTCAAGACCTAACTGGCAACCATCATTACCATATGCCTTATATCCGTTATATTTTGAAGGGTTATGGCTTGCAGTTACAACCACCCCCGCATCACAACCAAGACGACGAACAGCAAATGAGAGCATAGGTGTAGGCATAAGCTCCTTATAAATGTAAACCTTTAATCCGTTTGCCGCAAATATTCCTGCCGCCCTTTTAGCAAAGGTATCTGATTTAATTCGGCTATCATACGCAATAGCAATACTTCCGTTCTTGGTGGTGGAATTCACATAGTTTGCTAAGCCCTGAGAAGCCTGACCTACTGTGTAAATATTCATTCGGTTAGTGCCTGCACCGATAACGCCGCGCAAACCGCCTGTTCCAAATTCTAGATTTTTATAAAAAGCGTCTGAAATAAGCTCCTCTTTACCCTCTAAAGCCTTAAGCTCACTGAGTAAATCAGGGTCACCCACCGCTTTACTGCACCATAGCTTATACTGTTCATTAATCATATGTTATCATTCCAATCGTATAATCATAGTTATATGATAATATTTTTTCGTTATTTTGTCAATGTTTATTACCACTTTTTGCAACATATTAATGAATTGTTTAATTTTTGAATAAATTTGAAATTTTTTGCTTGACTTTTATTTATATATAAGGTATTATAATTTTATGCTTGTTGAGAAATACTGTTTTTGGGCGTGAATGAGGATTAATTTTGTCGAAAGTTACAATAATTTGACCGATAATGAGGTTATTTTGCTAATTAAAAAAGGCGATTATGAGCTTCTTCAGGTAATAATAGAAAGATATTATCCTGTAATCCTCAGCCATATAAAAAAATATTGCCCTGAGCAGTACTGCGAGGATGCCGTTCAAGAAGCAACCCTTGCGTTGTATTCTGCTGTAAAAGATTACGATTCATCAAAAGCTGCTTTTTCAACCTTTGCTTCCTTATGCATTAAGCGTTCGGTGCTTTCGGTTTTAAAAAGCCGTCAGCGTAAAAGAACTATTCCGGACGAGCTTGTTTCTTCATTAGAGGAAATGGAGCTTGTTGATAATAACAGTCCCGAAAAAATTTTTTTTGAGCGTGAGGAATATAAAACCCTTACCGACAGTATAAAATTAGAGCTTTCAAGCCTTGAATATAAGGTTTTGCAGGGCTTTATTTCGGGTGAAAAATATTCTGATATTGCAAAACGGTTAGAGTTATCCGAAAAATCGGTAGATAACGCGCTTGTTCGCATAAGAAAAAAACTAAAAGGTAAGTAGCGGAGAAATCCGTTCATATATGCCCATGTAGCTTAAAGCAGAGCGTTGGAAAAAACAAAGATGACGGTGCAATCCCGTCCAGGGCTAAAAAACAACCGAAAGAGGTAAAAAACATGTTTGAAGACAAGACCTTAGTTTGCAAAGATTGCGGAGAGGAATTCGTATTTTCTGCAAGAGAACAGGAATTTTACGAGTCCAAGGGCTTTGTAAACGAGCCGCAGCGCTGTAAGCCTTGCCGTGATAAGCGCAAGAATGCTGGCAAAGCACCCAGAGAGATGCACGAAGCTGTATGTGCGGCTTGCGGCGGCACTGCCACTGTACCCTTTATACCGCGTGACGACCGTCCGGTATATTGCAGTGAGTGCTTCGCTAAGATGAAGGAACAGGAGAACGCAGAACCCGCTGCAGAATAATTTTCTTCAAATTATTTGACCGTTTCAGCTTGACTGAGCGGTCTTTAATTTTTATTATAATGAGAGATACATAAAATTTGTCACAATTATTCACACTCTTGTAATAATATTATTATAATATTATAATTAAATAAATATACGGGAAATTTTTGAAAGGAAAAAATTATGCAATATAAAATACTTATTGTTGATGATGATGAGAATATATGCGAGCTTTTGAGACTTTATCTTCAAAAGGATGGATTTGAAACTGTTGTTGTCAACGACGGAGAGACTGCAGTACAGTATGCGGCAAAGCTTGAACCCGACCTTATCTTGCTTGACATAATGCTTCCGGGGCTTGACGGTTGGCAGGTTTGCCGTGAAATACGCAAAACCAGCGACACCCCTATAATTATGCTTACCGCGAAGGGTGAAACCTTTGATAAAATTCTCGGTCTTGAGCTTGGCGCCGATGACTATGTAACAAAGCCGTTTGACACCAAAGAGGTTATTGCGAGAATAAAGGCTGTGCTTCGCCGCAGTAATGACGGTGACAAGCAGAATCAGGCAAGTGAAGTGAGATACGATAAACTTAAAATCAATCTTACCAACTATGAGCTCGTAGTAAACGGCGTAAGGGTTGATACTCCACCGAAGGAGCTTGAGCTTATTTATCATCTTGCAAGTAATCCAAACAGGGTTTACACCCGCGACCAGCTTCTTGACGAGGTTTGGGGCTTTGATTATTATGGTGATTCCAGAACCGTAGATGTTCATGTTAAGAGGCTTAGAGAGAAACTTGAAAATGTTTCCCCGGAATGGTCACTTAAAACCGTATGGGGCGTAGGCTATAAATTTGAAACGACGAAAATGTAGAGGCGAAAATGAGGCTTAAGCTTTTTAAAAAATATTTTTTGACCACCGCTTTGATTATTTTTTTCAGTCTTACTTTTATGATGATGATTCTATCGTTTGTGCTTAATAGCTATATTGCTGAAAGTAAGCAACAAACTCTTGCAAAAGCTTGCTCTCAAATATCTGACTTTGTTTCCGAATCGGCTAACGTGGGTTTGCCCATTTCATCCTCACAGTTTGAAAAGGTGGTTCGCTCCTCGGCAGAAATTGCTGTTGCAGATATTTTTATTGCCAATAATGATAACAATATATATATTTGCGGCTGTGCCGAATGGACTGGAAACCGCTCCTGTACGCACACAGGTATAGAATTGCAGAAAAAAAGCATAGAAAAATTTATTGAAGCGAATGAAGAACTTCAACTAAGTACACTTGGTATTTACTCTACACCGCATTATATTGCAGCACGCCAGCTTAAAGACGGTGATGGCAATAGCTATGGAACCGTTTTTGCCACAGCTCCTATTTCAATGGTTAAAAATCTTCTTTCTGCCGTTACAAAGCTTTATCTTGTGGCGGCAATACTTCCGCTTATAGTAATGTTTTTTGCGATTTATGCTATGACCTACAGGCTTACCAAACCACTTAAGCTTATGTCGGAAGCCTCAAGAGCTATGGCGAAGGGTGATTTCTCAAGGCGTATTCCCGTAATGAGTGACGATGAAATAGGTGAGCTCTCGGCTTCCTTTAATATGATGACAAATTCTCTGGCTCAGCTTGAGGGTATGCGCAAAAGCTTTATAGCCAATATTTCGCACGAGCTAAAAACCCCTATGACCACAATCGGCGGTTTTATAGACGGCATTCTTGACGGTACCATTGAACCCGATAAACAAAGTTATTATCTATCTATTGTTTCGGATGAGGTAAAAAGGCTTTCGCGTTTGGTCCAGTCAATGCTCAATATGACAAGGCTAGAATCAGGCGAATTTGTATTAAAGCCCGAGCTATTTGATTTGAGCGAGCTTATCTGCACAATAGTTATAAGTCAAGAGCAAAGGATAGAAAAGCAAAGACTTAATATAACCGGTCTTGATGAACTACAAAACATTTCTGTCACTGCTGACAAGGATTTAATTCATCAGGTACTTTACAATCTTGTTGACAATGCTATTAAGTTCACCAACGATAGCGGAACCATAACCTTTTCTTTAAAAAATGAAAATAAAAAGGTTGTATTTACTATAACCAATACCGGAAACGGGATACCCGAAAAGGAACTCCCATTTGTTTTTGATAGATTTTATAAGATAGATAAATCTCGGTCTGCAAGTAAAAACAGTACGGGACTTGGGCTCTACATTGTAAAAACGATAGTAACCGCCCACGGCGGAAGCGTGTCGGTAGCAAGTAGAGAGGGTGAATTTACCTCATTTAAGGTTACATTACCTCTCGTACAGTAGTACCATACATCATATTTAGAAAACTTGAAATAAAAATTGAACGGAGCACATAAATGAACGATTTTCCTAATAATAACACAGAGCAAACAGAAACCAACACCTTACCTTTAACAACCGACGAGCTACCTGTAACCGAGCCAACTTCCGATGATGCCCCTATAGCTAACGCTGGTTTTACCGTAAATTTACCGAACGATAATGAAGCTGAGCAAGCTGTTGACGAAGGTTTGAATATCGACTCTGAGCAACCGACTACTTCAGAAGCCGAATCAGAACAGAATCAACCCATCCCCTCCCCGTTTGGCGAGGAAAGTAAACCATTTAGTTATAATCCTGTAAAATACTCCAAGGTTAAACCTATGGATGCATATAAACCTATGAGCAAAGGACTTAAGGTTTTTAGCTTTATTATGGCGGCGGTAATTTTACTTACAGGTGCTTGTCTTACAGGTTATTATGTTGGAAGAAACAGTGCTTCAGTAAATTACGGTGGAGGTAATGTTTCGGTTGATTTGGCTTCAAGACCTAAAGACACCGACCAGATGACCGAGGCTCAGGTTTACGAAAAGGTTGATAAATCGGTGGTTGGAATTGTTATTTATAATTCCTCGGGTAAGGGCAGTCAGGCAAGCGGAATTGTTTTCTCAAATGATGGTTATATAGTAACAAACGACCATATCTATTCTGAAATAGCGGCGCCTAAATTCAAGATTTACACACACGACGGCAAGGAATACGATGCAGTTTATGTCGCCGGTGATAAGGTGAGTGACCTTGCCGTATTAAAGGTTAAGGATGCAAAGCTTGAGCCTGCCGAGTTTGCAAATTCTGACGAGCTTTACCATGGTGAGCATGTTGTAGCTATCGGCAGACCTAACGATGCCACCGAATCTTCAAGCATTACATCGGGAATTATTTCTGCTGTCAGCAGAAGAATACAAAGCACTTCTAACTATTCTTCAAGAGTAATTCAAACCAATAGTGCAATTAATCCCGGAAGCTCAGGTGGTGCACTTGTTAATATGTACGGTCAGGTTGTAGGTGTTACCTCTTCGAAGCTTGCAAGCGTTGAGTATGAGGGAATCGGCTATGCAATTCCCACCACAATTATGAAGCGTATTGTTGATGAATTAATATCAGAGGGTAAGGTTATAAGCCGTGCAAAGTTAGGCGTAACCTACACCGCTATTGATTCAGTTTCTAAGGAAATAAGCAACCAAAAGTATATAGGTCTTTACATTGCAACCGTAGCACAGGATTCCGACCTATACGGCAAGGCTGAAGAAGGGGATGTTATAACCCATATCAACGGCACTGAGATTACATCAGACGACATTGTGCTTGACATTATAGAAAGTAGCTCAGCGGGAGATAAAATTTCTCTTACAATCTCTTATAAAAACGGTCACACTAAAACACTTGAGGTAAAGCTTACGGCAAATGTCGGCGAATCAAGCTATACCGAAACCGAGTCCTTGCATAATTCTCAGGGCAACCAAAATAACGACGGCACATTTGATTTTCCATTTGGCGAATAAACTAAATTAAAAGGTTTCACCTTGTAATATTATTTTATTCATATCATTATCGTGAGCAATAGTAATATATTTCACAGACGAGGACCTAATCATCATACTGCAGCAGCTTTTATAAAGCTTAAGTACAATATAATCCGAACCGACATCTAAAAGAATGCCTATTCTTGATTCAAGGCGGTCACCTAAAAGGGATTCCACCTTTACAAGCTTTCCTATATTGTTTTTGAGATAACCCTGAAAATAGACCGGACTGCTACGATACGACGGTATAATACTCTGTCCCGTTGTCCTCGTTGGATATTTCTCCCTATAAGGTGTCACAGAATTCACTACTTGCTCGGTATCCTTAATAGTTTTTTGGTCTGAGTTGAAATTTTCAGTTAGGTATTTTTCGTATTCCAAAAGGTCAGATTCGTCTTTTATATGCTTTAGGATATTATACTCCATATTTTACACTCCAAAAATAACATTATTATATTATATTCTTTAAGGTTAAAAAGGAGACAAAATGAACACTAAAAGCTATACGCCTCATATCAATGCTTCAAAAAATGATTTTGCTAAAACCGTTCTTATGCCGGGTGACCCAAAGCGTTCAAAATTTATAGCTGAAAACTTCCTAACCGATGCAAGGCTTATTAACGATGTCCGCTCGGTTCAGGGTTATACAGGACTTTACAAAGGTGTGCCCGTAAGCGTCATGGCAAGCGGAATGGGTATGCCCTCAATCGGAATTTACTCTTATGAGCTTTTTAATTTTTTCGGTGTGGAAAATATTATAAGAGTAGGCTCTGCAGGCTCTTTTAGAAAAGAAGTAAAAGTAGGAGATATTGTTGTTGCTCAAGGTGCCTGTACCGATTCCTCATTTGTAAATCAATTTAATCTCAAAGGCAATTTTTCCGCAATCTGTAATTTCTCGCTTTTAGAAAAATGCGTAGAAGAAGCGAGAAAGCTCGGTGTTGATTACCACATTGGCAATGTGCTTTCAACCGATGTTTTTTACGGCGACCTTGAAAACACACCAGAAAGTGAACTACCCGTTAATTTATGGAGCAAGATGGGTGTTTTAGCAGTTGAGATGGAATCCGCCGCGCTTTATATGAACGCCGCGCGAGCAGGAAAACGGGCATTAGCCGTTTGCACTGTTTCCGATTCTCTTGTAACGGGGGAAGCACTTTCAGCCGAAGAAAGAACAACTACATTCACCGATATGATGAAACTCGCACTTGAAACTGCAATAAAATAATAATTTTCTTTTTAAATAAAATCAACGGAGTGAATTTTTTCACTCCGTTTTAATTTATGTATTCCTATAAAAGCTGATTTTTCGGTGAATATCCTGCATTTTTATATCAAGATTGCTTATTTCCTCGGCACACATCTTAAGCTCGGCTGAAATTTCCTCAGCATTTGCGCCCAAGGTCTTTTTGTATTTTACCTTATGCTCAAGGCTTGCCCAAAAGTCCATCGCTATAGTGCGAAACTGCACCTCAACACGCATAAATCTCTTTTCGTGCAGAAGATAAATCGGCACCTCAAGAATTAAATGCAAACTGCGGTATCCATTTTCCTTAGGATTCTTTATATAATCTTTTATTTCAATAACATTGATATCATCCTGTGCGCAAAGCCTTTTTGAAAGCAGATAAATATCGTCAGGAAATGAGCATATAACCCTGATTCCCGCCACATCATTGAGATTTTCTTCTATACTTTCTACGGTTAGCGGATATCCCCTTCTTTTTAGCTTTTCAACAATGCTGTGTGGTGTTTTTATGCGACAGCTAATAGCTTCAAAGGGGTTGCGGTCATTCTCCACCGATAGCTGATTGTTAAGTACATCAAGCTTAGTTTTGATTTCAAGCATAGCGCAGTTATAACGCATCATAAGCTCGGCATATGGCTTTGTCTGACGTAAAAACTCCTCTGTGGAATCTGTTATAATATTTATCGGATGTAATTCTTGCATTTTAAATCTCCTGTGCTTTATTATCTTAATTATATAAGCTAAAAAATAAATATTAATAAAGAATATTAAAACAAACTATTAATTTTTCTACTCTAATTCTGAAATAATATTTGCTCGCTTTCCACAAGCGGATAGCTATAAAGTCGGTTTCCGTCAAGGCTTTCCTTGTGTATATCCACCGCCGTTATTTGATGATTATTATATGTGGTATAATAATAAACCCCTTTGTCAGCATTCATACAGGCTGTATAAATGGTGGACTCGTATCCGCCACTATCGGTTATGCAACTGCCCTTTACCTGCTCGACCGAGCCTAAAATATGAAAAAACTGATTTACGCTTTCATCTTCGGTTGTAGGAATAACCGAATTAAGCTTTACAAATGCCGCTCTTACAAAGCGCGAGGTCGAGGTTAAATCACCGGGGAGTCCCATAGCACCGAGACCGCGTGATACCGGCTTTAAATCAAGCCTATTTGAAAAGCGGTTTTCGGGTTGTTTGGGTGATAAACCCATATAAGCCGAAAGCGCGGTCATTTGCTCATTAAAGGGCGGATTATTTGTAAGCACACCAACAGTGTTTTTATAAAGTTTTGTTCCCTTTGCTGTTACCTCTAATGTAACCGACGAGCCCGTGCGGTCTGCAATAAGCCAATGAAGCTCTGCTGCAGGAAGTTCGGGGCTAAAAGCAGTAGCAGTAATATTTGTATTCTTAATAAGTTCTTGTGCCTCAACAAGTGTTTCACAACGACTCAGCACCCAAGGAATCAGCTCAAACTGAGCAATATTTATCCCCTTTTCGGACACCTCTCTGTATTTAGCATTACCCACAAAATTAAGCCCTGCCATACAAAGTCCCGCCTCGTTTACACCGTCATAATAAAGCGGATAACCCTTTGCGGTATATGCCATACCGATTAAAGCAAGATGCTTACTGTCAGTAGAGTTAAATCTGTAGCAAAGCGGAAAATTCCTCGGCGTTACGGTTATTCTGTGATTAAAGGAATAATCATAATCAAGGGTTCTTCCAAAATACAAATCATTAGCCTTAAAAACAGCCGCAGTGCACATTTTCCTCACTCCCTTATTAGTGTTAGTGAATTAAAGGAATTTATGCATCTGCGGCTTTAGTATTATAAAAACATTTCGGTAGAGAGGTATCTATCGCCCGTATCAGGTAAGAGGACAACTATATTTTTACCCTTGTTTTCTTGGCGCCTTGAAAGCTCGATTGCGGCAAATAAAGCCGCTCCCGATGAAATTCCAACAAGAATTCCCTCTGTTTTACCGATTTCTCTGCCTGTGTTAATTGCATCCTCATCCGAAACAGTTATTATTTCGTCATAAATTTCTGTGTTAAGTGTTTGGGGTATAAAGCCTGCGCCTATTCCCTGAATTTTATGGGCGCCTGCCCTACCCTCTGAAAGAAAGGGTGACGATTGAGGTTCTACAGCCACTATTTTAATATCGGGATTTCTGGATTTCAGATATTCTCCAACCCCTGAAACCGTACCGCCAGTACCGACACCTGCGACAAAAATATCCACCTCACCGTCAGTATCTGCATATATTTCAGGACCTGTGGTATCAAAATGAGCTTTCGGATTAGCAGGATTTACAAACTGCCCCGCAATAAAGCTATTGGGTATATCTTTTGCCATTTCCTCAGCCTTTTCTATTGCTCCAGCCATACCCTTCTTGCCGTCAGTCAAAACAAGCTCGGCTCCGTATGCCCTAATTGTACGCCGTCTTTCCTCAGACATTGTGTCGGGCATAACTATAATAAGCTTATACCCCCTTGCGGCGCATACAAGTGCAAGACCAATGCCTGTATTCCCAGATGTGGGCTCAATAATAACCGAATTTTTATTAATAAGCCCCTTTTTCTCTGCATCATTTATCATAGAAAGCGCAACCCTGTCCTTAGCGGAGCCTGCCGGATTAAGGTACTCAAGCTTTGCAATTATTTTGGCTTCTGCACCATATTTCTTCTCTATATTTTTAAGCCTAAGAAGCGGAGTTTTTCCCACAAGCTGTTCTGCTGAGGTATATATTTTTGACATAAAATTCACATCTTTCTATCTGTTTCTAATAGCATCTATCGGGCGCTTTGAAGCAATCCTCTTAACAGGTATAAAGCTTGCCACAAACGCCACTGCAAGGCTCACTGCAAATAGAAGAACTATCTGCCTTGGTCCAAAGCTTAAAAGGGTGATAAGCGCTCCAAGCTCTTTCCTGATAACAAAATTTATAGCAAGAGTTACCGCAAGAGTTCCCATAGCAGAAAGCACAAAATTAATCATTGCGATAATAAAGCTTTCTGCAAAGAAGATACGGAATACATCGTTACTGCGTGAACCTATTGCCCTTAAAATACCGATTTCCTGCTTCTTATAGGAAATACTTATAGCTATAAAATTAGCGAGCATTAATGCCGCAAATGCGGCAAAGCCAAGACCTATATAAAGGAAAATTTTAGATAGCTGTTTAAGTACAAGATTTATCGAATCAAGCTCGTAGGTAACAGAATTCTGTATCTGATAGCGCAAATTACTATCCTCGCGATAGCAATAGCTTACAAGTCCTTTAAGCTCATCCTTTTCCTTTGGCGCTGCTCCCACACAGAAAGAATAATAGCAATCCTCACCCTCGGTAAACTCATTGTAAAGCGCTTCGCTGCACACTACGGTTGAGAAAAGCTTGGATTTTTCAGTAGATTCAATTACACCTACGATTTTATATCCCTCTTCATCTAAATTCTCGTTTGTGTTAAACATATACTTTGAAGCTGAAAGATTGTTATTCTTCTTTATTTGAGAAATATAGTCGCTTTCTAGACCATCACCATCTACCGTTACCTCTGTTTCCCATAGATTAAGCGCATCTCTGGTAACTATGATTTCCTTTTCACCAAGTGTTGTTTTGGCACCGTCTAACCATACAATCTTTTCGTCTTTTATGGCAGAAATTTTTGCAAGATAGTTGGAATCTGCCGAAAAATTTTCTGCATAAAAGCTGATATATCCTTCGGTTATATTAGCCATTTGCGGACGCTCGCTAATAAGCTTATTAATAAATCCGTCTCCAACCATTATTATGCCTGTATACGAATATGCCGACGAGGTTGAAAACTCGTTATACAGAACATAATCCACAAGCATTTCTGCGTCAGAGCGGTGTGGCTTTTCCTCCATTAACGGCAGATATCTTTCAAGATTAAAGTTTGTATCTACTATTGCAGTTATGGTATATTTTACACCGTCAATATTAATAGTCTTGCCTATCAAATCAGTATAATTCTCGATTTCAATATATTTAAGGCTGTTTTCGCCCTTTTTATCCTTAACAAATGTTTGGGCATCGGTATAGGTCATTTTTTCGAAAACCTCAAAAATATACTCACTTACTGCGATTTCGTTCTTTGTGCCATCAGGCAATGTTCCCGACAAAACAGTAAAGCCCATTTCAGTAAGAATATCTGTGTTTATTTCGGCATAACCGGAAAAATTCGGGTTATATAGATTGAACTCTGTTTTGCTTATCTCTTTATTTGTATCAATATGCGCTTCAAAATTAAGATTACTCTCAATCGGCAAATAAACGCCGTGCATTTTAACTGAGGTATTCTTTTCAATGGCATCAAGGTCTGCTTTTGAAAGTAAATATCCATAATCGCGCCAATAGGAGTTCATATCCTCCCCTACAAGCTTTGCCTTGCCTGTTGAAATATACTGCACATTAGAATCATATAGCGAGTTTGTGCAGGTTTCTATATGGTTATACGCACCGAATGTATCTGCAAGACCAAAAAGACCAAATGAAATACAGGAAAGCAAAATGGTAATTACAAGCCTTATTTTTTTATGCTTTAAGCTACTTGCACCTATTTTAAAGGCATTTTTAAGCGGTAACTTTGATTTTATAAGCTTAAATGTTGAGGCATCCTGAGATTTTATTGCTGATTCATCGGTAGCTTTGAATTTCTTCACAGCCTTACCTGAAAGGCTTAGCTTCACACTGCCCTCTTTAAGTTTTTCAATATATTCATTTATAGTTTTACGGTCATACTCGGTAATATGGTATCCGCAAGGCACCTCAATAGTGTTACCATCGTATACAAGTTCCTCCTTAGATTCTGTATTATCGGAAGAAACCTCTACATCGCTTATAACCCTACCGTCTGAGAGTTCGATTATTCTGTCGGCATACTGCTCAGCAAACTCACGGTCGTGCGAAACTACTATTACAAGCTTTTCTCGTGACAGCTTTTTAAGTGTTTCAAGCACCTGTCTTCCTGTGGTGGAGTCAAGCGCGCCTGTGGGTTCGTCTGCCATTATAATCTGCGGATTTTTTACAAGTGCGCGAGCGATGGCAACCCTCTGCTTCTGACCGCCCGAAAGCTCATTCGGCTTTCTTGAACCGTAGCCCTCTAAATCAACCTGTTTTAAAATGTCGTTTACGTCGCTATCCTGAGCCTTTCGGTTCTGAAGCTCTATAGCAAGCGCAATATTTGCGCCTACTGTGAAATCTTCAAGAATATTATACTCCTGAAAAATAAAGCCTACATAAGTATTGCGGTAGGAATCGAAGTGCTGTTGCTTGAATTTTCTCGAAGAAACGCCCTTTATAATAATTTCGCCATTATTATAGTTGTCCAAACCGCCCAAAACATTTAAAAGGGTTGATTTTCCGCTACCCGACTTACCAAGCAAAAAAACCATACCTGTTTCCGGAAATTTCAGATTCACCTTATCAAGTGCCGTTACCGGTATTCCCTTTTTGGGCATATATATTTTAACTAAATTTCTTGTTTCTAACATTAATCTCACCGCACCTTTAAAAACTGTTTATTTGTTTCTCTTTTTTTGAATATATCTATATATTAAAACTCCCGCACAGCTCACAAGTATAGTTAAAGCAAAAACTATAACTGCCACGATATACTGCTTATCTCCCAAAGCATTTCCGCCAAGGGTTGACGTTACTATCGACGGCAGTCTCGCAACCGATGCAAGCAACAGAAAATGCCAAAAGCTTATATCTGTAATTCCTGCAAAATAGGTAAGCAGGTCCTTTGGTGTACCGGGGAGAAAAAAGACTGTAAATATTAAAAAATCTCTCTTTTTACTGCTTTTTAAAAACCTTAAGGAGCTTATTTTTTCACGGCTGAAAAATATCTCTACCAACCGTATTCCAAACCGCCTTACCAATAAAAATACAATAAGACTGCCCACCGTTATTCCTATAACACAAAGCAAGGTGCCCTCAATTGCGCCAAAGGCGTAGCCTGCTCCTATTTCCAAGGGCTCACCGGGGATAAAGGCAACAACCACCTGCAGGGCCGTCATTCCCACAAAAACAATCCTGCCCCAAATGCCCGATTTATCTACCCAATTGCGAAAATTTTCAGGCTCAGAGACAAATTCAACCATAGGTCTGCCAACAAACCAGCCGACCATAGCGCAAAACAGAATAAAGCATACAAATGACGTTATTCCGATTATTCTTTTTTGCTTTTCGGTTAAATCATCTCTTTTAATTCTTTTCACTCGTTAAGCTTTCCTTTATATCTCGTTTAAGTATATGCCAAGCATCCTCATTTTCTACATAATATTTAGGGCATATTTTACCCGTAACATCATAATGCCTTATAACATCATTTTCGCTGAGCTTCAGCTCTTTACAAAGCCACGCCGTAAGCTTTATAAGCGAGGCATAGGTTTTATCAGTGTATTTACCCGATTCGTCTGGGTGGCATACCTCAATAGAAATTGTATCCTTATTTCTATTATTTGTAGCCGCTGATTTTTCATAAAGCGGAATACATTGTATAATCTCACCATCAAGCCCAACCACAAAATGAGAACTCACTGTAGTATCCGGTTTATCAAAATAATCCCTGTTATTCTTAGCCGTAGAGCCTGCATTGCCAACATAATGAATAACTATATTTTTAATATCGGTAAGCTGCGTGCCGCTTCGCGCGGTATTATGCTTATGGATAAGCTCTACATCAACCCAATCAGGCATCTCAAGCTCCAAAGCCTTTTCAACCCTTTCGGGTGTTCCAAAATCTATGTCCCCAAAGACTTCACCGTTTTTTATAAGCCTTACTAAATTATTTATTCCAACACCCACACCTGTTAATACCGCTATAACCATTACGGCAAACAAAAATATAATAATTCTTCTTAAAATTATTTTTCTTCTTCGTCTTTTCCTACGAGCATTCCATAAAGCCTGTGAGTTGTTTCCTGACTGTGCCATATTATTCTCCCAACCTATCAAAGCTTACCGTAACCTTAAAGAGGTCGCCGTCCACCAAAATCTCCATTTTACCGCCCTGCAGTTCAACAAGGCTTTTAGCTATAGAAAGCCCCAAGCCGCTGCCCTCAGTATTACGGGAGCTATCTCCTCTGACAAACCTCTCCATAAGCTCATCGCTCGAAATGTTAAGCTCATACTTCGAAATATTGCGAAATGTAATTACCGCCCTGGAATCTATCTCCATAACATCAAGATAAACGCGTGTTTCGGGCTGAGCGTATTTGCAGACATTATTCATAAGGTTATCAAAAACACGCCAAAGGTGTCTGCCATCTGCCATTATTTTAACACTTTTTTCCGAATGTTTCAATACCGGATATACTTTTGCTTTTTGCAATTTTTCTTCAAACTCACCCAAAGTTTGTAAAAGCAGTACACCAACATCACAAGCAACAAGATTAACCGATAAATTTCCTGTTGATGCCTTTGATGCCTCAACCAAATCTTCAACTAACTTTTTAAGCCTGCTCGATTGTCTGTCAAGCACCTCAATATATTGCTTTGCGGTTTGGTTTTCTATATTTTCCTTTTTTATAAGGTCAACATAATTAATTATTGATGTAAGCGGAGTTTTTATATCGTGTGAAACATTCGTAATAAGCTCAGTTTTAAATCGCTCACTCTTCATTTTCTCATTAACGGCAGTTTGCAGACCCTCATTTATATTATTAAGGCTTCCGCAAAACTCCTTAAAATCTCCAAACATATATCCCGTATCAATTTTATACTGCAAATCGCCCTTGGCTATTTTTTCACCGCCTGTTTTGATTTTTTGAAGAATTATTGCTAGATACAAAAGTGCAAGAATAAGGATAATACCGAAAAATATAACCGTGAATACAACTCCCTCGCTACCGAGAGAATAACGGTGGCTATACGCAATAGATATACCTATTATCTCGGCTAATACAAAAACCGCTCCCACTGCCGCTGTCTTGTAAACTAATGATATATTTGATAAAATATATTTAATCCAACCGAAAAATCGTTTTATATGATTTAGTATAAAACTCAAAACAAAGTATATCAGATTATTTTTTATAAGTGTTCTGGTCTTGACACGGGTGGCAAAGCTTAAGGTGTAGCCCAAAATGAAGAAATAATCAATAGAGCCGAATAACGAAATCCACAAAACAGCTGTTGCCAAATCATAAGCCCAGTAATTAACTAAAATAATGCTGAAAAACACAACAAATGCTACTATTGCCGTAAATATATCAAAGGGCAGTAAATCAAGATAATTCCTTGTAATCTCCCCGCCCTGTCTATGCCCTGCCGCACAGTAAAGAAAACAAAGCAATACAATTAAAAATGTCAAGGATGCAAGAACAATAAAAATCATTGCAAACCTCAAAGAATAGCCTATTTCAATAACCTTTGCAGTTACAGAAAACATATCACTTTTAGTCATTTCCTCAGGTATAAACACCTCAATAGAAGCAATATGCCTTTCTTTCCAATCAAAAAAGATTTCACCGTCTTTTTCGTACTCGTATTCCTCATATTCATAGTATTCCGAGCTACCTGTTGCAATAACAGACTCGTCCTTACGGTTTGTAAGCACCTTGCCCGATTCTATATACTCTACACGGTAATAAACATTTTTATCCTTATAATATTTATTAAGGTCGGTTTCCTTTTCAAGCAGACTGTTAATATAATTAGCCTCACTCTCAGCCATAATAGCGAGAATCTCCTGCTTTACTGCGTTTTCTCCGCTGAAATAGAACTTAAAATATCCCATAACTGCGGTTGAAAACACACTTATAGCAAGGGTAATTACCATAACATAGGAAAGCAGTATAGCGACTATTTTTGCCACTAACCTTTCTTTAAGCTTCATAGATTACACTCCCTCCTCCATTTTATAGCCGTGCGCCCAAACAACCTTTAAATATCTTGGCTCGGCGGGATTTATTTCAATTTTTTCTCTTAAATGCCGTATGTGCACTGCAACCGTACCCTCTGCTCCGTATGCGGCATCGTTCCATACCCTGCGGTAAATCTCTTTAGGACTCAAAACAATACCCTTATTCTGCATAAGAAGCTTAAGTATCTGAAACTCGGTAGGGGTTAATGAGATTTCAACACCGTCAACCGTAACCCTTTTTGCATTATCGTTAAGCTCAATATTACCTATTACTATACTGTTTTGCTCAGGCACCGCAGAGCTTCCGCCAAGCTGCATATAGCGTCTAAGCTGAGACCGCACCCTCGCCACTACCTCAACAGGATTAAAGGGTTTGGTTATGTAATCATCTGCACCGACATTAAGACCTAAAATCTTGTCGGTATCCTCACCCTTTGCGGTAAGCAGAATTACAGGTATATTTGAAAACTCCCGTAATTCAACCATAGCCTTTATACCATCGCACACAGGCATCATAATATCCATAAGCACAAGATTTATTTCCTGATTGTATATTAACTCAAGCGCTTCTCTGCCGTTATAGGCACATACAGTTTGATAGCCCTCTGCCTCAAGATAAATTTTTAGCGCCGCAACAATATCCCTTTCATCATCACAAATAAGTATGTTGTACATCCTTTTCTCCTCGCTTTCGAGAACATTATACAAAAATTATTATTAAGAAAAAACACTCTAATTTTTTAAGATTTGTTTAAGATTTATAGCCTTGAAATTCTAACGTTTTAGTGTTATTATATATATATAATACTACATATTGTACGGAGTTGCAATTATGAAGCTTGAAATTTTACAAGACTGTCCCCCTGTTATAAGGGATTTTTTAACCTATAATGAGACTATAAAAGGTAAATCCTCGCGTTCTGTAGAGGGGTATTTTATTGACCTTCAAACCTTTTTTCGCTATCTTTTATTGGTGCGCGGCAAGGTGCCTAAGGATACAGAGCTTGAAAATATTGACATAAGCTCGGTTGATATTGAACTTATTAAAACGGTAACTATTTCCGACCTTTATTCCTTTATGGTATTTTGCAAAAACGACCGCGGAAACAACACCGCTACCCGCGCGAGAAAGACCTCTACACTTAAGATTTTCTTCAAATATCTTACAACACTGACACATCAGTTAGAGGAGAATCCTGCGTTGTTGCTCGATTCACCAAAGGTTAAGCAATCACTTCCAAAGCATCTGACCTTAGAAAACTCTATAGACCTTTTAAACTCGGTGGACGGTCCAAATAAACAACGCGATTACTGTATTCTAACCCTTTTTCTAAACTGCGGTCTGCGACTTTCTGAGCTTTGTTCGCTTAATCTGAGCGATATTTCAAGCGAGGGCACAATAACCGTTACAGGTAAAGGTAATAAGGAGCGTGTTATTTATTTAAATTCTGCCTGTGTTAATGCAATTAAGGACTATCTTGTAATCCGCCCTAATGAGGGGGTTCCTGTTACCGAAAAAAACGCTCTTTTTATCAGCCGAAACCGTAAGCGAATAAGCCCAAAGACGGTTCAATATATTGTTAAAAGCTATCTTGAAAAGTCAGGACTTGGCGACAAAGGCTTTTCCACCCATAAGCTTCGCCACACCGCCGCCACCCTTATGTATCAGCACGGTGATGTGGATATAAGGGTGCTAAAAGATATTTTAGGGCACGCAAACTTAGGCACTACTCAAATATATACCCATGTCTCCAGCAGTCAGCTAAAGGACGCGGCAGATGCAAACCCTTTATCGGCTGTTCGCTCTAAAAAATAGATGCATAATTTTCTAAAAAACACTTGAAATAATGTGAATTTGTGATACAATTAAAAAGTAAATTTTATACATAGGAGTTTTTAAAATGAAAAAGGAAGTTTTAGTTGAAATATCTGCACGTCACATTCACGTGTCACGTAAGGACCTCGATATTTTGTTTGGTGAGGGTTATGAGCTTACAAACAAAAAAGACCTCTCTCAGCCCGGTCAGTTTGCTTGTGAGGAAAAGGTTACAATTATCGGTGCCAAGGGTTCTATAAAGGCATCTATCTTAGGCCCTGTTCGTCCTGATACACAGGTTGAACTTTCTCTTACCGACGCTCGTTCTATCGGTGTTACCGCACCTATCAGAGAGTCTGGCGACATTAAGGGTACAGGCGCTTGTAAGATTGTAGGTCCTGCAGGTGAGGTAGAAATTGCTGAAGGTGTTATTGCCGCAAAGCGCCACATACATATGACTGTTGCTGATGCTGAAAAGTATGGCATTACCGATAAGCAGATTGTATCCGTTAAGATTCCTACCGAAGGAAGAGCGCTTATTTTCGGTGATGTTATTGCCCGCGTAAGCGATAGCTATGCTCTTGCAATGCATATTGATACCGACGAAGCAAACGCAGCTTGTGTTCCCGGAAGCTGTATAGGTGAAATTCTTGACTAAGCCTTTAGGTCTTTATTTGCATATTCCCTTTTGCGGTTCAAAATGCAAATATTGTGATTTTTATTCGACCTATGCAACCGACGAACTGCTTGACAGTTATACGCAAGGCTTAATAAATGCTTTAAAGGAATGGGGCGGTAAAATTAACCGCCCCATTGATACTATATACTTAGGTGGCGGAACCCCTTCCCTACTTTCGCATAGGCTGCCAACGGTTTTACAAGCAGTAAAGAGTAGCTTTGAGGTTTTACCATCGGCTGAAATCACCCTTGAAATGAATCCGTCTGGTGATATTGCCCCTTTACTTGAATATGCAAGATTAAGCGGTGTTAACCGATTATCTATCGGGGCGCAAAGCGGAAATGACCGCGAGCTTGAAATTTTAGGTCGTTCGCATACTGTGGAAGACACCGAAAAAAACGTTGCTCTTGCAAGAAATATCGGGTTTGACAATATTTCTCTTGATATAATGCTCGCCCTGCCTTTTTCTGATAGTAAAAGTCTTGAGCATAGCCTGAGGTTTATTAATAGCCTTAAGCCTGAACACATATCAGCATATCTTCTTAAAATTGAGGAGCGAACATTTTTTTATAAACAACGGCAAGATCTCAACCTGCCTGACGATGATGCCGAGGCTGAGCAGTATCTTCAAATGTGCTCCTTTTTTGAGAAACGCGGCTACAACCATTATGAGATTTCCAATTTCTGCAAAGAGGATAAACAGAGCCGTCACAACACAAAATATTGGCTCGGCGAGGATTACCTCGGAATTGGTCCGTCGGCACATTCTTGTCTTGACGGGAAGCGTTTTTACTACAAGCGCGACCTAAAAGCATTTTTACGCGGTGAGCCGCCTGTTCCTGACGGAAAGAGCGGTAACAACGAAGAATTTATTATGCTACGACTCCGTCTTAAAGAAGGATTTTTACCTTTGGAATACAATTCACTATTCGAAAAAAAGCTTAGCAAAGCCTTTTTAGAACAATGTGAAATTTATAAAAAAGTAGGTCTGCTTGAAAAAGGCGACCGTATAAGCCTAACCGACAAGGGAATGCTTGTATCAAATACAATAATTACAGAGCTTTTGGAGTGCTTGGAATGAGAACATTAAGAATACACCTTATACGGCACGGTGCTACCGATGCAAACTTTAAAGGTCAATATATAGGTTGCAAAACCGACCTGCCCATTTCCCCCGAGGGACTTAACGAGCTTCGTCTTTTAAAGGAAAGCCTTGAATATCCCGAAGTTGAGATACTTTACTCAAGTCCTATGCTTCGTTGCAAGCAGACAGGCGCAGTGCTTTATCCTGACAAAGAAATAATTGCAGTTGAAAACCTTAAGGAATATGATTTCGGTAGCTTTGAGGGCAAAACCGCCGCCGAGCTTGAGGGAAATCCGTATTTTATGCCGTGGGCATCAGGAAAACTTTCTGCTCCGCCTGAGGGTGAGGATAATACCGAATTTATAAAGCGGCTTTGTATCGGTTTTAACCAGATTGTTATGGATATGCTCCAAAAGGGCAAGACAGATGCCGCAGTTATGATGCACGGCGGCGCTATTATGATGCTGCTCGGAGCAATTGCCGTACCTCACCACAAGCCTGTTGAGTGGACTGCTGACAACGGCAGAGGTTACTCGGTGCGTGTTACTCCCTCGCTTTACCACAAAAGCGGTATTGTAGAGGCTTATGATATAATATGAAAAATACAGGGACATCCCATACGGGGTGTCCCTGTAAATTTATGTATTTTCTAAAAATTAATAAGCAATACCCTGAGCAATCATAGCGTCTGCTACCTTCTCGAAGCCTGCAATGTTTGCGCCTGCAATGAGGTCGCCCTCCATACCGTACTTCTTAGCAGCATCCCAAGAATTCTTGTAGATATCAGCCATAATTTGATGAAGCTTAGCGTCAACCTCTTCAGCGGTCCAGCTATAACGCATTGAGTTCTGGCTCATTTCAAGACCGGAAACTGCAACACCACCGGCATTAACAGCCTTAGAGGGAGCAATTACAACCTTGTTTGCCTTAAGATATGAAATAGCCTCGTCTGTTGTGGGCATATTAGCAACCTCAACATAGTACTTAACGCCGTTTGCTACGATATTCTTTGCATCATCAATTCCAACCTCGTTCTGGGTAGCGCAAGGCATAACAACATATACCTTAACCTCCCAAGGTCTCTTGCCCTCAAAGTAAGGAACGCCAAACTTATCAGCATAATCCTTAACCTTGTCATGACCTGAGGCACGCATCTCAAGCAAGAAGTTAATCTTCTCCTCTGTGCAGATACCGTCCTCATCATATATGTAACCGTCAGGACCTGAAATTGTTACGACCTTACCGCCAAGCTCATTAACCTTCTTAACAGTACCCCAAGCAACATTACCGAAGCCTGATACTGCAAAGGTCTTGCCCTTAACATCCTCACCAAAGGTTTTGAGCATTTCAACTGCATAATAAACAGCGCCAAAGCCTGTAGCCTCAGGACGGATAAGAGAACCGCCGAACGAACGGCCCTTACCTGTAAGAACACCTGTGAACTCGTTGCGAAGTCTCTTGTACTGACCGTAAAGGTAGCCAACCTCACGAGCACCTACACCGATATCACCTGCCGGAACGTCAGTATCAGCGCCGATGTGCTTTGAAAGCTCGGTCATAAAGCTCTGACAGAAACGCATAATTTCACCGTCGCTACGGCCTCTGGGGTCAAAGTCAGAGCCACCCTTACCGCCGCCCATAGGAAGACCGGTAAGACTGTTCTTAAATGTCTGCTCAAAGCCCAAGAACTTCATAATTGAAGCGTTAACGGAAGGATGGAAACGGAGACCGCCCTTGTAAGGACCGATAGCAGAGTTAAACTGAACTCTGAAACCGCGGTTAACCTGTACCTTGCCGTTATCGTCTACCCAAGAAACGCGGAAAGAAATCGTACGCTCAGGCTCTACCATACGCTCTATAACACCGCTCTTCTCAAATCTGTCATCCTGCATAACAACAGGCTCTAAAGACTCAAGCACATCGCGAACTGCCTGTAAAAACTCATTTTCGCCGGGGTTTCTTGCCTCAACAGAAGCATAAACCCTCTGCAAATACTCTGATTTAAACATAATAACAACCTCCTAAATATATATACATTTTATAGAATACTACTATTTTTTATTACAGTCAATAAAAAATTAGTAGCAAGTCGACAAAAATAGCTATTTGTTCAAAAAAATAAGGAATTTTGCTTGTAAAAATATGCAAAAAATATTATAATCCTATTATATTTTGTAATTTTGGTGTGTAAAATGGAAAAAGAACTATGGCAACATTTAAAGGAAACCGACAAACCAATTGTTCTTTACGGTATGGGAAACGGTGCCGATAAAATAATAAATGTATTAAACAAAAACGGAATTACCTTTTCGGGAGTATTCGCAAGCGACGGATTCGTAAGGGACAAATTCTTTCACGGGCATAAAATCACTTCATTCTCTGAGCTTGAACAACGATTTGGCAAAATGATTGTGCTTTTGTGCTTTGGTTCTGCAAGAACTGAGGTTTTGGAGAATATTCATAAAATTTCAGCCCGTCAAGAGCTATACGCACCTGATGTTCCTGTCATAGGTGATGGTTTATTTGACAAAAATTTTTGTATTAAGCATAAAAACGCGCTTGAGTGGGTTTATCACCGACTCGCCGATGATTTATCACGCAAAACCTTTGAAAACACTATAAAATATAAGCTTACAGGCAAGCTTTCCTATCTGTACGGTTGTGAAGCCTCGCCCGATGAACCCTATGAAAGCCTTTTAAAGCTTAATAATAATGAGAGCTTCCTTGATTTAGGCGCTTACAACGGCGATACTGTTGCTGATTTTGTCAGCAGAGTCCCCTCGTACCGTCACATTACTGCTGTAGAGCCAGATGCAAAAACCTTTAAAAAGCTAATGAAGAATACCGAAAACCTTTCTAATATAACCTGTATAAATGTAGGTATATCTGATTTTGACGGTATCGGTCTTTTTGGTATGCGTGGTGGAAGAAGCTCGGGCACTGCATATGCCCAAACCGAAATGGAGTTTGCTACTGTAGATACACTCGCACAAGAAAATACGCCAACATACATTAAAATGGATATTGAGGGTGAAGAACTGAACGCAATTCACGGTGCAAAAAACACCATTGCAGACCATAAGCCTAAAATGCTTATTGCCTGCTACCACCGCAACGAAGATATTTTTACCATACCAAAAGCGGTTTTGGATTTAAACGACAGTTACCGTATATATATGCGCCACTTCACCTCAGTTCCTGCGTGGGATACAAACTTTTATTTTGTTTAATCTATTTAAACCCTTTCTAAAAAATAAGCGGAAGAAGTTTTTACTTTACTTCTTCCGTTTTTATTTTACTTTAATTCATTTAAAAATTCTTCAATTCTTCTTAGTGCTTCCATAATATGCTCAACTGAATAGCAATAAGAAGCTCTAACAAAGCCCTCTCCACTATCACCAAATGCGGTACCCGGTACAACCGAAACCTTTTTAGAATAAAGCGGTTTTTACAAAAATCCGACAGTCAGGATATAAACAATACCTAAAAGAATTCTGCCCTCATAGAATTTATGAACACCGATTACACCAAAAAACAAAGAAAAAATGATAACCATTTATTTTTACGCATAATTAGACACACTAATTATTTTTTGTATTGGTACACATTTATGCAAAAAAACAAACCCAAACGATTCACCGATAGGTAAAAGGTTCGGGTTTGAGTTGTTTGGGTATTTTAACTTAATGACACGAATAAACCATGCCTGAAGAGTGTTTTTAAATATATTATTTCGAAAAATGTTCACGAGTAATCTTCACAACAAGACCGGAAAGACCAATAAGCGCTATAAGGTTAGGTAATGCCATAAGTGTATTAAAACAATCAGCAATAAGCCAAACTGTATTTATCTCTGCGACTGCCCCAATGAATACAAAGGCAACATAGATAATTCTGTAAATACCAATAGCCACTCCAGTATTATTTTTAAAAAGGTATTTGACATTTACTTCACCGTAGTATGCCCAACCAAGTATTGTTGAAAGAGCAAAGAAAACTGTTGAAAACGCAACTCCCATCCCGCCTACATAAGGCATTCTCTCATCGAATGCAGCACTACTAAGAGCGGCTCCACTAACAGAAGGAGCAACACCCGAATAAAAAGCTGTTGAATAAATGTCAGAGGTGAGAACAACTAAAGCAGACATAGTACAAATAATTATAGTTGTAATAAATACTTCAAATACACCCCAAAGGCCCTGTTTAACAGGATCGTCTGTACTTGATGCAGAGTGAGCAATAGGTGCACTACCAAGACCCGCCTCGTTTGAAAAAACGCCTCTGCCAACGCCATAACGCATTGCGGAAAATATACTATATCCTGCAACCCCTCCAAACGCAGATTCAAAATTAAACGCCTCTTTAAATATGAGTGCCAATGCAGTTGGAATCTTATTTGCATTAAATATAAGAGCAAAAATAGAAGCAAGTATAAAGAAAATTGCCATTACAGGTACTAATTTTTCATTCACCATAGCAATTCTTTTTACACCGCCAATAATAACCACTCCTACAACTACCGCAAGAACTACTCCGGTTATCCAAGGTGCAATATTAAAATTCAAACTAAGAACGCCTGAAATTGAATTTGATTGCGTAGCATTTCCCGTACCTATGCAAGCAATCATGGCAAATGCAGCAAACAAAATTGCAAGCCATTTAATGCCCAAACCATTTCTTATGTAGTACATAGGACCACCAATAAAGGCTCCTCGTTTGTCCTTTTCTCTAAATTTAATAGCAAGAACAATTTCAGAATACTTTGTTACCATTCCGAAAAGAGCACTAATCCACATCCAAAATACGGCGCCCGGTCCTCCAAGCACCAACGCAGTTGCAACACCCGCAATACTTCCTGTACCAATAGTTCCCGCAAGCGCAGTAGTCACCGCCTGAAATGGGCTTACACTTCCCGCGTCTCGATGATGTAAATTTTTATTAAACATCATTCCTACTGTATTTTTTAAAACATAACCAAACTTTCTAAATTGAAAGAAACCGGTTTTGATTGATAAAAAGATGCCAGTAAGAATCAGAAGAAACATCATAACTATGCTCAAAATATTATCGTATGCAAATCCAAGGAATTCATTTAAAAAATTTATTGCTTTTTCCACTGTAAATCACCTATTAATTAACTTATTATCTTATACATAAAAATAATCTTCTTTGAATCTATTTAAAAGATATCCTAAACAATCATCAATTTTGAGGCATAAATTATAGGTCTTTGTCAAAAAATGCAGAAAAATAAATCCCCTAAATATATGACAATTAAACATTGTATGATACCACTGACTTTTAGCAAGAGAGGTGAAAGTTAAAAATTCCAAGGAGATAATACCCTTAGAATTTTTGGTGCCGATGACCGGACTTGAACCGGTACGATATTGCTACCGAGGGATTTTAAGTCCCTTGTGTCTGCCTATTCCACCACATCGGCGTATCAATTATAATATAATATTTTTCTGGATTTGTCAAGTGCTTTTTAAAGTTTTTAATTTGTTTTTTGGAGCAGATATTTTTGTCTTGTAATTTTATACTATATATAGTATAATACAGAAGATAATATTTACAAAAAGAGGTAATCGATTATGAAATGTCCTTTTTGCGGTTTTGAAGAAAGCAAGGTTATTGACTCGCGCCCTACTGATGAGGGACAGCGTATCCGTCGCAGACGCGAATGTCTGCAATGCTCAAAGCGTTTTACCACCTACGAAGTAATTGAAAGTCTGCCTATTATTGTCATAAAGAAGGATAAGTCACGCGAGACCTTTAACAGAGACAAGCTTATGACCGGTCTTTTGCGTGCCTGTGAAAAGCGTCCGGTATCCTTTGACACGCTTGACAATATGATAGACGAAATTGAGGTTATCATTCAAAATTCGCTTGACCGTGAGGTTAGTAGCGAGCGTATAGGCGAGCTTGTTATGGAAAAACTTAAAAAAATAGACGAGGTTGCTTATGTGCGTTTTGCATCAGTTTACCGCCAATTCAAGGATATAAATACATTTATGTCGGAGCTTAGCAAGCTCTTGCAGGATAATTAATTCAGGAGACCCCATATGAACAGCTTTAATACTATGGCAGAGCTTTTACTGCCGAATATTGACAAAACACCCGATTATTATGAAAACCTTTATCCGGCCCGTCAGCTTCCTGAGGGAGCAAGGGTGGTACGCATTGCGCCGAGTCCTACAGGCTATCTGCATTTAGGTACACTTTTTGCAGCGCTTGTGAATCGTATTACCGCAACTTCATCAGGTGGTGTATTCTTTACCCGTATAGAGGATACCGACAAAAAACGTGAAATCGAGGGTGGTATTGAGGATATTATTGACGGTCTTGACCGTTTTGGCATATCTATTGACGAAGGCTTTGTTTCAGGAACTAAGGAAAGCGGAAATTATGGTCCGTATCAACAGAGCCGAAGGGCAGAGATTTATCAGACCTACGCAAAAGAGCTTATTAGACAAGGCTTTGCGTACCCTTGTTTCTGCACAGCCGAGGAGCTTGAGGCAGTCAGAAACGAGCAGGAAGCACAAAAGCTCCGCACAGGCTATTACGGAGGCTTCGCAAAGCATCGCGACATTACTCCCGATGAAGCAAAGGCTCTTATTGACGAGGGTAAGCCCTTTGTTGTGCGCTTAAAGTCTCCGGGGAATGAAGAAAATAAGGTTATCTTTGAGGATGCCGTTAAGGGCAAGATTGAAATGCCTGAGAACGACGAGGACTTTGTACTTCTTAAGTCTGACGGTATTCCAACCTACCACTTTGCCCACGCGGTGGACGACCACCTTATGCGTACCACCCATGTGCTAAGAGGTGACGAGTGGATTTCCTCTGTTCCGAAGCACATTCAGTTATTTAAAATATTAGGCTTTAAACCGCCGAAATTTGGTCATATTTCGCCTATAATGAAGCTTGACAACGGAGCAAAGCGCAAAATTTCAAAGCGTAAAGACCCCGAGGCTGCTGTGCATTTCTTTGCCGAGCAGGGTTATGACAGTGAGTGTGTTATTAACTATCTTATGACCGTTGCCGCATCTGACTTTGAGGACTGGCGTCGTGCAAACCCTGATGCTTCATATAAGAATTTCAAATTCAATCTTAAGAAAATGAGTGTTTCGGGTGCGTTGTTTGATGAAAACAAGTTAATTGATGTAAGCAAAAATATGGTGAGCAAAATGTCGAGCGAGACTGTTTATGAAAAGCTTACCGAATGGGCAAACGAATTTGACAAAGAGTTTTACGAGCTTTTGACTGCAAATCCCCAATACACAAAGGCTATGCTTGCTATCGACCGCGATGTTCCAAAACCGAGAAAGGATATCGCAAAGTGGTGCGAGGCTAAGGAATATTTCTCATATTTCTTTGAGTCTCTTTACACCCCTTGCTATGAGCTCCCCGAAAATATCGCTCTGCCAGACGCTAAGGCATTTTTAGAAGAATATAAAACAGTTTATTCACCTGATGATGACCGTCAAGGATGGTTTGATAAAATTAAGGAAATTGCTCTAAAAATTGGTTTTGCTTCTGAAACCAAGGAATATAAGGCTAATCCTGATAATTACAAGGGTCATGCAGGTGACCTTAGCACAGTGCTTAGAATTGCCATAACAGGCAGACGAAACACTCCCGACCTTTGCAGTATTATGCAGGTTTTAGGCAAGGATGAATGTATAAAGCGTATTGATAGCGCTATTTCTAATTTTTAAGAGGTTTATTTATGGAAGAAAATATTATTTTAACAGAAGAAACAAAACCCTCTAACTTTATTCACGATTTTATTGACGAGGATTTGAAAGAAGGGGTTTATAATAAGGTTCAGACCCGTTTTCCGCCCGAGCCCAACGGCTATCTTCACATCGGTCACGCAAAGGCTATCTGCATTGACTTTGCTACCGCTGAAAAGTATGGCGGAACCTGTAATCTCCGTCTTGATGACACTAACCCCACAAAGGAAGATGTTGAATACGTTGACGCTATAAAAGAAGATATCAAGTGGTTAGGCTTTAATTGGGACAATGTTTATTTCGCTTCTGACTATTTTGATTTCATATATGAATGTGCTTTAAAGCTTATTGATAAGGGCTTGGCTTATGTTGATGAATCAACTCCTGACGAAATAAGAGAAATGCGCGGAACACTCACAGAGGCGGGCGTAAACAGTCCCTACCGCGACAGACCTGTTGAGGAAACAAAGGACCTCTTCAAGAGAATGACCGACGGTGAGTTTGAAAACGGCGCAATGGTGCTTAGAGCTAAGATTGATATGGCATCCTCAAATCTCAATATGCGCGACCCCGTTATCTATCGTATTATGCACGCACATCACCACAGAACAGGTGATAAATGGTGTGTTTATCCTATGTATGACTTTGCACATCCGTTAAGTGATGCTAAAGAGGGTGTTACACACTCGCTCTGCTCACTTGAATTTGAAAACCATCGTCCGCTTTATAACTGGTTTTTAGAGGTTTTGGAAATCCCTACTCCCCCGCGCCAGATTGAGTTCGCAAGAATGAATGTAAACTACACCCTTACAAGTAAGAGAAAGTGTCTTAAGCTTGTGAACGACGGTCTTGTTTCAGGTTGGGATGACCCGCGTATGGCTACTATATGCGGTATGAGAAGGAGAGGATATCCCGCTGAGGCGGTTCGCGCCTTTGTTGATAAAATAGGCGTTTCAAAGGCATATAGCGTTATCGATTATGCATTGCTTGAATCTTGTGTAAGAGATTATCTTAACGAAAATGCAGACCGCGCAATGGCTGTACTTCGCCCATTAAAGGTTATAATTGACAATTATCCTGAGGATAAGAGCGATATAATTGAGGTTGACATTAACCCCAACAAGCCTGAGCTTGGCAAAAAAGCAGTTACCTTTACAAAGGAAATCTTTATTGAGCAGGATGACTTTATGTTAGACCCTCCCGGTAAATATTTCCGTCTCTGCCCGCAGAAAGAGGTTCGCTTAAAGGGCGCTTACTTTATTAAATACGCCTCTCACGAGACTGATGAAAACGGCAATATCACTGCAGTTCACTGCACCTATGACCCTGAAAGCTTCGGCGGTGAAACGCCTGACGGCAGAAAGGTTAAGGGAACTCTCCATTGGGTAAGCGCAACTAACTGTGTTGACGCTGAGGTTCGTCTTTACGAGCGTGTTTTCAATGTTCCAAATCCAAGTGATGAAGAGGGTGTTTCCTCCTTTGCAGATAACCTTAATCCCGAATCTCTTACTGTGCTCTGCGATTGCAAGCTTGATAAGGGTCTTTGCGATGTAAAGGTTGGCGAAACTTTCCAATTTATGCGTCAGGGCTACTTTACCGTAGACCCCGACACCACCAACGAAAAGCTCGTATTCAACCGCACTGTTGCTCTTAAGGATTCCTTTGCAAAGAAGTGATTTCTATGACTGTAAACAATATTTTTGAGTATCTTGATAAGCTTTTTCCTGTGGAGACCGCTTGCAGTTTTGATAATGTAGGTTTGCTCATAGGTAATGGTGAAAATCAGGTTGCACGGGTGCTTATCGCTTTAGATTGTACCTTGGAAGTTATTAATGAAGCAAAAGAAAAGGGTTGCGAGCTTATTGTAACCCATCATCCTGTTATTTTTGACCCGTTAAAGTCACTTAATGCAGGTGATGTAGCTTATGAGGCTGTACGGCATAACATTTCGGTCATTTCTATGCATACCAATATGGACACAGGCAATGGCGGTGTAAACCATTGCTTGTGTGATGCCTTGGGCTTAACCGATGTTAAACCCTATACCGCGCAGGACGGTTATCTTTTAAGTAAGGGAAAAATCCCTGCCATTTCGGGGAACGAGCTTGCAATGCATATTAAGGATAAGCTCGGATTCTCGGTAAGATATGTTGATAGCGATAAGAAGATAAGCAATGTTCTCGTTTGCTCGGGTAGCGGTGGCGGATTTGTTAATGAAATAATTCCATCTGCTACGGATGCCCTGATAACCGCCGATGTAAAGCATAATCACTTTTTAGAGGCTGAACGACTCGGTGTTGCTCTCTTTGACAGCGGACATTTTGCAACCGAAGATATAGTTATAGAGCCTTTAAAAAATATTCTTTCAGCCAAGTTCCCAGATGTAAATTTTATTACAACCCATCATTCGAATATTAAATATGTTTAGAATGTGTAAAAACGGGGAAAAACCTGCTATGGTGCGTCTGCCCGAATATGACCTTACATTAAAAAAAAGGTGCTTGATATGGGAATTAGCGCAGTTTTTTCGATGATAAGAAGCGCAAATTAGACTAAGCTTGCGACTGATGTTTACCTTAATAAAAATAAGAGCATATTTGGTTTTCCGCTTATACGGATTTTACCAAGTATGCTCTATTTTATTATATATTAAATTGATAAATCGGACGAATTAGCCTCTAAATTAAGTGATTATTCGCATTTATACAGTTTTATTGAGAATTGCAGTTATGACGGTAATGTCGTCTTCGTGGTTATCATTTCTGCGCCGTCTTGCCGACTCGCAAAGCTTTTCGGCAAGCTCTTGAGCTGAGCCGTCGCGCCAGCTTTCTATTTCTGCGCGAATCCAATCTGTACCTTGGCCTGTTGCTCCGTCAGAAAGCATTACTATAATATCACCTGATTTACATTTTATAGTTGCCTTGTCAAAGCCTATATCTCTTAGAATACCTGCCGGAAGCGAAGTGCTTTCGGCTTTTCCTGTTTTACCTGAACGGCGGACAATGGTCGGCGCCGCACCGGCTTTATATAGCTCAGTCTGACCTGTGTATAGGTCTATGCTCGCAATATCTACCGTTGCCAAGGATTCATCGGTAGATTTAAATAACATTGAGGAGTTTAGAATTTTAAGCGAGCAATCATATCCAAAGCCTGCCTTTAAAAGCCTGCCCATGAGTCCCGACGCCATTGCACCGTCAACTGCTGCTCTGCCGCCTGTACCCATACCGTCGCTTAAAATCATTATAAAATGACCTCTGCCGTCTAAGAAATATTTATAGGCATCTCCGCACATAGTTGAACCTGATGCCGATAACTGCTCTACACCGATATCCACTTTTAGCGAGGCATGTTCATTTAGCACAATGAAGATATCTCCGCCCACTTCACTCACGGTAGGTATATCAAAATCCCTCTCACATACTACCGAGCAAAGCTTCATAACCTGAAGCTTATTTATTATAAGCTCAGGAGTTTTTTTGAGCTTAAACTCTACCGTCATTCGCCCGAATTTATCAATTCTGCAGCCTGCTTCCTCTACCCTTATATTAAGGCTTTTTAGTGCCGCAGCCGCATTTTCGGCAGCTACATTGTCAAACTGTTCATCGTTTTGAAAATCATGGCTTAAGTCTGCGAGCATTGCCGAGATGCCATCAAATTGGTCAGACACTACCGAACGAACCTCTTCTATACGACTTTCCGCCGCAATACGCGAAGTAAAATCAGAATACCGCTTGTAGGTGGCATTGCCAACCCTTGAAACACGCAAACATCGCCCTTTAAATTCCTCAGAGGCAGAGGTTTCAGGTGAGCAATCTCCCTGTTTTACCGCCTTTGTCATTTCTATAATGGCATTAACCGTATCGCTTCGTCGGCTTTCCCAGCAATGAACCCTTAGCTTACAACCGGCACAGGCATCCTGCTCAACCAAGGTGATAACCCGTCCAAAATCGGGTAGGTTGATTTTTGAGAGTTCTTTTGAGACCTGTTCAACCGTTTCGGACACATCCCTCAAGGCGTTTGATGCAAGGTCTAAGCGCATTGTTATTGATTTTTTTAAACCTGTAGGTAAACTAAGTCGTGGCTGTGTTGAAAATATCTTACCAAGAACTATTCCGCTTGAACGCGGCAAGCAAAGAAAGAACATACTTCCTATCGCCGCTTCAATGATAGTTCTCGATATTACAGTAGTATCTGCCGTGGTCACTGCGCCTATAAAGCAGGAAACCAGTAGCTGAATAACCTGTGCATATTTGCCCAATGGAGCAAAAATCCCAGCCATAAGTCCTGTGAAGGCAAGTGTCACACCTATATTTCCTGAGATATTACTCATGCATACAGTAAGCGCAACCGCAATTCCGCTTGTAGCTCCCGCAATAATTCCACCGTATTTGGCGGCAAGCAAAATTAATGTAATCCCTGAAATTCTACCCAAAGATATACCGCTTAATGTAATACCGTTAAATCCCATCAGCAGAATACTTATCACTATAAGCAACTCAGAAAGCTCGTTCGCGGAAAGCCCTGCCTGTGAGTGTGAAGCAGAGGCTATGATATGCGCTACAAAATACGCCCCCACACCGCACAGTATCACCTCGGTAACAGCCTCAGCAAGATTAATTTGAGAACCGGTTACGGTAACTGCTAATGTCATAGCATTTGCGAGTACAGCTATCAGCGACGAAAACAAAGGATTGTTTATTAGTTTTTTATAACCGCCAAGCAATAGCTTTATTGAAAGAATTGCAAATATTGCCGCTATGTAACGAAATCCACCCTGTCCCGTTGCAGGAATAAAATATCCTATGAAAGCCCCTATAGCCGCTGCGGGCATATAGGTAGTACTCGCTCCCGCAAGGAAAGAAAGTCCGAACGGAAGAAGCTTGTCCAATACTAATGCTCTTGAAGCGATAGCTGTGCACAAGGCCGCAAAAAAATGCGTTGACGAAGCCCAAATTAGCTCCTTAGTGCTAAATTTTTTGATATCATTTGTTATTTTTACAATTTCCTTCAAAATAAATCACCGCCTATATTCATAACTAACATTATATAACGGCAGCGGTACTTATTTTGTCAAAGCGTGATGCAATAAATTATAATTTTTCCCCGTAATTAGTAATAAAAAGAGGCAAAAAGGGAAGAATAATGCAAAAGGGGAGTAAATTATGAAAAAATTTTCTGTTGCAACTGCAATTATAATTATTTTTGCTATAGTTTTTTCTTGTTATGCATCAGGACTCTCAAAAATAGGCTCTCAGGGTGAGGAAGTGAAAAATATTCAACGGGTGCTCAAGGGGAAAGGATATTATAGCGGAAATATAGATGGAATATTCGGCACAGCTACAAAGAAGGCTGTCACACAATTTCAAAAGGATAACGGTCTTACAGCCGACGGAGTAGTAGGAGAAAAAACACTAAAGGCATTGGAGCTATCAAAATCCGAAACAGGCGGATACTCATCGGCAGATTTTGATTTGCTTGCGCGAATTATTTCAGCCGAGTCGAGAGGAGAACCGTATATTGGTCAAGTAGCGGTCGGAGCGGTAGTGCTCAACCGTATAGAACACCCTTCGTTTCCGGATACACTTTCGGGAGTTGTATATCAGAAAGGGGCGTTTTCCTGTCTCAATGACGGTCAGTTTTATGAGGAGGTCAGCGATAGCGCCTATAAGGCGGCGCAGGATGCAATAAACGGACTTGACCCAAGCGGTGGAGCAATATACTATTACAATCCCAAAAAGGCTACAAGTAAATGGATATTTAGCCGAAATATAATTACAACTATAGGAAATCATAGATTTTGCGAATAAAACACCATATTTTTACTAAAAAAGATAAAAATTCAAAAAAAATTATTTAAATTAAAAGTTTTTATTGACATTAGACGGCACTGTTGATATAATATTAAAGCTGTCTATTTGATTCATTAGCTCAGTTGGCAGAGCACTTGACTTTTAATCAAGGTGTCCGGGGTTCGAATCCCCGATGGATCACCAAAAACCTGAAACACTCTTTTGAGTGTTTCGGGTTTTTCTTTTTACTAAGGGATTCGAAGTAGGAGCGGTAGTGAATGACAGTCCGGTGGACTGTTTTTACCGACCAAGTATGAACACTAATCCGGAAACTATACATTCTAATAGATATAAAATGGATTATTCGCAAAATCGCTAAGTATTGCGTTTTTTCTTAGAATTTTACAAAAAGCAACAAAATCGTTGCAAATAACCTATAATTGTTATATAATTATTTTGTATAACTTAGGAAGAGGTTTACTATGACAAATACAAATAATTATATATACATAGTTATAAGCCAAACAGGTACGGTGTTATCAAGACTGTTAAAACTTATAACCAAAGCAGAGTATAATCATGTTTCCTTAGGACTTACAGACGACCTTGAAAATATGTATTCCTTTGGAAGACTTCATCCGTATAATCCTATATGGGGCGGTTTTGTAAATGAGTCCCCTAACAGAGGTACATTCAAACGGTTCTATAATACAAAGGTTATTGTTCTTTCTCTCAAGGTGAGCAATAACACCTATAAGAGTATTTCTGAAACAATACAATATATCTCTGATAACCGAAAGAAATACCATTACAACTATTTTGGGGTATTTTTTGGGGCATTTAAGCATGTACATAAAGCATCAAATTCTTTTTATTGTTCTGAGTTCGTCAAAGAGATTCTCGTAAAAAACAATATTGAGGGTGCAGATTCGCTTTCGACTATTGTTCAGCCAATTCATTTTCTTGATATTCCTAACACCAATATCATTTACCGAGGTAAGCTCAAGGATTATGGGCTTTTTTATGAAAATATACTATCAAGAACTACCGTCAAGGGGTGACAAATGTGTTTTCTATATATCACATCATTTGGCTTTTAATAAGCTTTACAATTATAAGCATAAGTCTTGTTTTGTTAAATAAACATAAACCTGAAATAGATAAGGTATTAACGGTAGGCTGTATAGGATGTATAGCCTCTGAGTTTACAAAGGTTTTCAGTAATATATTGCTTGTTCCATCATCCAATGGTGAAACAATGCATCTATACATCCCACTTGAGTTTTTGCCTCTTCACCTTTGTTCCTTACAGATTATATTTATTTTCCTAACAAGGTTCATCAAAAACCAAAATTTAAAAACCAATATTCTTGGATTTATGTATCCCACCTGCTCTGTAGGCGCATTTATGGCTCTGCTTATGCCCTCAATTGTGCCAAACCCCATAAGTGCAAATCAAATGTTTACACACCCTATAGGCTATGAATATTTTCTGTTTCATTCACTGCTTATAATAATAGGCATATATATTATACTTTCGGGTAAGGTTGACCTTAAACCAAAGAATTATTTTATTACTCTCGGTATGCTTGTGGTATTTGCCTTTATTTCCCTGTATCTTAATTCTATTTTCGCCTCTCCAACATATGTTGACGGCAAGCTTATAAGCGTTGACTACGCAACAAACTTTTTCTTTACATATAACACACCTATTGGTATCCAGCTCACCGAGAAGTGGCATTGGTACTTATATTTGGGTATAATTATTTTGGTTGCAATGACTTTCTTAACCCTATTTTATATTCCTGTATTCAAAAGAGCAAAGGGAAGTAACCAATCAGAAGAGAACATATGCAAACCTGAAAAAGTAAAAGTCAATTAAGCTTTTTGGGGTGAAAAGACTTTGAGCGCCGAATACATTAGTAGCATTCTGCTTGAAAATGAGATTAATCCAAAATCATATCTTTGCAATCTGCCTGCCGTAAATCATTTGTCTTGCCACAGCAGGCTTGATTTCAATGCAGATGTTACCTTTTTTGTAGGTGAAAACGGGACAGGCAAATCCACTCTCTTAGAGGCTGTTGCGGTAGCCTATGGCTTTAATCCCGAAGGCGGCAATAAAAACTTTACTTTTTCCACCAATGCCACCCACTCCCCTATTCTTATGACCTTTCCAAATGCCCAAATACTTGAGTTTTCAAAAAACGGCATTGAGAAGGTTAATTACAGTGATACCGAGCATTATAAAATCACTAAGCATTTTCTTGGGAATCCACAAAAAATGCTTAATTATCTTTTAGAGGATTATCATTAAAGGACGAACAAAAAAGATTTTATATTTTTAAAATAAAATACTTGACTATTGTAAAGTTTTATGATATTATATTTTTTGTTCAAATGCGGGTGTAGTTCAATGGCTAGAATCCCAGCCTTCCAAGCTGGTCGTGTGGGTTCGATTCCCATCACCCGCTCCAAAAATCCCTTAGACGATAAGTCTGAGGGATTTTTACTTCTTACCTATTAACTATTCACTTTTCACTATTCACTTAAAATAATGGGATTTTTGGAAAGTAATAAGTAATATGTAATAGTGAATAAGTTAGGTGTCGGCTTTGCCGACGATTATAAAAGGAGTTTTTATATGAATAATAGTCCTTTACTCACCAAATCCAAAGATTTTGCACTAGAAATTATAAAGGTTTGCAATACAGTTAAACAAACCAAAAAAGAAACTGTTTTATCAAATCAACTTATCCGTAGCGGAACAAGCATAGGAGCGAATATCCGCGAAGCCTTTTATGCTCATTCAAAAGCTGATTTTATCGCTAAACTACATATTGCTTTAAAAGAATGTAGCGAGAGCGAGTATTGGCTCGAATTACTTATTGAAAGTGGATATTATGACGATAAATCCGTTTTGGATAAATGTATTGAAGTGAAGAAACTTTTAATTTCTTCTCTCAACACCGCAAAACAGAATAACGAATAAATCAACCCTCGGTAGTAATGAAATTATCGAGGGTTTTATATATGACAACAGAACGGAACAAAGCGGGAGCAAAAACGGAAATAGGCTTTGAATATTTATTTCTTGATTTTTACTATATAAAGTGGTAAAATATGCTTGCAAACACACATTCGAATATTGTGCTAACAAACCACGCATTTTACTAAGGTAAAAATGCGTTTCTCTGCTTTTGCGTTGTTTGTTAGCGAAAGTGTGTTTGCAACTATGAGAAACTATGCATTTTTCAGTGTACAGTTATCATGGCTGTACACTTTTTTTAGATTTGGAGGAAATTTAAAAAATGAAAATCAAAAAAATATTAGCGGTTGTTTTATCGGTTGTGGTTTTGTTTAGTGTTTTGCCTTTTACTACATTTACAGCAAGTGCGGCAACAAGTGGAAATTTTATTTATACAGTCTTAAACGAACAGACAAAGATAATAGATGTTCTCTCTTCGATTAGCGGTGATGTCGTAATCCCATCAGAATTAGGCGGCTACCCTGTAACAAGCATAGGCGAAGAGGCTTTTCTCAATTCCAAGAAAATCACTAGCGTTATTATGCCTGATAGTATTGTTAATATAGAAGATTTTGCTTTTTCAAATTGTACCTCACTTATAAATGTAGTTCTTTCTAAAAATACAAAAAATTTAGGACATTCAGCTTTTGCCAATACTGCAATTTCAAATATAGATATACCTGATAGTGTAACAATCATTGAAGATTATGCCTTTGATGCTTGTTCTAAGCTGAAAAGTGTTACTTTTGGAAATGGCGTAATAAGCGTTGGTTATCGAGCATTTGGCGAATGTTATAGTCTTGAATGTGTAAATATTAAGGATGTAACAAGTTGGTGCAATATTAGTTTTGATAGTGATGAATCGTCTGGTAGTGCACCGTCAAACCCATTGTATTATGCCAAAAGAATGTACTTAAATAACAAATTGATTGAAAATTTGGTTATTCCTAGTGATGTTTCCTGTATTAGAGACAGTGCTTTTGCATATTGCACTTCACTAGTAAATATTTCTATTCCTAATAGTGTAGTAACAATTGGCAATAAGGCTTTTGCATATTGCACATCATTGGCAAATATTTCCATTTCTGACAGTGTAACAAGTATTGGTAAATATGCTTTCTATGACACTTTTTATTATAATAATAGTGACAATTGGGAAAACAATGTATTATACATTAATAATCATTTAATTAGCTACGATATTTTTGTTCACAACACATCAATATGTACTATAAGAGAAGGAACAAAAACAATAGCATCTAGCGCTTTTTATTATTGTGATTCACTTAAAAGTATTATAATCCCCAAAACTGTTGAAAACATAGGCCAATACGCATTTCACTGTTGCCGAGCTCTTACAAATATTGATATTCCTAATAGTATAACCAATATTGATGTTGGGACTTTTTCGAATTGTTCTGCCCTCATAAATATTTCTATCCCCAATAGTGTAACAGCTATTGGGGACAAGGCTTTTGAATATTGCACATCACTAACAAATATCACTTTACCTAATAGTGTTACAAAGATTGAATATGCTTTTTCTGGATGTTCTAAATTAAAAAGTGTTTTTTACAGAGGAAATAAAGAAGAAAAAGATGCAATCAGTATAAATGACGACAATAATTATTTGAGCAATGCAACCTGGTACTACAATAGTTGCGTTTTTACAACTGAACATTCTTATGATAATGATTATGATTCCATTTGTAATACTTGTAATTATATAAGGACAGTAGATAAACCGATTTCATTTATTTCTATAGCAAAATTTCCAAATAAAAGAGAATATATATTAAGCGAAAATCTTGATTTGACAGGAGGAATAATATCAGTTAATTATCCTGAAGGTAATTATGAAATATTCAATTTGACTGTTGATATGATTTCGGGTTGCGATATGAACAAATCGGGTTATCAAATAGTAACTGTTACATATAAAGGACACACAACAGAGTTTTTAATCAAAATTTTAAAAAATGGCGATATAAATGGTGATGATAATATAAATGCAACTGATATTACTTTGCTCAGAAAAATTTTACTTAATAATACTGGAAGCAAAAGAATCTACGATATAAATCTAGATGACAAAATCGATATATTAGATTTAGTGCGCCTTAAAAGGAAATTGGCAGATATTAATGATTTCTTTGATTCTGATAATACGGAAATACCTTCTCTTAATCCAAAAACAGAGTTAAAATTAAATACAACCTATTACCATGTCAGAAATGAAGATGACGGTTCATATCTTTCTGAATTTCAGTTTAACGGTTCACAATTAGTATGCAATGCATTATATGGTACAGACAAAGAATTTGCCGAAATAGATACTCCAGTAATTTATAAAGGCATAAAATATTACCAATATGGATTTGGCGGTCCACTACCCAAATACACATTAACAGATGAAGCAATAATACTTGAATATGGAGACGATTTTTTAGGATATCCTGAGTTCGATGAGAGATATAAACTAATAGTTACTCCAAATCTTGATCTATATGTAACATCTTCTAGCGGATGGCTATTTAATAAGGGAGATATTCTTGAATTAAATTATACAGAATAATATAATTATTTTCTTAAAATTTTCGGAGCAAAATAGGAGTAAAAATACGGTTTCAAAACTCAAATTTTAATGATTAAACCTAACAGGTGTCAATATCGTTTGGCACCTGTCAACCTTTAAAATTAAGTATTTATGCGGTTTTTGAGGTCTTCGATTCCCATCACCCGCTCCAAAAATAAAAGCGCTAACCTTATGGTTAGTGCTTTTATTTTTTGTTTGTTATTTTGATGGAAATTAAATAAGGAGCAATAACAAACAGTACAATGGACTGTTTGTGCGATGTGGTAACTAACATAAGCGAGGCTATAGGCGCGGATAGCACCGAAACAGAATAATGAATAGGTTAACCACCAATAGCCTATTGTTAGGTTAACCTAACAATATTTTACTATAACATACTTAAAAACTTGTCGGGTTAGTTTTACTGCTCTGAATGAAGGGAACTTTTATCATCAGTTGCGGGATTGTCTATCAGTTCTCCTTTTTCGGTAAAGCGTGAGCCGTGGCAAGGGCAGTCCCAGGAACGCTCTTGGGGATTGTATTTTAAGGCACAGCCAAGATGTGGGCATCTCGGTACGGTAGGAGTCACTAAACCAATTGTGGCCTCAAGAGCGTTTATTACCAACTGAGGAACAAGCATATTACGCGACGGCATATAAACCGAAGAATACAAATTTTCTTTTTCGTTAATTAAATCAGCAAGCAGCATTGCCGAAACCATCGAGGATGACATTCCCCATTTGTTAAAGCCTGTTGCAACAAATATATTAGGTGTGGATTTGGAATATTGACCTATATACGGAACACCGTCGAGTGTCATACAATCCTGTGTTGCCCATTTAGCAACTACTCTTGATTCGGGGTATACACCTTTTGCAAACATCTCAAGCTCTTGCCAGTTACCGCCTTTTTTACCCGTACGGTGGGCACCGCCACCGAGAAGTAATAGTTTTCCGTAGCTTCTGAATGAAAGCCCTTTATAGTTTTGGTCAACAAACATGCCATTTATTGGCTTTGCGCCCTCAAGCGCCAAAACATATGAACGATGCTGATACATTTTTAAAAAGTATCCGCCATACTTATTAATAAAAGGAAAATGTGTGCAAACAATTGCTTTTTTAAAGCTGATTTCTCCGCTTTCAGTGATTGCTTTGTTGTTTCTTAGCTCTATAATCTTTGTGTTTTCATAAATTGCAAGCTCTTCTGCTAAGCTATAGGCAAATTTAAGCGGATGAAACTGTGCTTGATTTTCCACACAAACCGCACCTGCAGTCTTAAGCGGGATATCAGGTTTCTCGCAAAAGGATGCTTTTGCTCCAAGTCGGTTAAGCGCATTAAGCTCTTTTTCGGCTATTGCACGGTCATCCACAGAATAAACATACGAGTTTTTTGACTCGAAATCGCATTCAAAATTTTTGCATATAAGTCTGTATTTTTCACAGGCAGCTTGTTGAGAATAAAGATAAAGCTGAGCTTTTTCAATTCCGAATTTTTTTATAAGCTCATGATATATCATACCGTGCTGAAAGGTTATTTTAGCGGTGGTATTTTTGGTTATGCCGCCGCAAATGCGGTTTGCCTCAGCAAGCACACACTCCACACCAGATTCCTTGAACATATAAGCACAAAGAATACCTGCTAAGCCGCCGCCAATTATAAGGACATCGGTTTTTTTATTTCCGTTTACCGCTTCAAAATTCTTAAAATTTGAGGTTTTAGACCAAATTGAATTCAAAAAAATCACACCCTTAATAGTATTATCGCAAATTTGCTGCGGTATATACTATTAAGGATGTTTTGCTTAATTTGAAATAATAGTTTTTTAAATAAATATTCCAAACAAAATCGGTATGGTAACAATTGATAAAATGCTTGAAATTAGCGCCATACTTGCACCGGGTGTTGTATCGCCCCCAAATGCCGCAGGAAATACAATAGTATTAAGCCCCAAGGGCATTGCCGTACAGCAGAGAGTTAGCATAACAATGTTTTCATCAGTTTTTAAAGCTCTAAGCACTAAAACAAAAAACAGAGGTAAAACAACTAATCGAATAAGCGAAGCAATATATATTTTCTTTTGTTTAAGTAATATTTTGAAGCTATAGTTTGCAACAACAAAACCGGTAAGAATCATAGCCATAGGCGACATACAAGCCCCCGCAGACGATATTGCAGATTCAAGGAAATTGGGTAATGAAACATTAAGCAGTCCTGTAACGGTTCCTAAAATCACAGATAAAAACACAGGATTAATAAGTGTTTTGAAGGAAAATTTATTATGCTTGCTGATAGGCTTTAGCAGTACAATACCTACCGAAAAGATGTAAATCTGGAAGGGGAGCGTATAGATAAGATAATCAAACAGTACCTTTTCACCAAAGACACCTAAAACCACTGCATTTCCCATAAATCCAAGGTTGGAAATTGTAAATGAATATTTGTAAATGTTGTTAAGATATAAATCCTTTGAAAATAGCTTTGCAAGAAAAAAAGCAATAACTATCGAAACAATTACAACTATTGAACCATATAAAATTATGTTCCACTTTTTAGAAATGTTTTCTACCGTACAATATTTGTAGAATGTGTTAAAGGTTAGGCAGGGCACCAAAACAGTAGTTTCTAATTTTGAGATTGTGGTTGACGCATTCTTTGGTAAAATGCCTTTTACATTTAAAAAATATCCCAAAATCATAAAACTGAATAATACAAGCATCTGATTTGTTGTCGCCAATAATATTTGCATAACTTTTGCCTCGCTTATAAAGTAAATTCTTAAGTATTATAATAAATAAGAAATCAAATGTCAATTGTTGGAATAACAAAAGGTTTTCAAATTTTTTTATAATAAAAATTTAGTTTTTTCCTTGACTTTTAACGGTTTTTAAAGTAAAATATCATTAAATCAATATTTTTGAGAGTAAACGCACTAAGTGCGGCTGCCTGACGAGTAATTAACTTAAGATATAGATTTGATTATGCTAAAATTTTTATAATATGCGGGTGTGGCGGAATTGGGCGAAGCAATGTGCCGCATCCTGCGGATGATACAGGCACAGTGCTGAGGTGAAGAAATAAGGAGCAATACGAAGTGCTCCAAGCGAGTAGTGCGACTATATTTCTGAGGGTAAACGCGCGAAGTGCGGCTGCCTGACGAGTAATTAACTTAAGATATAGATTTGATTATGCTAAATTTTTTAATATGCGGGTGTGGCGGAATTGGCAGACGCACCAGCCTTAGGAGCTGGCGCCTTCGGTGTGCAGGTTCGACTCCTGTCACCCGCACCATTCTAGTGCCTCGACACGCAATTTGCGTGCTGAGGTTCTTCTTTTTTTATAATTTTCACCTCGCGTTTGAGGTTAGTTATGAATATAGGCACCAAACAAAAACCCGTTCTCTCTTGAGGACGGATTTTTGTTTGTATTATTTACTATTCATTTTTCAGCAAACCTTTTCCAGCCTTTAATTTTCAGTATGCATATAAGAGCTGAAGAAATGGCAATTATGCACAAGCCTACAATAAACGAAATCATTTTTAACGCTTTCAGAATAATTAAGACGCATCGCATAACCATAAAAATAGCTGTTGTATTAAGACTTCACCTAATACAACAGCTATTTTTATTCTTTTATCTTTTCAATATCATACGGAGTTGTCTGATAAACAAAGTAATTAAGCCAATTGCAAAATAGCAGATTGGCATTAGAACGCCAACTCATTATCGGTGCGTTATTTGGGTTATCATCCGCAAAATAATTTTTTGGTATTTCAATAGGCTTTCCTGCTTCCAAATCGCGGAAATACTCATTCGCCAAGGTCTCCCTATCATACTCAGAATGACCTGTAACAAAAATCTGCTTTCCGCCCTTTGTAGCCGCTACATACACTCCTCCCTCTTCAGAAGACGAAAGAATCTTAAGCTCATTTACAGCTTCTATATCCTCGGTTTTAACCGTGGTATGTCTTGATTGCGGAACCATAAACACATCATCAAATCCGCGGAAAAGAATAGAATTTTTATAATCAGCTGTATGCGGGAACACCCCGAAAAGCTTTTTTTCAAGCGGATACTTTTTTATACCGTAATGATAGTAAAGTCCTGCCTGAGCACCCCAGCATATATGCAAGGTTGAATGCACATGAGTTTTGGTCCACTCCATAATCTCACAAAGCTCCGGCCAATACTCAACCTCCTCAAACTTGATAAGCTCAACAGGAGCACCGGTGATAATCATACCGTCAAAGGTGCGGTCCTTTACATCATCAAAGGTCTTATAAAAGGCAAAAAGATGCTCTGCTGAGGTATTTTTTGATTTATGGCTTTTTGTATGAATTAGCTCAAGGTCAACCTGTAGCGGAGAGTTACCTAAAAGACGCGACAATTGAGTTTCAGTTTCAATTTTTTTTGGCATAAGATTTAAAAGCAATATTTTTAAAGGACGGATATCCTGTGTTATGGCTCTTGTTTCAGTCATAACAAAAATATTCTCATCATTAAGTGTTTTAACTGCAGGTAAATCGTTTGGAATTTTAATAGGCATATATTTTACCTCTTTTAAACTAATTTATAATAGCATAACACAAAAACCTTCCTTATGCAAGAGGAAGGTTTTTAAATGGGTATTAAATTTTATCAAGTGCCTGTTTAATATCAGCAATAAGGTCTTCTGCGTCTTCTATACCGCAAGAGAAGCGGATAAGGTCGGGAGCGATACCTGCCTTGGCCAATTCCTCATCTGTCATCTGACGGTGGGTTGCATTTGCAGGGTGCAAACAACAAGTTCTGGCATCGGCAACGTGGGTTTCAATAGCTGCAAGTCTTAAATTTTTCATAAATTTCTCAGCAGCCGCTCTTCCACCCTTAACACCAAAGCTAACAACACCGCAAGAACCGTTTGGTAAATATTTCTGAGCTAAATCATAATACTTATCGCCCTCTAAACCGGGATAGATAACCCAAGAAATTCTGTCATCCTCTTTTAAAGCCTTAGCAACTGCTAAACCGTTTTCACAGTGCTTTTTCATCCTAAGGTGCAAGCTTTCAAGTCCCAAATTTACATAGTAAGCATTTTGCGGTGACTGAATAGAACCGAAATCACGCATAAGCTGGGCTGTAGCCTTTGTAATATAAGCTCCAGCCAAACCAAAACGTTCGGTATATGTTACACCGTGATAGCTATCATCAGGAGTGCAAAGTCCTGGAAACTTATCGGGATACTTTGTCCAATCAAATTTACCCGAATCAACAATACAACCGACGACACCCGAGCCATGACCGTCCATATACTTAGTTGTTGAATGGGTTACAATATCAGCACCCCATTCAAAAGGACGGCAATTTACAGGTGTTGCGAAGGTATTATCAATAATAAGCGGTACACCATGGCTATGAGCCGCGTTTGCAAATCTTTCAATATCAAGAACGCTTAAAGCAGGGTTAGCAATAGTTTCACCGAAAACCGCCTTAGTATTTTCTTTAAAGGCAGCCTCTAACTCTTCATCAGAGCAATCGGGAGAAACAAAGGTAAATTCTATTCCCATTCTTTTCATTGTAACAGCAAAAAGATTATATGTTCCGCCATAAATTGCAGAGGAGCAAACAACATGGTCGCCACAGGAAGCTATATTAAATACCGAATAAAACGATGCTGCCTGACCTGACGATGTTAGCATTGCAGCTGTACCGCCCTCAAGCTCACAAATTTTAGCCGCTACCATATCGTTGGTAGGATTCTGAAGTCTTGTGTAAAAATAGCCGCTTGCCTCAAGGTCAAAAAGCTTACCCATATCCTCACTTGTATCATATTTAAAGGTTGTGCTTTGTATAATAGGTATCTGTCGAGGCTCTCCGTTTGAGGGAGTATATCCGCCCTGAACGCATTTAGTATCAATTTTATGCTTGTTCACTTATATCACTCCAAATTAAAAATCTTTTTTGCATTTATATTAAGTATACTCATTATTTCGTTTTCGTCAAGACCAAGAGACAAAAATGTTGAAATTTCCTTTTTATAATCCCACATAGGATAGTCGGTCCCGAAAAGCACTCTGTCTGCCCCGTAATGTCTTATAAGCTCTTTAATTTTTAAAGGCTCTAAAAAGGCAAATGTGGAAGAACAGTCTACATAAAAATTAGGGTTTCCCGATAATTTTTCTACTGCATCGTCCCAAACCGACCAACCGCCCATATGAGCTCCTATAACGGTCAGCGAATCATATATTTTAAGAATTGGAAGCATACGGTTGGGGTTAGAATAATCATATCTGCTGTCCCCCGTGTGCATTAAAATAGGCAACCCCTTTTCTTCGCAAAGCTCATATATTTTAAGGCATCGGAAATCGTCTATCTTAAATGCTTGAATATCAGGATGAAGCTTTACACCCTTAAGCCCCAATTCTAATAAATGCTCAATGTCGCCCTTTATATCGGTGCTTTCGGGATGCAGTGTTCCGAGCCCCGTAAACCTGCCGTCACTTTCCTTTACACTTTTAGAGACAAACTCATTTATGCTTTTAACCTGTTTCGGACTTGTAGCCACCGACTGAACAATATAGTGGTCAATGCCCGCCTCGGTTCCCTTTTCGATAAGATTCTCGGCAGTTCCGCCATAAACCGAATGAAGTCCGTAAAATGTATCGGTTCCGTTGACCGCCCTTGCGGCTATTTTTTCGGGATAAATATGGCAATGGGCATCTATTGTATATATTCCGTTTACCATTTACTTTTTCAGTCCTAACCTCTCAGCCGCTTCCTCACGCATCTTGTATTTAAGGATCTTTCCTGCCGCATTCATCGGGAATTTATCCACAAAATCTATATATCTCGGAACCTTATGACGAGCCATATGGTCTGCAATGTATTTTTTCATTTCATCAGCAGTCATTTCTTCACCCTTTTTGAGGATAATGCAAGCCATTATCTCCTCACCATACTGTTCGTCTGGCACACCGATAACCTGAACATCGCTAACCTTAGGACAGGTATAAATAAATTCCTCAATCTCCTTGGGATAAATATTCTCACCGCCTCGGATTATCATATCCTTAAGTCTGCCAGTAATGCGGTAATTACCGTCACTATCCCTACAAGCAAGGTCACCTGTGTGGAGCCAACCGTTTTCGTCAATAGCCTCAGCTGTAGCCTTAGGCATCTTATAATAGCCCTTCATTATGTTATAACCGCGTGCAACAAACTCTCCGTTCACGCCGTCAGGACAGTCCAGTCCTGTTTCGGGGTCAATTATCTTACATTCAACATTTGCAAAACGAGAGCCTACCGTTTCGGTTCTGACCTCAAGAGAATCGTAATAACTGCTCATAGTGCAACCGGGTGAAGCCTCAGTCTGACCATAAACAGATACAATTTCCTTCATATTCATAACCTCGGTAGCCTTCTTCATAAGGTCTGCCGGACAGTTAGCGCCTGCCATAATACCCACACGCATATACGAGAAATCAGTTTTAGCAAAATCAGGATGCTGCATCATAGCGATAAACATTGTAGGCACACCGTTAAAGGCAGTTATATGCTCATTATGAACACAGGAAAGCGCCGGCTTTGCCGAGAAATACGGAAGCGGATACATTGTTGTACCGTGAGTCATAGAAGCGGTCATAGAAAGCACCATTCCGAAGCAATGGAACATAGGAACCTGAATCATCATTCGGTCAGCAGTTGAAAGCTCCATATGGTCGCCAATATACTTACCGTTATTAACAACATTGTAGTGCGTAAGCATTACACCCTTGGGGAAGCCTGTTGTTCCCGATGTATACTGCATATTGCAGACATCATCCTTATCCACAAGTGATGCCATACGGTTAACCTCGCTGAGCGGTACCTGAGCCGCTCTTTCAAGCGCATCATCCCAAGTAAGACATCCCTTTTGCTTGAAGCCTACCGTAATACAGTTTCTTAAGAATGGCAAACGCTTTGCGTGGAGTGGAGTTCCTACCTTAAGCTCTGAAAGCTCAGGACAAAGCTCAGCTATTATTTCACCGTAAGCTATATCCTTGCCGCCCTCGGTCATAATGAGGGTATGCGTATCCGACTGTCTGAGCAGATACTCAATTTCGTGAATTTTATATGCGGTATTTACGGTAACAAGTACCGCGCCGATTTTAACAGTGGCCCAAAAAGCGATGTACCACTGCGGAACATTAGATGCCCAAACAGCAACGTGTGTACCTGCCTTAACACCGAGAGCAATCAGCGAGCGTGCAAAGTTATCAACATCGTCCCTGAATTCGCTATATGTTCTTGTGTAATCAAGCGTTGTATATTTAAAGGCATATTGGTCAGGGAACTCCTCAACCATACGGTCGAGCACATCCGAAAATGTTTCGTCTATAAGGCGGTCCTTTTCCCAAACATATTTACCTGTATGTGCACGGTTGTAGTAAAGTGCAGTTTCGTTTTTAGAGGTATCGCCGAACTGCTTCATAAAGTTTACGAACTGAGAGAATATAATCTCCATATCGTCAAGCTCCTCGCACCATTCGGGATGCCATTCGAGAGACACAAATCCATCATAATTAACCGAACGAAGTGCAAGCATCATTTCTTCTACAGGCAGCTCGCCCTCGCCCATAAGACAAAACTCTGTTCCGTTATCGGTCGTTGCCGCGTCTTTAATATGAACATGACGAACATAGGCACCGAGATTTTTAATAGTAGTCTCAGCATCCTCCTTACCGATGAAATAGGTAGAGTACATATCCCAAAGTGCCGCAAGACTGTCACACGCAAAGGTGTTGAGAAGTCCCAATAGCTTAGATGTATCACAAAATACACCTGATGTTTCTACAAGAATCGAAATACCGGCAGCCTCAGCATCAGGTAAAACTGTACGCAATATGCCTTCCGCACAGGTTATCGCTCCATCGCCACCACTTATTGCTCGAACTCTTACAGACGGAATCTTAAGATTTTTTGCAATATTAACGCAAGCGCGTATTTCCCCTATAGTAGCATCTACATTATCAGCACAACCACAATCACAAACAGAATCTATACAAGGAATTGAAAGCTTGAGCTCATAAAGCTTTCTTAAGGTTGCCGCGGCAGTATAATCGTGAAAAGCACCGTCCTTATCGGTGAAAAGTCGGTTATGTATGTTGTGTAATTCAATTCCCTCAAACTTTAAATCGAGGGCGGTTGCACAAAAATCCTCAAAGGTGCTATTGTGCCAACCCTTTGTTGAAAAAGAAAGCTTCATATTAGTTTGCCTCCTCGTAAACTATCTTGTTAAGCGCATTGATATACGCTCTGATGCTTGCACCTAAAATATCAGTTGAAATACCCGTTCCCGAGTAAAGCTTTCCGCTCTCGCGAAGTCTCACCAATGCCGAACCCATAGAGTCTCTGCCCTCGGTAACGGTTTGAATCTGGAAATCGTCCAGCTCATAGTGTCTGCCGATAATCTGCTCAACAGCTCTAAAGGCAGCATCCACAGGACCGTCGCCAATACAAATCCCCTCAGCTTCTTCCCCATTTTTAGAGAGTCTTATTTGCGCTGAAGATGATATAATATTTCCATTGTTTATTACATAGCTTATAAGCTTATATGTAGGCGGAACCTGAAGTGCGGTTGAAGCAACAATTGCGTCAAGCTCCTTAGCTCCAACACGCTTTTTAGCCGCAATGTTTAAGAACTCCTCGTAAACCTTGGCAATATCCTCTTCAGATAAATCATAGCCCAAGGTTTCAATTGCTGCCGCAACAGTCTCGCGACTATCATTCCCGTCAAGCTGAATAGCATTTTCCGACTCGCTTCTAACAGCAGGTACAGAGCCGCTTGCCACAGGAGCTGTAATGCGTGAAATCTGGCTTACTATTCTTCCGATTTCGGTATACTTTATGTGTGAGCTAAAGCCACAGGTATTTCCACAGTTTTTAACAACACCGCTAAAGGTTTCAAGCTCTGCTACACCGCCGTTAACCGCTACCTTAACAGCATCGGCAACCGCCTTAACAGCCAAAATTGATGCCGCTGTAGCCATACCGTTTTTATCCTCAACGCAAACGCCAAACTCAACACCCTCAAGTGCCGAAATATCTGCTTTGAGCTCTGCTACGAAATCTCTGAAATCATCAGGCAGCATTTCGCCTGTTGTATCACAAACAACTACCGAGGTGGCGCCAGACTTAATGGCGGCATTTATAGCGTCAATCAAAACCTGCTTTTCAGCACGGGTAGCATCAATTGCACAGAACTGAACCTTAGTACACTTTGCCTTTGCGGCAACCACCAATTCTTTTATAAGCTCAATAATTGCAGGTGCTTTTTTGTGGCAGATATACTCCATTCCTACAGGACTAAGCGGAAGTTCCACTCTAATTTCGGGATTTTTGGTGTTGCTAAGCGAAGACAACGCATATTCTACGCCCTCTAATGTAAAGCCGCAGGAAACAGAAAGGCAGCTTTTCTTTACAAAGGAAGCAATTGTTCTTACAAGCAGTGTATCGCTCTTTACATTATCAATTGCAGGAAGCTCGATTTTATTAACATTAAGTCGCTCAAGAAGTCTTGCAATTTCTATGCGTTCCTTAAAGCTTAGGGCTTTATTTCTGCATAATGTCATATCAGTGATTTTAATGTTTTTCATAATTTTTTCTTTCCTTTCGGTAAATTAGAGGCTTGAAAAATTAAAAAGCCCCGAGACTGCATTAAAAGCAATCTCAGGGACGAATAAACTATTCGCGGTACCACCCTGATTACCGTATTACAATACGGTCACTCAGTAAAGCTCCAACAAGCTCCGTGCCATGATAACGGGGCATTCCGTAGCAACTTACTCAAGTTCAGCCGCTCTGCTCAGGAATGAGACTTACCCTACACCACTGTATCGGCTTACACCAACCGCCGACTCTCTAAAACTAATGAATGCAGGAAATAATTCCATCAACGCATTTTCTTTCTACACAGTATAACACTATCGCTTTTCTTTGTCAAGCATTTTTAATTAAAAATTTATATTATATATTATATATTTAAGATTGACTTTATACTCAATATCAGTTACAATAGTCAAAGAAATGGAAAAAATAATGGGGTGTTAAAAATGAAACCAGTTTATAAGCGTGTTCTTTTAAAGCTCAGCGGTGAGGTGCTTGCGGGAGACAAGGGTTCGGGTATTGATTTTGATAAGGTTCTTGAGGTTTGCCAACGTGTTAAAACCTGTGTTGATATGGGTGTTCAGGTTGCTATCGTTGTAGGTGGCGGCAATTTTTGGCGCGGTAGATCAAGCGGAAAGATGGACAGAACAAGAGCCGACCATATGGGTATGCTTGCAACCTCAATTAACTCGCTTGCATTAGCTGATGCACTTGAACAGCTCGGCGTTACAGCCCGTGTTCAGACCGCAATCGAAATGCGTCAGATTGCAGAGCCATATATCCGCAATAAGGCTGTTCGCCATCTTGAAAAGGGCAGAGTTGTAATTTTCGGTTGCGGAACAGGAAATCCCTTTCTCTCTACTGATACTGCCGCCGCTTTGAGAGCTGCTGAAATCGGCGCAGATGTCATCTTTAAAGCCACAAATGTTGACGGTGTTTATGACTGTGACCCCAAAACCAATCCAAATGCCAAGAAGTACGATACTCTTTCCCACATTGATGTGCTTCAACAGGGGCTTCATGTTATGGATAGTACCGCCGCATCCCTTTGTATGGATAATGAAATCGAAATTCTTGTGTTTAATTTAGAAAACCCCGATAATATCGTTGCTGCGATGACCGGCGAAACAATTGGTACAATAGTAAAATAAGGAGAAAATCATGAACGAATTAATTAAAAACACTGAAGAAAAAATGAATAAAACTGTCTCTGTTCTTGAAAGAGATTATAAGTCTATCCGTGCAGGTAGAGCTAATGCCTCTGTGCTCGATCGTATCACGGTTGATTATTACGGTTCACCCACACCCATTCAGCAGATGGCTGCAGTTTCAGTTCCCGAGCCGCGTATTCTTATGGTTTCACCTTGGGACGCTTCAACCCTTAAGGATATCGAAAAGGCTATTCTCGTTTCAGATATCGGAATCAATCCTCAGAATGACGGTCGTGTTATCCGCCTTTCATTCCCCCCTCTTACAGAGGAGCGCCGTAAGGAAATAGTTAAGGATGTTAAGCGTCTTGCTGAGGATAATAAGGTTGCTGTCCGCAACACCCGCCGCGATGCTATTGAAAAGCTTAAGGGACTTAAAAAAGCTAACTCTATTACTGAGGACGATGTTGCAAACGGCGAAAAGAAAATTCAAAACCTTACCGATAAATTCTGTAAGGAAATTGACGAACTCGCTTCCGTAAAAGAAAAGGAAATCATGGAGATTTAAAATAAAGTGTTTGGATTTATTAAGGGTAAGCCAGTTTGGAAAATTGACAAGCCAACTTCAATAAATCATACATTAGATTTCGTTTGATATCTTAAAAAAAGCCCGACAACAAGCTCTTTGTTGTCGGGTCGAGCTCTTTTATAATATAAGTAAACTATAAATTTGTAGACTTTTATCCTGCAAGAGCCGCTCACGGGTTTTACAACGTTTTGAAATTTTAATTGGCCAAATCATCGATAAATAAGATAACACACTTGATACTCGTGTAAGCGGTTATTGCTCAAACATTCAGATATTTTAAAGTAATTGGGGATAGTGCTAAAATGCATTTTTTAAAGAAAAAAGCAGAAAACAGAGTTCTGCCAAGACATATTGCTATTATTATGGACGGTAACGGACGATGGGCAAAAAAACGCTCACTTCCCCGTTCTGCAGGCCATATTGCCGGAGCAAAAACCTTTAAAAGCATTGCGCGATATTGCAATAAAATTGGACTTGAATACCTCACCGTATACGCCTTTTCTACCGAGAATTGGAAAAGACCCAAGGATGAGGTTGAGGGAATTATGAATCTTTTAAGGGATTACCTTAAGGATGCAGAAAATTTCAAGCACGAAAATATAAGGGTTAAGTTTATTGGCAATCTTGAGCCGTTGGCTGAGGATATAAAGGAACTCATCAAAAAGGATGAGGACGGTTCGAAGGATGCTACTGGACTTAAGCTTAACATAGCCATAAATTACGGTGGAAAGGATGAAATCACCCGTGCTGTGCGTTCAATAATAGATGAGGGCATTCCGTCATCAGAGGTCACAGAAGAGGTTATATCTCAGCATCTTTACACTAAGGATATGCCCGACCCTGATTTTATAATCCGTCCAAGCGGTGAGTATAGGCTTTCAAACTACCTTATATGGCAGTCGGCATATGCAGAATATTGGTTTTCGGATATTCTCTGGCCTGATTTCACGCCAAAGCATCTTGAAAAGGCTATTGATGACTTTAATCACCGTAATAGAAGATTCGGAGGGGTTTAATTTTATGAAAACTCGTATTATTTCAGGAATAATTATGGGCTCTATCGTTCTTGCAGCTTTATGCTTAGGATTTTTTATTGAGCCTCTTATTATTAGCGTTGGTATAGCGATTATAACCGCTATTGCAATGTATGAGCTTCTTAAAAATGCGGCAGGCATTAAATCAAAGCTTTGCATTGTAGGCGCTTGCAGTTTTTCTGCTTTATTCATATTAGGAAATGATGATAGATTAAAAGGTCTAATTGCAAAAGCGTTCTCTATCAAAGTAATATACATCAATATCTTTGATGCTTATTGGTCTTATGCTATTACTGCAATAATAATTTTATACTTTATGTTTGCAGTATTTATGACCCTTAAAAACCATAAAGATTTTGATTTAGCAAAGATTGTTTCTCTTTTTGCAATGCCTCTTCCCTATGCTTATGCATTTTCTTGCCTTTCAGGTGTTATAAAACACGAAAGCGGAATATACTATTTATTATTGCTCTTGAATTTCTCATCGGTTTGCGATATTGGCGCTTATTTCACAGGTGTTACCATTGGAAAACATAAGCTTTGCCCAAATATCAGCCCTAAAAAGACGGTTGAGGGCGCAATCGGCGGTATTGTTTCAAGCATTATAGTAACAATTATTTTATCTTTATGCTTTGATAAAGGCATTGTTCTTCCGCTCGTTTTAACCATTCCTTTCTGCATTTTAGGTATGATAGGCGACCTTTTTGCCTCGGCTATAAAACGCTCAGTTGGTTTAAAAGATTATGGAAGCTTAATTCCCGGCCACGGTGGTATTTTAGACCGTGTCGATAGCATAATAATGATAGTGCCATTGCTTTATTTGGCAATAAAAATGGGTATAATCTAATGAAAAGTTTAATTGTTTTAGGTTCAACCGGTTCGATTGGAACTCAATCTCTTGATGTTTGTCGGCGTGACGGTTACCGTATTACTGCTCTTGCAGCGGCAAGCAACATAGAACTTCTTGAAAAACAGGCAAGAGAGTTTAAACCTAGTAAAGTTGCCGTTTTTAATGAAGAAAAAGCAAAAGAATTAAAAATAAAGCTAAGCGATACCGATATAAAGGTGCTCTCAGGCGCTGACGGTGTGTGCGAAATAGCAAAGAGTGATGGCGATATTGTTCTTAACTCAATAGTAGGAATTGCGGGATTAAGACCAACCCTTTCTGCAATAGAGGCAGGCAAAACCATTGCCCTTGCAAATAAAGAAACCTTAGTGACCGGCGGTGAAATTGTAAACTGTAAAGCACAAGAAAAAGGCGTAAAGATACTTCCGGTTGACAGTGAGCATTCCGCAATTTTTCAGTCTTTACAGGGTGCTCCTAAGGGTTCGCTTAGGAGAATTTTGCTAACCGCATCAGGAGGTCCGTTCTTTGGCAAAACCAAGGCTGAGCTTGAAAATGTTACTGTAAAAGAAGCATTAAAGCATCCTAATTGGTCAATGGGAGCTAAAATTACAATTGATTCTGCAACCCTTATGAACAAGGGACTTGAGGTTATTGAGGCGGTACACCTTTTCGGTCTTCCTGCAAGCCAGATAGATGTTGTGGTTCACAGGCAAAGCATTATTCATTCGGGCGTTGAGCTTTCGGACGGCGCACTTATCGCACAGCTCGGAACTCCCGATATGCGTTTGCCTATTCAATACGCGCTTACCTACCCTGAAAGAAGTGATTACGCCTTTGAAAGACTTAGTCTTGCTGATATTGGCACGCTCACATTCCAAAAGCCTGATACCGATACATTCAGGTGTTTGCCTCTTTGCATTGAAGCAATTAATCAAGGTGGGCTTGCTCCAACAGCGGTAAACGGCGCCAACGAGGAAGCTGTCCGCCTTTTCTTAGAGGGAAAAATTAAGTTTTTAAAAATTGCAGAGCTTGTGGAAAAAGCATTGCAAACTGTCAATAATAAAAAAGACTTCGACCTTGATGATATTCTTGCGACTGACAAAATTGCTCGAGAAATGGTAAAAAACAGCATTTAAATAGCATATAATTTAAAAAGTGGTGATTTTTATTTCTTCTATTATTAATCTTTGGAATAATGTTTGGCCCTATCTAATAGCTATTCTGCTATTTTTAGTGCTTATATTTATTCACGAATTCGGTCACTTTATTGCGGCAAAGCTTATGAAGGTTAGGGTGAACGAATTTGCAATAGGCTTTGGTCCTACACTTTTCTCCCGTCAGGGCAAGGAAACAAAATACTCGGTAAAGCTTGTACCCTTTGGAGGATTTTGCGCAATGGAGGGTGAGGACGAATCAAGTTCAGATAATCGTGCTTTTTGCAATAAAAAGCCTTGGCGAAGATTTATTATAGTTGTAATGGGTGCCACCTTTAATTTGCTTTTAGGACTTATAATCGTTGCAATTATTTTGGCTCCTTCTAAGCGGTTTGCCTCTACGATTATTGCCGATTTCACTGAAAACGCGGTAAGCGCCCAAACGGGGCTTGAGGTTGATGATAAAATAATTGAGGTAGACGGCAGAAAAATATTTACCACATATGATTTAAGCTATGCCTTTACCAATGTTAAGGATAGCACGGTTGATATAACCGTAAAGCGTGACGGCGAAAAGAAGCTCTTAAAGGATGTTCGCTTTAAATCTGAAAAGCTTGACGGTATAAGCTATCTAACAGTAGATTTTCAGGTTTACGGCATAGAAAAAAGCTTTAGCTCATATATTAAACAAACTGTAGATACCGCGATTTCCTACTGTGCGGTTGTGTGGCGCTCACTTATAGACCTTTTGGGCGGCAAATACGGTATAAGCACCGTTTCGGGTCCTGTGGGTGTAACGGTTGCAATAGGCAATATGGCAAAGCAGAGTCTTATAAATATTTTACCTATTTTGGCGCTTATAACCATTAATTTAGGTATATTTAATCTGCTCCCCATACCCGCGCTTGACGGCGGCAGACTTTTATTTATTATTATAGAAATGATATTTAGAAAGCCTGTTCCCCAAAAATACGAATCCGCAGTCCATATGGTAGGATTTATAATTTTGATTGCCTTTATGCTAATTATTGCCGCAAAGGATATTTGGACACTTATATTCTAAAATTTAAAATATTAAAATTAAAAGAGGTTACCTTAATAGGTAGCCTCTCAATTTTTTTGCCGTTATTCAAAGATTTTTTTCATTTCCTCAAGTTTTTTAATGCAGTCTACGCAGACCATCTTGTTATTAAGGCATACGCTTGGAGCACTTGAACTGCAAAAATAGCAGGATGACTGGTGCTTTTTAATAATTATTATTTCATCTTCAAGGAAAATATCCAGTTTATCAACATCATCCCTGATATTAAGCTTAGAACGAAACTCCTTTGGAATAACTATTCTGCCCATTTTATCGACCATTCTTGTAATGGTAGTAGTTTTATTAGTCATAAACATCACCTTTTTCTGTAAAAAAGCCTTATTTATTAGAATTATAACATAGGCAGATTTGTTTGTAAATGGTAAATTTTACCAAATTATTTCTAAAAGTTTGTTTTTTTGCAGAATTTCATTCGTTTTAGAGAAATGTCGACAACCAAAAAAACCTCTGCTCGCCGAAAGTGGACTCGGATGAACTGTAGCAAGTTTATGATGTATTGGATTGGTTACTATTTCTGCCTTTTTCTGTGCGTGCGCGCCCCAAAGTAAAAATACAACAGGCGTTTGCTTGCGATTAAGCTCAGAAATAACCCTATCTGTAAAAATCTCCCATCCCATTCCCTTGTGGCTTGCGGGACATCCCTCTCTCACCGTAAGTACATTATTAAGCAACAGTACACCCTGCTTTGCCCAATCAGTAAGCTCACCACTTAAAGGCTCAGGCTTTCCTACATCGGAATAAAGCTCTTTAAAAATATTTTTAAGCGATGGTGGCGGTGTAACCCCCTGCTTTACCGAAAAGCAAAGACCGTGCGCCTGACCGTATCCGTGATACGGGTCCTGACCTATAATTACCACCTTTGTATCCTCAAAAGAGGTAAATTTTAAGGCGTTAAAAATGTCATTCATATGCGGATATATATGCTGAGTAGAATATTCCTGCTTTAAAAACTGACGCAATTTCTTATAATATGGTTTCTCCCATTCGTCAGCTAAAATAGCATCCCAATCATTTCCTATATGTACCATAAAGCGTCTCCGTTAAACATCAAGACTGCATATATCCTCAAGGCTTTCGCGCTTAACCGCTACATAATCCTTACCGTCTTTGAGCATTACAACAGGTGGTCTTGGAACACGGTTATAGTTTGATGCCATAGAGTAATTATACGCTCCTGTGGTACAAACAGCGAGTATATCACCCCTTTGAGGCTTTGCTATCTGCACATTTTCCTGTATAAGGTCGCCCGATTCACAGCATCTACCGGCTATCGTAGCGGTAAAATCTTTTTCTGCATTTGCCCTTGAGGCAAGCAACACTGTATATGCTGATTCATAAAGCGTATATCTCGGATTATCGGTCATTCCACCATCGATAGAGATATAATTTCTATACCCATCAACCTCTTTTACACTTCCCACGGTGTAAAGTGTGAGACCTGCATCTGCAACAAGGCTTCTGCCTGGCTCCATTAAGATTTTAGGAACGCTAAGACCTAATTCCTTACATTGCTTATTGAGATTCTCTGCAACCTCTCTAATCTTTTGCTCATAGCTTATTTCAGGGTCTGTTTCAACATATCTAACACCAAAGCCACCACCGAGATTAAGCATATCAGGAATATATCTGTAAACATCCCTTACATCGGAAATAAATTCAAGCATCATTTGTGAAGCGGTAACAAACGGCTCAGATTCAAAAATCTGAGAACCGATATGACAATGAAAACCGCAAAGCTCAATATTATTGCAGTCTAACAGCTTTCCTGTTGAAGTTAAAGCCTGACCTGTTCTTATAGCAATACCGAATTTAGATTCCTCAGAGCCGGTTGATATTTTCTTATGTGTATGCGGGTCTATACCTGGGGTGACGCGCAAAAGCACCTTTTGAACAATACCCTTTTCGCCTGCAATACGCTCTATTGCCGAGATTTCCTCATCGTTATCCACCACAAAAAATCCCACGCCCTTTTCCATAGCAAAGGCAATATCACTATCGGTCTTATTTGTACCGTGAAAAAAGCATTTTTCCATAGGGAAGCCTGCCGAAAATGCGGTATATATTTCACCGCAGGAAACGGCATCAATATCTATTCCCTCTTCTGCCATAATTCTGTAAATCTGTTTACAGGAAAACGCCTTGCTTGCAAACTCAGGAATTGAGCCCTCAGGCATACAGTCCGACATAGTGTCTCTGTATGCTCTTATATGCTCCCTTATTTTGTTTTCGTCCATAAGATAAAGCGGAGTACCGTACTTTTCTGCAAGCTCTACAGTATCAAAACCTGCAAAGGTAAGATGTCCCTTTTCATTTACCGAAATATTATTACAAATCATCAAAACCGTTCCACTCTGTTAAAAATTTATACCCATTTTACGCATTTCAGCCAAAAGCTTTTCTTTGTTAGCATCCTCCATAGAGGTAAGTGGCAGACGTAGATAATCCTCGCAGAAGCCCATAGCCGCCATTGCAGCCTTAACGGGAATAGGATTAACCTCGCTGAAAAGGGCATTAATAAGCGGAAGATAATCTAACTGAATTTTTGCCGCTCCCTTTACATCACCAGCAAAGAACTTATCGCAAAGCTCTACACTTTCGGTAGGCGCTACATTTGAAAGAACCGAGATACAACCCAAGCCGCCCAAAGCCATAATCGGTACTATCTGGTCATCGTTGCCTGAGTAAATATTGATTTTATCACCGCAAAGCGAGGCTATTTCTGCAATCTGAGAAATATTTCCGCTTGCTTCCTTAATTGCATTTATATTAGGATGCTCAGCCAACTTTGCAACTGTTGCAGGTGCAATATTCACACCTGTTCTTGATGGAACATTATAAAGAATAACCGGAACTGTAGAAACATTGGCAATATCGGTAAACATCTTAATGAGACCGTTCTGTGTAGCCTTGTTATAATAAGGTGTAACCACAAGCACCGCGTCTGCACCGGCTTCGCAAGCACATCTTGTAAGGTCAAGAGCATACTCTGTATCGTTTGAACCGGTTCCTGCAATAATCGGAACCCTCTTATTTGCGTGCTTTACTGCAAAAGCAATAGCATCTCTATGTTCATCATCTGTAAGAGTAGAAGCCTCACCCGTAGTTCCGCAAATAACAAGGGCATTTACGCCCTTTTCAATCTGCCAATCAATAAGTCTTCCAAATGCCTCATAATCAATTCCGTTTTCTGTAATTGGAGTAATAAGAGCCGTTGCAATACCTTTAAAAATAGGAGTTTTCATTTTTACACTTTCCTTTTCAGTTTTCTACATAACAAAAAATAGCCGATCGCTCGGCTATCAAAAATCAGAAATACAGTATACCCAATAACGGCATACCAGCTCTGTTTTCGATAGCTCTCCGCAAATGCGACAGTAATACAGATATTATTCCGCATTACCAGAATGACCTATTGCCATAAGCCTTCTTCGGCGACTGCTCCTTTTACCTTTGACATTCTCCCGCCGGAGTTACAATTCAAAGGCTACTCATAACACATCGCGCCTCTATCTTATGGCATTAATTTATCATAAATGCCGTATAATGTCAAGCCTAAGTTTAAAAAATTAAGTTTTATAGGCGCAAATTTCCCAAGCTATCCAAATATAATCGCCGCTGCACCATAGCTTACAAAGGAAATAATAATGCCTGCTCCTAAAACACCTATAGCAATAGACGGGAATGCCTTTTTAAGCGGCATATCGAGCATTGCTGCTACAAGCGCGCCTGTCCAAGCGCCTGTTCCGGGGAGAGGAATCGCCACAAAAAGCACCAGTCCCCAAAAAGCATATTTCAGAACCTTTTCTTTATTTTTCTCCGCCTTTGCTTCCATTTTATCAACTATACCGTTAAGCTTTGGACTAACCTTTCTCATCCAAGCGAAAATCTTTTTTATAAATATAATAATGAATGGTACGGGAATAAGGTTCCCTACAATGGCAACCGGAATTGCTATAGCGGGAGACAGCCCCATTCCTGTAGCAATAGGAATAGCGCCTCTGAGCTCGATTATAGGCACCATAGAAACAAAGAGAGTTACAAGCACTTTTCCAATAACTGTTTTAAAAAGAAAATCTATCATCCTTTTATCCTCCTTAAAATAGGCATTAAAATCTTATTTACGCAAGCCAACAAAAATCTAAAGTTAACCGTCACAAGAAGTATAATGCACACAACTTGAGCTATAATCCAACCGCTAGGCTCTATTATCATAACTGCCGCCTGAATTAACAGTATGACAGTATTTACCATAATATAACCTTTATAGAGATTAAAATCGATGTATTTTCCTACATTAAAAATTCTTATTACGAAAACCAAAAGATAGCTGAATACTGTAGCGATTGCCGCTCCTTGAACCCCTAAAGGCGACGGAATAAGAATAAGATTTAATACAATGTTTGATACCGGACCCGCAATTGAGGTTATAAGCGACACATTGCTTTTTTTACAAACCACATAAACAGTGCCCAAAAAAGAAACAAAGGCAGTAAACACCATAGCCACCGATAAAAGCGGCACATATTTCCAAGCGCTATAAAATTCCTTTGCGGTAAGCAGTTTCATGACAGGCTTTGCGAAGATTATAACCGCACTTCCTGCAAGAAACATAACTGCCTGAAAGGAGCGCCATACTCTGCTGAAAAATTCAGCGTGCTCAGCCTTATCCTCACCCTGCTCTGTAACGGCAGAGAACTGCCATGCCTGCATAAAAATTGTAGAAACGAGGGTGAGCAAGGTTGGTAATTTATAAGAAACAGTATATAATCCGTTGGCGTCACTACCTATCATACCATTTACCATATACCTGTCCGACACGCTGGTAATCCACCAAAAAACGGTGGTAGGAATAAGCGGAAGACTGTATTTAATCATTTTAGCAAATACAAAGCGATTAGGCTTTAATGTAATACACCGCCATAGTTTTTCCTTAAAAACAATCAAGGCTGTACTCAAGGTGTCAGCAATAACAACCGATAGAACATACCCCATAATCCTAAGGTCAAATACCGCCAAAAATACAATATTCAGCACTATAACCATACAGGTATTAAATATTCCTTGTATTGCAAAAAACGCCGTTTTTCCGATAGCTCTTATGTATTGCGAGCATAGCGAATGATAACAATACGCCATAGTGTAAAGTACAATAAGCCAAATATAACCGCTAAATTCCTTAACCAAGCTCATTAATGGAATAAATGCCGCAAAAAGCACCGCACCAACTGTTATTGCAAAAAAACCGTTTGTGAAAACACTTCTTCGGTCAATACTGTTATCCATTGCAAACCTAAAAACACCCTCTGTTATGCCCATTGAAATAATTGGCATAAGAAGATTTGCGGTTTGGACAATAAGGTCTGCCGTACCATAGTCCGATGTAGAAAGATGCCCTGTATAAAACCTTACCATAAGGAAAACCAAAAGCTTAGAGCCAAAGGTTCCCATACTTATGAGTAAGGTATTAGACATCAGCGTTTTATATTTATTCATAATATTCTATCACCTTTTAAAATTCAGGTTTTTCAAAAATGCTATTAAACAGTTTCAACCTTGATAAGATTTGTATTGCCCGATTTACCGTTGGTAACACCGCCTGTAAGCACGATTTTATCTCCGCTTTCAAGTCCCAGCATCTTTTTAGTGATGCCTGTTGCGTTATAGAACAGAACCTCGGTTGAGGTAAAATTCTCACAGATAGCAGGCAAAACTCCCCACGAAAGAGCAAGCTGACGCCATGTTTTTTCGTCTGTGGTAATGCCTATGATACTTGCCTGAGGACGGAATCTTGATACCATACGCGCTGTCATACCCGAAAGTGAACAGACCGCAATCGCCTTAGCATCTATATCAATAGCCATACCGCAGGTGGCGTGGGATATCGCATCTACCGTATTTTTAATCTTAAACTCACGGTTCAAAAAACGCTTGGAATAGTGTATATTCTGCTCAGTATTCACCGCTATACGCGCCATAGTTTCCACCGCTAAAACAGGATACTGTCCCGCTGCGGTCTCCCCCGAAAGCATAATTGCACTTGTACCGTCATAAACAGCATTTGCAACATCAGAAATTTCCGCTCTTGTAGGTCTTGCGTTATGAACCATAGATTCAAGCATTTCTGTAGCAGTTATAACTCTTTTACCCAAAAGTCGGCACTTGGTAATAAGCTGTTTTTGTATTGCAGGAAGCTCCTCAAACGGAATTTCAACACCCATATCACCTCGGGCAATCATTATTCCGCTACATTCTTTGCAAATTTCCTCTATATTATCAACACCTGAACGATTTTCAATTTTAGCAATAATATCGATATCTTTTATACCATTTTCGGCAAAAAAGTCCTTTACATCTAAAAGGTCCTGCTTACAGGAAACAAACGAGCAAGCAATAAAATCAATATCCTGAGATACTCCAAAAAGAATATCCTGCTTATCCTGCTCGCTTAAGTACACCTGCTTCAAAGTCTTGTTCGGGAAGCTCATACTCTTGCGGTCAGAGAGCTCACCGCCTACCACTACGCGACATTTTATCTCAGTTTCGGTAGTGTCCTCAACCTCAAAAACAAGTAAGCCATTGTTAAGGAGAATTTTGTCTCCCTTTTCCATTTCGCCCGCAAGCTCCTTATAATTAACCGAAACTCGATTAATATCACCCTCAACATCCTCGGTGGTAAAGGTAAAAGCATCGCCATCTTTAAGAAAAATCTTACCATCCTTAAAGGTTTTTATTCTGTATTCAGGACCTTTTGTGTCAAGCATAATAGCAATAGGAAGTCCTAACTTTTCCCTTACCTTTTTTACCATAGCAATACGCTTTGCGTGGTCCTCGTGTGTATTGTGGGAAAAATTCATACGCGCAACATTCATTCCCGCAAGACACATTTTAGTTATTGTTTCCTCGTCGCTACAGGCAGGACCAATTGTGCAAACGATTTTTGTTTTTCTGATAACGCTGTTCATTCCTAACACTTACCTTTTAAAAATAATACTTAATTATATAAAAACTGATATCTAAAATAAATAATAAAATCAATTTTACCCCATTCTAATTTATTGTACCACATTTTGCCTCTGTTAACAATAAGATTTTTAATTTTTTGGTCGGTTTTTTATAAAAAAGCCCTCCTTGCTTAAAGGAGGGTTGCCACCGTAGAATAGCTAAAGGATTTGGTAGAGCAAAGAACCGAATCTCTATCTTCACCTAAGCGTTAAAACAATAAATTCATTAATCTTATAAGTATTACCTGACAAGGATAGTCCTTGCTTGGAAATATAAGCATAAAAATCAGAGGTTGTTCTCAGTAAATACTGCTGAATGTACCTTGAATACTTTTGTAAATTTATAACACCTATTCTATCAAGCTCATATCCCTCAATATAAATATAAACTCGTTTGTCCCCTGCTTCTTTTATATTTGCAATAGCACTTTCATAGTTTGTAGGAGCTTTATTGAGGTCTGTAACACAAACCGCAAAGGTACTAATAAATGAATTTTCCGTAGAGTTACATTGCGGAACAGCAATTACAGAGGAATCGATAATATGGTCTTTTGATATGCTCTCATTAGTCAAATTAAAATAACTGTAACTGATGATTTTTTCTGTGTCATTCCATGTTACATCAATTTGATACCACTCTTGGTCTATCAAAACGGCGTTCCACATATGGTTTCCACCGCCAGAAGTTCCAACAACCTGTGTTGAATTTATGCCCACACAATAACAAATAAATTGAAATAATTTGGAGTATCCCTCACAAACCGCACTACCCTCTACCATAGCACCGTATAAATCAAAGTCATGAGGCATGGTTGTAAAATTATCAATGTTCTCAATAACACTATAATCATAGCTTACCGTTTCAACCACATAGTCATGAATACGCTTTTCCTTTATAATATCAGAGATTTCGGCAGGTATTTTAGATATAACCTTTTCCGTTTCGGATTGTAAGCGGTTTATTTTTTGGTTTATCAAAGAGCGGTCTGCCGTTTGAATAAGCTTCATATTTTCATCATACTCGTCGGTCACAATTCCGTCTGTATACAACAGAACGATTGCTCGAATGTTATCACCGCGAGATGCATAAATCAAAATACAGCTTCTCGAAATATAAAAATACTGCGGATAATCGGTAAGAACCTTTTGAAAAACAGAAACAACATTATCATAAGAAATAGCTAAGTTTAAAGTGTTAACCACACTGCCCGACCGAGAAACCGTATTCACAATACTTTTATATAACATTTTTTCTTTTGCATTTAATGTATTATACTGATAATAATCGTTTTCAGAAACAGAAATATGATTATTAATAAACTCCATTTCCTTAACATTCTCAACATTTACTGGTTCTTCAATCTCTTCATCTGTTATAATTGTTTCTTCAACCTGCACATCAACGCTAACAGGAACGGTTGGCATTACACTTTCTGCTTGTGATGAAGTGAATTCATTTTCTTTGTCAGACCAAATACTATTCGTTGTGCTACTACCGGAGGTTGCTTTGCTTGGTGTTGATTCAGTTGGTTTTTCTGAGATATTTCCCATGTTAGAGATTTCATTTTCTATCGAAACACTGTCAATAGATGAAATATCGCTTATAAGATTTTTAGGATTGGTCTTGCAAGAGTATAATACACCAACAATAATTGATAAAAACAAAGCCAAAGCAAGTATTTTCTTTTTCAAAACAACCACCTCGTTTACAGCAAGCTTAAAATTTTGTAAAAATATTATAACACAAAGTAGAATATATATCAAGATTCCCAAAAATAATACAAGGAAAAATTTCGTATAATCTATTGACAAAATACCGCAATTCGAGTATAATTGTATACAATTATACAAGAGGTGATACTATGTTAGAACTTTCTAATAAAACTAACTTATTGGAACAGTCTATGTATAAATACTCTCTGCAGGACGTGGCTGAGCCTAATCTCTACAGAGACCTTTATACATATGACGATATACCTAAGGTAGCCTTCAACCACAGAAGAGTGCCTATGAATATGCCTACCGATATCTGGATTACTGACACTTCCCTTCGTGACGGTCAGCAGTCGGTTGAGCCTTATACTGTAGAACAAATTGTAGACCTTTATAAGCTTATGTCAAAGCTTGGCGGTCCGTTTGGAGTAATACGTCAAACCGAGTTTTTTGTTTACAGCAAAAAAGACCGCGAGGCTTTAGAAAAATGTCAGGCTTTAGGTCTTAAGTTTCCTGAAATCACAACCTGGATACGCGCAAACAAAGAAGATTTCAAGCTTGTGCGCGACCTCGGTGTAAGAGAAACAGGTATTCTGGTTTCCTGTAGTGACTATCATATCTTCAAAAAGCTGAAGAAAACCCGTAAGGAGGCAATGGATAGCTATCTTGCGGCTGTGGCTGAGGCTTTTGAAGCAGGTGTAATGCCGCGTTGCCACCTTGAGGATATTACAAGAGCTGATTTTTACGGCTTTGTTGTTCCCTTTGTTAATGAGCTTATGAAGATGTCGAAGGATGCGGGAATTCCTGTCCGCATACGCGCTTGCGACACTATGGGTTACGGCGTACCTTATAGCGAGGTTGCTCTTCCGAGAAGCGTACCCGGTATTATTTACGGTCTTCAGCATTATTCGGATGTTCCAAGCGAAATGCTTGAGTGGCACGGTCACAACGACTTCTACAAGGCTGTAGCAAACGCTTCCACCGCTTGGTTGTACGGTGCTTGCGCTGTAAACTGCTCGCTTTTAGGAATAGGTGAGCGTACGGGCAATGTTCCGCTTGAAGCAATGATTATGGAATATGCTTCGCTTAGAGGCTCACTCGACGGAATGGACACCTCGGTTATAAGCGAAATAGCAGATTATTTCAAAAATAAAATGGGCTATGATATTCCGCCTATGACTCCGTTTGTGGGCAGAAACTTTAATGTTACAAGAGCGGGTATCCACGCTGACGGTCTTTTAAAGGACGAGGAAATTTACAATATATTTAATACCGAAAAAATTTTAAACCGTCCGGCATCGGTTACAATCAGTAAAACGAGCGGTCTTGCCGGAATTGCTTATTGGATAAACACAAGCTACCGTTTGTCGCCCGAGAATTCTCTTGACAAGCGCGACCCATTGGTAATCGCCTTAAAGGAATGGGTTGATAAGGAGTATGAGGACGGTAGACATACTGCACTTTCAAACGGCGAGCTTGAAAGCAAGATTACTGAGCTTTCGGGCGGTCGCCTCAAAATGAATTAGGAGAGTAAATATGATAGAACATAAGACTGTATCCCTTGCCGATCAGGTTTTCGAGCATCTTGAAAGCGATATTTTAAGCGGCAAGTACAGCCGCGGTGAGGTTTTAACCGAAAGTAAGCTGTGTGACCAGCTTGGCGTTAGCCGTACCCCCATAAGGGAGGCATTGCGCCGACTTGAGCAGGAGCACCTTATTGAAGAATCAGGCAAGGGCTCGGTTGTTATCGGTGTTACCGAAAAGGACCTTGAAGATATATACCTTATCCGCGCTCAGCTTGAAGGTCTTGTTGCAGCCTTTGCGGCAAGAAACAGGGATGAAGAACTTTTAGAGCTTTTACGCGAGGCGCTTGAGCTTCAGGAATTTTATCTTGAGAAAAAAGATGCTGACCGCATAAAGCAGATGGATAACAAGTTTCATAATAAAATGTACGAATTAAGCGGAAGTATGGTTTTTTACGATACACTGCTCCCGCTTCATAAAAAAGCGCAGAAGTACCGCAAGGCTTCGGTTGAAAGCAAAAGCCGCGCTGTTGCTTCTGTAAAGGAGCACCGCAAAATATACGAGGCGGTAGCGGCGGGTGATGCTGAGCTTGCTGCTAAATACGCAAACGAACATGTTCAAAACGCATATAACCATATCAAAAGGAAGGAAAATTAAAATGGGTTATACAATTGCACAAAAAATAATTAAAGCTCATATGCTGAGCGGTGATATGACGGTTGGCAGCGAGGTTGCACTTAAAATCGATCAGACTCTTACTCAGGATGCTACAGGTACTATGGCATACTTAGAGTTTGAAACAATGGGGCTTAAAAGGGTTAAGACCGAAAGAAGTGTAGCTTATATAGACCACAATACTCTGCAGTCGGGCTTTGAAAATGCTGACGACCACAGATATATTCAATCGGTTTGCAAAAAGCACGGAATTTACTTCTCCCGTCCGGGAAACGGAATTTGCCATCAGGTTCACCTTGAACGCTTTGGCAAGCCGGGTAAGACCCTTATCGGTTCGGACAGTCACACACCCACAGGCGGCGGTATTGGTATGCTTGCAATGGGTGCGGGCGGTCTTGATGTTGCGGTTGCAATGGGCGGCGGCGCTTATTATATAACTATGCCTAAAATGTATAAGGTTAATCTTACAGGAAAATTAAATCCCTTTGTTACTGCTAAGGATGTAAGCCTTGAAATACTCCGTATTTTATCGGTTAAGGGCGGTGTTGGAGCTATAATCGAATGGGGTGGCGAGGGTATTAAAACCCTTTCTGTGCCCGAGCGTGCAACCATTACAAATATGGGCACCGAGCTTGGCGCAACAACCTCAATATTCCCCTCTGACGAAATTACCAAGGCTTTTCTTGAGGCTGAGGGCAGAGGTGAGGATTATGTTGAGCTTAAGAGCGACGAGGATGCAGTATATGATAGAATAATTGATATTAATCTTTCTGAGTTGGAACCGCTTATTGCCTGCCCACATAGCCCTGATAACATTGTTACCGTAGCTTCCCTTAAGGGAACAAAGGTTGATCAGGTTTGTATCGGCTCCTGCACAAATTCATCATTACTTGATATGCTCAAAGTAGCAGCACTTCTCAAAGGCAAGGTAATTGACCCAATGGTAAGTCTTTCGATTTCCCCAGGTTCAAAGCAGGTTTTAAAAATGCTTGCAGACTGTGGCGCGCTTACCGATATTCTGGCAAGTGGAGCAAGACTTTTAGAGTGTGCTTGCGGTCCTTGTATCGGTATGGGCTTCTCACCAAACTCCGCAGGTGTTTCACTTAGAACATTTAACCGTAATTTCGAGGGCAGAAGCGGTACTGCTGACGGTCAGGTTTACCTTGTTTCACCCGAAACTGCCGTTGCAGCAGCTCTTACAGGCGAAATAACAGACCCGAGACTTTTAGGTGAAATGCCTGAAATTAAAATGCCCGAAAGCTTTGTGATTGACGACACGGCTGTAATTGAGCCTGCAGGTGTTGAGGAGGCTGAAAGCTTAAAGGTTTTGAGAGGACCTAACATTAAGCCTTTCCCGAACGAAATTCCTCAGGAGGATACCCTTACTGCCGAAATCGGCTTAAAGGTTGGCGATAACATCACCACCGACCACATTATGCCCGCAGGTGCTAAGATACTCCCCTACCGTTCAAACATTCCGCACCTTTCTCAATTCTGCTTCGGTGTTTGCGACACCTCGTTCCCCGAAAGGGCAAAAGAACTCGGAAGAAGTATTATTGTGGGTGGCAGTAACTACGGCCAGGGTTCGTCCCGTGAGCACGCAGCACTTGTTCCTATGTACTTAGGTGTTCGCGCAGTAATTACAAAAAGCTTTGCAAGAATTCATATTGCAAACCTTATAAATGCAGGCATTATGCCTTTAACATTTAAAAATCCTGATGATTACGACAAGCTTTCACAGGGTGATAAGCTTACACTCAGCAATGTGTTTGAGGGTATGGACAAGGGCGAAATCACTTTAAAGAATGAAACCACAGGCGAAAGCTTTGAGCTTATCGTTTCCTTTACGGAGAGACAAAAAGCTATACTCAAAGCAGGCGGTTTGTTAAGCTATACTAAAAAAGGAGAATAACAATGGAAAACTATGTAAACGCAGCGGTTGAGCAATTTCGTTCAATCTTAGAAGAACAGATTGCAAGACAGAGAAAAATGGAGCAGGACAAAGCATATACCGATTATAAAAAGCTTGATAAAATCATTATCGGTGTTTGTGGCGGAGATGGTATAGGTCCCATTATTTCTGCAGAATCTGTAAGAGTTCTCGAGTTTATTTTAAAGAAAGAAATCGAAGCTGGAAAGGTAGAAATCCGTACCATTGAGGGTCTTACCATTGAAAACAGAATTGCTCACAACAAGGCTATTCCTGACGATGTGCTTGCAGAAATCAAGGCATGTAATGTAATTCTCAAAGCTCCAACTACCACCCTTAAGGGGGGCACACTCGAAAGTGCAAATGTTGCTATGCGTCGTGAATTAGACCTTTATGCTAATGTTCGTCCCGTAGCAGTCCCTGAGGACGGTATTGATTGGACCTTCTTCCGTGAGAATACCGAGGGTGAATATGTTTTAGGCTCACGCGGTGTTGAAATTCCCGACACCTTGGCTTTTGATTTTAAGGTTACTACCAACGAGGGTACAAAGCGTATTGCGCGTGCTGCATTTGAGTACGCAAAGAACAACGGCAAAACCAATGTTGCTATTGTTACAAAGGCTAACATTATGAAGAAAACTGACGGCAAGTTCTCAGAAATATGCCACGAGGTTGCAAAGGATTACCCCGTCATTGAGGCAGAGGATTGGTATATTGATATTATGACTGCTAACCTTGTAAATCCACGAGTTCGCTCAAAGTTTCAGGTTATTCTTCTCCCCAATCTTTATGGTGACATTATTACCGATGAAGCAGCTCAGCTTCAGGGTGGCGTAGGTACCGCGGGAAGCGCAAATCTTGGTGATGTTTACTCTATGTTTGAGGCCATCCACGGTTCTGCTCCTCGTATGATGGATGAAGGCAGAGGAATGTACGCCAACCCCACAAGTATGCTTAAAGCAAGCGAAATGATGCTTCGTCACATTGGTTTCACCGAATATGCAGATAAGCTCTGTAAGGCACTCCACATCTGCACAGAGGTTGAGCCTAAGTTTGTAATCACCGGTAGAAGCGACGGCGCTACCTGCTCCGAGCTTGGCGATTATGTAATGGAAACCATTGAAAAGCTTTAATAAATAAAAACCTTAAAAATTAAAAGGGCTGTCTGATTGAAGGTGGTTTGCACAATTTTTAGCTTTACCGATTTGTGCATTTTAAACCTTAATAAGACAGCCCTTTGAAATTTTCTAAATTATAATATTTTAGCACTTTTCATAGGGGTAAGACCCATGCTTAATATTTATACAACTTAAAGCAAGTTATTATAAATCTTTTTTAGCCAAATATTGCGGTTTCTTGTTTTTTGCAAATATCCAACCCATTCATACAAAGTTGACGAAAATAAATTAATACACTTTTATGATTGACTTTTGTATATTTCACCTTTATAATAGGTTTATACTATGGAGAGGGGCTTCATAATGAAAAATAAAAACATTTTAAAAATCGGAGCCGGTGCTATAAACGAAATTGCTTTAATGCTTAGTCAAAGCTCTGTTAATGGCAAGCTTCTCTATGTCTCTGACCCTGTTGTTGACAGTCTTTACGGTAACACTGTAAGGTCACAACTTGAACAAATAGGAAAGCTCAAAACCGAAACAGTTGACCGCAACACAATATCTTATTCTATGTCAGTTGCAGAAAGAGTAATTGCTACTGATATTGACTGTATTATAGGTCTTGGCGGAGGAAAGGTACTTGATGTTTGCAAGTATGCGTCACACATATCAAAAAAACCGTTTCTTTCCATTCCCACCACAATGGCTAACGATGGTATCTGCTCACCTATTGCAGTGCTCAAAAGGCAGGACGGTAAGCCAAAGAGTCTCGGTTGTAAAGTTCCAAGTATGCTTTTGCTTGACACACAGCTCATTCTTAACGGACCAGAACAGCTTATTAAAGCAGGTATTGGCGATACTATTTCCAACTATATGGCGCTTATTGACTGGAAGTTTGCTTGCGATAAGGGTAAGGACGATATGAACGGCTATGCTTATATGATGTCTAAAAACTCTTTGGATGTACTTATGAAAACACAATATGATTCCATATGTCCTGAGTTTATAGAGGTTTTGGCAAACTCGCTTGTGCTTTCTGGAGTAGCTATGGATTTTGCAGGTAGCAGCCGTCCAGTAAGTGGCTCTGAGCATCTATTCAGCCACGCACTCGATTATTACAGTGAAAAGCAGAATCTTCACGGTATACAGGTTGCTCTTGGAACAATTGCAATGCTTAAGCTAATAGATGAGCCTTATGCAAATGTTTTAGAGTATTTAAAGAAATTCAATGTTGATATCAACCCATTAAGACTTGGAATTGATAAGGAAACCTTTGTATACTGTATGCTCAACGCCGCAGAAATGCGTACAAACAGATATACCTATCTAAACGAGGCAGACCTCAGCAAGGAAAGATTAGAAAAAATTTATAACGACTTGGTCGAGGAATTATAAAGTAGGTGGAAAGATGAAAAAGGTTATAACATATGGTACTTTTGATTTATTGCATTACGGACACATTAATCTTCTTGAAAGGGCAAAAAAATTAGGTGACTATTTAATAGTTGCCCTTTCTACCGATGAATTTAACTGGAATTCAAAACAAAAAAAGTGTTATTTTACCTATGAAGAAAGAAAACGTATGCTTGAAGCTGTGCGTTATGTTGACCTTGTAATTCCTGAGGAAAACTGGGAACAAAAGCGTAGCGATATACACGAGTTTAAAATAGATACATTTGTAATGGGTGATGATTGGAAGGGAAAATTTGATTTCCTTAAAGAAGAAGGCGCTGAGGTTGTTTATCTCTCACGCACACCCGAAATCAGCACTACACAAATCAAGAAAGAATTAAAATCATAAATTACAACAAAAACCCGATGCAACTGCAGTTGCATCGGGTTTAATTTTTCCTGATAGATGTAAAATTAATCATTTACATAAGGAAGTAAAGCCATCTGACGAGCACGCTTGATAGCGGTTGTCAATTCGCGCTGATGAGCAGCGCAGGTGCCGGTTGCACGGCGGGGAAGAATCTTTGCACGCTCAGAAATGAACTTGCGAAGACGGGCAACATCCTTATAATCAATGCTTTCTACACGATCAACACAGAAATGGCAAACCTTTTTACGGCTCTTTTTGTGCATAGGTCTATCGTTTCTCTCGTTTTCCATCGTAAAAGCCTCCTTAAAATTTATTTCTTAGAACGGAAGATCATCATCCGTGGCATCGCCCAAATCGGCGAAATCATTTACATCGGCATTGCTGTAAGAAGTAGCAGGCTCGCTATCAGGTGCAGAATCACGCTTAGACTCTACAAACTGAGCATTATTAACCACAACCTCAAAAGCGGTGCGGTTGTTACCGTTTTTATCCTGATATCTTCTGGTCTGAATTGAACCCTCAATACCAATCATATTACCTTTTCTGAAATATTTGCATATAAATTCCGCTGTTTGACGCCAAGCAACTATATTTATAAAATCGCTTTGACGCTCTTCACCGGAACGGTAAGGGCGACTAACGGCAATGGAAAAGGTTGTAACCGAAAAACCGTTAGAAGTGGTTTTAAGCTCAGGGTCTGCAGTTAAGCGACCTGTTAAAACTACCAAATTAAACATACCTTTACCTCCATTACTTCTTGATTACCATAACGCGAAGAACACCGTCGGTAATCTTTACGATACGCTCAAGCTCAGCGGGGAAATTGGGATCGCTTTCAAAATTAAAGAAAACATAGTAACCCTCAGCCTCGTCATTAATGAGATAAGCAAGACGGCGCTTGCCCCAATCATCAACGCTTTCAATGGTACCGTTTTTTGCGATAAGGTCGTTAATCTTCTCCTTAAGAGCAACAGTAGCTTCCTCGCCGTTAGCAACCGAGAAGATAACACCAGCCTCATACTTATTGGTCATTTACTTTGCACCTCCCTTTGGACTATTGGCCCTACACTTTTGCAGAGCAGAGAGCTAATGGTGAACATAATATTCCATTTAGCGTCAAATATTATAACAATTTTTTTTACTTTTGTCAACAAAAATATTGATTTTTTAAAAATTTCATATATAATATAGGTAAAGTTTTGAAAGGATCGATGCAAATGCTCCTTACAGTAGATATAGGTAACACCAACATAACCCTCGGCGCTTACAACGGTAATATTCTTACATTTACCGCCCGCCTTTCCACTGAGCAACATAAAACTGCTGACCAATATGCCGTAGAGCTTCAGAGTATGCTTGCTCTTAACGGCTACTCGGGTGAAGATATTGAGGACTGTATTATTGCATCTGTAGTACCTCAGGTTGGAAAAAGTATGAGTAATGCTGTATCAAAGCTTTGCCACATTGTTCCGCTAATGCTTGGCCCCGGTGTTAAAACAGGACTTAATATTAAAATAGATAATCCTGCCCAGCTGGGTGCCGACCTCGTTGCAGGAGCTGTAGGTGCAATAGATGCTTATACTATGCCCTGTGTTGTAATTGATATGGGAACCGCATCTACAATTAGCGTTCTTGATCGTAACGGAACCTTTTTAGGAGGGGCTATTGCCGCAGGCGTAAGACTCACTCTCAAAGCACTTGCAGAAAATACCGCTCAACTCACCTCAATTCCCATTGAGGCTCCAAACTCTGTAATAGGCTCAAATACGGTTGAATGTATGCAATCGGGACTTGTTTTTGGCACCGCCGCTATGCTTGACGGTATGCTTGAAAAAATTGCAGAAGAATTAGGCGAAAATCCCACCGTTGTTGCAACAGGTGGACTTTCAAAAGAAATAATTGCCCACTGCAAAACCGATATAATTTATAACGAAAATCTCTTATTGGAGGGACTAAGGGTTATATACGAGAAAAATAATTAAGTGTAATTACCGCTTCGGCGGATTACAATATTATTATGAACTGTACCCGTAAGGGACAGTATCGGAGGTAATTTTATGACAAACACAGAAAAAAGAAAACAACAGACAAAGCAATTGGTTCTTGGGGCGATACTTACAGCGCTTGTAATCATTCTGCAGTTTATGGGTTCATTTATCCGTTTGGGGATGTTCTCCATATCTCTTGTGCTGATTCCTATTGTAATCGGCGCGGCAACCTGCGGAGTGAAAATAGGCGGTTGGTTGGGTCTTGTATTCGGCTTTACCGTGCTCATAAGCGGTGATGCAGCCGCATTCTTGGCAATTGATGTTGCAGGAACCATTATTACCGTTTTACTAAAAGGTATTGCTTGCGGACTATGCGCAGGGCTTGTTTATAAAGTTCTCGAAAAGTATAACCGTTATGTTGCAGTTATTGCGGCGGCCATTGTATGCCCGCTTGTTAATACGGGAGTGTTCTTGTTGGGTTGCTTTGTATTTTTCCTTGAAGCCATAAAGGAATGGGGCACTTCTCAGGGCTTTAACAATGTTGTTAAATATATGTTCTTAGGTCTTGTAGGCGGAAACTTCTTCTTCGAATTAGGCTCTAACATAATACTAAGCCCCGTAATCGTAAGAATACTAAATATAGAAATAAAAGAAGCAAAGAAGTTTTAATTATTACAATAATAAACAACAAAAAGGTGCGCTCTAATTAAAGAGTGCACCTTTTAAATTACATCACATTTACCATTGTGGCAAATTTTAATGCGTTAATTAGATTTCAGCAAAATACTTAATGGTACGAACCATCTGGCTTGTGTAGCTGTTCTCGTTATCATACCAAGAAACAACCTGTACCTGATAGGTATCCTCGTCAATCTTAGTAACCATGGTCTGAGTAGCATCGAAGAGTGAACCATAGGTGATACCGATGATATCAGAAGAAACGAGCTCTTCCTCAGTATAACCGAAGGAAGCACTTGAAGCAGCCTTCATAGCAGCATTGATGCCTTCCTTAGTAACATCCTTGCCCTTAACAACTGCAACGAGGATGGTTGTAGAACCTGTCGGAACAGGAACACGCTGAGCAGAACCGATAAGCTTGCCATTAAGCTCAGGAATTACAAGACCGATAGCCTTTGCAGCACCTGTAGAGTTAGGAACGATGTTGCAAGCTGCAGCACGTGCACGACGAAGGTCACCCTTTCTGTGAGGACCGTCAAGAACCATCTGGTCACCTGTCCAAGCGTGAACAGTAGTCATAATACCGCTCTGGATGGGAGCATACTTGTTGAGAGTATCAGCCATAGGAGCGAGACAGTTTGTTGTACAAGAAGCAGCAGAAATAATAGTATCATCAGCTGTAAGAGTATCCTCGTTTACGCTGTAAACAACAGTCTTAAGGTCAGAACCTGCAGGAGCAGAAATAACAACCTTCTTAGCACCTGCATCGATGTGAGCCTGTGACTTCTCTTTTGAGCAGTAGAAACCTGTACACTCAAGAACAACATCTACACCAATCTCTCCCCAAGGAAGATCAGCAGCGTTCTTCTCAGCATAAATCTTGATTGTCTTACCGTCAACAGTAATGCTATCCTCACCTGCAACTACAGTGTCTGCAAGAGCGTATCTGCCCTGAGCAGAGTCGTACTTAAGAAGATGAGCAAGCATCTTGGGGCTTGTAAGGTCGTTGATAGCAACAATCTCATAACCCTCTGCACCAAACATCTGACGGAAAGCGAGACGACCGATACGGCCGAAACCATTAATAGCAACTTTAACCATTGGAAAAACCTCCTAAAAATTTTCTGTAGTTATTTTACCCTATTTTAATTACATTTTCAAGTAATTTGTTTAATTTTTAACATTATTTTTAAATTTTCGATATTTTGGCATAATAATTTCATTAAAGGAGAGGTGACAATTTGATATTTTTGCCAAATAATTTTCAGCGCTATACTGCTGCATTACGAAATTTCATACATTTTTCTGCCATAAAAAAGGGTGTTAGCCGTCGCCATATGTGCTTACTAAAAAAAATATATAAAGTGGAGGCTCTATATAATTCTGGTGAAATTTTCCCGATAGATATTTACCGATTTAGCATTTCGGTATTGGATGCAGCTTTGGTTTTGTCCTCAAAGCACAAGAATTATTGCTACAATATAGACTACACAGGCAGCTTCTTAATAAATAAAAGGCTTTATACCACTTTACTGCTTTCATTATTTTCTAAAAACATTCCGCTAACAATTTACACCTATCGAGACAGATTAATAATCAAAACGCATTCCCTTATTCCAAAAAACTGCAAGAAAAATATTTTTGCTATGAACGGGCTAATCCTTACAAGCACCATTTCAAATGACCAAATCATAATGCTTTCTGCTCCAAAGACAAATAAAAAACCGATATATACCGAAAGCGAATTTGAACTTTTATCAAACCCTTTTTCACCAATTCATATCTTTTTAGAAGAATTATAATATTCTATTGCAAACCTTTACAAAAAAATAAGAAAAAAACCTTGAATATCATGGAAGTATGTGTTAGAATATATTGAATTGTATTTCGTATTAAATTTATATGTGTATGGAGTTAACAATGGCAGATAAATATAATTCTTCGATTATTAAAAAAAATATCAGTCTTGCTGAGTTCTTTTTTGAATGTGTTAAACGGTGGTTTATAATTGCCGCAATTACTTTGGCGTGCTTGTTTATTGCATTCCTCTATTCCTTCTTCATAGCTACACCTATGTATGATTCATCGGCTAAGCTTTATATTATTAATAAGCAGTCTGAAATTATTAATTCATCCGACTTTTCAATTTCAACATACCTTACAAGTGACTTTGCTGATATTATTAAGGATAGTGTAGTGCTTGACGAGGTGGCTGATGAGTTAGACAATAAATACACAACGGGTCAGATTAAAAGCTTTTTGACGGTGGTGACACCTGATAACACACGTATCATTGAAATATTTGTACGCTCACCTAACGCTATGGATTCTAAAAAAATTGCAGATAGTATTTGTGCTATTTCTGAAAACAAGCTTGTTGACATTATGGGACTTGACCGCGTACAGGTGATCCGCAAGGGCACCTTAACAGAAAAGCCTTCAATACCCAATACAGGCCGTAATATGTTTTTAGGAATTGTGATGGGCTTATCGGCTTCGTTGTTAATTGTATTAATCCTCTTTATTACTGATAATAAAATATCCTCTGCAAATGATGTTGAAAAATATTTAGACCTTAATGTTCTTGCAACAATCCCCTATAATCAGAGTAAACAGAAATCCAGACTGTAAAATATGAAAGGTTTTTAAAATGACTTCAGAAAATTTTACTAACGCTTCTTTCTTTAGCAGTGAATTAACGACTGCGGGAAAGGTGAATTTTAATACCTCTGCAAAAAATGATTATCCTACAAACGAAGCATTTAAGACACTTCGTTCGAATCTTCTTTTTTGCGGTACAGATGTAAAAACCGTACTTATTACCTCAAGCCACCAAAACGAGGGTAAGAGCACTATTTCAACCGAGCTTTCAAAAAGCCTTGCTGAAATTAAGAAGAAAACTTTGCTTATAGATGCTGATATGCGTAAATCGGTAATTTTACGCCGAAATCTTAAGACTCAAAATATATTAGGTCTTTCTGAACTGCTTTCGGGTCAGGCAACTATAAGTCAGGTGTTGTATAATACTCAAGACCCTTATTTTGATGTAATCTTTAGCGGTCGTTTTCCGCCCAATCCGGTTGAGCTTTTAAGCTCAACCGCTTTTAAGACGATAATAAATCAGTTTAAAGATGTGTACGACTACATTATTATTGATTCTCCGCCATTAGGTCCTGTTATTGATGCTGCTGTTATATCGGTAAACTGTGATAGCGCTATTCTTGTTATTTCTCACGGAAAGGTAAAGTTTCAAGATGCTTTGGCAGTTAAAGAACAACTTAATAAGAGTGGCTGCCGAATATTGGGCGCTATTCTTAACGAGACCGACCCCAAGCATAAGGATGTAAGCCGTTATTACAAAGACCGCAAATACTACTATACATCTGATTCATCTAAAAAGGGTTTTTGAACAAAAACTAACAAATAGTTATCCGACTTTTAAATAAAAAATGTCCTTGCAAATTTTCTTTGCAAGGACATTTTTTATAGCTAAACCTTCTTATTTATTCAAATGAATCCTCTGAGACATCTACCGCCTCATAATCGCCTGTATCGCATTCAAGATAATCGCCTTTAATACGATTTTTGTTTGCAATCTTATCAAATATTGCCAATCCACCAACAACAGCACCGAAAATAGCAAACAGAGAAACTAAAAATTTTAAAAAGCTCTTCATAATATAGCTCCTTCCAAAAAATAACACAATAACTTTATTAATATTATATCAGCAGTAAGAAAAATTGTCAACTTGTTAATATGCACTACATAAACGGCGCAAAAATATGGAGAATTGCTTGTTTAATACGCTCCTTTATGGGGCGGGTTTTCCACATATCAATCTTTATTTCCTTAGATTGTGATAAAATCTCGTTAAAATGATCTCTTATATCAAGAACCGTACTGTTATCACATATCCACGCTCCGCACTCAAAATGGAACACAAAGCTTCTATAATCCATATTTATTGTGCCCACAGTTGCGATTTTATCATCAGAAATAAAAAGTTTTGAATGAATAAAGCCAGGAGTATATTCGTATATTTTAACCCCCGCCTCCAAAAGCTCCAAATAATTATACTGAGTGACAGGATGCACATACCATTTATCAGGTATGTTGGGTGTAATTATTCTTACATCTATTCCCGATTTTGCCGCCATCTGCAAAAGAGCTTTCATAGTGTTATCTATAATCAAATAGGGCGATGTTATATATACATACTTTTGCGCAGAATTTATTATCTGCATATATATTCCCTCAGCCGGATTTTTATCATTCAAAGGGTCATCGCAGTATGGTATAACAAAGCCGTCATCCTCTGCGGGAGCAATAGTATCGTGTGACTTGAAATCTATTTTTTGGCGGGTAGAAAACTCCCACATTGTACAGAACATTGCAAGGAAGCTTTTAACCGCATTCCCCTTTACCATAACCGCACTGTCAAGCCAATGTCCAAACCGCTCAATACGGTTTATATACTCGTCGCCAATATTAACACCGCCTGTAAAAGCCGTTTTGCCGTCTATTACAATTATTTTTCGGTGGTTGCGATTGTTCATAAATATATTCATAACAGGATTTATGGGATTAAAAATTGCAACCGATATACCCTCTCCGCGAAGCTTAGTCATAAAACCCTTGCGCTGACGCTTTATTGAACCGAAATCATCAAAAATTATTTTAATTTCCACGCCCTCTTTAACCTTGCGACTAAGTATTTCGTGGATAGTGTCCCACATATACCCCTCTGCAAGAATAAAAAACTCAATAAAAATATATTTTCTCGCGCTGTCAAGCTCAGTTATCAGTCTTTCAAAGAATTTTTCACCGGGAGAAAGATACTCTGTAGAACTTTTATCGTAAAGCGGATATCCCGATTCACCCGTAAGATAATCTGCCTGACGCGAATGAATAATATCGTAATATTTAAGTCGGTCTCTAACGGCGCTGTCATCCTTAAGATAGGTAAGGTAATTCGATTCACACCGCTTCATTCTTTTCCTTATAAAGGGAGCAACTCTTCCGCCACCCCAAAGCAAGAAAACCGCTATACCGAAAATTGGGAATAACAGAATAAAAACAATCCAAGCAATTTTATGGTCAGGATTTCCGCGGCGGTTTATAATTATAATAACCGTTAACGCACCCAAAAACATAGAGGTTATATAGGCTAAGGCCGACTGTGTGGTAACATTGTATACAACCCCGAACAAAAAGATTAATTGAACAAGCAACAGTAACCCTGAAAAAATAATTCGGGTGGGGATTCTTATACCTCTGCGATGGTCTATTTTCACACAGTTCACCCCATTTATAAAGTAATTTGTTTTATGATTATAACACATTTAAAAGAAAATTGCAATTTATTATATTTATTGTTGTAAAATGTACTGAATATGTGTTAAAATATAAAAGAATATATTTTTAATTTGAACGGAGATATGCTATGTCTGGCAAAATACTTAATTTAGCAGAAGGTGTAGAAGGCTTATTCATAAAGAACGAGCGTTTCAATACTACACTTGTTTCCTGTAATTTCTATCTGCCTTTAAAAAATACTACGGCAGCTGCCTATGCGCTGCTACCCTTTATTCTCACCACCTGCAGTGAAAAGTATCCCGATTTTTCAAGACTTAATTACAAGCTTAGTAAAATGTACGGAGCAAGGCTTGACGCTAGCGCCGAAAAATACGGGGATTATCAGCTACTCAAAATGAGTGTTTCGGTTATAAACGACCGCTACACGCTTGACGGTGAATCACTTGTAAAGCAGGCGGCTGAGCTTTTGTTGGGACTTATATTTGAACCAAGCACCGAAAACTGTGCATTCCTTGAAAATGACCTTTCAAGAGAAAAGCGTAAGGCTATAGAGCATATAAAGGGCGAATACAGCGAAAAGCGTGTTTATGCTAAAAACCGTCTTATAGAAGAGATGTATAAAGATACCGCTTACGGTGTGCCTAAATGTGGAACAGTTGAGGATGTAGAGGCTATAAGCGGTGAATCGCTTTACTCCGCTTGGTGCGAAATGCTAAAAAGTGCATTTATTCGTTTTCAGGTTGTTGGTGAGGCTGTACCTCAGGGACTGTTTGAAGAAATATCGGAACGTTTTTCCACCCTTACCCGTGAGGATATTTGCAACTGCAAAAAATCTGAGCCTACAAAGACAACAGAAAATGTAAACACCGTAACCGAAGCTATTGATGTAAATCAAGGCAAGCTTTGTATGGGCTTTTCTGCTGAGCTTTACGGCAACGATTCCAATACTCTACCCCTTATGATAGCAAGCGACATATTTGGCGGCGGTCCTTATTCCCGTCTTTTCAGCAATGTAAGGGAAAAAATGAGTCTTTGCTACTATTGCTCTGCTTCTTCACTCAGACAAAAAGGCCTTGTCACCGTAGAATCGGGTGTTGAGGTTGCAAATATTGAAAAAGCGCAGACTGAGATTCTCAATCAGCTAAAGGCAGTGCAAAACGGCGAGTTCACTGATTTTGAGTTTGAATCTTCTATAAAAAGTATTTGCGATTCCCTTAATTCTTATTATGACAGTCAAAGTTCGACCGATATGTGGTATGCATTAAAGGTTAATAATGACGAACTTTTATCACCTGCTGATGTTGCTATACGCATAAAAGAGATAACACGCGAAGATGTTATAAGCGCCGCTAAGGGCATAAAGCTTCATACAGTTTACAGACTTTACCCAAAGGAGATGATGTAGGTTATGAAAAAGGAATATTTTGAAAGTGATATTGGTGAAAGCTATATTAAAGCTACACACCCGTCGGGACTGAAAATTTATATTCTTGAAAAACCGCAGTATACATCTTCCTATGCTATATTCGGTACAAAGTACGGTTCAATTGACACCTGCTTTGCGGTAAACGGCGAAGAGACGAGCGTGCCTGAGGGTATCGCACATTTTCTTGAGCATAAGCTTTTTGAAAGTGAGGACGGTGACGCCTTTACAAAATATGCAAAAACAGGCGCATATGCTAATGCCTTTACCTCTTTTGACCGCACCTGCTATCTTTTCTCATGTTCTGACAAGTTTTATGAAAATCTTGATATTTTGCTTAGTTTTGTCCAGTCTCCCTATTTCACAGAGCAGACAGTGCAAAAGGAGCAGGGCATTATAGGTCAGGAAATCAGGATGTACGATGATAGTCCCGGTTGGCGGGTAATGTTCAATATGCTTATGCAGATGTATCATAACCACCCTGTAAGAATTGATATTGCAGGTACGGTTGAATCGATTGCTAAAATAGATGCCGCTCTACTTTATAAATGCTATAACACATTTTATAATCCGTCAAATATGTTCATCTGCATTGCGGGTAATGTAAATACCGAAAAGGTGCTTGCACAGATTGAAGCATCTGTTAACCCTAATGACAATATTGAAATCACAAGAATTACAGCAGAGGAACCCACCGAGATTGTAAAGCCTTATGTTGAGCAGTCACTTGCCGTTGCCCAGCCGATTTTCTGTTTTGGATATAAGGAGCCCTTAGAAAAGCCTGAGCGCACCGTAAAGGAAAAGATTTGTACTGCATTATTGCTTGAGATAATTGCCGGCGAGGCTTCTCCCCTTTACAGGCAGCTTGTGAACGACGGCCTTATAAATGATGAATTTTCCACTGAGCATTTTAACGGTTACGGCTATTCGGCTGTGATTTTTGAGGGGGAATCCTCTAACCCGAAAGCAGTAGCCGAGGCTATAAAGGCTGAGGTTGAGCGCCTTAAGACCCATGGTATTGATAAGAAACTGTTTTCTGCAGTCAGGTGCGGAATGTACGGAAATGCCATTCGATTGTTTGGAAGTGTTGAGAGCATTGCAATGCAGCTTGTTGACTGCGCTATGGGCGACTGCAATCTGTTTGACGATATTAAATACCTTAAATCAATTACTGTAGAAGATGTGTTTCGACGTCTTTCCCTTTTGGATAACAGTAAGACCGTTTTATCGGTAATAAATCCTGTTTAGGAGGTTTAAACGAATGAATACAACTATTTTCGGAATTGATTTAACCCTCAATCCTGTTGCCTTTAGTATAGGCAACGGGGTGTGGGACATTTATTGGTACGGCATAATTATTGCTTTGGGCTTTTTACTTGCCCTTATTTATGGCATAAAAAATGCATCTCGCTTTGGTCTTAATAACGACCGTATGCTTGATGTTGTACTTGTTGCAGTTCCTATTGCGATTCTAAGCGCCCGAGCGTATTATGTTATTTTTGACGGTGAAAATCTCGAGGGAATTGGTGATTTCTTTGGATTTGGAAACTCATCAGGTTTTTCGGGACTTGCTATATACGGCGGTGTTATAGGTGCTTTTACCTCAGGCGCAATTATGTGTAAAATCCGCAAGGTGAATATTCTTGATATGTTCGATATTGCCTCCGTAGGTTTTCTTATCGGTCAGGGTGTCGGCAGATGGGGCAACTTCGTAAATCAAGAGGCTTACGGTGACTTTACAGGTAGCAACTGGTGGGGTATGCAGAGTGACCGCACCATACGCGAAATGGGTGAGGGATTGGTTCACCCCTGTTTTCTTTATGAGTCGATTTGGTGTATTATAGGTTTCTTTTTACTTAACCATTTTAGCAAAAAACGCAAATTCAGCGGTCAAATTGTACTTATGTACTGCACCTGGTACGGCTTAGGCAGAGGATTCATTGAGCTTTTGCGTACCGATAGTCTTAGAATTGGAAACATTAGGGTTTCTTCCTTGCTTTCGTTTATTCTGTGCTTAGGCGCGGCAACCCTCTTAGTTGTTTTTAGCCGCCACACAAAGGCAAACGAAAATCTCAGCGACTATGACGGTATTTTTAAAGAAAATGAATTAGCCGATGAGACATCTAAAATTTTAGAATCTGAAAACGAAGAAAATCAAGGAACTGAAGTTTCAGAAGATGGGATAAACGATATTTTAACGGAGGACGCTTAAATGAAAATAATTGACGGTAAAGTAATTTCTGCTTCTGTGAAAGAGCGCGTAAAGCAAGGCGTTGCAGAGCTTAATAACAAGGGTGTAACGGTAGGTCTTGCTGTAATAATTGTAGGTGAGGACCCTGCATCAAAGGTATATGTTGCAAACAAGAAAAAGGCTTGCGAGGCTTTGGGGATTATATCTGAAGAATATGCATTGCCTGAAACCACCACCGAGGAAGAGCTTTTGGATCTTATCCACACACTTAACAATAAGAAAAGCATTAACGGTATTTTATGTCAGCTCCCCCTCCCCCGCCACCTTGACGAAAAGCTGATTATAAATTCTATTCTTCCCGAAAAGGATGTGGATGCTTTCCATCCGCATAATGTAGGCAGAATAATGATTGGCGACTATGACTTTGTTCCCTGTACCCCTGCAGGAATTATGGAAATGCTCGAATACGAGGGCATTGAGGTTGAGGGCAAACATTGTGTGGTTATTGGCAGATCAAATATTGTAGGTAAGCCTATGAATATGCTGCTGCTTCATAAAAACGGAACTGTTACAATCTGCCATTCTAAAACAAAGAATCTTAAGGAAATATGCAAAACCGCTGATATACTTGTCGCCGCTGTGGGCAGAGCAGGCTTCGTAACCGAGGATATGGTTAAAGAGGGCGCTGTTGTTATAGATGTTGGAATTAACCGTGTTGACGGCAAGCTCTACGGCGATGTTGACTATGAAAATGTTAAGGATAAGACCTCTGCCATAACACCTGTTCCGGGCGGAGTAGGTCCTATGACTATTGCAATGCTTATGCAGAATACCCTTACTGCCGCAAAGAGGCAGAATAATATTATCGGGTGATATTTTGATTAAAAGATTTTTAATAGCCTTGCTTTTAATACTTGTTTTAACAGGTGTCACAGTAAGCGGGACTTCAAAAACCACTTTGACACCTTTTGGAGATTTTCTCGAATATGAGAAAGACTCTAAAGATGTTGCAAACATTTTAAATATGGAAGAGGATGAACTTCTAAGCTTTTGCAGTAAAAATAATATTCGCGGATTATGGGTGAATAAAGACAATACTAAACAAATCAGGCTTTCATATTATAATACCGATTTTTCAAATAGCGTTGTCAATATCAGTACCCTTTCGGACGATAAAATATCCGAGCTTGTGCCCGATATTTCAGGTATTGAAAACGCAAAAGGCGAAATTGTTCTTAAAGGTAATCAGAAGTTTATTGAATTGCAGTTGAAATCTCAGGACAGTGGCGGAGTTTATAATCTTACGCAATATATAACCGTTGCCAACAAAGATGTTTTTGTGCTGAGCTTTTACACCGCGATTGACGATAATGCCGATTATATTTATATTGGAAAAACCTTTGATAGCTTCAGTTCTCCGTATTTCTTAACTGCCGAAAGCAGTTTCTCTGATAATTGGCAATATCTTATACTTGTTGGTGCTATTGCATTTTCTTTTTTAGCTATAGTAATCGGTATGACCGTTATACGCGATATAATAAATGAGCGTTCTGCTGACAAGGATTTAGAGCAAGAGGAAAACAACAATATTGATTAACCACTTAAAAACTGTACTGTAAAAACAAATTTACAGTACAGTTTTATATATATTTATTCGTTATTTATTTCAGGCAACCCAGCTATACTTGTAAGCATAGAAAGAATCCCCGAAAGCACCGATGCACTTAAAACCATTAGCCAATTGATATCACCTAAAAAAGAGGCGGTTCCTATAGTTGCAACTGCAGTCTGTGCCACTGTTTTTATTGCTCTTACAGCTGCCGCCTTGAGCCATTTCTTAAAATCTTTTTTCATTTTGTTATTCTCCTTTGTACAATTATTTTAAAATGTTATTAACAAGGGTTTGTATGATACTATAGTTATATCCGGCATCAACAAGCCTTTTTCTGCGTTCTGCTCCGTTACCCCATAAGCCCTTTACGACCTCGTTTGCTATTTCCTCGTTTGATTTCTTTGTAGTGGTAAGTAACTGATTCACAAGGCTCTGCACCTTTGCATAGCTATATCCGGCTTTTTCAAGTCTTTGCTTTCGCTCAGATCCGTTACCCCATTTTCCGTCCACAACCTCTCGTGCAACGGTTTCTATGTTTTTCTTTGGAGTGTCTTGCTTTGCAGAATAACCGTCATCATAGGTGCCCAATTGGTTGGGGATTCCGCTTATCGCACTTACATCTCTTACCTGAGACTTAAGCCCGTTACCTCTTACGCAATAATGACAATGCGAACCGGTTGAATTTCCTGTGTTACCCTCTATGCCAAGAATATCTCCTATTTTTACCCTGTCGCCGTCCTTTACCCTTACCTCAGACATATGCCCAAAATAATACTTATCAACACTATCATCCTTTTTGACCCTCACATAGAGTCCAAAGCCAAATTTGGGATTGCTTTTCCGCTCCCAACCTGCCTTTTCCACAACACCGTTTACTGTACTGTGAATTTCTTTGTTATCTACACCGACCAAATCAAGACCGTCGTGAGACGCGCCTTTAAATTTCTGTGATACTCTGAATTTTCCGTTATATGGACTATTCATATTTTTTCCTCCTTAAATTTAATTAAAATAATTTTTTAGGCTTACAAGAGCTCTGATTTTTAAACAGTTCACTGCCTGACGGCTTATACCAAGGATTTTTCCTATTTCCCATATGCTGTACCCATATACATACCTATATATTATTATAAGACGTTGCTTCCTTGGTAATGCCTGTAAAGCTTCTTGAATTTCGAGTCTTATGTCTGTGCTGTCGTACGAATAAATATCGTCATCGTATATGCCTGTCCAAAGCTTAAAACTTTTTTGGCACTCTATGGAAAGTGCTATATACTTATTTCTTATTGACACAGCTATGTATCTTTTGAGACCGTCAGAGCTGTCATCAGGAAAGCTTTTGAGCGGTATCGCATACAGGAGCTCAAGCAAAAACACAGTTAGCTCCTGCGAGGCATCATCACCTGAAATTTTTCTTCCGTAGAATCGAATAAGGTCTTTAAACTCCTCGTAAATTACAGTAAAAGCGTTTATATCACCTTTTCTGAAGCTTTTTATAAGACTTATCAGTAGCTTGTTATACATTTCAACCCTCCTTCCACTTTGAGAAAGAAAAAGGTTGACAATTTGTAAACACCAATAAGGATTTTTTTACAAAACCGCGACTTTTTTCATTAAAACATAATTTACATAGAAAAAAGTGGGCTTTGACAAAAAAAGGAGTAAAAGGTCAGAAAAAAAGAGTAAAACGCAATAAACATTGAAAATAGTTAATTATTGACAATTTAATACTGATATTATATAATCATTTTAATGAGAATTGCTATCTGTGTAAAAAATTGCAAACAGGCAAAGCTTTTAAAAAAACAAATATACAGTTATTCAGAGCAGAACAAAAAAGAGGTTTTGGTTGATTGTTATTTAAACGGTGAAGAATTAATATTGTCAGGGGTGAGATACGAGCTTATTTTTCTGGAATTTGACCTGTATGGTGCTAATGGCTTTGAAATTGCAAAAAAGGTAAGACAGTACAATAAAATGTCCTCCGTTGTTATAATTAGCTCTAACTTAAGGCTTGCTGTTGAAGGGTACAGAATCAATATTTTCAGATTCATTTTAAGTCCCGTTGAACAATCTACGGTATACAGGGTTCTTAATGAGTTTTTCAGTAATAGAAGATACGATTATCCGGTTTTATTAAAAAGCGGAACCGATACTGTGTGTCTCAATACAGCTGAAATTTTATATCTTGAAGCCAACAATAAGCACTGTTTAGTCCACACAGACAATGAAATTCTAGAATGTAATCATACAATGTCAAGAATTAGTGAGCTTATGCCCGAGGAGCATTTCGTGAAGATAAACAGGGCATATATAATAAACTCCGACTATGTAAACCGATACAATACCGATTGTGTTCGTCTGAAAAACGGTGAAAAGCTCCGTATAAGCAGGAATTTTCTCAGCGGATTTAAACAAAGCTACCATTGCGGATATCATATGGTTTATAAAGATAATAACCTGTAGCATAAACGTAAATCATAATGTTAAATTACAGAAAGAATATTACATATAAATACTTTCAAAAAAAAGAATAAAATGCTTGACAAATTCTTTTTTTATGATATAATAATATTTGCTCGTTTGGGGCGTTAGCTCAGTTGGTTAGAGCAACCGGCTCATAACCGGTTGGTCCGGGGTTCGAGTCCCTGACGCCCCACCAAACAAGCATAAAAACTATAGGTTGGGTAAACCCCAGTTCAGAAACATTAAAACATAAGATGCGCATCAAGTTGCACTTCGTTTACTTTCTGCGACAGGGACTTTCAAGTCAAAAACAATCCACTGGATTGTTTTTGAGTCTCGAAACTGACGCCCCACCAAACAAGCAAAATTATTTAATTACTTATGGTGAATTTATATATAGGGGTATGGTGTCAATGGTAGCACACCGGTCTCCAAAACCGTTTGTGAGGGTTCGAGTCCTTCTACCCCTGCCAAAATAAGAATCCTGTCGATTATTGTTGGCAGGATTTTTTGTATTATTCATTAAACTGCTTCTCCGTATAATAGATAATAATTATAAGAAAAAAGAACAGCGAAAATTCGCTGTTCTTTTTTCTTATAATTATTTGCTCTGCCCTGCTCTATTAAATTTCAGTATGCTCGCTAACCTCGTTAGAAACTACCTTTTTAAGCTCTCCTAAGGTTTCAAACTCGAGCATACAGTCGTTTGTGTAGGTTTCAAAAGAGCAACCACCATCAGGATAAATTCCGTTCTGATGATTGGTGTGATAATTTTTAACACTCCGTTTTTATTATTTTTGCTGTATATTCAAGTCCGCAAGCTTTTGGTTGCGAAAAAGAAAGCATATAAAGGTCGGTAGCTCTACACTCGGTTTCAAAAACATTTTGAGCTTCTGCACCAAGCTCCTTGATTTCGGAAGCCTTTACTACAAGAGGAATTTTCGTATTGCTTGAAATTCCTCTTATATGTTGTCTGCCAATATCATTAAAGCCTAAAATTCTAACATATGGCAAAGGTTTCATAAATAAGTCCTGCTTAAAGTCCAATACCGCCGAAAGAACAAGTCTGCGGATTCTTGCCAATGTATAGCGTTTAACCTTTATTTTATTATACAGACTTTCTATGTCAGTTGTAAGTCTTATTGCAGAAAAAAGCTTATTTTCCACACCCTCGCTTATATCGGGCAGTTGTTTAAGCTCGAAAATGCTTTTGGTGCGCAGTATACCGAGAATCAGTCTTTCAAGATTTTTTATATCAGAGGCTCCGTTTTTTGAAATCTCCTCTATTGCGTTTGGTGATATATATTTTTTGCAAAATTCAAAATCATTATTTTTTATCTTTTCTCTTAACAATGAGGCAGACACATATTCATCCACGTCGCTCGAATCGTGAGAAGCACCTCTGCGCTTGACAGTAATGAATTTTGGGTGATAGTCAAGCCGTTTTGCAGCCACAATATATTCTATTGCAAGGTTGTTGTTTGCTCCCTCAAGCAGACCTGCTTCAAGACCTAACTTTTCGCATACTGTTTGCCTCGCCTTTGCAAAGGTCACTCCTTTTTTAAGCTCCAAACCAAGTTTTTTCGAAAACTCAGGCAAAATCAGTAGCTCTGACGCTTTTTCAAGAAGCTTAATATCACCGCATTCACTTCCAAATATTACCGTATCACAACCTGCTGTTTTGAGTGCGGAAATTCCGCCCAACGCAAAATTCTGCGCAGTAGACATAGACCAAAGCACAGGTAATTCGAGCACAAGGTCTGCCCCGTTTAATAGCGCCTCTCTTGTTCGGACTCTTTTCTCACAGATTGCAGTATCCCCCCGCTGAACAAAATTACCGCTTATTACACAAACCACCGTTCCGAGCTTTTTGGCCTCCTCTAAAAGGTATTTGTGACCGCTGTGCAAGGGGTTAAACTCCGCAATTATCCCTATAGTTGACAAAAAATCGCCTCTTTTCAAAAAACACTTGAAAAACAGTATAATATAAAGTATTATTATATAGTTAAGTATAATTTACCATACTTTTGAAAATTCTTCAATACAAGATTTAAAACGGAGGACTAAAAATGAAAATTTTCGTTGTAAATGCAGGAAGCTCATCACTTAAGTATCAGCTTATAGATATGGAAAACGAGCAGGTGCTTTGTAAAGGTCTTTGTGAAAGAATAGGTGTTACAGGTGCTATTTCTCACAAGGCATTTGACGGCAGAACCTATACCGCTGAAACTGCGATGCCCACGCATAGCGAGGCTTTTGAGGCTGTTGTTTTTGCTATGACTCAGAGTGATGCTAAGGTTATTAATTCTTTCGACGAGGTTTCAGCAATCGGTCACCGCATAGTACAGGGCGGTAGCATATTTAAGGACTCTTGTCTTATCACACCCGAGGCTCTTAAAATTATTGACGACTTGGGCGAATTAGCTCCACTTCACAACCCTGCAAATGTACTTGCTGTAAGAGCTTGTATTAAAACCTTTGGTGCTGATAAGCCACAGGTTGCAGTGTTTGATACTTCTTTTCATCAGACAATGCCCGACAAGGCTTATATGTTTGCGCTTCCTTATGAATATTTTGAGAAGTATGGTGTTCGTAAGTACGGTGCCCACGGTACATCTCATCACTATGTATGCGACCGTGTTGTAGCTCTTGAGGGCAAGGACGCAAAGGATATGAAAATCATTACCTGTCACTTAGGTAACGGTTGCTCCATCACTGCTATTAAGAACGGTGCCTGCGTTGATACCTCAATGGGCTTTACTCCGCTTGACGGATTTATGATGGGTACAAGAACAGGTACACTTGACCCCTCTGCTCTCACCTATATTGCAGAGAAGGAAAACCTTTCTCCTGCTGATATTAACCGCATTTGCAACAAAGAATCAGGTGTTCTCGGTGTTTCGGGTGTATCTAACGACAACCGCGATGTTGTGGCAGCGGCTAAAGAAGGTAACGACCGAGCAAGACTTGCGATTGAAATGCAGCGATATCAGATAATTAAGTTTATAGGCTCTTATATTGCTGCTATGGACGGTGTTGATGCAATCGTATTTACAGGCGGTATTGGTGAGAATGATAAGGGGCTTCGTTCTGAAATTTGCGCTAACTTTACATATATTGGTCTTGAAATTGATGAGGAAAAGAACTCTGTACGCGGTGAAGAAATCAAGATTTCTACCGATAACAGTAAGGTTAACGTTTATGTAATACCTACCAATGAGGAACTCGCAATCGCACGCGACACATTGGCTATTATATCAAAATAATAGGGAGTTGTAGCTATGAATATAGTTGAAATTAAGTCGGCAATTTTAGAAGGAAAATTTGAAAATAGCTTCAAACTGATTTACAACGATACTGCTGAAGCCACAAAACGCTATGCTAACGCTTGTGACAGTTTTAAGGACATTTTTCCTGCTTCGGGCGTAATTCGCCTTTTCTCTGCCCCCGGCAGAACAGAGGTGGGAGGAAACCATACCGACCATCAGCACGGTTCTGTTTTGGCTGCAAGCATTAATCTTGATGTTATTGCGGTTGTAAGCCTTAATGATGACGGAAAAATCCGGATTAAGTCCGAAGGCTACGATATGGACATTGTTGATGTTTCAGATCTTGAAAAGAAGGATAATGAAATCGGTAGAGCATCTGCATTAATTAGAGGTGTTTGCAAGCGTTTTGAAGAAATGGGTTGCAAAATCTCAGGCTTTAATGCATACACAACCTCTAATGTGTTAAAGGGTTCAGGACTATCCTCCTCGGCGGCATTTGAGGTTTTGGTAGGAAACATTCTTAACGGTCTTTTCTTCGATAACAAGGCCGATGCTATAACCATTGCGAAAATCGGTCAGTATGCTGAGCGCGAATACTTTGGAAAGCCCTGTGGCCTGCTTGACCAGATGGCAAGCTCACTTGGTGGTTTCACTTATGCTGACTTCCACAACCCTGCAGAGCCCGTGACCGAGAGCATAGACCTTGATATTTTAAAATACGGATACACACTTTGTGTTGTTGATACAGGTGGAAATCACGCAAATCTTACTGGTGATTACGCAGGCATTACGGTTGAATGTCGCGAGATAAGCAATGCGCTTGGTGTTGATTTCCTTAGAGACGCAGACGTTGACAGATTTTATGCTGAAATGGGTACTCTCCGCCGTGACTGTGGCGACCGCGCAGTACTCCGTGCATTCCATTTCTTTAATGAGCACGCACGCGTATTAGGCCAACGCGAGGCATTAAAGTCAGGCGATTTCGAGAACTTCCTAAAGCTTGTAAACGAATCAGGTCAGTCATCATACGATTATCTCCAAAACCTGTATTCTGTTTCAAATGTAAGTGAACAGGGACTTTCTCTTGCAATTGCACTTACAAAACGCTTTTTAGGCAACAAAGGTGCTTGCCGTGTTCACGGTGGCGGATTTGCCGGAACAATTCAGTGCTATATTCCCACTGAGTCACTTTCTGAATATAAGAAAATGATAGAAAGTGTTTTTGGCAACGGCAGTTGCTCTGTACTTAGCATAAGACCCGTAGGCGGTTTTGAAATCGTTTAATTACAAAAATTATATTGAAAAACACCGTAAAAATCCAAATTGGATGTTTACGGTGTTTTGATTTATTTAAAAAATTTTCTTATTCTTCCATGCAATAGATACATATATGCCATTGCCATACGCGAAACGGCAATATCGTAAAGTACAAAAACTCCGTTTCCTACCGCAAGAAGAATGAGTGCTCCGTATTTGCCAAGTGTTCCGAAATCCTCAAAGCTTATTCCAAAAGCCTTAGCAAACACAAAATATATTATTATAACCGCTACATTAAAAACGACAAGCTTAATTGCCCATTCCAAAACAGGCTTTCTAATACCGTCAACCATAGCTTTTACTATAGGATAATATCCCAAAAAGCCTATATACATAAGCTTACTTTCAGGCTCAGCAATTAGAAAAACCAAAATAGCTGACGCAATATAAGCACCCAATGCCCATTTACGGTTTATTTCAATTACAACAACCATAATAAATAAGCCTGCAACCGCAGGGATTGCATATGTGAGGTAAGGAAAATACGAAAGTAGCATAAATGCCGTAGCTAATGCCGCCATCATGGCAGAAAAGGTTAGCCTTGTATTGCGTTTCATTTTAAATACCTCAGCAACAGGGTATAAGGTCTCCGCCCATACACTCACAACAACAGTCTGCGCAGAGAAGATTTGTACAGCAATCGCAGCCGCTCATACCCATACCTGTACCGTAGGTGTTATACGGATTATACTGCCTGCCCGACTGCCTCTGTGCACGGTTTAGTGCATTACGGTATTCCATATTAGAGGGGTCCATTCTTGATGCGGTTGCAAAGCTTGTATAAGCCTGATCAAACCAACCCCTACGATACAGAACCGTACCATTAAGGAAATACCATTCGGCATTTCTTGACTGCGGCTGGACACCGTCAAGCACCTCCTGTGCCTGTTCAAGTCTGCCCTGATTTATAAGCTGACGCACCTCAGGGAAAGAGCTATTAGTATTGTTGGCGTAATAACCGTCTGAGCTTGTTTTACCACCACGACGGCTATTCACAATAGCATCATACGCCTCGTTAATCTCTTTCATTTTTTCGCCTGCAAGGTCTGAAAGTGGGTTATCAGCATAATTATCCGGATGATACTTTCTTGCAAGCTCTCTATATGCGTTTTTAATTTCCTCGTCCGAAGCGTTCTTATCAACACCCAAAACGGAATAGGGGTCCTTCATATCTTTAACTCCTTTTTAAAGGTTTCTTCTAACCCTAAATAAATAATATTTCCTAAAACAGTTTTGTACTTTTTTATATCAAGAAGCTCAAATGCCTTGCCAGCCTCATTTACACAAAAGTATAGCTGCGGCACTGCGCGCTCCTTTATATATTCTGCGATGTCTCCCGAAGCATTATTCTTTAAGACATTGTATCGGTTTCTTTTTATGTCCTCCTCAAGGTCGCAAGCGGCATCAAGTATATAAATATATCTGCCAATGCAGTATCCAATCCTTTCAAGAACTCTTTTCTGTATTTCGTCCTCACTGCAAAGCATAAGCAGTCTAGAAAGCGCCTTCGCGGTAGCATCAGACACCTCATCAAGCGACTCACAGCCCTGCGCTTCTAATCTTTCCTGCTCTGCAATATAGTCCGAAACGATTTTTTCAATTTGGGGATACTCCCTTGCGGCTTTTTTCCTTGCTCCGGCAAAAAATGGCAACAAGACATAAAAACCTATCTTTTTTAAGCCTTTTTCATCCTTTATATTATCCTTAAGCTTATAATAAAGCATTATCATTGCCGCGGCAGCAGGCATTTTCTGAGCCTCTGCATTTTTGCAATAATTACATTTTTTCAAAGGATTAAAAGCGCAACGCTTACGCTCAAAGCCGTCACACCCATCGGTCATTGACATAGAAAGAAGAGCCAAAAAGGTGAAATCATAGCTCAAGGTCAGTCGGGACAAAAATCCGTAATGTCTGCCAAGCTCACGGCAAAGCGAGCAATAAACAGCCTTATAAAGCTCATATTCCTTAACCTTAAGCTCAGGCTTATGAATTCTTACATACCCGAACAAGCCATCTCACCTCTTTATTTTTATATAATATACTCTTAAGAGACCTTTTTGGTGAATAATATGTAAATTATTTTTCCAACCCTATTTAAGCTCATCTGCAAGCTTATAAATAAGCTCGCTTGTTTTCTCCCAACCGAGACAAGGGTCGGTAATTGATTTACCGTAAACATTTTCGCCTATTTTCTGAGCGCCGTCCTCAATATAGCTTTCTATCATAAGACCCTTAACCATATTGCGAATATCATTATTATGGTTTCTGCTATATACAACGTCCTTTGCAATTCTAACCTGTTCAAGATATTTTTTGCCTGAATTTGCGTGGTTTGTATCAACAATTACAGCAGGATTTAAAAGACCCGACTCTGCATAAATGTTGTAAAGCTTTGTGAGGTCCTCATAATGATAGTTTGAAATGCTTCTACCCGAATAATCAACATATCCTCGCATAATGGCGTGAGCAAGCGGATTACCCGCGCTTGTAACCTCCCAGCCACGGTATATGAAGGTGTGTTTGTGCTGAGCCGCAGTAATAGAGTTCATCATTATAGAAAGGTCTCCGCCTGTAGGATTCTTCATACCCACGGGAACCTCAATTCCGCTGGCAGTAAGGCGATGTTGCTGATTTCCCACCGAGCGTGCGCCTACGGCAACATAAGCCAATATATCCGAAAGATAACGGTAATTATCGGGATAAAGCATTTCATCCGCACAGGTAAATCCATAATCCTTAAGCGCTGTAATATGCAAATCCCTTATTGCAACTATGCCTTTTAACATATCGGGAGTATCATTAGGATCGGGCTGATGAAGCATACCCTTATAGCCGTCTCCAGTAGTGCGCGGCTTATTAGTATAGATTCTCGGAATAATGAAAAGCTTATCGCTAACCTCCGTGGAAATTTTTGCAAGCCTTGAAATGTAATCAAGCACCGCCTCTCTGTTATCTGCCGAGCAGGGCCCGATTATAAGCACAAATTTATCGCTTTTACCTGTAAAAATATCTTTAATTTCCTCAGCGCGTCTATCTCTTATGGCCTCTAAATTCTCAGTAAGGGGATAGCGTGATTTTATCTGCTTTGGAATTGGTAATTTTCTTTTAAATTCGAGATTCATATATAGTCACCATATCTTTTTTAACTAATTACAAACTTGTTTGACCTGTATTCCTACTTCTCCAAGCCTATAGAAAAAATCAGGAAAGCTTTTTGAAACAGCCTCAGCGCCTAAAATTTCACCGCCCGTAATGGTAAGCAAAACCGACATTGCCATAACTATTCTGTGGTCATTATGGCCGAGGACAGGACGGTCAGGTGCCATAAGCTCATTTTTATAAACAGTAATACTGTTTTCCTGCACCTCTACCCTGACACCGAGCTTTGCAAGCTCGGATTTCATTGCCTCGCCCCTGTCACTTTCCTTTATTTTAAGGCGGGCAGTTCCTGTAAGCGTGGCGCCGTGCTGTGTAGCGGCAACCGCCATAATAATAGGTCCTAAATCGGGACAATCCGAAATATCAACCGTAACATTTCCCTTTGAAAGCTGTGCAAATATATCTCTGTAAACGCGGTCTCCCTGAGCGCTGTCCTCATTAAGCCGCCTTACCATAACATTGCCGCCCAAAAGATTGAATGCATCAAAAAATGCCGCGTTTGAGTGGTCACCCTCAACCTTAAGCGAGCGATTTTTACAGGTTTGATTTCCCTTTACATATATTGTATGCTCATCGGTTCGGCTAATCCTTACCCCAAAATCCGCCAAAGCCTTTGCTGTAAGACCGAGATACGAGCCGCTCTCAATTTTACCTATGATGTTTATTTCGCTGTCTCCCTCAAGCTGAGAAAGCGCAACCATAAGTCCGCTTATAAACTGACTCGAAACATCGCCTCTTACCGAGTATTTACCGCTTTTTAATCTTCCCTTAACAGTAACGCTATTCTCGTTCTGGCTATAAAAAATACCCTGTAGATTACACATTTCCTCATAAACCGAAAGTGAGCGTTTAAAAAGTCTTTCACTTCCCATAAGGGTTATTTCACGGTCAAAAAGTAAGCATATCGGCAAAAGGAATCTCAAGGTGCTTCCGCTTTCAAAGCAATTGAGTTCTTTACTTCTTATTTCGTTATTAAAATCAATACCGCCGATTTTAACAGTATTTTCTTCAAAGGAAATATCCGCTCCCAGAGCATAAAGGCATCTAAGAGTAGCTTCAATATCCTTTGATATTTCAACATTCTTTATTTCACTTTTTCGGGACAAGGCACCACAAATAAGATATCTATGCGCCATACTTTTAGAGGGTGGCGCATTTACTCTACCCTTTGCAATACCCTTTTCAATTTTTACTGTCATTTATTTTCACCGATTAAATCAACCAAAAAGTCCATTGCCTCGAGATAACCCTTAATTCCGTGACCCGTAATAGTTTTTACACAATACTGTCTGACATAACTTATCTGCCTGAAATCCTCACGATTTGAGACATCCGAAATATGAACCTCAACGGTAGGAATTCCAACCGCTTTCAGAGCGTCAAGCAGAGCAACACTTGTGTGCGTGTATGCAGCCGGATTAATAACTATACCGTCATAAACACCGTAAGCCTTTTGGATTTCATCCACCAAATCGCCCTCGTGATTGGACTGAAACTGTTTTGTTTCTATTCCTTTTTCCTCACCGTATACACGGATATTTTCACAAAGAGTATTAAAATTTTCATTGCCGTATATCTGCGGTTCTCTAATTCCTAACATATTTATATTAGGTCCGTTAATAACAAGAATTTTCACTGTAATACCTCTTTATTAAACTAACATTTTCTTCTACACTACCGCTGCCGTCTATTCTAATATCGGCACAAGCTTTATAAATGCCATATCTTTCCATAAACCTCTGTTCTAAAGCCTTGCGGTCTGAGGAAAGCGGACGGTCATCAGTAGTAATAAGCTTTTCAAGTGGGCGGTCTATAAAAATCAGCTCGCCGTTTTCCCTTAAAAGCTCAACATTTCTCGGGTTCAAAACCGCTCCGCCGCCTGTAGCAATAACGCAGTTTTGCTTTAGAGAAAGCTCTGCCAACACTTGTGTTTCTATTTCCCTAAAACCCTTTTCACCCTCAGCAGAGAAGATTTCCGGAATCGATTTTCCTGTCTTTTCTACTATTTCAAGGTCGCTGTCAATAAATTCTTTTGAAAGTTCGGTTGCAAGTCTTTTACCAACCGTTGTTTTTCCGCAAGACGGCATACCTACAAGCACAATATTCCTCTTTGAATCAAACAGTTGCTTGAAAATTTCCTCAGTTTTCTTTTGGTCTATCTTGCTATCAGTGAAAAGCTCTGCCGCAAAAACCGCCTGTGAAACCAGCATATAAAGACCACCAACCGCGATAATTCCTTTTGCCTTAGCATCGCATACAAGCTTGGTTTTGAGCGGATTATAAACCGCATCAACCACACCGCAAAGCTTGGAAAAAAGATTTATATCTATTGCTGATTTCCCAATATCGGGATACATTCCGCAAGGGGTAGTATTAATTATTATATCGGCATCACCATGATATTTTACCGCATCATCATAGGTGATAAGCCCCTCGCCGCCGCTGCGCGAAAGTCTTAAAACGGTTTTAGCACACATAGCCTCAGCTACGGCAAGAGCAGTTTTTGAGGTGCCGCCCGAGCCAAGTATCAGCACCTTTTTATCCTTAACTGTAATTCCGCTTCTTTCTATCAAGGCTTTAAGACCCGAAAAATCGGTATTATATCCGTAAAGCTTACCGTTTTTATTAACTATAGTATTTACTGCGCCTATCTTCTTTGCAGTTTCACTTATTTCATAAAGATACGGAATAACCGCTTGCTTATACGGAATAGTAACATTTATTGCCTTAAATTCGGCTTTCTTCATAAATTTATCAAGCCTACAAGGTTCTATTTCCTTTAAGGTATAGTCGTAACCCATAAGCTTATTATGTATTATTTTTGAGAAGCTGTGCGAAAGCCTTTCGCCTATAAGCCCGTATTCCATTATTTCGCCAACCAATCTGTTCCGAATCTGCCCGAAAGCATATCGCAAAGCACTATTGCGGTAATACTGTCAACCACCACTCTCGCTCTGTGAACGATACATGGGTCGTGCCTGCCGCCCGCTTTTAGGACTGTATTCTCGTTTTCAATAAAATCAACCGTATTCTGAGCCTTACCAATAGTTGGCGTAGGCTTTACTGCAGAGCGGAAAACAATTGGCATACCGTTTGTTATACCGCCGTTTATACCGCCGTTGTTATTGGTAACTGTTTTTATTGTCTCGCCGTCGGTGAAAAAACTATCATTAGCCTCACTGCCGAGCATATCAGCAATCGCAAAGCCTGCGCCGAATTCAACACCCTTTATTGCAGGAATACTGAAAAGCGCGTGAGAAAGCAAACCCTCAACCGTATCAAACCAAGGCTCGCCAACACCTGCGGGAAGTCCTGTTATTGCGGTTTCAAGTATACCGCCGACACTGTCCCCCTCAGCCTTTGCCTTTAAAATTGCGTCTTTCATTTGCTCTGCCTTAGTATCGTCAAGCACCGCAAATTGCTTGCTATTAAGCGTCTTTATATCATTTTCGTAATTTTCAAAGCCTATATCATCTATTCCTGCGCAACGCGAAATATGGGTTCCAATATTTATTCCTTTACTCTTTAGCGCAGAGATAGCTATTGCTCCTGCCGCCACAATTCCTGCAGTTATTCTGCCCGAAAAATGACCTCCGCCTCGGTAATCCTCGAAGCCGTGATACTTTTGGAATGCTGTAAAATCCGCGTGAGAGGGTCTTGCCTTGCTCCGTATCTCGCTATAATCCTTTGATTTTGTATTCTCATTAGGTATGATAATGCATATCGGAGTGCCTGTAGTTTTACCCTCAAAAACACCGCTTACTATAGAAAAATTATCTTTTTCACTTCTCGGCGTGGATATTGCCCCGACAGGACGCCTTAAAGACAGTTGTTCTGCAATAAACTCTGCATTAACTTCAATTCCCGATGCCATACCGTCAAGCACAGCACCTATAGCCTCGCCGTGGCTTTCGCCAAACAGTGTGACCGACACATTATTGCCTATTGTGTTTTTCATTTTTTATTCACCTCTTTAAGCTTCTTTTCCAGCTCGCTAAACGGCATTGTTTTCATCTCAAATTTGCCAACTTCAGGCACATAAACTACCGTAATACTATTGCCCGACATTTTTTTATCGTGCCTCATTGCCTCAATTATTTTATCGGTGTCGTAATCAATTTCGGTAGGCAATTCGAGCTTTTTAAGAACCCTTATAAGTCTCTGCCTTACCTTGTCACTACACATAGATAACATTCCAAGTGCCACCGCCTCGCCGTGATAAAGCTCCTCTAAAGCGCGTTCACTCTCAATTGCGTGGGCTAAGGTGTGACCGAAATTAAGAATCTTACGAAGTCCGCTTTCCTTTTCGTCCTCTTCAACTACCGCCTTTTTTATTTTCAAGGCTTCTTCTATAATGCGGTCTATATTGGGCATTATTTCCTGTGTTTCAAAAAGTGAAAAAAGCTCCTCTTTCGAGGTTAATGACATTTTTACCGCTTCAGAAAGACCGTTTGATATCTGTCTTTTAGGTAGTGTTTTGAGCGTATCGGAGTCTATAACAACCGCCTTTGGGGGATAAAATGCACCTACAATATTTTTATACCCCTCAAAATCTATAGCCACCTTGCCACCTACAGAGGAATCCACCTGAGAAAGCACGGTAGTGGGAATATTGTAAAAGTCAACACCCCTCATAAAGGATGCCGCCACAAAGCCTGCAAGGTCTCCGACAACTCCACCACCGACCGCCACAACGCAATCGGTTCTTGTAAATTCATTTTTAATCATTTCACCAAGCAAAAGCTTATAGTTTTCAAAGCATTTTGAAGCTTCGCCCTGAGGTATTGTAACAATGTACGGTTGCTTACACTGACCTGCTACAGTCTTAGCATATTCAGGGGGCACTCCGCTATCGGTAACAATAAGAACCTTTCTTTCAAGCTTTAAATACTCTTTAAGCTCGAATAATGCCCCTCTCTTTAAAACTATATTATACTGTCCTGTTGAGGTCTTAACAGGTATTATCATAACTATCACCTAAAGGTTAATTTCTTTTTCAAAGCTGCCTATTACTTTCAGCTCGCTGCATTTAGTCTTTAATTCCGAAAGCATTTTCTTGCCGTTTTCACTATTGATATTGCCCTCGCCCTCAACATAGAAATAATAGCTCCATATAAGCTCCTTAGTGGGACGGCTTTTAAGTGCCTTAAGATTAAATCCGTTTTCTCCGATAATTGATATAGCTTTACCAAGCGAGCCTGCCTCATTCGTAACCGTAAACATCATTATAAAGTGTTTATCCTCCGCTGAGGGAGTCTTTGCGCTTCTTGAAAACACCGCAAATCTTGTAGTATTGTTATTACTCTCGTTAATATGCGTTTCTAAAATTTTAAGTCCGTATTTTTCTGCCGCCTCTTGGCTTGCAATGGCTGCAATATTAGTCTTTCCCATTTCTGCAACCTGTTTTGCCGCAACAGCAGTATTAACCGCCTCTACCGCCTCGAAACCGTGCTTTTTAATATATCCCGCGCATTGACCTAACGCCTGCGGATGACTTATTACCTGATTTATTCCGTCAACCGTGGCACCCTCTACCGCAAGAAGATTATGAACAACGCTTATATCAAAAACTCCGTTTATATAAAGAGGACCGAAAAATGCAAGATCCATTACCTGACCTACATCCCCGTTATAGCTATTTTCTATAGGTAAAATCACACAGTCACACTCGCCGTTTACAACCGAGTCATATGCCGACTTAAAATCAGGATAAGGTCTATACTGCGCATCGGGAAACACCTTGCGAGCCGCTACATTTGCAAAGGCACCCTCAACACCGCTGAAAGCAATCTGCATTCCCTCCAACAAACGGTGCTGATAGCTTTTTGAAAGCTCCATATTGCTCTGCAAAAAGTTAATATAATATGATTTGTAATCCTCGTTATGTATAAGCTGGGAATTTCGCTTAATATTCTCAGCCTCACGAACCGCATCTGTAATCTGTATACCGTGCTCACGCTTATATTCAGCTACAATTTTTACAGCGTCCATACGTTGTTCAAAGAGCTCAGCCATTTTTTTATCTACTTCATTTATAGAAATTCTTGCTTTTTCAAGCTCAGTCATATTTTCACCTATATTCATTAATTAGTTTTTCGAAGCTTGGTAATGATTTTTCAATCATTGCGGTGCTTACGCAATAGCTTATTCTTACATAACCCTCAAAGCCGAAATCGTCACCGGGAACTAATAATAGCTCATATTTTTTAGCTTTTTCGCAAAATGCATTTGCATCGGGCTCAGGGGATTTAATAAACAAATAGAAAGCACCGTCAGGCTTAGCGGCGGTATAACCATATTCGGTAAGCGCGTTATAAAGAATGTTGCGGTTCTTTTCATAAGCCGAAATATCGCCTGTAAGACCTAAGCACTCAGCTACCGTATACTGCAAAAGGCTCGGCGCACACACAAAGCCTAAGGCTCTTCCTGCACCGCAAACCGCGGCATAAACATCGCCGCAGTTTTCTACTTTTGGCGATACAAATATGTAACCTATTCTCTCACCCGGTAGTGAAAGCGATTTACTGTAGGAATAGCAAACCACAGTATTATTATAGAAATTCGGAATATACGGCACTTCTACATCACCATATACTAACTCTCTGTATGGCTCATCCGCAATAATATATATACTGCTACCAAACTCCTGAGATTTCTTATTAAGCAAGGACGCCAATTCAATAATTGTATCCTTACTGAATACAACACCGCTCGGATTGTTCGGTGAATTAACAATAATCGCCTTTGTTTTAGAACTTATTGCATTTTCTAAAGCCTTAAAATCGATTTGTAAATCCTTTTCGCGGCATTTAACTATTTTTATCTCTGCGCCTGCCTTCTCGGCAAAAACGCGGTACTCAGGGAAAAACGGTGCTAAAACTATAACCTCATCCCCGTTATTTACAAGGGCATTAAGGGTGATTGTAAGTGAAGCTGCCGCACCACAGGTCATATATAAAAGGTCGGGTGTAGCACCAATTGAAAAACGCGCATTTATATGGTCGCTTATAGCCTTTCTTACAGGGAGCGCACCCTGTGCCGAGGTGTATCCGTGCAATGCCACACTATCCTTTTCGGTTATAAGTCTTTTCATAGTTTCATTAACAAAATCAGGCGCTGGTATACTGGGGTTTCCAAGGCTGAAATCGAAAACATTTTCTGCGCCTATCTCCCGTCTCCTTTTATTGCCATACTCAAATATTTCACGAATTACCGAACGCTTTTTCCCAAGCTCCATCATTTTTTCTGAGATCATAGTTCTTTCTCCTTTTTTTAAATATAAAAACCTGCTATCGTTATGCCTATAGCACGACGAAAAGCAGGCTGACTGTAAAATATGAACTAAAGTGATTTCCTTAAGTTTCACAGGTGTACAGACAGTCCGCATTAATAACGTAATAAAATCGAAAATAAGATTTTGCAAACACTCTGTCCATCCCTTTTTGCAAGATTTTAAATTATAATACTCCTTTTTTCGGCATTTGTCAATGATTTTATAAAAAATAATTGCGTTTTTATTTTAAATATGTTATTATTAAATATATTTTTCCATAATGAGGAGATGTTGAAATGAACGGTAATACTTTACAGATTTTTATTGCTATGGCAGTATATATGGCTGTTGTTATCGTAATCGGTGTTGTTTTTGCTAAAAAAGCAAACACAAATTCCGAAAATTACTTTTTAGGTGGTCGTTCCTTAGGTCCATGGGTAACCGCAATGAGTGCCGAAGCCTCTGATATGAGTGGCTGGCTACTGATGGGACTTCCCGGTGTAGCTTACTGGTGTGGTTTGGCTGACGCTGCTTGGACCGCAATCGGTCTTGCAGTTGGTACATATTTTAACTGGCTTATTGTTTCTAAGAGACTTCGCCGCTACAGCATAAGGGTAAATAACTCTATTACTTTGCCTGACTTTTTCTCTAACCGTTTCCGGGAGAAAAATAAGGTTATAATGACCCTTTCGGCTTTGTTTATTCTTATTTTCTTTACCGTATACGCATCAAGCTGCTTTGTTACCTGCGGTAAGCTTTTCTCTACCCTTTTCGGTACTCCGTATATTGCAATGATGGTTGTCGGCGCAATATTCGTTTTGCTCTACACCATTTTGGGTGGATTCTTGGCTGAGAGTGCTTCTGACTTTATGCAGGCTATTGTAATGATAATTGCTCTTACAGTAATTGTTATTATGGGTGTAGTTAATGCCGGCGGTATTGGAAGTGTTTTTGAAAATGCAGGTGAAATTCCCGGCTTCTTAGAATTCTTCGGTCTAGCTACTCCTGAGGTTAATGCCGCAGGCGAGCAGATTGTTGTATCAGGTACTCCGAAATTCGGCCAAGCCGCTCCTTATGGATTCCTTACTGTTTGCTCAACACTTGCGTGGGGTCTCGGTTATTTCGGTATGCCTCAGGTTCTTCTCCGCTTTATGGCTATCCGCAAGGAGAATGAGTTGAAGCGTTCAAGAAGAATTGCTATGATTTGGGTTGTGATTTCTCTTGCAGTTGCTGTATTTATTGGTATTGTGGGTAGAGTTATTGCTATGAATAATCCCGATAAACTCAATGAAATTCTTTTAACCAAGTCGGCTTCTGAAAGTATATTTATTGTTCTTTCGGAAAGCTTCTTGCCACCTCTTTTGGCAGGTTTTGTAATGGCAGGTATTCTTGCGGCTACCATAAGTTCCTCTGACTCTTATTTGCTCATTGCAGCCTCTGCCTTTGCTAAGAACATTTACCAAGGAGTTGCAAAGAAAAATGCTACTGACAAGCAGGTTATGACAATAACCCGTATTACTCTGCTTTTAATTGCTGTAATTGCAGTTCTCATTGCTTTGGACGAGAATAGTATTATATTCCAAATAGTTTCATTTGCTTGGGCAGGCTTCGGCGCAACCTTCGGTCCGCTTATGATATTCTCACTTTTCTGGAAGAGAATCAACCGCGCAGGCGCTATTGCAGGTATGGTAGGCGGTGCAAGTATGGTATTCCTTTGGAAGCTTGTTATAAGCAAGCTTGGCGGTGTTTTTGCTATTTATGAGTTACTTCCCGCATTTATTTTCTCTTGTTTACTCATTGTAGTTTTCTCACTTATTACTCCTCCTCCCTCAAAGGAAATCCAAGAAGATTTCGAGACTGTTAAGAACAATTTGATTACTGAAAACTAATTGCTTTATTTGTAAGATATTTTTATAAACTGTTAAAACGGAGCAGGTTCTTAAGACCTGCCCCGTTTTGTGTTTTGCAGATATTAAATAATCATCCGTCAAAATCCTCTATCGCGTTTACTGCCTCTTTTCTGGTTGGAAAAGCGATTCCGTTATCAAGCTGACGGCGGTCATCTTCGGGCAAAGTATCAAGCATTATACTGCCGTAGACCTCAATTATACTGTCCCCATTATAAAGCGCAACATTGTTTCCATAGGAATGAAGCACCCATGCCTCAGGCTCATTCTTTTGGGATTTTGCAACAAAGCTTACTGTAACTATTATCGCCATAATTGAAAGGGTTACCGTAATTAATATTATGCTAATTTTTTTTAATGTAATTTTTTCCATAAAAACACCGTCCTTTTGTAATATTTTTCACTTTTTCAATGCAAAATATACATTTAGTGTAGAAAATCAAAATAAAGTGTGCTATATTATATTACATATTATTCTGACATTTTCGGACGGTGCAAAAATGGATATTAAAAAAGAATCATTAAAAAAACATTATGAATGGGGCGGAAAAATCGAGGTATGCGCACGAGCTTCGGTAAAGGATTCAGAGTCGCTTTCACTTGCATATACTCCCGGTGTAGCTGAGCCTTGCCTTGAAATACAAAAGGATTACAGCAAATCCTTTACCTTAACAAGACGCTCAAATCTCATCGCCGTAGTTACTGACGGCTCTGCTGTGCTTGGACTGGGCAATATCGGTCCCGAGGCGGGAATGCCCGTTATGGAGGGCAAATGCGTTTTGTTTAAGGAATTTGCAGGAGTGGATGCCTTTCCTATATGTATTCGTTCAAACGATGTTGATGAAATTGTTGATACTGTTTATAAAATATCAGGCTCATTTGGCGGAATAAATCTTGAGGATATTTCTGCACCTCGATGCTTCGAAATTGAAAGAAAGCTCAAGGAAAAATGCGATATTCCTGTCTTTCACGATGACCAGCATGGTACCGCAATATGCGTAGCCGCGGCAATGCTTAACTCGCTTAAGCTTGTCAATAAAAAGCCTCAGGACATTAAATGTATTATAAACGGAGCGGGTGCCGCAGGTACTGCAATCGGTGAGCTTTTGCTTTCGTTAGGGGTTAAAAACCTGATTATGTGTGATAAGGTAGGAGCAATTTATGAGGGTATGCCCAATTTAAGCGAAGCTCACACAAAGCTTTCTCTTAAAACCAATCCCACAAAGCAAAAAGGAAGCCTTTCAGATGTACTAGCAGACGCCGATGTTTTTATTGGAGTATCCGCGCCTAATATTGTCACAAAAGAAATGGTTGCCACAATGAGTAAAGATGCCGTTATTTTTGCAATGGCAAATCCTGTTCCTGAAATTATGCCCGATGAAGCATTAGCAGGCGGAGCGGTGATAGTGGGAACAGGTCGTTCAGATTTTCCCAATCAGATTAACAATGTTTTAGCTTTTCCAGGGATTTTCCGAGGTGCGCTTGATGTACGGGCTTCGGATATAAACAATGAAATGAAGCTTGCGGCGGTGTATGCTATTGCGAGTCTTGTAAGCGACAGTGAGCTCTCGTATGATTACATTCTACCTAAAGCGTTTGACAGCCGTATTGCATCGACAGTAGCCGAAGCAGTAGCCAAGGCGGCAAGAGAAACCGGAGTTGCCCGAATTTAAAAGCTCTCGGGAATAACTCCGTGAAGCAGTAAAACAGTAGCTGCAGCCATTACCGAAAAGGGCTTATATTTTCTCAAAAGATTTATTTTAAACTCACAGGGCAACAGTTCTTCACCATTATAATCGGTTATGGTGCGTTGAAGCGTAATAATCACAGCGTTATCATGAATACTTGAAAAGGTTACGGTATTTTTTGGCCCCATTCCGCAAATTATAGCCTTAATACCGTTTGCCTCAAAGCTCTTTATAGCAAATATGTTGGATTCATCACATATGCCTGTAATATCGTTGGGCAAATGCTGATTATAAAATCGCTCTGTATCGTCACAGAATACTGCAACCCCCTTGTTAAGTGTTATATCGGTTTCTTTATAAATGCTTATTATGTTCACTCCAAGCTCACCCTCTGTTATGCCTCGGTCAGATATATAGCTTGCTCCGTAATGGGTGAGAATTTCCCTTATCTCATCCTTATGCTTGCTTTTTCTCTCTGAAAAAAGGAGTACCATTCTTTCACCTCAACAGATATTGTTTGCAGTCTTTTAAATTTTATTAAAAAAACACCGCGTAAACCTTAAAATAAAAGGTTACGCGGTGTTTTTATTTATAAACATAAATTTATTTGCAAGAATTTGTCTTTGAAAAATGAGAAAATACAAATGTAACAATGAAAAGACCTGTGCACAATACATTTACATTTGATGCCATAGAGGTGTGGTTGTAAGCAAATTCGTTCATTACATTTACTATTATATGCGGTACCGATTGTGTAAAACAAAGAATAACTGCCGCAAGTCCCGACGCCATGAGCTTACGGAAATTATACTCACTGTCAATCTCGTTATATAGCTTTCCGAAATTCAACATAAACAGAAGCGCTGCACTATAAGACAAAACAAGCAACAGGTTATCTGAAATAAGTGCAAGTGAGGATATAGCAGTAAAGTCACATATTAATCTTAAAACAAGATACACGGTAGGAATAATAAAGCATATCTTTGGAAGCTTAAAACTAAAAAACAACTTCATTGCAAAGGCAAAAAAGAATACTGCCGCCGTAATTCCTGTAACATTAAGAAGTGCTATCTGCCAACCATGCACCGCAGTGGGAAATTTCTCTGTAAACAGTTCAAAAAGAATTGAAAGAGAAATTAAAACGGATGCTATGCTCATAAAAATATTTGGCTTAGGCGGTGCGTCGGGTGCCCGGTGAGATATAAATGAAAATATTACAACCGCAATTGCAAATGCGAAAATAATTGCCAGCATATATATGCCTTCGTTTTTAAACTCAGGTTTAAAGAATCCGGTTTTGGTTTCTACTATATGTATTAGCTGTAAAAGTCTCATAACAATACACAAAGGTAATGCCACCGAGAATAAAAAAACTATCTTTTTAAATTTCACTTATTAACACTCCGAAACATTAATTTAAAATATTACTCATATAATATACTAATTTTATATTGTTGTATTTTAAAAGTCAACACAAAAAGTTTAAAAAAGAGGTATTGGTATGAAAAAAATGATGTGTATTTCGGTTATAATTACGCTAATTATGGTTATTTGTCCGCTTACAGTAATAAAAAACACCGAGGTTTTACCCGCCACAGCAGTTATTCCCGACTCAAAACCCGACGAAATTACAGCCTCGGATAGTTTCAGGGTAAGCAATACCGAAACCGGCGAAACCAAGATTATTTCATCAAAAGAATATATTTTTTCTGTAGTAGCGGCAGAAATGCCAGCGCTTTATGAGTCTGAGGCACTCAAGGCTCAGGCGGTAGCAGCCTACACCTTCGCCTGCAGAAGAAAGGCTGAAAATATTGAAAAAACCTATGATATAACCACCGACCCAAGCACCGACCAAGGCTTTATATCAAGAGTTGATGCAATGGAACGATGGGGCGAAAAGGCAGAAGAATATGCAAAAAAAATAGATGATGCCGTAGAAGCCACTGAAAGTCTTATGATAACCTATAAAGGTCAGCCTATATCTGCAGTTTACCACGCAATATCCTCAGGCAAAACCGAGTCCTGTGATAATGTTTGGGGCCAGGATTTGCCATACCTTAAGCCCGTAGCGAGTGAGGGTGACAGGCTCTCACCCGATTACATTACCGAGGCGACCTTTTCTGTCGACCAGCTCAAAGACAAGCTTTCCGAAATAACCGATTTTTCAGGTAAGGAAGAAAATTTTTTTGGCAAATGCAAGACAACCGAATCAAAATCCGTAACCGAAATAACTGTTTGCGGCAAAGAAGTGACGGGAGCTAAAATAAGAAGCCTTTTAAATCTGCGTTCTTCCGCTTTTGAGGTTAAATACACTGACGGTCAATTCATTTTTACTGTTTACGGCTACGGTCACGGAGTCGGAATGAGCCAGTACGGAGCCAATTATATGGCAAAGCAAGGATACACCTTTAAGGAAATACTTTCTCATTACTATACCGACTGCAAGATTGAAAAGGTAAAATAAATAGGTCTAAAAATAAGAATGCGGAAGAGGTTTTTCTTCTTCCGCATTTCATAATTACTGCTTTGTTAAAAGCTCTATTATTTCAGAGTAAATAGCAGATGGATTGCTTATAAACTTTTCCTTAATGAAAATCGCCTGTTCCTCGTCGGTCACCATAAGCTTTACGCTCATAAACGGAGCCTCATTGTCCATAGCGGTACAAGTGATAAAGGTTTTTTCACCCTCGCGGCTTATCTTTATATCGGTTTCTTTGGAATTTCTAAAACGCGAAACCATTTTAAGTGCCGCAGAAAATGCCCTTTCCTTAACCGTAATAGAAAGTGTGGTTTTAAGGGTATCCGCAATCTCTCTGCCACTCTGGGTGATTACATATGTGTCCTCCGCCTCATTAAAAACCTCAAGCTGACCGTTGTTGCAAAGCGCAGCTATCGAGTCATTAACCTCAAAATAATTTGCAATACCCTCGTAATGAAGCACATCGCCAAGCATTCTTCCCGGAACGGGCTGATTAATTGAGGATATAATATAACATATGAGAATACGGACCTCGGCAGTACTGAAAAGACCGCCTATCTCGGAAACGCCTGCTGAAACTGCATCTTTTTCCACTTTTATCACCCTGTTTTAGCCTACGAATGCATCGTGAACAACAGTCACTGCACTGTCTGCATACTTAGCATCGATAAGAACAGATATTTTAATCTCACTTGTAGAAATCATCTGAATGTTAATTCCTGCATCGTAAAGAGCCTCAAACATCTTAGAAGCAACACCGGGGTGGCTCTCCATACCAGCGCCGACAATAGAAATCTTTGCAATAGATTCATCAACACTGATATCCTTGTAGTTAAGAATATCCTTTAAAGACTCAATTGCCTCAACAGCCTGCTTACCTTGGTCGCGCGGAACGGTAAAGGTGATATCCTTAGTACCGTCACGGCCTACCGACTGGAGAATGATATCAACATTCACCTTATACTGTGCAAGCTTATTGAAAAGCTTAAATGCAACCCCGGGTGTATCCTCAAGTCCTACAACTGAGATTCTTGCTACATTATTATCCTTTGCGACGCCCTTAATTAAAGTTTTTTCCATTTTTACCTTCTCCTTCACAATAGTACCGGGTTTTACCTCAAGACTTGATAACACCTCAAGCTCAACATTGTATTTTTTAGCCATTTCAACCGAGCGGTTATTGAGTACTTGTGCGCCCATAGCAGCAAGTTCAAGCATCTCGTCATAGCTGATTTCGTCCATCTTTTTGGCGTTTTGAACCTTGCGTGGGTCGGCTGTGTAAACACCGTCAACATCAGTATAAATCTGGCAGAGGTCTGCACGCATTGAAGCGGCAATTGCAACTGCGCTTGTATCAGAACCACCACGACCTAAGGTTGTAAGGTCATCATACTTGTTAAGACCCTGAAAGCCTGCAACAATTACTATATTTTTCTTATCTATTTCCTTTTGAAGTCGCTCGGTATTAACCCTTTTGATTCGCGCCATACCGTAGTGAGAATCGGTTTCAAAGCCTGCCTGCCAACCAAGCAATGACTTTACAGGGTATCCAAGCTTTTCAATTGCCATAGCAAGAAGCGCTATTGAAATCTGCTCACCCGATGCCAAAAGCATATCCATTTCTCTTTTAGAAGGACCGTCAGGATTAATTTCCTTTGCCTTGTCGATAAGATCATCAGTTGTATCGCCCTGTGCCGACACAACAACGATAACATCATTACCTTTTTTGTAATCATCAATTATTCTGTTTGCAACATTAAAAACTCTTTCGGCATTTGCAACAGAAGAACCACCAAACTTTTTAACTATAAGTGCCATTAAATCTACCTCCAAAAATTAAGCTAATGTGTGAAGTATCTTAACATTTTCTGCACCCAATAAAGAAAGCTTTTCTTTTATCTTGCTTTCATATTCGGGCTTTGTAATGAAAACTATTTCTTTTTTATGACGATTTTTAACAACAGCATCACAGTCGCCAAAAATCTTAATGAATTCCTCATCAAGGTGCTCATAATTTTCACTGCTTACTGCTACATAAAGACTGCCGTATTCATCAAGTGCAGAATTTACATAGTCCTCGCTTCCCTCTTCCCAAAAAAGGTATTTACGCGCTTTAAGATGCTTTGCGCAGTCAATAATATCAGCCACAACCGCACTTGCGGTAGCCTCCTTGCCGGCACCCTTTCCGTAGAAAAGTACCTCACCTGTCTGGTCGCCCGTAACCATAACTGCATTGAAAACTCCGTTAACCTGAGAAAGCATATTCTCGCGGCTAACAAGTGTAGGACGCACGCTCGCTGTTATTCTTCCATCCTCAAGACGGCGGGCATTGCCTATAAGCTTTATTACATACCCAAATGTATCTGCATTCTCAACATCGTCAAGTGTTATACTGCTGATTCCCTCAGTTTTTACCTGTTCGGGATAAACATGCTTTCCAAAGCCTAAAGCCGCTAAAATACAAACCTTACGGCAAGCATCGTGTCCTTCAACATCGGCAGTCGGGTCCTTTTCGGCATAGCCTTTTTGCTGAGCTAAAGCTAATGCAGAATCAAAATCCATATTATCCACTATCATTTTATTTAAAATAAAGTTTGTTGTTCCATTAAGAATACCCGAAATTTCAGATATTTCATTTGCGGCAAGGCACTGCGCCATAGGTCTAAGCACCGGAATACCTCCGCCAACGCTCGCCTCAAAAAGGAAATTTGCGTTGTTTGCTTGAGCAATCTGCAAAAGCTCGGCACCCTTTGCGGCAACAAGCTCTTTATTTGAGGTTACAACGCTTTTGCCCTTTTGCAGACATCGCTTTACAAAATCGTAAGCAGGATTAACACCGCCCATAACCTCTGCCACAACATCTATCTGATCGTCATTAACAATTATTTCAAAGTCCTTTATAAACCTATCACTATATGAAAGACCATAAAAATCTCGAAGGTCAAGAATGTACTTTACATTAACCTCCTGCTTTACCGCACTTTCAATTCGCTTTGAATGATTAATAAGAATTTCCGCAACACCGGAGCCTACAACGCCGTGCCCCATAATAGCAACATTAACCATTTCTTCCTCCAAATATAAGAATATTTACTGAACAAATATCCATACTTTATTATTAGGGTAATATTTTGCTTTACTCTATTCGATTCATTATATTACATTTTATCTTTAAAATCAATAAAAAAACAAAAAATATCGCAGTTTTTCTCTTTTTTATCAATAAATTTATTGCAAGGAGAGATATTTTGGAAGAACAATCCAAGAAAAGCTTTATAATTAATACAATATTTTATCTCATTATAGGTGCGCTTGTATATGTATCGGGAAAATTTCTGTTAGGGTATCTTTTTCCCTTTCTCATAGGCAGTGTTGTAGCGTGGGCTGTGCAAAAGCCTTCAGACTATCTAGCAAAGAAAATAAATGCAAAAAAAGGAATATGCGCCGCTGTGTTGGCTGTTGGAATTTTCATTGTAATAGTAACAGCCGTTTTTTACCTTATGTATTTTTTATTCAATACCTTTATGAGCGCTTCACACCTCTTCCCTAACTTAATTTCACGTCTTGAAGTAACAGTGGACAAGATAAACGATATTATTTCCAAAAGCTTTAATAAAATTTCTCCGTCAGTTTCGGTTCAGCTCGAAAAAACCGCAAGCGAATTACTCGACGGTTTAAGAAGAAATCTTACGAGCTTTATATCAAGCCTTGCCGCCGACATAGCCTCAGGACTTCCGCCGTTTTTATTCAGCTCGGTAGTAACGCTTGTTGCAAGCTGTTATATCGCTAAAGATTTCGACCGACTTGCAACCTTTATTGGCAAACTTATGGGAAATAAGCTCTGTGACCGACTTAACAAAATTAAAAATGTGCTCACAGGTAACGTATTTAAGCTTTTAAAGGGATATTTAATACTCATGCTTATAACCTTTTCTCTGCTTTCCTTCGGGTTCTTAATACTGAGAATTAAAAACTTTTGGCTTTTTGCTTTTTTAATATCGCTTGTAGACCTGCTTCCCGTTCTCGGCACAGGAACGGTTATAATACCTTGGAGCATTATTGAAATTTTTTCCGGCGATACTGTAAAGGGCGTAGGGCTTATAATACTTTATCTAACAGTCACAATAATACGAAATTTTCTTGAACCCAAAGTCATAGGCGCACAGATTGGTATTAATCCTCTTTTCACACTTATCGCAATGTTTGCAGGACTTAGACTCTTCGGAATTATTGGTCTTTTTCTGTTCCCGATTGTGTTAATAACCGTAATAAAATACTACAAAAACGAGATGGCAGATGAGCTTAAAACCGAATAAATCAATCATCTATTAGCACATAGTTAAAAATCAGCATAATATATATTACAGTGCAGTGTAAAACTTTATTTACCTGTACTTACGGATGTTTTTTCGAAGAGAAGTGAATAAAGATGAAAAAAATTAATGTCGGCAGTATTACTTATGCCATAAAGGGCAGAGATTTACTCCGAAAACAAGGCTTTAATGCAAGGATAGAAAAAAACAGCTCCGGAAACAGTGGCGGCTGCGGATATTTAATCGCAGTAGAGGGTGACGGCACTGCTGCCGCAGAGCATTTGTATAAAGCCGGAATAAAAATTCTTAACTAAGTTAAGAGCGTGCCGTTAGCGCAAAAGCTTCGGCACGCTTTATTTGTGAGGTGAAAAAATGATTTATTTTGATAATGCGGCTACAACGGGTAAAAAGCCGCCTCAGGTAGTAAACGCAGTATTGCAGGGCTTGAAAAATCATAGCGCGAACCCCGGCAGAAGCGGGCACAAGGCGGCAGCGGCTGCTGCTATGGCAATATATTCGGTAAGGGAAAAATTATCGGATTTCTTCGGTGCAGACGGTCCTGAAAATGTGGTTTTTACGCTTAACTGCACCCATAGTATAAACTGTGTGCTCAAGGGAGTTCTTAAAAAAGGAGACCACGTCCTCGTTTCCTCTCTTGAGCACAATGCTGTTATGCGTCCGTTAATTAAAACGGGTGTGAGCTACAGCATTTTTAATGTATCCTTCACTGATGATACCGAAACCCTCAGAGATCTTACCGAAAAAATCCGTCCTAACACGCGAATGGTATTTTGTACAGGCGCTTCTAATGTATGGGGTAAGCTTTTGCCTATTGAGGCTATAGGCAATCTATGCAAGGAGAAAAAACTGCTTTTCGGGGTTGATGCCGCGCAAATAGCGGGTGTTATACCTATAAATATGCAAAAGATGAATATTGATTATCTCTGTGTAGCACCGCATAAAGGACTTTACGCTCCTATGGGCATAGGCGTGCTTATATGCCGCAAGAATATTAGCGAAACCTTAATAGAGGGCGGTACGGGTACAAACTCAATTGAATTAAAGCAACCCTTAGAGCTTCCTGAGAAACTCGAAAGCGGTACGGTAAATCTTCCTGCGATATTAGGTACGGGTGCCGGTCTTGACTATGTAAAAAACCTGACTGCTGAAAGGATTTATTCCCACGAATCCGCCCTTATAAAGGAGCTTTACTACGGTCTTAGCAATATGAGTGATGTGACGCTTTATACAGCTGAACCGCTTATGGGGCTTTTTGCGCCTGTTTTGTCCTTTAATTTTAAGGGAATTCCAAGTGAAACAGTATCGGCATTGCTATCCGAACAGGGGGTTTGCGTGAGAGGCGGACTTCACTGTGCTCCTTACGCGCACCGCGCGGTGGGAACTCTTGATAACGGTGCTGTAAGACTTTCTGCCGCAACCTTTAACACAAGACAGGAGGTTTATAGCTTCTTAAAACTCGTGAAAGATAAAAATTTTATAAAAAACTTAAAAAAGCTATTGAATGAGTGACTGTGTTGTGTTAAAATAAAATAGGTATAATATATAATATATAATATATGGGTAGTTGTATACTTTTTGAGTCAAACAGACTTTTTAAGTGTTTTTTACCCTTTTGTAAAGGAAGTTGGACAGTGAGTAGTCTATTAAGCACTATTTATTCTATTTGGAATCAGATGTTTTATGCCGTTTCCAATTTCAGACTCTTTGACATTATAGATATTTTGGCAATCACATTTATTATCTATAAAGCCATCGGCTTTTTGCGTGATTCGCGTGCAGGTCAGTTGGTTAAAGGTCTCATTATTCTTGTGGTAATGTATCTTATTGCAGGTTGGTGGGAGCTTGCCACACTAGAATGGATTCTCTCAAGGGTTATGGATTCTGCAATTATTGCAGCAGCTGTAATCTTTCAGCCTGAGCTTAGAAGAATACTTGAAAAGGTTGGCCACACCAATTTTAACAGAGGAATAATTGGTGAAAACGATAGTACGGTAATTGAATCTTGTATAGGTGCGGCAAGTAAAGCCGCGGGTAATATGCAGGAAAAGAAGATAGGCGCGCTTCTTGTTTTTGAGCGTACAACTCAGCTTGGCGAGATTATTAATACAGGCACAATTATAGATGCAGAAGCCTCTGTTTCTATGATTGGAAATGTTTTCTTTCCTAAGTCTCCGTTGCACGACGGCGCAATGATTATCCGTCAGGGAAGACTTTATGCCGCAGGTTGTATTCTCCCACTTACTCAGCGTGAGGATATAAGCCTACAGCTTGGCACCCGTCACAGAGCCGCAATCGGAATGACCGAAAACTCAGATGCCGTTGTACTTGTTGTTTCTGAGGAAACAGGAACCATATCCATTGTAGTAAACGGCCAGATGACTCGTAATTACAGTGCGGTCTCTGCCGAGGCGGAACTGCGCAGACTGCTTCTTTCATCCGAAAATGAACAAAAGCAAAGCGCAGTTAAAAACATTATAAACCACATAGTGTCTATAAAAAAGTCAAAGGGAAAGGATGAAAAGAAGTAAATGAAAATTCCAAGCTTTTCGTTGCGTAAGCTGCTTTACAATAAGCGTTTTACCCTTCCCTTTTCACTTTTAATGGCTTTTGTTCTTTGGCTTACAATTACCATAAATCAAAAACCAATAATCGACCGAACATTTACAAATATCTCCGTAAATGTTAATCTTGAAGGCACAAAGGCTGCCGAAAACCAGATGAGCATTATAGGTGATATTTCCAAGCAACGCTTCACAGTTGTTGTTAGAGGTCCCAATTATGTTGTAGGCTCACTCACCTCGTCGGATATTAGCCTGTATGCATCTGCCGGCGTTGTAGACGCTCCCGGTGACTACAGTCTTGAGGTTGCAGCTTCAAGCAGTACAAACAACAGTGAATATGAAATTTTAAGTATTTCTCCGCCAACTGTAAATATTAATTTTGACTATATTGAAACTAAGGCATTTACTCTTTCTGCTATTGCCGAGGGCGCAACGGCGTCTGAAGGACTTATTGCCGAAAACGGCGTTGTGAGTGGCACAGAAAGCGATACTGTTACTATAAAAGGTCCAAGAACGGTTATAAATAAGATTGAGTCAGCGGTAGCTGTTGCAAATGTCAATAAAACCTTAAGTGCAAGCGAAACCTTTGATGCTGATGTTGTGCTTTATGATGAGGATGGAAAGGTGATTGACCAATCCAACCTTACCCTTAGCTTTAGTAAGGTTAAGGTTACTGTTCCCATCTCTAAAAAGAAGACTGTACCTGTTTCGGTAGAGTTTTTCAATCTTCCTGTAGGCTTTAATAAGGACAGTCTTAAAACCCGACTTGACCATCCTACGGTTACAATTATAGGCACCCCTGAAATGATAGATAAAACTACAAAAGTCAGCTTAACTCCTATAGATATAACTACTATCTCCTTAGGTGCAGAAAGCTTTAACGTCTCGCCAAAATTACCTGACGGCGTGCGTCTGCTTGACAGTATTGAACATTTTACGGTTACTGTTGACACAAATGGTTATATTGAGCGTACGGTTACAGTATCGACTATTAAAAAGGTTGGGCTATCGGCAGGTCTTTCAACTTCGGGCGATAAAAAGATAGTAAATGTTAAAATTTTCGGTCCAAGAGCCGTTGTAAACAAAATAGATACTTCAAAAATTTATGCGCAAATTGACCTTACAGATAAAAAAGCAGGCGAGCATACGGTTGGTGCTATGATTAATTTTGAAGGTTATAACAATGTATGGCAGGTCGGAAACTATAAAACAACCATAACAGTGAAGTAATTAAGGTGTGGCAGGGCATTACCCTGTCACACTATCTCTATATTGCTCCAACTTCTTTCACATGTGACATTTAATCGCATAGGATATGTTGGAGGCGATTTATATGGGACTATTTATGGGTTTGTTTTTTTTAATCCCCGCAACCTTAGGACTTGCAGAGATTTTACATATACTGAAAAGGCTGATTCTAAAGCCTACAAAGCCTTATAGCAGTACAACTCTTATTTTTATTGACGGTGAGAATGCGCCTCTACAGCTTTTGTATGCGGCAGAGCAGTATTTGTGGCAGGGTAAAAGTGAAGGAACATCTGTTATAGCTGTTTATTCCTCTGATGATGAGCTTGACCTTAATTATTGCCAAAACATTTGTAAAAAAAATGGTTTTGAGCTTTGCAATATAGAGGAGATTTCAGGAAGATTAAATTCAAGGAGGCGATGATATGCAGGAAAACGAGTCGGTAGATGTAAATCAAAGTATTACAGGCAGTGTTGAAAAAATAACCTACCGAAATGAAGTGAATTGTTATACCGTCGCTGAGGTTAAAACCTCAAACGAAAAGCTTACGGTTGTTGGAATAATGCCTTTTCTTGCCGAGGGCGATATTGCAGAATTTTTTGGAAAATTTATTGTTCACGCAACCTACGGCCAGCAGTTTTCCTGTTATTCCTTTGAAAAAAAAGCCCCCGAAAATGCGGCGGCAATACTTAAATATCTTTCTGCAGGCGCTATAAAAGGAATCGGACCTGCAACTGCGGTAAAGCTTGTGGAACGATTCGGTGAAGAGACCCTCGATATAATACAGAATGACCCATTAAGACTTACAGTTATAAAGGGAATTTCCAAGCAAAAAGCGCTTGATGTGTCTGAGGAATATAAAAAGCAGTACGGCGTAAGAGATATTATGCTTATGCTTTCTAAATACAAAATATCGCCTGACCGCTGCTTGAATATTTATAAACGGTTTGGCGCAAAGTCCTGCGAATTTATAAAAAACAATCCTTATGTTTTGTGTGAGGACGGCATTGATTTTCAGTTTGAATTAGCCGAGGATATTGCAGGTGACTTTGGTTTTGCCAAGGATAATGAGCTTAGAGTTTCTGCAGGACTTGAGTATGTTCTACGCAAAAATCTTGCTAACGGACATACCTGTCTGCCGAGAAATAAATTTATTTCTGTTGCCTGCAAGCTTCTTGAATGTAAAGAAAGCACTGTTGAAATATGCTGTGACCGACTTATTGAATGCTTTAGAATAAACAGTAAATCTGTGCAGGACACCGAGTTTCTTGCAATACCTAACTACTATAGCGCCGAACAGCATATTGCTGCAAGAATGTTGTCTGTAAAGCGCTTTATAAGCTCAAATGTAACGGTTGATGCACTTGAAATAGAAAATGTAGAAAACCGATTGGGCATTAAATTTGAAGAACTGCAAAAGCAGGCTATTTTTGAGGCGTTTAATAGCGGAATTCTTGTGCTTACAGGCGGTCCGGGTACAGGCAAAACCACAACACTTAACGCTATAATTAAGCTTTTTGAGCATAGAGACCTTGAAATTGAACTTGCGGCGCCCACTGGCAGAGCCGCAAAGCGTATGACCGAGCTTACGGGTAGAGATGCAAAAACCATTCACCGTCTTTTAGAGGTAGAATGGGGCGAGGGTGACAAGCGTCAGTTTGCCCGAAATGAAAAGAATCCTCTGTCTTGCGATGTTATAATTGTAGACGAGGCTTCTATGATTGATGCTCTGCTTTTTGATGACCTGCTTAAGGCTTTAAGGCTTTCCTGCAGAATAATTCTTGTGGGTGACTCTGACCAGCTTCCGAGCATTGGTGCAGGAAATGTTTTGGGCGATATTCTCGACTCAGGAGCCTTTCCGTCCATACGTCTTAAAAAGGTGTTCAGACAAGCAAGCAAGAGTAAAATAATATCTAATGCCCACGCTATTATTAATAATAAAAAAGCCGATTTTTCGGATAAGGAATCGGATTGCTTCTTTATTCGCAGGATGGACAGGTACTCAGCAGTAAAAACCGTCATAGAGCTGATTTCACAAAGGCTCCCCAATGCTTACGGGGTAGACCCCTTGACAGGCGTGCAACTCCTCTGCCCGTCAAGAATGCTTGATACGGGTACTGTTAACCTTAACAATTTGCTTCAGGAAAGGCTGAATCCGCACAAAAAGGGCGAACCTCAGCTTTCCTTTAAAGGATTTTATCTCCGCGTTGGAGATAAGGTTATGCAAATTAAAAATAACTATGACTTACAATATCGCAAGGATAACGGCGATTTCGGTAACGGAGTTTTTAATGGCGATGTTGGATATATTACCGATATAGACCAACGGGGTGGAATCCTTAAGGTACGGTATGACGATAAGGTCGCAACCTATTTCCCCGAGGATATAGGTCAATTGGAATTGGCATATGCCGTAACGGTACATAAAAGTCAGGGCAGTGAGTACGATTATGTTATTATTCCTCTCCTTGAGGTACCAACAAAGCTTAAATACCGTAATCTCCTGTATACTGCCGTCACGAGAGCAAAGAAAATGCTTATTGCAGTGGGCAGTGAGGATGTTTGGGAAGAAATGGCTGCTAATGACCGAAAAACACTTAGATACACTATGCTAAAAACATTTATAGAAGAAGGCAAATCTCGTGAAATGGTATAAGATTATAATTGCGGCGATTTTTCCTAATGTATGTTGCGGTTGTAACGAAATCATTCCTGAGGACGAGCATTTTTGCGACTACTGCTTTGAAATGCTTCAGCACACCGCAGAGGATAAGATTTGCATTAAGTGCGGTCTGCCAAAGAAAAACTGCGATTGTCCCACAACCGTTTTTAGGTTTGATGGTTGCGTTGCTCCGTTTTATACAGACAGTGCGGCAAAGGAGGCTATGTACCGCTTTAAATTCAGGCGTAAAGAACATATTGGAAACTTCTTTGCTCAGCAAATGGCATTAAGTATAAAGCAATGCTTTCCTGATATAATCTTTGATGCTATAGCCTATGTTCCGTTACACCCTGTAAATCAGCGGCGCAGAGGTTACAATCAAAGCAGACTTTTAGCCTTAAGATTATCTAAAATCTTAAATGTTCCAATTTATGACAGACTTCTTATCTGTGTTAAAAGAGGTAAAAATCAGCACAAAACGCCCCGAAGGCTTAGACGCAACAATGTAAAGAATAAATATATATGCAATCATTCTGTCATCGGCAAGAAAATTTTATTGGTAGATGATATTAAAACAACCGGTGCCACCCTCGACGAATGCACTAAGCAATTGCTTTTAAACGGTGCAGATAGGGTATTCTGCGTTACCGGTCTTATTACGAAAAGAAAGGAAAAAAAGAAAAATGGCAACTGATATCGGAATAGATTTAGGCACTTCTAAAACGGTTATTTTTTCGAGCTCAAAGGTGGTTTTTGAACAACCAAATGTCGTAACCGTTGATGCGGAAAGCTGGGAACCACTATACTTTGGAGAAAAAGCCAAGCAAACCTTGGGAAGAACCCCTGAAAGCCTTGTATGCGTAAGCCCAATTGAAAGAGGCGCTATTGCTGACTATGATATAACCGAGGCTATGCTCAAAAAATATATGCATGATGCCTTTGGAAATAAGATTTTAAGACCTCGGATAATGGCAACTCTTCCCGCTGGTCTTACCGAATTGCAACATCACTCACTCGCAAATGTTGTTGAATCGGCGGGTGGAAGAAATATATCGGTTATAGAGGGCCCTTTAGCCATTGCTTTCGGACTTGAACTTGATTTTTCGGTACCCCACGGCACACTTATTGTTGATATTGGCGCAGGTACTACCGATATTGCTGTTATATCAATGGGCGGAATTGCCACCTGCGATTCATTCAAAACCGCTTCTCTCGATTTTGATGCACAAATTATAAAGTATATCCGTAAGGAATATAATATAAAGATCGGTCCTCTTACTGCAGAGGATATTAAAATTAAGGTAGGCACAGCAATAAAGCGTGATATTGAAATTGCTATGGTAGCTAAAGGAAGAAATGTTTTTTCAGGACTGCCCGAAAGCTTTGAAATTTCAAGTGGCGAGGTTTACGATGCTATAATTGATACCATTGATGTTATTTGCAACGGAATAAGACAGGTTATTAATAAAACTAATCCTGACCTTGTAGCAGATATTATTAATGATGGTATGTATCTTACAGGCGGTGGCTCTTGCCTTTCAGGACTCCCCGAAAAGCTTTCAGATTATCTTGGAATTAAGGTTCATACTATGGAGGATCCTGCTTACAGTGTTGTAAAGGGCGCCGCTGTAGCGCTCAAGAAAAAAGAATTACTTAAAAATGTTAATTATCAGCTACGTTCAATTAAAGAGCTTGAAATAGAATAATGCTATATACACATTAATTAAAAAGGAAAGCGTTCACATCTGTGAACGCTTTCCTTTTTAACATAAATCAAGGCTGCCTCACCTTAATGAGACAGCCTATATAATCTATATAAGATTTAATTAACCGTTGATAGCAGTAACAACGCCTGAACCAACAGTACGGCCACCCTCACGGATAGCGAAACGGAGACCCTCTTCGATAGCGATAGGAGTGATAAGCTCAACATCCATCTCTACGTTATCGCCAGGCATACACATCTCTGTGCCAGCGGGAAGAGTGATAACACCGGTAACGTCAGTAGTTCTGAAATAGAACTGAGGACGATAGTTGTTGAAGAAGGGAGTATGACGGCCGCCTTCTTCCTTGGACAGGACGTAAACCTGGCCAGCAAACTTGGTCAGAGGCTTGATGGAGCCGGGCTTGCACAGAACCTGGCCTCTTTCGATTTCCTTCTTGTCAACGCCACGCAGCAGAGCACCG
>JAZOUK010000009.1:0-138570 GCA_045658105.1 Acutalibacteraceae bacterium
GTTGGGTCATCTATAACTTCTTCTGTTATTTCTTCTAAACTTTCAACCGTCCGCTTTCTAAAGTGGTCTATACACAGATTCTTTGCAATTGTGTATAAGTACGGCAACTCTTTGTCACTGCCAAGATTTAATCCTTGCTTGCAAAAACGAAGAAAGGTTTCTTGTGTAATATCCTGTGCTATTTGATCATCATACATCTTGAAATAGCAATAGCGGTATATTTTGTCGTATTGTTCTTCAATATCCATTTTCAATGAAACCTCCCTTCATAATGTTTAACGGATTAGGACTACAAAATGTGCGGCATTTCAATAAAATATTTATATCAACTTGATAGCCACTTGCAACCATCCTTTTTTGTAATTTTCACACTGCGTGTTGCAAAAATGTTGCAAAGATATTTTCATAAAAACATAAAATGCCCGAAAACCCCTTATTTCCAAGGGTTTTCGGGCACTTGTAAGCCAATAGATAGATATTATTCCCACTCGATTGTGCCGATTGGCTTGGGTGTGAGGTCTAAAAGCACGCGGTTAATTCCCGCTACTACAGCAGTGATGCAATTGGTTTATCAAAGATATTTCAACAGAAGAAACCTATAATGTATTACCAATAACATCCATTTTCTACTTTTTTTGAGGCAGTCGGAATTTCAGATTCCATAGGTCTTACCCAGTGCTCGTTGTATAAAGTTTTTCCAAGATTATTATCCCATCTGGCACCTTTAATTCCAAATAACAACTGTGTTGCTCCGCCTAAATGAATAGCAATCTTGCCCGCCTTTTTTAGCATGGCAGCCAGAGGCATTCCGTAAGCACCGCAACCAATAATAGCTATTTCAAAATCATGTTTCATGGCTTCCTCATACATATAATTGAGTGCCTGTTCCCAATCTTCAAAACGATCATCTTTTTGACCTGCGATCGTTTGAACCGCAGGCATTACAGTCAAATCAAAATCTGGAAGAATATCAGGGTTTTTAAACAACAATGCACGTTTTTTGTATTGTTGTTCAATTGAATCTTTAAAAGGATGGATAACTAATACTTTTTTTCCTTTCAATGCAACCGACCACGGTGTTTTGCTGTAATATGGTTCCAAAGATCCCAACCGGCAGAGTAGAACATCTTTTTTACAAACCTCTAATGCCAAATAGTCCTGCATAAAACTTGTCCACCATCCAAGTAAATCTACTTGAGAAGCCGCTTCTGCCGAAATTTCACTGAAGCGCAATGCCATTTGTTCTCCATATGGGAAAACACCAGCATTCATATACATCTGGGTTAATATTTTTTTGGAAAACCCTGCTTTTGTTCCTAAAGATATACCGATACCTTCAGCTGTGCACTGTGCTTCGTTTGAACCAAAACGCGAAATCATTGCTGGTTCCCCAGCGATAATAATTTGGCGGATAGTCTTCTGTGTGTTGTCCAAGTCCATTAAACGGCACTTAATCGAATTCGGGATAAAGGAAATACCCTTTTTAAAAATTCTAAACCATATTCTTTTTATCTGCAACTGCAAAAAAGCCCGTTGAAAATATTTTTGCCAAATAGATTTCTGCGTCATAAACATGTACTCCTTAGAAGTCTTTTCGAATGTAAGGCGCCTCAGCTTTCATACAACGGTGAATCAAAATTACCGAGCTAGAACGATCATTCCCACTCGATGGTTCCTACAGGCTTGGGAGTTAAATCCATAAGTACACGGTTTATGCCCTCAACCTCGGTGGTAATTCTTTTGGTAATAAGGTGAAGAACCTCATATGGTATTTCTTCAATCGTTGCGCTCATAGCGTCGGTTGTGTTTACAGCGCGGATTATTGCCGGCCAGCCTTCATAACGGCTTTCGTCCTTAACTCCTACGCTCTTTATGTCAGGAACTACAATAAAATACTGCCATACCTTTTCGGCTAAACCACAATTGTCAAATTCCTCTCTCAAAATCGCATCGGCCTCACGAAGTGCGTGCAAGCGGTCGCGGGTAATCGCACCTAAGCATCTAACACCGAGTCCGGGACCTGGAAACGGCTGACGGTATACCATTGCGTGCGGAAGTCCTAACGCCTCGCCCACAACTCGAACCTCGTCCTTAAACAAAAGCTTAATAGGCTCAACAAGTTCAAACTGCAAATCCTCAGGCAATCCGCCCACATTATGGTGGGATTTTACTGCCTTTTTGCCCTCTGCTTGCTTAACGCTCTCAAGTATGTCAGGATAAATTGTACCCTGTGCAAGGAAAGAAACATCCTCAAGCTTGCGAGCTTCATCAGCAAAAACATTTATAAACTCAGCACCGATTATCTTTCTCTTCTTCTCAGGGTCAGAAACACCTGCCAAAAGGTCAAGAAAACGGTCGGTAGCATCAACATAAACAAGGTTAGCATCAAGCTCGTTTCCAAACATTTCGATAACAGCTTCGCTCTCACCCTTGCGCATAAGTCCGTGATTAACATGCACGCAAACAAGCTGCTTGCCGATTGCCTTTATAAGAAGTGCGGCTACAACCGAACTGTCCACACCGCCTGAAAGCGCAAGAAGTACCTTTTTGTCGCCAACCTGGGCGCGTACCTCGGCAATCTGCTCCTCAATAAAAGCATCTGCCAATTCCTTTGTGGTTATGCGCGCCATTGATTCAGGTCTTACATTATTGCTCATTATTTTTCCCCCGTTACTTAGTTGGTATAGTTATCAAAATAGCCTTGAACTAAAACAACCGGTGTACCCTTGTCACCCGAGCCGCTTGTAAGATCGCAAAGTGAACCGATAAGGTCGGTAAGCTGACGCGGTGTTGTTCCCTGAGCTGCCATATTGCCTACAAGACTGCTGCCATCCTTTTTACGGATACTTTCGGATATAGCCTCTTTAAGAGCCTCACCCGAAAGATCACTGAAATCATTATCAGCAAGGTATTTGAGCTTTAACTCGTTAGGTGTACCAATAAGACCGTCGGTAAATGCGGGAGAAACAACAGGGTCTGCAAGCTCCCAAATTTTACCCTTAGGGTCTTTAAATGCACCGTCACCGTAAACCATAACCTCAACATGCTTGCCTGTAGCCTCAAAAATAAGCTTCTGAATTTCAAGCACCAACGGTTTACACTCGCGAGGGAAAAGCTTAATCTTATCCTCTGTAGACTTATTAGAGCCCAAGAGACCGTACTGCTCATTACAGCCGCTGCCGTTAACAGGTGAAGTTAGAATTTCGTCAAGTCCGAAAACAATCTTTGCCCCTGCCGCCTTTAAAAGACGCTTTGTGCGTGCACGAGTATGAATATCGCAACTAAGCACACAATCGGTGTAATCAAGAATAGCCTTTGCCTGATTTGCAAAGATAATCTCAACCTCTGCACCACATTCCTCAATTAACTTCTGATAATACTCAACATAGTCCACACCCGTGAACTCAAGAGGATGAACGCCGAAAACCTCACGATAGCGCTCAAGAGAAAGCACATCGGTATGAGGATTAATGCCTGCCTCATCAATTTTATCCCAATCAGCCAGCTCGTTGCCAACCTCATCAGAGGGGTATGCTAACATAAGAACTATCTTCTTAGCGCCCTTTGCAATACCCTTAAGGCATATTGCGAAACGGTTACGCGAAAGAATCGGAAAAATTACACCTATTGTATTATCGCCAAACTTCTGCTTAACATCCTCAGCGATAGCATCAACCGAAGCGTAGTTTCCCTGAGCTCGCGCTACAATAGATTCGGTTAATGAGATAACATCTTTGTCACGAAGCTCAAAGCCATCACTCTCGGCCGCCTCAAGAACACTGTTTGCCACAATAGTTGCAAGATTATCGCCCTCGCGGATAATGGGGCACCTGATTCCTCTGGATACAGTTCCTACCCTGCGTGTGTTTTCTGACATACTTTTCGTTCCTCTCTTAGGTCGGTGTGAAACAAATCCACACCCATTTTAAAATTTGAAATAATAAATATTATTTTTACTGAAATATTATAAACTATTCGCACTCACCTTGCAAGAAAAATATAATATTTTTACAAATAATACTGTTTTTTTATTTATTGAGTATTTTGTTTTGTAAATTTTTCAGTATCTATCTCTTGCTGGGTGCATTTTCTAATTAATTTTTTTATAATCAATAATAATTTCGTCATCCGCCGAAACTAAAATTTCGGAAATGCTACCCTCGGCGTTATCAACCACAATATCAACTATGCGGTTCTCAATTTCGCGCCGGATTGTGTTGCGAAGCTCACGGGCACCGCGCTTTCCGCCCTCGCTCTTACGGGCAATATATTCACAAGCTTTATTGTCATAATGGAGACGAATAAGCTTTTCGCCCATAGCCGCTTTCAGTTCATCGAGCATAAGAGCGGCAATTTTTGTGAGAGAATCAAGGCTTAAGGGCGAGAACACAACAATCTCGTCAACACGGGCGATAAACTCAGGACGCAAGAACTCCTCAAGCGCCTTCATTGCCTTTTCTTTAGAAGCGTTTGCAACCGTCTTCCCAAAGCCCATAAGGTTTTCGGAGCGGTCACTTCCGGCATTAGAGGTCATAACAATGATTGTGTTTTCAAAATTAACCGTCCTGCCCTGCGCGTCGGTGATTCTTCCATCGTCAAGAATCTGCAAAAGTATATTGAGCACATCTGGGTGCGCCTTTTCAATCTCATCAAAAAGTACCACAGAATAAGGTTTTCTGCGCACCTTTTCGGTAAGCTGACCCGCCTCGTCGTAACCGACATATCCGGGAGGCGCTCCAATAATACGCGATACCGAGTGCTTCTCCATAAACTCGGACATATCAAGTCTTATAAGGGTTTCAGGAGTGTCAAAAAGCTGTTCAGACAGCACCTTTACAAGCTGAGTTTTACCCACTCCCGTAGGTCCCACAAATATAAAGGATGCGGGTCTCTTAAGACTGCTTGTTTTAACTCTCGAGCGCTTAACCGCCGCCGAAACAAGCCTTGTTGCCTCCTCTTGACCGATTATCTTCTTATTTAGCTCGTCCTCAAGGCAAACAAGCTTTTTAAGGTCGCTCTCCTGAACCTTGGTAGCTGGAATCCCCGTCCACAGCTCAATAACTTTAGCAATATCACCGTCGGTAACGGTGTTGTTCGATGCAGGCTTGTAAAGCTCTGCCGCCTGCTGCTTGTACTTTTCAAGCTGTGCCTTAACCATTGCCTGCTGCTCATAGTCAGGATTTTCAGTCTCAGCCGCCAATTCCTCAAGCTTTATAGAACATTCCGCAACCTTTTTGTTGGCAATATAAAGCTGGTCAATAGCCTTGTTTTCAAGGCTTGCGCAGGCACACGCCTCATCAAGCAAATCTATTGCTTTATCGGGAAGATAGCGATCGGTAACATAGCGTTCTGAAAGCAGAACCGCCTTTTTAACTATACTGTCAGGAATAACCACATTGTGAAAGCCCTCATAATAGCCCTTGACACCCATAAGAATGTCTTCCGCCTCGCTTAAAGACGGCTCCTCAACCGTAACAGGTTGGAATCGGCGTTCAAGTGCGGCATCCTTTTCGATATACTTGCGGTACTCCTTAAAGGTGGTGGCGCCTATAACCTGAATTTCGCCTCTCGATAGGGCAGGCTTAAGGATATTTGCCGCGTTCATCGAGCCCTCGGCAGAGTCGCCCGCACCCACAAGATTATGAATTTCATCTATAAACAAAATAATATTTCCTGCCTCGCGAATTTCTTCAACAAGACCCTTTACTCGGCTTTCAAACTGACCGCGGAACTGAGTACCTGCCACAAGACCCGTAAGATCAAGCAGATAAATTTCCTTATCAAGAAGTCTTGCAGGGGCAGTACCGGTAGCAATTTTAAGGGCAAGACCCTCTGCAATAGCGGTTTTTCCGACACCCGGCTCTCCTATAAGGCAGGGGTTATTCTTAGTCCTTCTCGAAAGAATCTGAATGGTACGATAAAGCTCCTTTTCTCTTCCGATTATAACATCTATCTGTCCTGCTCTTGCCTTTTCGGTAAGATTACGACAGTACTGCTCCATAAAACGACGGCGCTTTTTCTTCGGCTTTTCCTGAGCCTTTTCGCCTTTTTCGTTTTTATCCTCAGTTTTTTCCTCTGCTTTTCCGCCGAGATTGCCGAACAGCTTATTTATAAACGGCATGGCAGGCGCCGTACCCAAATCAAAGGTTTCATCGTTAAGGGCGGAATCGTCCATATCCTCGTCCATAGACATTAAATCCATAAACTGCTCGCTCATCTGCTCGATATCCTCATCCGAAATATTCATTCTCTTAAGCATATCGTCAACAGGCTTTATGCCCAATTCCTTTGCACATACAAGGCACAGGCCGTTAGGCTCGGCGTTTGGGTTTGACATATCCGACATAAAAACCACCGCCGGACGCTTTTTACACTTTGAACAAAGCTTCATTTCTAATTAAACTCCTAAAATTGCTAAATTAATTGAACGGAAGAAACTCCGTAATAAACTTGAAAATATATGAATTTGCTATGCTTTCCTCTGAGAAAATAAGAAAAGGCTTTCCAAGGAAGGATACTATAAGCGAAACTGCCAGACAGAAGACTACTGCAAACAGTATTCCCTTAACCGCACCGATAACACCGCCTAAAGTTCGGTTAAGTTTTCCTGCAATACTGAATGAGAAAACGCCATTTAAAAGCTTTGCCAAGAACTTCACAACTATAAGCAGTACCAAAATGAGTATTACCGAATACAAAAGGCTCAAAAGCTTTGAAGCTACAGGCTTTACAATCTCCTGAGAGGCAGTTTTTACCGCGGTTTCGGTGCCGTTTGAGAGATTCTCTGTAATTTTATCGGTAAAAGAATTTAGCGCCGTTCCAAAAAATGCAGAATCGCTGTTTGTAAGAAAATCGGGCAAAGCGTTAATGGCTTCGTGCTCTGCGCTTTCTCCTACTGCGTTCACCGCCGCTTTCACAACGGGTGGCTCAATTACCTTATCGTAGGTGAAATCAGCTAATGGCGAGCTTAGTGAAAAGGCTATAACAAATGCCGCAATAAATCCCACCGTTTCAACAAGAACCTTAACAAAGCCCCGTTTTGCAGAAATTATAACACATAAAAATATTATTGCAAGAATAATTAAATCTATTATTATACTCATTTTACTTTTTCTCCTGTTTAAGCTTAAATTTTTCGATTTTGTTATCGGTAATAACGGTTGCCGTGTTGGTTTCTGTTACCGCAAGCTTTACCGCACCGAAGCCACATTCGGTCTTGCGTAGTATTTCGCTATTGTTTCCGATAAGATAAATCTTTGTATCGCTTATACAATAAATATGACCACCGAACACCTCAATATCACTTATAATTCCCTTAAAGCTGATTTCACTTTTCATCACACCGCCTCTTGAGAACACTGCGATGCGGTTATCGGTCTTGTCATTCTCGCGGTTAAACACGGCAACCAAGCCATTCTTTGATGCCTTAAAAAGAGCCACATTATAGTCATTCTTATATTCAGAGCTTTTGTATCTGCCCCATTTAATAAAGCTTATTGCATTTTGGGAAACAACAGCAAAACCGCTTCGGTGTGTAGTATCAAGAGTATAAATAAGGGTGTTGTCAAATTCCTTTTTAAATTCAGGGTCTACCGCTTTATAGTTAAACACGCTTATGTTTGAATTATACTGTCCCACTTCCGATTTAAAGCTTGCAACAGCCAATTTCTTGCCATTTGGGGAAAGCGCAAGGGCGTTTACATTATTCTCAGCAGAGAACCACTCATAAAGACGCTCGCCCTTTTTACTGTAAACCGTAACCGCCGCAACATATTTATCCGATCGGGTGGCAAGAGCATAATTACCCGAATCTGAAATAGCGGCAGTGAGAATGTTTTTCTCGGTATTTACGGTGCTTTTCAGTCCCTTATGATTAAATATCAACGCCTGTGTACCGTTTTGGTCGAAGACAAGCGCCCTTGCCGCCGAGACCTTAAGCACAGGTCTTTCGAAACCATGCGGATATGAAAAAAGACTTTTGCCCGAGCCTGTGCAGGCAGTTATGTAGGTATTTGTAAGAACATAATAATAACCGCCTTTTGAAACAGTATTAAGTGTTTTGGTGCCCTCGAGCCTAATGGGATAACTTCCTGAGCCCATAAGTCTTAACCCGTTAGAAACCGTTTCTATTATACCTGCTGGGAATGCAAGTTGTAAAATCATTACCACAATAGCCACAGCAGCAATCGTTACCGACACTGCGCGAAGTCTTCGCTTTTGCGCTAATTTTTTGCCCTTTACCACTCGCAATTCGGCTTCTTTTTTCTTTTTAACGCCTCTTTTTTGGGGTGTCATTTTTATGTCGTTATCTACTGCGCTTACCCTTGGCGCAGACCTTTTCTTGTTTTTTTTGGGAGCAGAAAAAATACTTCGTTTTTTCTTTCTGTAATCAGGCACAAAACCACCTCCTGTTGTTTTTCTTTTTATAAATCAATATATCACCTTTTCAAGGAAAAGTCCCATAGGCGGAGCGGTCATTCCTGCCATATCGCGTCGTTTGAGACAAAGTATTTCCTCTATACTGTCAGGATTTATCTTACCGTCCGACACATCAACCGCCGTCCCCGTAATTATCCTCACCATATTATACAAAAAGCCGTCGCCAGTAACCGTAAGCACCACCGTTTCGCCCTCGCGTTTTACATAACATTCACTTATTGTACGCACCGTGCTTTCAACCGTTCTTCCTGACGAGGAAAAGGCATAAAAATCGTGGGTACCGATAATTTTTCTGCAAAACTCATTCATTTTATCTATATCGAGCGGGCGTTCTATCCGCCAACTATACCTTGAAAGAAATGGGTCCTTTTTTGCGCTGTTATGTATATAGTAGCGGTACGTTTTGCCCTTAGCGTCGTATCTTGCGTGAAAGTCGGGAGCCACTTCTCGGCAGTCTATAACCGAAATATCAGGTGGCAAAACCGAGCTTAAGCCTCTCAAAAAAGCAGATTCGGGAATATTATCCTCACAATCAAGATGAACACAAAACTCCCTTGCGTGCACCCCTGCATCGGTTCGACTACAGCTTGTAACCGCTGTTGGCTTGCCTAAAATTTTGAATAGTCCCTCTTGCAGAACCTCTTGAACGGTAATGCCGTTTGGCTGAATCTGCCAACCGTGATAGGTGGTGCCGTCATAGCTTATTGTAAGTAACATTCTTTTCATAACAGCACCTCCAAAAATTAAAAAATAATGTTAAATATAATTATACCCGAGCACATTACTAAGCTTATGCCGCCCAAAATATAATCGCGACAAGTAAACTTCATCTGCTTCATACGGGTTTTACCTTCACCGCCGTTATAGCAACGGCACTCCATTGCCTCGGCAAGCTCGTAAGCGCGCCTCACCGAAGAAATAAGCAAGGGAACAAGTATGGGAATAAGCGCCTTTACCCTCTGGGTAAGGCCTCCGCTTTCAAGATCTGCACCCCTTGCCTTTTGCGCGTTCATAATTTTTTCTGCCTCTTCAACAAGGGTGGGAATAAACCTTAATGCAATAGTCATCATCATTGCAAGGGTATGCACCGCCGTTTTAAGCCCCACAAATCTCAAGGGACTTAAAAGGCTCTCTATACCGTCGGTCAGGTCATTGGGTGTGGTGGTGTAGGTGAGCACCGAGCTCACAATAATAAGAAGCAATATTCTAAGCGCCATAAAAACCGAGCGGTAGATACCGTCAGCCGTTATTTTAATCATCCAAAAGCTTAAAATCGGTTCACCGCTACCGTAGAAAAGGTTTATAACGGCAGTGAAAATAAGAATCGGCAAAATCGCCTTAAGATTTTTAAGGTACATTTTAAAGGGCACCCTCGAAAGCACCACCGCCGAGCCGACACAGATTGTAGCAAATCCCAAGGCAAACATATTTTTTGCCAAGAAAATGAAGACAATAAAAAGTATCATAAGCACGATTTTTATGCGCGGGTCCGATTTATGAAGCGTAGAATTGCTTTCTACATACTGTCCGAAGGTAATATCCTTAAGCATTTCGATTACCCTCCTTTAAGTCTTTTATAGCCTTTATTGCCTGAGGAATAGTAAAAACCTTAGACGGAAGCTCTAGGCCCTGCTGTCTCAAAGCGGCAAAAACCCGAGTCACAATAGGCACATTAAGACCTATTTCCTTAAGTTTTTCACCCTGAGAAAAGACCTTATCGGGAGTATCAAACATCTCAAGACTTCCCTTATTCATAACAAGAACCCTATCGGCTATTGCCGCCATATCCTCCATACTGTGGGATATAATTATAACGGTAGCTCCCGTAGCAGCACGGTAATCGCGGATAATGCCCATAACATCCTCTCTGCCCTTAGGGTCGAGACCTGCCGTAGGCTCATCGAATATAATAATCTGAGGCTTCATAGCCATTACGCCCGCAATTGCAACACGGCGTTTCTCTCCGCCAGAAAGGTCAAAGGGCGATTTTTCGAGATATTCGTCCTTTATTCCGATAATGGCGCAAATATCCCGTATTCTTCGGTCAAGCTCCTCACCCTCAAGCCCCATATTCTTAGGACCGAAGGCAATATCCTTATAGACCGTCTCCTCAAAGAGCTGATACTCGGGATACTGAAAAACAAGACCAACCTCTGAGCGGATTTTCCGTATTTCTTTAGGATTCTTCCATATATTCTCGTTTTCAAAAAGTATTTCACCCTCAGTAGGCTTTAAAAGCCCGTTAAGGTGCTGAACAAGTGTGGACTTACCCGACCCCGTATGACCGATAATACCTATAATTTCGCCCTTTTCTACCGAAAAGCTTACATTTTTAACAGCATCGTTCATAAACGGAGTGTCGCCGCCGTAGCTGTGACTAAGTCCCTTAACCTCTAAAATTGACAACTAAAGCTCCTCCAAAGCCCGTTTAATCTCACGGGCGGTATCGTTTACAGAAATAAAATTAGTGTTTGTGCCAAAGCCCTGCTTTCTAAGCTCATACAAAAGCTCGGTGGTTTGCGGAACATCAAGTCCTACCGCCTTAAGATGCTCTACATCGGTAAATATCTCATTAGGCTTACCGTCGGCAATAATCTCACCGTCATTCATAACCACAACGCGGTCGGCGTTTTCCGCCTCCTCCATATAGTGGGTTATAAGAATTACGGTTATTCCGTTTTCGCGGTTAAGACGCTCCAAAGTGGCGATTATTTCGGCTCTGCCCTTTGGGTCTAACATTGCTGTCGGCTCGTCCAACACAAGGCATTGAGGCTTCATTGCAATAATTCCCGCAATGGCAACCCTCTGCTTTTGTCCACCCGAAAGCCTGTGGGGTGTGGATTTTCTGTACTCGTACATATCGACAGCCTTAAGTGCATCGTCTACCCTTTGTCGAATCTCATTGGGCGCTATACCGAGATTTTCGGGACCAAAAGCAACATCCTCCTCAACAATGGAGGCTACAAGCTGATTATCGGGATTCTGAAAAACCATTCCCACCGTACGCTTAATTTCAAGCTCCATTTCCTCATCGGCAGTAGAAATGCCGTTTACAAGCACCTCACCCTCAGTCGGCTTGTTTAATCCATTCAAAAGCTTAGCTAAGGTGGATTTTCCTGAACCGTTATGTCCGAGAATTACGGTAAAGCTCCCCTTTTTTATAGAAAGTGAAAGATTTTTTACCGCCGCATAGGTCTGCTCCTCCTCGGTGTATTCATATGTCACATTCTTTACTTCAATTATATTTTCCATTTTACTTTTTCCAAACAGTTGTGTTTCCGCAAGGCATGCTTATGCCCTTATCGGTTATGTTAAGTCCTATTTCATCGGTAAAGATTTCTCCGCCGCGATTTTTCGCAATATACCGCTTAACCATATAGTTAAGTATTGTGGGCGAAAGACCACCTGTATAGGAATTAAGGAAGAAAAAAATTGCATTATCGCTTAAAAGCTTGCCTGTTTCCTCCAAAAGTTCGCCCAATTGCTGCTCTAACTTCCAAACCTCACCGTTCGGACCTCTACCGTATGAGGGAGGGTCCATAATTATAGCATCATACTTTTTACCGCGACGAATTTCCCTTTTTACAAACTTTAGGCAATCGTCCACAAGCCAACGCACATTGCGGTCAGCAAGACCTGATGCCGCCGCATTTTCCTTTGCCCACTGAACCATACCCTTTGAAGCATCTACATGGGTAACCGCCGCCCCCGCCTCAAGACAGGCAATTGTAGCTCCGCCTGTATAAGCAAATAGATTAAGCACTGAAATTTCGCGGTTTTCTTTTTCTATAAGCTCCTTTGCAAGGCTCCAGTTAACCGCCTGCTCAGGAAATAGCCCCGTATGCTTAAAGCCCATCGGCTTAAGACGAAATGTAAGCTTATTATAGGCTATGCTCCAAACTTCGGGCACCTTTTTAAGAACCTGCCAGTATCCGCCCCCCGAATTTGAGCGGTGATAAATAGCATCGGCATTTTTCCATAAAGGATTTTTTCTGCTGCCTGTCCAGATAACCTGAGGGTCTGGACGGATAAGTATAACATTCCCCCACCGCTCAAGCCTTTCACCCGAATCGGCATCGATAAGCTCGTAATCCTTAAAACCTTCTACTGTTCTCATTTATAGCTTCCTTTTTAAAAATCTAAAAAATAGACTGCTGATTTCCAACACTCGGCATAGGTATGTCAAGATGCTCATACGCAAGCCTTGTAACGCATCTGCCCCTTGCGGTGCGGTTTAAAAAGCCTATTTGCATAAGATACGGCTCGTAAACATCCTCAATGGTAACCGACTCCTCACCAATAGCCGCTGCCAAGGTTTCAAGACCTACAGGTCCGCCGTTATAGTGATTTATTATTGTAAGCAGCATTCTGCGGTCGAAATCGTCAAGTCCCAATTCGTCTATCTCAAAGCGGGTAAGCGCCGCAGATGCGGTTCTCTCGGTAATCGCGCCGTCAAACTCCACCTGTGCTATATCCCTTACGCGCTTTAACAGGCGGTTGGCAATTCGCGGTGTGCCGCGTGAACGGGCGGCTATTTCCAAAGCGCCGTCACGGTCACATTCAATATTAAGAATTCCTGCCGAGCGCATAATTATTTCGGCTAACTGCTCAGGCGAATAAAGCTCAAGCCTTAAAAGCACACCAAAACGGTCGCGCAAAGGGGCGGTAAGCTGACCTGAACGTGTGGTTGCTCCCACAAGGGTGAAATGCGGAACATCAAGCCTTATTGAGCGCGCTGAGGGACCTTTGCCTATAATTATGTCAAGCGAAAAATCCTCCATTGCGGGATAAAGTATCTCCTCCACATTGCGTGGCAGACGGTGTATCTCGTCAATAAAAAGCACATCACCCTCCTCAAGCGAGGTGAGTATCGCCACAAGGTCGCCCTGCTTTTCGATTGCAGGCCCTGAGGTAACCCTAAGATTTACCCCCATTTCCTTTGCAATAATACCCGCAAGGGTGGTTTTGCCGAGTCCGGGAGGACCGTACAGCAAAACGTGGTCAAGTGTTTCGTTACGCTGACGGGCGGCGGTAATATAAATACTTAGATTTTCTTTTGCCTTGTCCTGTCCAATATATTCGCTAAGCCTTTTCGGTCTAAGCGACAGCTCCGCATCGTCCTGAGTGTAGTTATAATCAGGGGAAACAATACGGTTTTCAAAATCCATTTCCTGCTCTATCAAGAATTACAACCTCCTTGCAAGGGTTTTAAGAGCCTGCTTTATAAGCTGGTCGGCAGGCAGATTACCGTCAAGCTTGCCCACCGCGAGCGACGCCTCACCTTTAGAATATCCAAGTGCCACAAGCGCCTCTACCGCCTCGGATGAAGCCGAGCCGCCAACTGCACTGCTTACTGCTTTAATCTCAGCAGATGCGCCTATTTCAAGGCTTCCTACCTTGTCCTTAAGCTCAAGCACAATTCTCTGAGCAAGCTTGAGTCCCACTCCCGATGCCGCCGTAAGTGCCTTTGGGTCGTTGCCTGCGATTGCAAGCATAATACGGTCGGCGCTAAGCTCCGAAAGCAGAGCAATTCCGATTTTAGGACCCACTCCGTTTACCGAGGTTATAAGCTTAAAGGCGTTTAACTCCTCAAGCTCCGAAAAGCCGTAAAGGTCGATAGCATCCTCTTTAACCGACATATGTGTGTGCAGAAAAACCTCGTTTCCTAGAGGCGGAAGTCTATAAAAAGTGGTTCGGGTTATCATACATTTTATACCCACACCGCCGCACTCTACAACAACCGTTCCGTTATCTGAAAAAATTAACTTTCCGTGTAGTGAAGCAATCATCTTTTAGCCTCCATATAAATTCTTGAGTATGCCGAACCCGAATAATGTCCGTGACAGACCGCAAGCGCTAATGCATCCGCCGTATCGTCCGGCTTAGGAACCGTTTTGAGCTTTAAAATACTCTTGGTCATCTCCATAACCTGATGCTTTTCCGCTCTGCCATAGCCTGTTACCGCCTGCTTTACCTGAAGCGGTGTGTATTCGTTCACCGCAAGACCCTTTTGCTGAGCCGCAAGAAGTATAACGCCTCTTGCCTGAGCCACATCTATTGCGGTTGTGGTGTTTGTGTTAAAGTAAAGCCTCTCTATCGCAAGACAGTCTGGCTTATATTTATCTATAACCGAAAGCATATCGCTATAAATGTCCTCAAGTCTTTTTGCAAAGGGAGTCTCTGCCGCAGTTGTAATAGCTCCGCAGCCAACCACCGAAAAGCTTATACCCACGCAGTCCACCACGCCATAGCCCACTATAGCATAGCCTGGGTCTATACCTAAAATACGCAATACTGCACATCCTAACATATAATAATTCATATTATTATATCACACACAAAAAAGAAAATCTACTATATTTTATATGTATTTGAAAAAAACTTTTTACATCTCCTATAAACACGAAATTTAATTGACATGTTTACAAAATGCATTTTATTTCTCTTTATACAAGTAGACGCCCTCAGAAAGGAGGGAATATTAAAGGGTGTCGAAATTACAAGTGTTTGAAAAGGAGAAAAATTTATGATAAAAGCTACAATCTACGATAAAAAACTTACTGTAGAAAACTGCACCGTATCTGACGGTGTGAAATTTGAAACCGTACAATTTGAATTTCCCAAAGAATGGGACAATTTTGAAAAGACGGTTATCTTTAAAAACGAGGACGGTACACAGCTTAACGTTGTTTTGGACGAATACAATGAGCTGTGCATTGCACCAAACCAATGCTATATCCCACACGAGGTATTAAAAGCGCCTTGCTTTTACCTTTCGGTGTTCGGAATCTGTGGCGACAGCGTTGCAACAACCACCCTTTGCAAGGTTAATGTGCTTCAGAGCGGCTACGGCGAGGGCGAGGAACCTGAGGAGCCGACACCGACAGAGTATCAGCAGATAGTGAACATTACCTCTGAGGCGAAAGCAATTGCCGAGTCGGTAAGAAACGATGCCGACCGAGGCGCTTTTAAAGGTGACAAGGGCGATAAAGGAGATAAAGGAGATGTTGGTCCGCAGGGCGACAAAGGCGACAAAGGCGACAAGGGCGACAAGGGCGAAACCGGAGAGATATCTCTCCTCTATGCACATGACACCTTCGCCCCTGCGCTAAAAAATACTATTTCGGGCAGTATCGTAAGGGCTTCTGACATAACCCACCTTACACATTGCCCCGAAGTATTCCTCACAAGTGATACCATAACTGATTTTTCGTCAATTCCTGTACACTGCTGCGGAAGGAATCTGTTCGACATTGGTAACAGAGCTAGCTACTATCAGCAGCACTCTACGGTAAGCGGAAACTTCATCATAGACGAAAACAAAATGACTGGCATTAATGGCATCGGTGCCTCTATGTGGGTAATTAAGCGTTCCAATAAGTTTCCGTCAGGTCAATTCACCATATCTGCAGATTATGAGGAAGGAATGACCAAAAGATTTTTGGTACGCTGCTATGACTCTGACGGAAACATTATGAACAGCTCCTCGCTTGCAATAGACGGACTAACCTATAATAGCTACTATCAGGCCTGGCTTGCGGATAATGTTCCTTGCACATTTACCGTTCCAAAAGCCGTTGGTTACTGGAACATTGGTTTTGTTTTCTATAACAATAAGGTGGCGCAGAACGCACCTCTTACAATTTCAAATATTCAGATTGAGGTGGGAGACACAGCTACCGAATATATACCATTTACAACCGAGATTGAAGTGTATTCTAACAGATTAGGCAGAGTAATGAGCTTTGAAAGCCGCTACCCTGACATGACCGTGTATACAACTGTGGCTGATGTTGTGGTAAATCTTACCTATAATGCCGACATAAAAATGTACATAACTAGTAATTTTAATCATTTATTAGCACAAAAAACTATATAAACGGTTGACATTGCGACACTTTTGTGATATTATTTATTCTGTACTTTAATGTGCATTTTTTAGGAAAACAGTCTTACGGCGGCGCCTAAAAACAGCCAAACGGTTTGCCGCCGTTTGAGTTAAAAACAAAAGCAGAGGAGCATAACCTTATGTCGCAAAATGCAACTGCGTTAGCAGAAGCACAAAAAGAGGTTGACACTGCCTTAATACAAGAAGAAATCGCGGAGCAAAAGGTGATTATTCCGTTTGAGAAAACCGGCGCTTTCTATGTGGAGGATTTGGGTGTAATCGAACCAAAAGCGGTATACAACGCAATCAAAAGAGCCTTTGATGTTTTTGCATCTTTATTGGGTCTTATTGTGTTGCTTATCCCTATGGTTATTATAGGTATAATAATTAAGCTCTCAACCGAGGGCTCTGCGTTGTTTTTTCAGGAGCGTCTCGGGCTTAACGGCAATAAAATCACTATTATAAAATTCCGAACGATGTATTCAGATGCTGAAAAAAACGGCGCCCGTTGGTCTGAGGGTGATAGCGACAACCGCATTTACCCATTCGGAAGATTTCTTCGCAAGACCAGAATGGACGAGCTTCCTCAGTTGTGGAATGTTCTTAAAAACGATATGAGTATTGTTGGCCCGAGACCGGAAAGAGAATGCTTTCACAAAGAGTTTGAAACCTATGTTCATGGCTTTGGCGAAAGACTGAAGGTAAAGCCTGGTTTGACCGGCTTGGCTCAAATAAACGGTGGCTATGACCTTCGTCCTGAGGAAAAGGTCAGGTACGATGTAGAGTACATAAAGAACCGTTCGCTTTGGAACGATTTTGTAATAATTGCGAAAACATTTGGAGTTGTTTTTAAAAGATCAGGCGCAAAATAAATTAATGTGAGGTGGTAAATTATTTCAACAATTAGCGTGATTATGCCAACCTACAATTCATCAAAAACAATAGAGGCTTCAGTAAAATCCGTATTGGCTCAGACCCTTACGGATTTTGAATTGATTATTGTAAATGATTGCTCCACGGATAACACCTTAGAGATAATTGAAAGCCTTTCAAAAACAGATGAAAGAATAAAGATTTTAGTAAATTCCAAAAATCGTGGCGTAGCATATAGCCGCAACAGAGCTGTCGCAGAAGCGTGTGGCGAGTGGATAGCTTTTCTTGACAGTGACGATATCTGGCGTGAGGATAAATTGGAAAAGCAGCTTGCGCTTACTAAAGAAAATCCCGAAGCTTTGCTTATTGGCACAGGCTCGGGTTTTATAGACTGGGAGGGCAATCCCTACAGCTATGTTATGCCCATTCCCGAAAAAATAGATTACAAAACACTTTTAGGTAAAAATATTCTCTCTTGCTCTTCGGTTATGGTTAAATCGGAGCTCATAAAGAACGTTAAAATGTACTCAGACAAGATTAGTGAGGATTATGCCGCTTGGCTTACCATCCTGCGTGATATTAAATATGCTTACGGCATAAATGAGCCACTTCTTATTTATAGGGTTCAAAGGCAATCCAAATCAAGCAGCCGAATTAAATCGGTTAAAATGCTTTTCAAAACCTATAAATATATGGGATATAACTCACTAATTTCTGCAATCTTGGTTTGCAGATATACCCTTTACAGCATTAATAAACGACATAAAATTAAAAGCTCACAATAATCATATAGGTGGTGTCTTATGACTGTTTTGCAGGAAAAACTGCTTGATATTCTTAAATGGTTTGATTCTTTTTGCAGAGAAAACGATTTGCAGTATTTTCTGCTTGGCGGTTCAATGCTTGGTGCGGCGCGCCATAAGGGCTTTATACCTTGGGATGATGATATTGATGTTGGTATGCCGAGAGAGGATTACGAAAGACTCGCCCTTTTGCTAAAAGATAAAAAAGGCAAATATATGCTTGAAACCCCTGATACAGAGGCAAAGGATTATTTTTATCCCTTTTCTAAGATATATGATACTTCTACTACCCTAATCGAAAACACAAAGCATAAAATCAAGCGTGGCATATACCTTGATGTTTTTGCGCTTGACGGTATAGGTAATTCGCCCGAAGAAAGCAAAAAAAATTACAAAAAGATTTCTTTTTACTATAATTTATTGCTTACCCGCGCAGGCGGAGTGAGAAGCGGCAGAAGCTTCTATAAAAATTTATCTGTAATACTTATGCGCATCATTCCTGAATGTGCGCTTAACACTAAAGGAATATTAAAAAGACTTATGCTGCTTTGCAAAGAGCATAGCTACAAGGATTGTCTGTGGGTTGGAAACCTTATGGGCGCATGGCGTCTTAAGGAACTTGTACCTAAAGAGGTTATAGGAGAACCTATAGATTATGAGTTTGAGGGAATGACCGTAAAGGGTGTGGCTGATGCCGACAGGTATCTTACCTATCTTTACGGCAATTGGCGAGCTTTTCCACCCAAGGAAAAGCAGGTCTCGCACCACGATTATATAAAATTAGAGCTTGACAGGTCATATCTTGAATAATAGAAGTTGGAGTACACAATGAGCAAGGTTCAGCTACTTGTTGCCGCAATGAGGCAAAAGGATTTTTCTTTGGTTCAGGAAATGAATATAGAAACCGATGCGGTAATTGCTAATCAGGACGGTAGGAATGACTATTCCGAACTAAAGAACGGCGACTGCACGGTTAAAATGGTTACAACCGACACGATAGGCGTTGGTGTAAACCGCAATACAGCACTGCTTTTTTCTGATGCAGATATTCTTCTTTTTGCCGACGACGATATTGTTTATAACAGCGGTTACGAAAAGGAAATTATTAAAGCGTATAACCGCTTGCCCGATGCCGATATGATAATTTTCGGTATGGAACTTACCAAAAAGGGCGAAACCTTTAAAAAGGTGATTTATCCCATTAAAAAGCGCCACATTTGGAATAGTCTTAAATTCGGCACCTATGTTTTTTCGATAAAGCGCGAGGCGTATCTCAAACACCGCTTAAGCTTTTCCCAGCTTTTTGGAGGCGGTTGCATATTCGGTAGCGGCGAGGATTCGCTTTTTATAAAGGATTGCTTTACAGCAGGTGTGAAAATTTATACCTATCCTTACGCTTTGGGTAAATGTTCCAAAGATAGCTCTACTTGGTTTAAGGGCTTTAACAGTAAATATTTTTATGATAAGGGCGCCCTTTTTTATGCTATGAGTAAGTTTTTTGCCAAACTGCTTTGCTTACAGGAGCTACTCAGGAATAGAAAATACAAGGAATCAGGACTTACCTTTTTAGAGGCTTACCGCCTTATGAAAAAAGGTATCAATGGATATAAAACTCTTACAGCATTTTCGGAGGGAACAGATTAATTTGAACAGAGAGAGCAGTTTTCTTTTTCTATCTCTTATGATTCCAAAGGAAATTGAGGGGACTTTAAGAAGAAAATCAAAAAATAATATGCAGGATGCTGCAAATGCTCTTCAGTGGCATATTTATGAGGGGCTTTCTGCCAATCTTGACAGAATACCAGATGTTATTAATGTTGTGCCGGTGGGAAGCTTTCCGCAGTATTATACTGATCCTTTTATAAAAAAAGAGCGTTTTTCGGAAAACTTTCTTAATGTCGGCTTTTGCAATGTGAAGCTTATACGAAAATTTCTTCTTGCAGGTAGCGTTTACAAGGAGCTTAGGGCTTATTATAAGAATAAAAAAGGTAATAAAACTCTGCTTGTTTATACTATGAACAGCTCATTTTTGCAGGCAATTACGAAGCTTAAAAGGAAAGTAAAGGATCTTTGCGTTTGCGCGGTTGTTGCCGATTTGCCCGATATGTCCTCACTTTCTTCAAAGAAAAGCTTTATTAATAAGGCTTTTGATAAATTTTTATCCAAAAAATCCTATTCGGCGGCTGACTGTATTGATAAATATGTTTTACTGACCGAGCAAATGGCAGATTATATGAATATAACAAAACCCTATTGCGTTATGGAGGGTATAGCGACCGAGAGCGAGGCTTTAGAACCAACCTCTGAGGGTGCGGTAAAAACGGCACTTTATACCGGAACGCTTCATAAAAGGTTTGGCGTTACCGATTTGGTGGACGCCTTTATGATGACCGAGGATAGGTCGATGAGGCTTGTGATTTGCGGTGTGGGTGACAGTGAGGAGCAAATCAGAATTGCTGCCGCTAAGGACAGTCGCATAGATTTTAAAGGTCTGGTCACAAGGGACGAGGCTTTAAAGCTTCAGCGCGAGGCTACCGTGCTTGTGAATCCCCGAAAAAATAACGAGGAGTTTACAAAGTATAGCTTTCCTTCGAAGAATCTTGAATATCTGTCGTCGGGGAAGCCGCTTATAGCTTATAAGCTTGACGGTATTCCTGATGAATACGACGACTATATTTATTATGTTAAGGACGATTCGGCAGAAACGCTTGCAAAAACCATTGCCGAGGTTTGCTCTATGCCGAGCGAAGAACGTCGATTATTCGCTGAACGGGCTCGTCAGTTTGTTTTAAATGAAAAAAACAGCTTTATTCAAATAAATAAGGTTTTAAAATTTATAAATTTACTATAGCCAAAGGAATTGTATCTAATGACAAACCAGAGTGTTTTCCCGACAAATGAATTACGTAAAAAAAAAGGAATATTTACCGGAACAGAAAAAATAGTTCTTTTTCTGTTGTTTATGGGCTTCTTCGATTTTAGAGGACAAGGTTGTTATTTTATTCTGCTTGCAAGCGCTTTTTATCTGCTTATAACAGGCGGAAATGTTGCGCTGTCTAAGGGACTTATCCCGCCGCTTTTATTTACAACCGTTTTAGCGGTTAGCTGGGAAGCCGTTTCCAACTATAGGTATAGTTTATGTATAGTTGCAAGTATGCCAATCTGCTTTTTTATAGGCTACGGATTAATTAACAGGGACCTTACCGGTGAGGATACTATGGAAGCGGCGCAAAAACGGCTTAAGGGCATTTTAATTGTTATAATAATCGGTTTCTTTCTTCATTTTCTGCTTAATATGCTTTATAACATAGGCAATACCTCATATGGTAGAAATACCATTGATATTTGGACGATGCAATCCCGCGCGGCAACGGGTCAGGCCGCGCTTGTGTGTTTGGCAATCGGTCTTATTATGTCGTATTTGTTTTCAAATAGCTCCAAGCTTATTAAAACCATATGTGCGGTAGCACTTGGTATAATTATACTTTATAACTTTACACTTAGTACCCGAACCATATTTGTGTTGATTTTTATTATTGCGGCTGTTGCAGCTATTTATTTCTTTAAAAACAGCGAAGATTTAGAAAATAGACTTAAAGTTGTTATCGTTATTATTTCTGTTGTTTTTCTTCTGTGGGTGTTTTATGAGTTAAATGTTTTTGGCATACGAGACATTTTTGAGGACTCAAATTTCTATAAGCGATTCTTTGGGTATAGAAGTACAGAACTTGACGATGATGACCGTTTTGAACTCAAAAAAAAGTTTATACCGCTTATGCCCAAATATTTGTGGGGCGGGTCCCATATTAGAAAACAGGTTGGAAACTTTGCGCACGATGTATTGCTTGATACCTATGATGATGTAGGCATAATAGCTTTGTTTGCGGTTGCTATACTTTTATTCTGCGGATCTGCAAAAATAATAAATATAATAAAAAACAGCGCATTTTTCTTTGAAACAAAGCAGTTGTTATTATGCATACTTTTGGCTTTTCTGTTGGAGTTCTCGGTTGAACCAATTCTTCAGGGCGCGCCACTTTTGTTGATTGCATTTTGTTTGATTTATGGAATGAATTCAGCCTTGCTTGATAAAACAGAACTGTTAAATTAAGCAAGTTAATATTTAACTTTTTTAAGTATCTGCCAAGCGAAAAATGAATTATGGAGGCATATAATGAAGATATTTTGGCTATGTAATGTTGTTTTATCAGATATAGCACGGGATATGGGCATTAATGCATCTGTTTCCGGCGGATGGCTTTCCGGCATTTTCTCAGGACTTTGCAAAAATGCCGATGTTGAACTTATGGTTTGTTTTCCGCATAGTGAAAAAATAAACGGTATTTTTAACGGTTGTAAATATTGTTCATTTGTTCAGTCAGAGAATACTGAACAACAGTTTATGAGTATATTAAACGACTTTGAGCCTGATGTTATACATATTTTTGGGACTGAGTTCTCGCACACCTTGGAAATGGTAAAAGTTTGCGAAAAAATAGGCCTGAATGAAAATACTATTATAAGTATACAGGGCTTGGTTTCAGTGATCGCAAAGCACTATACGGCATTTTTGCCTTGGAACGTTGTGAATGGGTTTTCTTTCAGAGATTTAATAAAAAGAGAAAACATTAAGCTTTCGCAGAAGCAATTTGAAAAACGCGGAAAATATGAAATCGAAGCAATAAAGCGGGCCCGTAATGTTATTGGAAGAACCGAGTGGGACAAAGCTTGCGTTAAAAAAATAAACAAAAACATAAATTATTTCTATTGTAATGAGAATCTCCGCCCCACTTTTTATGAAAAAAAGTGGGATTATAATAATTGTGAAAAAAATAGTATTTTTGTGAGTCAGTGCAGTTATCCTGTGAAGGGCTTTCATTTGGTTTTAGATGCGTTTGCGGATATTATAAAGGATTATCCCGACGCAAAGCTTTATGTGGCGGGAAGTAACCCAATTGCAAATTCTCTTTCGGGAAGATTGCGCAGAAAATATTACGATATATATCTTGCAAAAATTATAAAAAAGTATTGTTTGAAGGATAGAGTTATCTTTTTAGGCGCGCTTGATGATCAACAAATGTGCGAGCGGTTTTTAAAAAGCAATGTATTTGTTTCGGCTTCATCTATTGAAAATTCTTCGAATTCTGTGGGCGAAGCTATGCTTTTGGGAGTTCCAACGGTTTCTTCTTTTGTCGGCGGAATCCCAAGTATGCTCTCACACGGCAAGGAGGGCTTTCTTTATCAGGCAGATGCTCCGTATATGTTAGCAAATTATGTGAAAAAACTTTTTGAAGATACAAATTTACAGCAAAGCTTTTCTGAAAATTCGCGTCTGCGGGCACAAAAAACTCACAACATACAGATTAACACCGAAACTCTTATAAAAATTTATGAGGAACTGTTATGAAAATAGCTTTCTTTTCAAATTATTTAAATCATCACCAATTCCCTGTTTGTGAAACCTTGTATAACCTCACCAAAGGGCAATTTCGGTTTATTGCAAATATGCCTATTTATGCCGAACGCTTGGATTTGGGCTATGAGGATATGAATCAAAAAGAGTTTGTTATCCGCGCTTATGAGGATTCTTTTCAGCAAGCAAAGGCTTTAAAGTGGTGTCTTGAAAGCGATGTTATGATTTTCGGTTCAGCTCCCGAAAAATATGCCCAAATGCGAATAGAATCAGGGAAGCCTCTATTTAGATACAGTGAAAGATTATTTAAAAACGGCATTATTCACGCATATACGCCTAAGTCTATAAAGAATTTATATAATAAGCATGGCAAGCATCGTAACAAACCTGTTTTTATGCTTTGCGCGAGCGCATATACCGCTATGGATTTTCACCGTGCGGGTGTTTTTGAGAAAAAGGCGTTTCGTTGGGGATATTTCCCTGAGGTTAAGCTTTATGAGGATATTGACGGCTTAATCACTTCCAAAAAGAAAAATACAATTTTATGGGCAGGAAGAATGCTTGATTGGAAACATCCTGATGATGTAATAGAGGTGGCCGACCGCCTTAAAAAAGACGGCTATTTCTTTGAGGTAAAAATGATTGGCACAGGTCCTATGCTCGAAACCTTAGAGAATATGATTAAAGAAAGAGAGCTTTCCGATTACATTCAGCTTACGGGTGCGATGTCACCCGACGAGGTAAGACGGCATATGGAGGAATCGGAAATTTTCCTATTTACCTCTGACCGCAATGAGGGCTGGGGCGCAGTGCTTAACGAATCTATGAATAGCGGCTGTGCGGTTGTGGCAAGCCATATTATTGGCTCAGTGCCTTTCCTTATAAAAAACTGTGAAAACGGTTTTATTTATCGTGACGGTCATATTGACAGTCTTTATAAAAAGGTGCGGTTTTTACTTGATAACCCAGAAAAAAGGTCAGAAATAGGAAAAAATGCCTATTTGACACTCGCAAATCAGTGGAATCCGCAAAATGCAGCAGAAAGGTTTGTAAAGCTTGCTGAGTCTGTACTTAAGGGTGAAGAAAAGCCTGATGTTTTTGAGGACGGAGTCTGTAGCAAAGCGCCTTTACTTAGGGACGGATGGTTTAAAAAATGATTGTAAAGCTATTGCATTTAAAGGGCTTGCGCTATAAGGTAAATACCTTCTTAGTAAATAAGGTATATGCCGGAACAAAGCCCAAGTATTTTGAGAAAAAAAGAAGGCTTCTAAATAAAATCGGTTATGAAATCGGAGAAGGCACAAAGGTAGTAGGTCCGATTTACTGTACCGGGAAGCTTAAAATAGGTAAAAACTGTTGGATAGGAAAAAGCCTTATGATTAACGGCAACGGCGAAGTCACAATTGGAGACAACTGCGATATTGCCCCTGAGGTAGCATTTCAGACTGGCGGACATCTTATTGGTGATAGCTCCCGTAGGGCAGGAAAAGGAATAATCTCCAATATAACTGTTGGGGACGGTTGTTGGATTGGCACAAGGGCAACTATTATTAATAATACTAAAATTGGAAATTCCTGTGTTGTCGCAAGCTGTGCCTGTGTAACTAAGGATATTGGGGATAATCTGCTTGTTGGCGGAGTACCTGCTAAAATAATCAGGGAGCTTTAAGCCATATGAATATTTTAGGAAGAAAGACAATTAAAAATGCCGGCTGGCTTATTGGTGGCAGAGTGGCTCAGATGCTTATCAGCCTTGTAGTGGGGGTGCTTACCGCAAGATATTTAGGTCCCTCGAATTACGGTCTTATAGGCTATGCAGGGGCATATACAGCCTTTTTTATGTCTTTCTGCACATTAGGTATAAACTCAGTACTTGTAAAAGAGTTTATTGATAATCCTGAGCAAGAGGGCACAACTATAGGTACTACCCTTGTTTTAAGAGCGGTATCAAGTCTGCTTTCGGCTATAGTTATAATCTGCATAGTCCTTTTTTTGGACGCAGACGAAGCAGTTACAATAGCTGTGGTAGCGCTTTGCAGTATAGGTGTGGTTTTTCATATCTTTGAGACCTTTAATTTTTGGTTTCAGGCGCAACTCAATTCAAAAATAACCGCAATTGCTACCTTTGCGGCATACTGTGTTACCGCACTTTACAGAGTAATACTTATGATAACAGGCAAAAATGTTATCTTTTTTGCCTTTGCAAGTTCGGTAGATTATATATGCATAGCAGTAATTCTGCTTTTTTCCTATAAGAAATATGGTGGGAAAAGACTTGGCTTTTCGTTTGGAAAGGCAAAACATCTGCTTTCAAAAAGCCATCATTTCATTCTGTCGGGACTTATGGTTTCGATATACGGTCAGACCGATAAGCTTATGCTTAAGCAGATGATAAACGATACCGAAATCGGGTATTACACAACCGCGGTTACGATTTCAAATATGTGGTGCTTTGTGTTGGCTGCAATTATTGATTCGGTTTTTCCGTCTATTATGGAAGCAAACGGCAAGGACGAAAAACTTTTTAAGCTCCGTAACAGACAGCTTTATGCCATTGTCTTTTATATTTCAGCTATAGTGTCGTTAGGGTTTACGGTATTAGCTCCGCTTATTATATCCATTCTTTATGGGAAAGAATTTATGGGCTCGGTAAATCCTTTGAGGATTATAACCTGGTATACAGCTTTTTCTTATCTTGGTGTTGCCCGCAACGCTTGGATGGTTTGTCGTGACAAGCAATCATATCTTAAATATATCTATCTTTCGGCGGCGGTTTCAAACGTGATATTAAATCTTGTTTTTATACCTCTTTGGGGCGCATCGGGTGCGGCAATAGCTTCACTGATTTCTCAGGTGCTCACCTTGGTGATTTTGCCGCTGTTTATAAAACCGCTCAAAGAAAATGTAGTGCTTATGCTTGAGGCAATTCTTTTAAAAAAAATTAAAAATCCTAACCTTAAGGAGATTGAAAGATGAACGATGAAGAGCAAAAAAAAGCATTGAAAAAGATTGAAATAGAAATGCTGAAAGTATTTATAAATATCTGTAAAAAGGAAAATCTACAATACTTTGTTCTCGGTGGTACTGCTTTAGGAGCGGTTCGACACAAAGGGTTTATTCCTTGGGATGATGATATAGATATAGCTTTACCGCGAGGGGATTATGAAAAATTTATAACCGTTGCGCAAAAATATTTGCCTGAATATTATTTTCTACAAAACAATTTTTCGGACAAAAACTGCCCTCTTAATTTTTCAAAAATACGTGATTCAAGAACTACTTTTATTGAAACCTCCTGTCAAAATATAAAAATGAATCATGGTGTTTACATTGATATCTTTCCTTTAGATGGCTATCCCACTCAAAAATTCAATAATTCTTTTTTTAAACTTGCTGATACACTTTTAAAAACCCGAATAGATATTATTTTCTCTTTGCCTAAAAGTAAAAAGCTTAAGTTAAAAATAGTTCGGTTTTTGCTTAGAATAATTATTCCAAATTACAGAACAGCTGTAAAATTAAGAAATAATCTGCTAAAAAAATATAAATATTCTGAATGTGATTATATTTCTAATTTCTGTGGTGCTTGGGGAGAGCGAGAGACTATGCCGAAATCAATTTTTGGAACAGGTGTAGCGGGTATGTTTGAAGAATTAGAGGTTAACTTACCTAATAATGTACATCAGTATTTGACAAACTTGTACGGCGATTATATGTGCTTGCCACCAATTGAAAAAAGGGTGGCCCATCATTACACAACTATTATAGATTTGAAAAATCCTTACACTAAGTATATTTAATAATCCTTAAGGAGCAAGAAAAATGTCTTTATTCAAAAACAAAACATTACTCATAACCGGCGGTACAGGTTCGTTTGGTAACGCTGTGCTTAACCGCTTTTTGAAAACCGATATTGGAGAAATAAGAATTCTTTCAAGAGATGAAAAAAAACAGGACGATATGCGCCATGAGTTTCAGGCAAAAATGCCTGAGGTGGCAGAAAAAATAAAATTCTTTATCGGTGATGTAAGGGATATTTCAAGCGTTAGAAATGCTATGTATGGGGTAGATTATATATTCCACGCAGCTGCCCTAAAGCAGGTTCCCTCTTGCGAGTTTTTCCCTGTTGAGGCGGTAAAAACCAATGTCTTGGGAACTGACAATGTGCTCACCGCCGCAATCGAGGCAGGGGTTGAGCGAATCATCTGCCTTTCAACCGATAAGGCGGCATATCCCGTAAACGCAATGGGTACAAGTAAGGCTATGATGGAAAAGGTTGTAGTTGCAAAGGCAAGAACCGTAAGTCCACAAAAGACTAAGATTTGCTGTACTCGCTACGGCAATGTTATGTGCTCAAGAGGTTCGGTTATTCCGCTTTGGATTGAACAAATTAAGGAGGGCAAGCCTATTACCATTACAGAGCCCTCGATGACAAGATTTATTATGTCGCTTGATGAGGCGGTAGACCTTGTACTTTTCGCATTCGAAAACGGCGTTTCGGGTGATATTCTCGTTCAAAAGGCGCCCGCCTGCACAATTGAAACCTTGGCAAAAGCAGTAACTGAGCTTTTTAACCCTGAAACCGAGATTAAGGTCATAGGCATTCGTCACGGCGAGAAGATGTATGAGACTCTGCTCACAAATGAGGAGTGCGCAAACGCTACTGATATGGGTGCTTTCTACCGTGTTCCATGTGACAGCCGCGACCTTAACTATGATAAATATTTTAATGACGGTAATACCGAAAGAAATACGCTCACAGAATTTAATTCAAATAACACCGATTTGTTAGATGTTGAGCAGGTAAAGGAAAAGCTTTTGAGTCTTGAATACATTCGTTCAGAGCTTGCCGCCCGAAAGGAGAATGCGGTTAATGGATGAACTGCAAAGGGATATTTTAAAGGTTATCAAGGGCGCTCTTAAAGACGCTCCAGAGACACTTTCGCCCGATTTCAGTCTTCAAGAAGCTGCTAAGCTTGCGTCAAAGCATCAGATAATGCCGATTTTTTATTACGGTGCATCTGCCTGTGGGTTTTCCCAAGACCATCCTATTATGCAGAAACTTTTTCTTAATGTCTGCAAGGATATTGCGGTTAGTACACAACAAATCCACTCTTTAGGTAGATTGTTTTCCGCCTTTGACCAAGAAAAAATTGACTATATGCCCCTTAAGGGAACACTTCTTAAAAAGCTGTATCCCAAGTCAGAAATGCGCCTTATGGGGGATGTGGACATACTTATTAAGCCTGAACAGTATGATAAGATTGCGCCTATAATGAAGAGTCTTAATTACTCACTTGGTGTTGAGAGCGACCACGAAATTGTGTGGAAAAAACCAATGGTTTTTATTGAGCTTCATAAAAGACTTATTCCGTCTTATAACAAGGATTATTACTCCTATTTTGGGGACGGTTGGCGGCTTGCAAAGCTTTGCGAGTGCACACGCTTTTCTATGACAGATGAAGACCAGATGATATATCTTTTCACACATTTTGCAAAGCATTACCGCGATTCGGGAATCGGTATTAAGCATATGTTAGACCTTTGGATTTTCAGAAATAGCCGCGATAAGCTTGACGAAGTGTATATAACCGAGGAGCTAAAAAAGCTGCAGCTTTTAGAGTTTTATCAAAATATTGTTGACACGCTTAAGGTTTGGTTTGAAAACGGCGAGCCTAATGAACGAACTGAGCTTATAACGAGCATTATTTTTAATAGCGGTGTTTACGGTACATATGAGGCGAGCCTGCTTTCAGACGCCTTTAAAAAGACAAAATTTGAGGATGAAAGCGGAGAATTCCGTAAAAAGAAGCTCTTTAGAGCAATTTTTCTGCCTTATAAAAATATGTGCGAGAAATATCCGTTTCTTGAAAAGGCGGCGGTGCTTCTTCCCTTTATGTGGGTAGTAAGAATCATAGGTATTGTACTTTTCAAAAGAGAAACGATAGTTAAGCATACCGAGGATTACAAAACCACCTCATCTGAGCAGATTGCCGATTATGGTAAGGCTCTCAATTTTGTGGGACTTGATTTTAATTTTAAAGAGTAAATAGATATAAAGGAGTCGGCGGAAATTAGCCGACTCCTTTTAATTGATTTGCGTTTTTCTTATTTAGTCTGAGTCTTGAACTATTTAGAAAAGTGTGTTATTATATAAAAAATAAAAAAGCATCTAAATTCTAATATCTTAATCTTTGGAGAAAAGTATATGAAAATGGTTTTGCTTACCGCTCTCGGTGTGGGCGGCGCTACGGTTATTGGTGCAATAATCGGGTTTTTGTTTAAAAAAATATCCCATAAATTTTCGGATATTGTGCTTTCCTTTGCCGCAGGAATTATGCTTGCCGCGGCGGTGCTCGGTCTTGTTTTGCCCTCTATTGAATACGGCGGCAAATACGGTCTTTTTATTACGGTAACAGGAATTTTTACAGGTGCGGTCTGTCTAAATTTTATTGATAAGCTTGTACCGCATCTCCATAAACTTATGGGTACGGATATTGAGGCTCACAATAATGCTAATCTCAGCAAGGTTTTGCTTTTTGTTACTGCAATTGCAATTCACAATCTGCCTGAGGGGATTGCGGCAGGTGTTGGCTTTGGTTCGGGTGACACCTCACAGGCAATTATAATAGCAGGCGGTATAGCGCTTCAAAATATTCCTGAAGGTATGGTTATAATCGGTCCTATGCTTTCTGCCGGTGTTTCAGCGAGGCGGACCTTTGTATGCGCTATGATAACGGGACTTTTTGAGGTTGTCGGCACACTTATAGGTTATTTTGCGGTGAGTGTATCATCAGCCGTTCTGCCGTTTGCCCTTGCCTTTGCGGGCGGAACAATGCTTTATGTTATTAGCGACGAAATGATACCCGAAACCCACGCCCACGGCTCTGAAAGAGGGGCAACCTATGCCTTGCTTGTAGGCTTTTGCATAATGCTTGTAACAGATGTACTTTTAGGATAAAATTTTTTATGGAGAACAAATTATGGTAAAGCATATAATTCTATGGAAATTAAAGACTGAATATAATACAGCAGAAGTAAAGACTAGTATAAAAACTGAGCTTGAGGCGTTAAAAGGCAAAATTGACGGCTTGCTTGAAATAAAGGTGCAAACCGAATGTCTTGAAAGCTCAAACGCAGATGTTATGCTCTATTCGGTTTTTGAAAGTGAGTCTGCGCTAAAGGGATATGCCGTTCACCCTGAACATGTTAAGGTTGCAGATAATTTTGTACGCCCGTTTACAGAGCTTAGAACCTGTATAGATTTTGAGGAAATTTAAGACGGAAGGAAATGCATTTTGAAAAGAATTGAAAGCTTTAAAATAGACCACATTAATTTATTTGCGGGGATTTATGTTTCAAGACGAGACACTTATGATAATACCACCGTTACCACCTTTGACCTTAGAATAACCGCTCCAAACCGCGAGCCGGTTATGGATATGCCGGCACTACATACAATTGAGCATTTGGGAGCAACATATCTTAGAAATAGCGATCGAACTGATCAAATAGTTTATTTTGGACCAATGGGTTGCAGAACAGGTTGTTATCTTGTTATGTTTGGTGAGTTTAGCTCTGAAGATATATATGAGCTTATTCTCGGAATGTGTGATTTTATACTAAGCTTTGAGGGTGAAATTCCGGGTGCCGCACCCGAGCAATGCGGTAACTATCTTGAACAAAACCTCGAAATGGCAAAGTATTATATTAAAAAATACAAAAGAGATCTTATCGAAAATAAAAGATTTGTTTATCCATAAGGCTAAAGATAAATACCCACCGCATTTTCAGATTGCGGTGGGTATTGTTATATTATGTATTAATATGTTTCATAAAATTATCCAAGCGAATTCTTTTTGTTTGTTATAACCTCGACATCGTAACAACTGAATTTTTCGTCTACTCCGTCGGGTAAGGTTTTTTGTGAAATCATGCTCACAATTGGTACAAGAATTAATCCGCCGACCATTGCAAAAACGCCCGAATAGAGTGAATTGGTAAATACAAATTCAATAACCGGAATACCCTTTACGCTTATCCAGCCAACGCTTATGCAAAGTTGAATAAGCTCAAGACCTGTGCCGAATATAAAGCTTGAAATAACTGCTGCTCTTGTAGTCTTTTTCCAGTACAAACCGTAGAGGAACGGAGCTAAAAACGCGCCTGCAAGTGCGCCCCAAGATACACCCATCATCTGCGCTATGAAAACTGAGTCTTTCCAGATGGAGTCCTTGAGAATAGCAATAACTGCAGATACGGCAATAAAGAATACTATAAACAGTCTCATTATAAGTACGCTTTTTTTCTCGCTCATTTTGGTTTTACGCTCTGCAAAGGGCTTTACAACGTCGAGGGTAAGCGTAGACGACGAGGTAAGCACCAAAGATGATAGTGTTGACATTGATGCCGCAAGCACCAATACAATTATTAAAGATATAACAACAGGTGAAAGGTCTGATAGCATTGTTGGGATAACCTTGTCAAAAAGAACGCCCTTTTCGGTAACAAAGCCGCCATCCACCATCTGGTTGTAGTAAAGCTTTCCGAAACCGCCGAGGAAATAGCATCCGCCCGCAACAATTATAGCAAAAAATGTGGAAATTATAGTTCCCTTTTTAATAGAACCCTCATCCTTTATAGAGTAGAACTTGCCTACCATTTGAGGAAGCCCCCAAGTACCAAGCGAGGTGAGCATTACTACAAAGAAAAGGAAAAGAGGATTCGGTCCAAACATTGATATGTATTCACTGCCCGCCTGCTCGCTCATTCCAAGAGCCTTTACTGCCTCGTTAAATCCGCCGTTTTGCAAAAGAACCGATGCTATAACCGCAATAATTCCCACAAGCATAATTATTCCCTGAATAAAATCATTTATAGCGGTTGCCATATATCCGCCGAAGATTACATACACTCCCGTAAGTACCGCCATTATAACTACTACTGCCCAATACGGAATGGAAAATACATTATTAAATAACGAGGAAAGACCGTTGTAGAGAGATGCGGTATAAGGAATAAGGAAAATAAATACTATAAATGAAGCAATACCCTTAAGCTTTTTGGAGCCGTAACGCTTTTCAAAGAAATCGGGCATTGTTTTGGAGCCTAAGTGCTGAGTCATAACGCGGGTCCGTCTGCCAAGCACAGTCCAAGCCAAAAGCGAGCCAACAAACGCGTTGCCAATTCCTATCCAGGTTGAAGCCAGACCAAAACTCCAACCAAACTGTCCTGCATATCCCACAAAAATAACCGCCGAAAAATACGAGGTTCCGAAAGCAAAAGCTGTAAGCCACGGTCCTACCGCGCGTCCGCCTAAAACAAAGCTATCCACACTATTTGCGTGCTTGCGACATCCAACGCCCACACCAATCATCAGTCCGAAAAAACAGATAAGCATTGGAATTGAAATCATAATTGTTGTCATAAAACTCTTCCTTTCAGTTTAATGATTTAAAGCTTTAAACCATTAAATCTTTGCACATACTTTACCACTTTAAAGCGTGTTTGTCAAGAGTTTTTTTAAAAATTTTAAATTTGTTGTAAAATGTAGTATGTCGGGGTTGACATTTCCGCTTTAAAGTGGTAAAGTATATTATATAAAACTATAAAAGGAAAGTTATTATGACTATTGTACATCTATTGGAACGCAATGCTAAGGAATATGCTCAGGATGTGGCTTTGGTGGAGATTAATCCTGAACAGCCCGAAACCCGAAAGCTTACCTGGCACGAGTATGAGCTTGTAGAGCCTACCCACCGCGTGAGACATTACAGACGCGAAATTACTTGGGAGGTTTTTAACGAAAAGGCTAACCGCTTTGCTAATATGCTTCAGCAGAACGGAATCGGCAAGGGCAAAAAGGTTGCTATTTTGCTTATGAACTGTATTGATTGGCTTCCTATATACTTCGGAATTTTAAAGACAGGGGCATTGGCGGTTCCGCTTAACTTCCGTTATTCTTCTGACGAAATTGATTACTGTCTTGACCTTGCCGAGGCTGATGTGCTTATTTTTGGTTCGGAATTTATAGGCAGAGTTGAAGCAGTTGCCGAAAAAATAAGCCGTCGCTGTACTCTTATATATTTAGGCACAGGATGTCCTGCTTTTGCGGACGATTACAACGACCTCATTTCAGAGTGTTCGGGTTCTTTTCCCGAATGTACCCTCACCGAGAGTGACGATGCTGCAATTTATTTCTCATCGGGAACAACAGGCTTCCCCAAGGCTATTTTACATAACCACGAAAGTCTTATTCACTCCTGCAGGGTTGAACAGGCACACCACGGTCAAACTAAGGACGATTGCTTCCTTTGTATTCCCCCGCTTTATCACACAGGTGCTAAAATGCACTGGTTTGGAAGCCTTTTGTCAGGCTCTAAGGCGGTAATTCTTAAAGGTACGCGCGCACGCAGTATTTTAGAGGCAGCAAGCAACGAAAAGTGCAGTATTGTATGGTTGCTTGTTCCGTGGGCGCAGGATATTCTCAACGCGCTTGACAGTGGCGAGATAAACATCAACGAATTTGACCTTTCAAATTGGAGGCTTATGCACATCGGTGCACAGCCTGTTCCGCAGAGTCTTATAAAGCGTTGGCTTGAATACTTCCCTCAACATCAGTATGATACAAACTACGGTCTCTCGGAGTCGATAGGACCGGGTGCAGTTCATTTAGGTGTTGAAAATATTCATAAGGTTGGCGCTATCGGTGTTCCGGGCTATGGCTGGAGCATAAAGATTGTTGATACTGAGGGCAACGAGGTTGAACAAGGTGATGTTGGTGAGCTTTGCCTTAAAGGCGCAGGCGTTATGACCTGCTACTACCGTGATGAAGCCGCAACCGCCGCAACTTTAAAGGAAGGTTGGCTTTACACAGGCGATATGGCCATGCAGGATGAGGACGGATTTATCTACCTTGTAGACCGCAAAAAGGATGTTATTATCACAGGCGGTGAGAACCTCTACCCTGTTCAGATTGAAAACTTCCTCTCAGCACACCCGAAAATTAAGGATGTTGCGGTTATAGGCTTGCCTGACACCCGTTTAGGTGAAATTGCCACCGCGATAATCGAAATCAAAAAGGATATGATTTGCACAGAGGAAGAAATCAATCAGTTCTGCTTAGAGCTTCCGCGATATAAGAGACCGCGTAAGATAATCTTTGCAGATGTTCCGCGCAACCCCACAGGTAAAATAGAAAAACCCAAGCTTCGCAAAATGTACGGAGCAGACGGTCTTGTAGATTCACAAAACAAGTCTTAATGAAAGGATTTTACATATGAAAAAGCTAATGATTGGTAATCAGGCAGTAGCCGCAGGTCTGCATGACGGCGGACTCGGTGTAGTTTCAAGCTACCCCGGAACTCCCTCAACCGAAATTACTGAGTTTTTATCTAAATATGACGATTTGCATAGCGAATGGGCGCCCAACGAAAAGGTTGCCTGTGAGGTAGCTTTCGGCGCAAGCCTTGCAGGTGCTCGAAGTGCCTGTGCTATGAAGCATGTAGGTCTTAATGTTGCCGCAGACCCGCTTTTCACTCTTTCATATACAGGTGTAAACGGCGGTATGGTAATCTGCGTGGCAGACGACCCTGCAATGCACTCCTCTCAGAATGAGCAGGATTCGCGCCATTATGCAATTGCATCAAAGGTTCCTATGCTCGAGCCTGCAGATTCTATGGAGGCTTACACCTTTGCAAAATCTGCATTTGAGCTTTCTGAAAAGTACGATACTCCCGTACTTTTGCGTATGTGTACCCGTATCGCTCACAGTCAGTCTATAGTTGAATTGGGCGAGGCTGTTCCCGCTGTACTTAAGGATTACGAGAAGAACCCCCAAAAATACATAATGATGCCGGGTAATGCTATAAAGCGTCACCCTATTGTTGAAAACCGCACTGCCGCTTTAACAGAACTTGCAGAAAACTGTATGTATAATACTGTTGAATATAATTCTGACGAAATCGGTATTATCACCTCAGGTTGTTCCTACTTGTATGTGAAAGAGGTTTTGGGCGATAGCGCAAGCATACTTAAAATCGGTATGCCAAATCCGCTCCCTGTAGAAACAATAAAGGACTTTGCCTCAAAGGTTAAAAAGCTTTATGTTATTGAGGAACTTGACCCGATTATTGAGACTCATGTTCGCGCTTTGGGTATTGAGGTTATCGGTAAGGAGCTTTTCTCTCCCCTTGGCGAGTTTTCTCAGGCAACTATTGCCGCCGCTTTCGGCAAGGATGCTCCCGCAAGTATAAGCGCTGACTCGGTTATTCCTAACCGTCCGCCTATGATGTGCGCAGGCTGTCCTCACAGAGGTATGTTCTACACATTGGCTAAGAATAAGATAACCGTTCACGGTGATATCGGTTGTTACACCCTCGGCGCAGTGCCACCCCTCAGCGCGCTCGATTCTACCCTTTGTATGGGCGCTTCTGTTTCAGGACTTCACGGCTTTAATGCCGCAAGAGGAGCTGAGGCTGAGAAAAAGAGCGTTGCCGTTATTGGTGACTCCACCTTTATGCATTCGGGTATGACAGGTCTTGTTAATGTGGCATACAACGCTACAAATTCTACAGTTATTATTCTTGATAACTCTATTACCGGTATGACAGGTCATCAGCAGAATCCCACCACAGGCTTTAATATTAAGGGAGACCCTGCCGCCAAGGTTGATTTGGAGGCGCTTTGTAAGGCGCTCGGTATAAACCGTGTACGCGTGGTAGACCCCTATGACCTCAAGGCTTGCGAGACCGCCGTTAAGGAAGAGCTTGAAGCCCTGGAGCCTTCGGTAATTATCTCACGCAGACCTTGCGTTCTGCTTAAGAGCGTTAAACCCTTACCCGCGCTTACTGTAGATGCTGACAAGTGCAAGTCTTGTAAGAGATGTATGGGACTCGGCTGTCCTGCAATAAGCCTTAAGGACGGCAAGGCAAAAATAGATACCACCCTTTGCGTTGGTTGCGGTGTTTGTAAACAGCTCTGCGCCTTCGACGCTATTAATTAAGGAGGAAACCGAAATGAATACAACAAGTGTTATGATAGTAGGCGTTGGCGGACAGGGTAGTCTGCTTGCTTCAAAGCTTCTCGGCAGACTTCTTGTAGACGAGGGCTACGATGTAAAGGTAAGTGAGGTACACGGTATGAGTCAGCGTGGCGGCTCGGTTGTTACCTATGTTCGCTTTGGCAAAAAGGTATATTCTCCAATTGTAACCGAGGGCGAGGCAGATATAATTATCGCCTTTGAAAAGCTTGAGGCTGCTCGCTACGCTAAGTACCTTAAAACTGAAGGTAAAATTATTGTTAACACCCAGCAAATAGACCCTATGCCTGTAATTATCGGCGCGGCGGAGTATCCTGACGGTGTACTCGACGAGCTCACCGCTAAGGGACTTGAGGTTCAGTCGCTTGACGCACTCACCCTTGCAGAGCAGGCAGGCTCGTCTAAGGCAGTAAATATTGTGCTTATGGGTAAGGCGGCAAAGCAGTTTGACATTCCGTATGAGAGATGGATTGCCGCAATTGAAAACACCGTTGCACCAAAATTTATTAAAATGAACAAAAAAGCATTTGATTTGGGATATAATTCCTAATTTATATTTTTAAAGAGGCGAAAAGTAATGGAAAAGCAATATTTCCAAAAAGAAATAGAGACTATGCCGGTTGACGAGCTTAAAAAACTGCAATCGAAAAAGTTAGTAAAACAGGTAAAGCATGTTTATGAAAATGTGCCCTATTACCGCGAGCTTATGGACAAAAAGGGTGTTACACCTGACGATATTAAAGGTATTGAGGACCTGCATAAGCTACCATTTCTTACAAAATCCGACCTTAGAGAAGCATATCCTTACGGACTACTTGCAAAGCCCTTAAAGGATTGCGTTCGTATACATTCCACCTCAGGAACTACCGGTAAGCGCGTGGTTGCCTTCTATACTCAAAACGATGTTGATTTGTGGGAGGACTGTTGCGCTCGTGCTATTGTTGCGGCAGGCGGAAGTAATGAGGATGTTTGTCAGGTAGCATACGGCTACGGTCTGTTTACAGGCGGTGCGGGATTACATGGTGGCTCACATAAGGTAGGCTGTCTTACACTTCCTATGTCATCAGGCTTTACTGAGAGACAGATTATGTTTATGAACGATCTTAAGGCTACAATTCTTTGCGCTACTCCGTCCTATGCGGCGTATATCGGCGAAACCTTAAAGGAAATGGGAATGGGGCCTGACGATATTCCCCTTAAGGCAGGTATTTTCGGTGCCGAGCCTTGGACAGAGGAGATGCGTCGCTCAATTGAGCAGACCTTAGGCATTAAGGCTTACGATATTTACGGTCTTACCGTGACGAGCGGTCCCGGTGTTGCCTTTGAGTGCGAGGAGCAAACCGGTATGCACATTAACGAAGACCATTTCTTAGCCGAAATTATCGACCCCGATACAGGCGAGGTTCTGCCTGAGGGTAGCAAGGGTGAACTAGTGTTTACTGCTCTCGATAAAGAAGCTTTTCCGCTTTTACGCTACCGCACAAGAGATATTTGTGTGCTTTCGCGTAAGAAATGCTCATGCGGAAGAACTCTTATTAAGATGACTAAGCCTATGGGCAGAAGTGACGATATGATGATTATTCGCGGTGTAAATGTATTCCCAAGCCAGATTGAGGCAGTTCTGCTTAATGAGGGCTATCAGCCAAACTATCAAATTGTGCTTGACCGCGTTAATAATAACGATACCTTTGAGATTAATGTTGAGATGAATCCCGACCAGTTCACCGATACCGTAAGCGGTGTTACCGCAAGAGAAAAGTCATTGTCAGAGGCTATGAAAACTATGCTCGGAATTAATCCTAAGGTAAATCTTGTAGCTCCTAAGAGTATTGTCAGAAGCGAAGGCAAGGCTGTGCGCGTTATCGATAAGCGCAAGCTACACGATTAATCACCGTTTTTTAATAGAGGAGGAAGCAAAATGTCATTAAAACAGTTAACTGTATTTGTTCCCAACCGTCAGGGCTCGTTGGTTGCTATTACCAAGAGTCTTGCAGAGCATAATATAAATCTCCGCGCGCTTTCTATTGCAGATACTGAGGAATTCGGTATTCTTCGCCTTATTGTAAACGATACCGAAACCGCTTACAGTATTCTTGAAGGTGAGGGCTATCTTATAAAAATAACCGAGGTTGTGGGCGTTAAGATTGGCGATGCCCCCGGTAAGCTTTCAGATGCGCTTGCAGTGCTTGACAGTGAGAATATTAATATGGAATATCTTTACGCGTTTATGTCCAGAACCGAGAAACACGCATATGTGGTGCTCCGCGTGGCTGACAATTCCGCCGCTGAAGCCGCTCTCGAAAAAGCAGGCTTCCATATGATAACCGACGAGGATGTTTGCAAACTTTAATTAACTGAAAAAACAGCGTTTTGTATTTGGATTTTTCCAATTTACAAGGCGCTGTTTTTTAGTTTTTCAGTATTAATTTAAATTTTGCCTTTCGTTAAGCTTAATGCATAATAAGCTCGTCAAGCTTTTTTTAACACTTTTGAAAGATAAAGCAGTTCTATAATTGTTTTATCTATGACATTCATTAAATGTCAAATTACTAAAAAGAATAACTATTGAAATTACAGTCTATTTATGTTAAAATTTAGGTAAATGAATAGCGTGGCAGAAAATCTATAAAATATTGATTTTTTTGCTATATTAAAGGAGCTTTTAATATGAAAACCGTGGTTTCTGTTATCGGAAAGGATGCCGTAGGCATTATTTCAAAGGTTAGCGCTGTGTGCAGCGAATGTAATGCAAATATCGTTGATATTACTCAGTCGGTATTGCAGGATATGTTTGTAATGGTTATGCTTACAGAAAGCCGTGAGCTTAACTGCTCTTTCGCTGAATTCTCTGATAAAATGAAGAATTTGGGCAAGGAAAACAATCTTGATATCCGTGTAATGCACGAGGATATTTTTAATTCAATGCACCGCATTTAGGAGAAATGAAATGATTAATCTTAACGATATAATGGAAACCATAAATATGATTTCCGAGGAAAATCTTGATATCCGTACTGTTACAATGGGTATTTCTCTGCTCGACTGCGCTGATTCTGACGCTGAAAAGGCTTGTCAGAAGATTTATGATAAGATTACCCGTCTTGCAGGAAATCTTGTAAGGGTTGGCGAGGATATTGAAAAGGAATACGGAATTCCAATTATAAATAAACGCATTTCGGTAACTCCGATTGCTATGGTTGCCGCCGCATCGGGCGGTGACCCTGTAATGTATGCAAAGGCTTTACAGCGCGCGGCAGATGCTACGGGCGTAAACTTTATAGGCGGCTTTTCGGCGCTTGTTCATAAGGGCTTTTCGGCGGGCGACGAGCGTCTTATCCGCTCTATTCCCGAGGCGCTTTCTGTAACTAATAATATCTGCTCCTCGGTAAATATTGGCTCTACAAAAGCAGGTATTAATATGGATGCCGTTAAGCTTATGGGACAAATTGTTCGTCAAACGGCTGAGATTACTGCCGACCGCGACTGTATAGGTTGTGCTAAGCTTGTGGTTTTCTGCAACGCGGTTGAGGATAACCCCTTTATGGCAGGTGCTTTTCACGGTGTGGGCGAGCCTGACTGTGTAATTCATGTTGGTGTTTCGGGTCCCGGTGTTGTTCAGTCGGCACTCAAAAAACATCCTGACGGAGACCTCGGTCAGCTTGCAGAAATTATTAAGCGTACCGCATTTAAAATTACAAGAATGGGTCAATTGGTTGGAACAGAGGCTTCGCGCAGACTCGGTGTGCCCTTTGGAATTGTTGACCTTTCCTTGGCACCTACCCCTGCGGTTGGTGACTCGGTTGCCCATATTTTGGAGGAAATGGGACTTGAAACCTGCGGCACACACGGTACCACCGCCGCTCTTGCAATGCTTAACGATGCGGTTAAAAAGGGCGGAGTTATGGCTTCGTCCTATGTTGGCGGACTTTCGGGCGCCTTTATCCCCGTTTCAGAGGATGCAGGTATGATAGCCGCCGCAAAATCGGGTGATTTGCAGCTTTCAAAGCTTGAGGCTATGACCGCCGTTTGCTCTGTGGGACTTGATATGATAGCCATTCCGGGTGATACTCCAGCAGAGGTTATTTCAGCAATTATAGCCGACGAAGCCGCAATCGGTATGGTAAACAGCAAAACTACCGCAGTAAGAGTTATACCCGCTATCGGCAAAAAGGTGGGAGAGGATTTGGAATTCGGCGGGCTTTTAGGCTCAGGACCGATAATGGATGTAAACCTCACAAAATCTCCCAAGAAGTTTATTGACCGAGCAGGCAGAATCCCCGCACCGCTTCAAAGTCTTAAAAATTAATTTTAAATATTGCAATAAATATTTAGACGATATTAACAAATGAGATAAAAATTTTTTTATAGACTTTTTAAAAGTTTTGATATATAATTAATTCGTTAATACTTTATACCGTCTTTTGGAGGTACGATAATGAAGAATATTAAAAGATTACTTGCTGTCGCTTTGGTGCTCGTTATGCTCTTTAGCTTTGCTGGCTGTCACAAGAAGAACGAGATTGCGGTTACTATTGGCGATGTCGAGTTTACCTCGGCATACTATATGTGCGCTCTTATAAACGCTGATTTGGAGGCCAAGACTCTTATTAATGAGTCGCTTGAGGAGGACGAATCATCCACTGAGGTAGACTATTTCTCTAAAAAGGTTGAGGACAAAGATTATGTTGAATGGGTAGAGGAAAAAGCTATGACCACCTTAAAGCAGGTTGCGGCTTATAAAATCCTCTGCGAAGAGAACAAGCTCGAGCCCAATGAGGATGATATAGCTAATGCTGAAATGTATGCTGACTATTATTGGTCAAGCTATGGCTACAGCGCTTATTTCGAGCCTAACGGCGTTAGCAAAGCCACCTATACAAAGTATATGACCGATTCCTATTTTGCTGAAACATACTTTGAGTTTGTTTATGGTAAGGATGGCGAAAAGGCTATCGCGGCTGACACAATTAAGACCAAGATGAACGAAAATTTCATTGTAGCTGATATTCTTGACGCTACCTATGAAAGTGATGCTACAGATGCTGATAAAACTGCTCTTAAAGCCAAGCTTGAGGGTTATGTGACTGCTCTAAAGGCAGGCACCAAGACTTTTGAGCAGGTTTATAAGGAGTATAATGATATTAAGGACAAGGAAGACACCTCAACCGAAACAACGGACACTGAGAGCGAAGAGCTTAAGCCTCAGGACGAGTATGCAAGCATTCTCGGTGCAGAGGATACTGTTTATGAGTCTGAACATTATGAAACCGTAAAGGCTATGGCAGTTGGTGAAGTAAAGCTTATTGAGCTTGAGGATAAAACCGGTTATGTTCTTGCTATTAAGAAGGACATTAATGCTGACCCCTATTATCTTGAAAATCTTGATATGACCGTTCGTCACCTTATTGCTGATGAGGAGTTTGAAAAGACTATCGCTGATTATCTCAAGACTCTTAAGGTTGATGTTAACAACTATGCTATAAAACCGTTTAAGGTTAAGAAGATTAAAGAGCCTGAATACAACAAATAGAGAATAAATAATTAAAAAGCTTTCTCACTGTTTGGTGAGAAAGCTTTTTGTTATATATTATCCGCAAAATCTACTGCAAATCCGTTTGTTGCAGTTTTTGGGTGAGTAATCCCATTCTGCAATATTCTCACCGCTGAAATAGTATTTAATTTCTGGTGAAAAGGACGAATCAAAGCTATCAATTATGATAAGCTTAATCTTCATTTTTTCTCTAATAATGCTTTTTATATACACACTCGCCTGCTGACCCACCTTAACTCCTGCTTTTGGTTCGGCGAGTCCTGCAAGATTTGGCGTGATTTCAACGAAAACTCCGTAATCCTCAACACTTCTTATAACGCCTGAAACGGTCTGTCCTGCTGAGAATGAGCAAGCATTCTCTTCCCAAGTGCCGAGAAGCTCCTTGTGGGAGAGGGTAATTTTGCCGTCTGGCGCGATATTTTTTATAACCGCCTTAATGTTTTCACCAACATAAAATCTGTCCTTTGGATGGGAAATGCGCGAAACCGATATTGCATCTATCGGAAGTAGTGCAATATTCCCGCAGCCAATATCACAAAAAGCTCCAAAGCTTTCGAGGTGTGTGATTTTTGCCTCGGTGACATCTCCGCAACGCTTATTTTCAATTATATGCTTTCGACACAGCTCTTGTGCGCGCTTACGGGAAAGTATTGCATAGGGCTTGCCGTCACTGTCGGCAGTAATCTGCGATACCGTAAAGCTTATCGGCTTTCCCACCCTTGAAATCAGGGCAATGTCTCTGGTTGAGCCGTCGGAGATGCCAAGCGCGCCCTCCTCGCGCGGAATAATTCCACGCATACATCCTAAATTTACGAGCAGATTGTGCGACGCGTCGCACATTTGTACAGGCGCCTCCAAAACTGTTTCCTGTAACTTTGCCTCTGCTAAATCGGCAGAGGTAAAGTTTTTAGAGTCTTTTTCCTTACTATTCCATCCTTCGGGATAAAAACCGCTCATTATTTTCTCACCTTTCTTTTGCTTTTCTTTTTTATGAATTTTCATTCTGAAATATCCATAGTTAATTATATTATGTAAAGTGTAAAAAAATGAGAGAATATTGTCTTATAAAAAAATTTTTTTACTCTAAATTATTTTTGTGTGCACTTGTCTTTATTTTATTCTTTTTATACATAAAAAGGATAAAAAAAGCCCTCCTTGCCTAAAGGAGGGCGACCGCGCTTATTCCATTGACGGATATAAATCTTTAATTAATATTGTGAGATATCAAAACCTATTCTTTCCTCATATGTGAGCTTTGGCTCTGCACCGCTTATTGCGATAATAAAAATCGGGGGCAGTATGTTGAAAAACAGAGAAAGCACAAGGAACAGGGTCGCTTGTTCGTTGTTGAATATTGCGAAAACTCTCCACAAAGCTATGTAATAAAGTACCTGATATGTTATAGAAATCGCTAAAATTATAATATAAAGAATTAATACCGGAATAAAACCTGAGAACATTTCTGCTGTGAGAGCTGTTTCATCAACAATGGCATTTGTAGCATAGCCAGCAATAGAGAATATAAACTTAAAAAGAAATATTATTGTTGCACATCCAACAACAAAGTTTAAAATATACAAAACTAAAAGCCATATCGAGAACTTTGCCGAAGAACTGCCGTCACGCTTAACATACTTTTGAGCCACTCTGCCAAGCGAAAAAATATTTGCAACGGGAATAAATGAAAGCCACGGATTGCTGATACTTAAGCTTTTTCCCATTTTGAAAAGACCAATTGCCTGCAAAATGTAGCAGATAATGCCTATAAATGTTGACGCCGCAAGGATAACACTGTAAATAGCAATAAATTCTGTAGAAATGCCCATTTCATTTAAAATATCATTTAAATTCATAAGTTTTCCTCCTCAAATTATATTATAAAAAATGCTAAAGCCTCAAGAATGGTTATTGCACAAAATATTATAATCGGAACCGATGTAAAAAACCATTTGTATTTCTCTTTTTCACTGCATTTAAACTCCGAGCTCTCTAATTTGTAGAATTCCCTGTCATTCAGACAAAGTATTACAACAATTCCCAAGAACAATGTAACGGTAATATAAAAAATATAAACAAGATTTTGTATATTTGTTGAAACATCGCTAAAGAAATACTCCATCGCAAGCGAAATAAAGTTATTGCTTGCGTGAACCGCAACTGCAACCCACAATGAACCGCTTTTTACGGTAACAAAGCCTAGTATAAGACCTACTAAAAATGCAAACGGAATTTGAACAAAGTTTCCATGCATAAGTCCAAAAATTATTGAAGATGTTACTATTGCAAAACCGTCTCCAAATTTACGGAGCGAGCCCATAACTATACCTCTGCAGGCAAATTCCTCTACAAGGGCAGGAACGATTACAATTGAAATAAAGCTTAGTAAAAATCCAAAAATTCCCTTTGGGTATTCTCCGAAATCTACATTATATTCTATTCCAATGCTTTCAAAAATACTACCCGCATAACTGCTTGCAATGTTTGCAAAGGAGCAAAAGCTTAGTCCCAAAACAAAAAGCGGTAAAAAGCTCTTTTTATTTGGCTTTTTAAATATAACAAGGTCGCTGATTCTTAATCCGTACAGCTTATAAATAAACGCAAACGGCACTGTAAACGCAAAGCTTGAGAGAATAATCTGAAAGGCTTGTAAAACCGCGGGGTCATTCAAAAGCGATTCATTTCCCGTAATTAATCTTATTCCCTCAAAAATTGCCATTACTATAATATTTATAATAAACACAATCCCGCTCATTAAAAGGAATGACCAGCCTGACGCGTTTGCCATTTTTTTAATGCTCTGCTTTTCGACATTAACAACAGGACCAAAATTAAAGTTTTCAAAAACCGCACTTTTAAAAACCTCTTGATTTTCTTGAACTTCTTCAAAAACTTCTTCTTCAGGAGCTTCATGCGGTTCTTGTTCATCTATTTGGTTTTGAATGTTTTCCTGTTCTGTAAAAAATTCTTTTTCTTCTGACATAATGTTCTGCTGTTAAGCGTATAACACCTGCTTTCATTAATGTCCGCATTATGCTGATTCGTTAAAATTATTTAACGAATCAGCATTTTTTTATTCCTCTGTCTGCTCCTCGTGCAAAGTCTCGGTTACTTCCTCAATAACCTCTTCTACACCAACATCCCCTGCATCAGCATCTGCCTCCTCAGGCTTTTCGGTTACCTCTTCCTCGTTATGCTCGGTAAGCGCTACTGAAAGAATCTTCTCGCCCTCGGCAACACGCATTACCCTTACACCCTTTGCAGGACGGTTAAACTGAGAAATATCACCCGCAAATATACGAATTACAATTCCGTTAGATGCAATCATAATTATATCGTCGTTATCAGTAACAGGAATGGTTGCCGCAACCTTTCCGTACTTCTCGGTGCGGTAGTTGGTAAGTCCCTTACCGCCTCGCGATTGCAAGCGATAATCAGAAATACTGCTTATTCTTCCGTATCCTGTTTCGGTAACGGTAAGAATTTTAGTATTTTCATCGGTTATAGCCATATCTATAACGCTGTCACCCTCGCGCATATTGATAGCTCTTACACCGCGTGCCGACCTACCCATTGCACGAACATCGCTCTCCTTAAACTGAATAGCAAGACCGTTTCTTGTGGCGATAAAGATATTCTGATTACCGTCGGTCATACGAACAAAGCCTAATTCATCATCCTCGTCAATAGAAATTGCGATAATACCGCTCTTTCTTGTATTTCTGAATTCAGAGAGTTTTGTACGCTTAATTGTACCCTTCTTAGTAACCATTGCAATATATTTTTCCTCGTCAAGCTCGCTTGCGGGAAGAATAATTGTAATCTTTTCCTCAGGCATAAGCGGCAAAATATTTATTATATTCATACCCTTGCTTGTTCTGCTGCCCTCAGGAATTTCATATGCCTTAATACGGTACATTCTACCAAGATTTGAGAAGAGCATAATATAATCGTGCGAGGAGCAAACAAACATATTCTCCACCGCATCCTCTTCTCTTGTGGTCATACCTGTAATACCGCGACCGCCTCTGTGCTGAACATTATAGGTATCAGCTGGCAGACGCTTAATATAACCGTTAACCGTCTTAGTAAGCACACATTCCTCTTCAGGAATAAGGTCTTCAATATCAACCTCGCCCGCAACATCGGTAATTTCGGTCTTGCGTTCGTCGGAATATTTATCTCTGAGATTCAAAGCCTCGGTCTTTACAATGTCGAGAATTTTCTCTCTGCTTGCGAGAATTTCATCACATTCCTTAATAAATGCTAATTTTTCGTCCAATTCGTCAAGAATCTTTTGCTTTTCCAAGCCTGCTAGCTTACCTAACTGCATCTGAACGATAGCAGTAGTCTGAATATCGTCAAGACCAAATCTTTCGGACAACGCTTCCTTACTTTCAGGAATAGTTTTACTGCTACGGATTATGGCAATAACCTCATCAATAAAGTCAAGCGCAACCTTTAAGCCCTCTAAAATGTGGGCACGCTCCTCTGCCTTGCGCTTGTCATATGCGGTTCTTCTGTAAATAATATCGTACTGGAAATCAATGCAGTTTTGGAGCATTTCCTTTAATGTGAGCACCTGAGGCTTACCGCCTACAATTGCAAGCAAAATAGCGCCAAAGGTTGTCTGCAAGGATGTGTAACGGTAAATCTTATTGAGCACAACCTGAGGATTGGCATCCTTTTTAAGGTCTACAATAATTCTTATACCTCCGTCACGCTTAGAGGAGTAGTCAACCACATCGTCAATACCCTCAATACGCTTATCAGCTGCCAAATCATAGATATTTTTAACCAATTCCTGCTTTTTAACCTTATAAGGAATTTCAGTAATAACAATGCGGAACTTTCCGTTCTTAACTTCCTCAATTTCAGCCTTACCGCGAAGGATTATTTTACCTCTGCCAGTAGCATATGCGGCACGAATACCGCTTCTGCCCATAATAATGCCGCCTGTTGGGAAATCAGGTCCCTTTATATGCTCGCAGATTTCGGAAAGCTCTGCCTCAGGGTTATCAATAAGACAGCACATACCGTCAATAACCTCGCCTAGATTATGAGGCGGAATTTCGGTGGCCATACCAACAGCAATACCCGAAGAACCGTTTACAAGAAGCTGAGGAAATCTTACGGGAAGCACCTCAGGCTCACTCAAACGGTTATCATAGTTAGGGTTAAAATCAACCGTTTCTTTATCAATATCGTCAAGCATACTAAGTGACAAACGGTTCATTCTTGACTCTGTATATCGGTAAGCAGCGGCAGGATAACCGTCAATATTACCGAAGTTTCCGTGACCGTCAATAAGCGGATAACGGAGTGAGAAATCCTGCGCCATACGAACCATTGCATCGTAAACGCTGGCGTCACCATGGGGATGATACCTACCGAGCACTGAACCTACTGTATCAGCGCACTTGCGGTAAGCTTTATCGGGGGTGAGACCGTTTTCATACATTGTGTAAAGTATTCTTCTGTGAACCGGCTTTAGTCCGTCACGCACATCGGGGATAGCACGGCCCACCAATACCGACATTGAATACTGAAGCATACTGCTTCTAATTTCATCTACAATTTCTACAGGCTGAATGTTAGTTTCTTCGTCACTCGGCCAATATACCTTTTCCTGTTTAGCCATTTTTACTCTCCCCTCCTTTAAATATCAAGGTCTGTTGCGAATATCGCATTTTCTTCAATAAATCTTCTTCTTGGCTCAACCTCTTCGCCCATAAGCATAGTAAAGGTTTCGTCTGCAAGCTGAGCGTCTGCCATTGTTACCTTTAGCATCGTTCTGTGCTCAGGGTCAAGTGTTGTTTCCCAAAGCTGTTCAGGATTCATCTCACCAAGACCTTTATAACGCTGAACATCTACATTTCCGCCTAATTCTTCAATGTATCTGTCCCTCTCCTCATCGGTAAAGGCATCAAAGTATCTCTTTCCTTTTGCAACTCTGTAAAGAGGAGGTTGTGCAAGATAAATATGCCCTGTTTCAATAAGCTGCGGCATATAACGGAAGAAGAATGTAAGTAAGAGTGTTCTGATATGGCTACCATCAACATCGGCATCGGCCATAATAACAATTTTATCGTAGCGGAGCTTTTCAATATCAAAATTCTCGGCAATTCCTGTTCCTAAAGCTACAACAACTGGTGTTAGCTTATCGTTACCGTAAACCTTATCAACCCTTGCCTTTTCAACATTGAGCATTTTACCCCAAAGCGGAAGAATTGCCTGATAAGTACTGTTTCTTCCCTCAACTGCGGAACCGCCCGCACTGTCTCCCTCGACGATAAATATCTCGGTCTTGGTCGGGTCGTCAGATATACAGTCCTTAAGCTTTTCGGGCATTCTTGCCTTTCCGCCTATTCCTGACTTACTTCTCTGCAAATCTCTTGCCTTTTGAGCTGCTTCTCTTGCATTTGAAGCGGCGATTGCCTTGTCTATTACAATTTTAGCATCGTCAGGATTCTCCTCTAAATACTGATAAAGCTTTTCGTTTACAAGGTCCCTTACAAGTCTGCCTATTGAGGTATTACCCAATTTTGCCTTGGTCTGGCTTTCAAACTGAGCGTCTGCAAGCTTAACCGAAACAATTGCAACAACACCCTCTAATATATCGTCACCCTTAAGTCTTGCGTTACCCTCTTTAAGCTTTTTAAAATCAAAGGCATACTTATTTACCACATTTGCCAGGCTCTGCTTAAAGCCTTGTTCGTGGGTACCGCCGTCAATAGTGTGAAGTGTATTAGCAAAGGAAATTACCCTTGCATCGTAAGATGTAGACCAAACAAGCGCAATTTCTGCGGTACTGTCACCGTCTGTATCGCTGAAATAGATTACATCCTTGGTTATTTTATCCTTTTTTATACCCTCAAGAATAAATTCCACATAGGATTTAATACCGCCCTCATAGCAGAAATCGTCAGTTCTGTCAGGCAAGTCGGCATCGCTTCTTTTATCCACCAATACAACGCGAATACCTGCATTAAGAAATGCCTGCTCGCGGAGTCTCTTCAAAAGTGTGTCATAATCATATCTTGTGGTATCAGTAAAGATTGTAGCGTCAGGCTTAAAGGTAACGGTAGTACCTGTAATATCAGTAGTCCCCACTACTTCAAGAGGCTTTACAACAACTCCCTTTTCATAGCGCTCCTTATAAACCTTTTCACCGTCTCTCACCTCAACCTCAAGCCAGCTTGAAAGTGCATTAACAACCGATGCACCAACACCGTGAAGTCCGCCCGAAACCTTATATCCGTTTCCGCCGAACTTACCGCCCGCGTGAAGAATTGTGAAAACTACAGTTACTGTAGGTATTCCCTTTTGCGGGTTAATTCCAACAGGAATTCCTCGTCCGTTATCGGTTACTCTAATAACTCCGTCATCAAGAAGCTCAACAGTAATTTTATCACAAAAACCTGCAAGCGCCTCGTCTATAGAGTTATCCACAATTTCATAAACAAGATGGTGGAGACCTCTCTCACCTGTTGAACCGATATACATACCGGGGCGTTTTCTAACTGCCTCAAGTCCCTCTAAAACCTGTATGGAATTTTCATCGTAATTGCCGGTAACAGGGAGATTAATTTCGTTACTCATTATGATTTTTTCCTCTCATAAAATTACTTTTATAATTTATTTTATATTTATTAACCCCGAACGCTTAAAAAGTGTTGAGGAGGATATTTGCGAAATATAAACCTTATTTTGCTTTGAATTTTTTTCATTTGTTAATGTAAAGGATTTTGGAAGCTCATAGGAAACATTTATAACCTCACCCTTTTTTTCCGACTTCTCAAGAAATATTCTGGTGTTTTTAGAAACTGTTGTGGTTTCAAGGTCAAAAATTCCAATAACATCATCTGACCTTATAACCGTTTCCTGACCTAAATGAATATACATCAGGTAATTCTTCCTTCCTTAATATTAAATATTTTACCTGCCTTAAGGTTTTTAAAGTTTGATGGGTCGCAACAACTCAAAAATGTCTGCATTCCTTTTATATGGTTTAATATAAACTCCTGTCTTGACGGGTCAAGCTCACTCATTATATCATCCAACAATAAAACAGGACATTCCCCGACAATATTTTTTATAACCTCGCCCTCAGCAAGCTTTAAGGATAAAGCAACGCTTCTTTTCTGTCCCTGTGAGCCATAGGTTCTTGCCGAAATACCGTTAATTTTAAACTTAATATCATCTCTATGAGGACCAACAGAGGTAACACCTGTAAACATATCCTCTTTTCGTTTATCCTTTAAAATTTCTTTAAGCTCGTTTTCATTACAAACAGAAATATAATCAGTTTGTAATTCTTCCTTTCCGCCTGAAATTCCCGAATAAAGCTTTGGAAGATATTTATTAAGTGTAGATATATACTTTTTTCTAAGCGCAGTAAGCTTTGCTCCCTTTACGGCTATTTCTTCTTCAAAAACATCAAGCAGAACATCTAAGGTAGAATCAAACCTTAAATCCTTTATAATTTTGTTTCTTTGGGTTATAGCTCTTAAATATTCCTTTAATAACTCTATATATGACGGATAAAGCTGACCTATTGCAGTATCAAGAAATCTTCTTCTAACACTCGGACCGTCAGTAACAAGCCTTAAATCAATAGGTGAAAAGATTATTGCATTAAAATGACCTGCAAGGAGAGACGGAGACTTAAGCTTATTATTATTAAGAACTGCATTTCTTTTCTCGTCAATTAAAAGCTTAGCCTCGTTTTCTATTCCGCCCGATATGAAATTTATCTCACAAAAAGCTTTTTCCTCACCAAATTTTATAAAGGCTGAATCCTTAGCTCCGCGAAAACTCTTAGCACCAGTAAAAAGCCAGATAGCCTCTAAAATATTTGTTTTTCCCTGCGCATTTTCACCGCATATAACATTCATTTCTTCACACGGCTCTAACGAAAACTCTGCAAGATTTCTGAAATTTTGACAGTTAAGTCTTTTTAAAATCATACAATCATAAATCCGCGGTTTTCAAATTCAACAATATCGCCCTTATTAAGCTTTTTACCGCGCATTGTGCAAATCTCGCCATTAACCTTAACTTCGCCGTCCTGAATAACAATTTTAGCGTGACCGCCCGTAACTACAAGGTTTGCAAGCTTCATAGCAGAATCTAATCTTATAAATTCTTCTTTTATTGCTATTTTCTCAAATTCCATTATTTCAACCTCATTGGCATTATCATATACTTAAAACTATCTCCCTCAACAGGGCTTACAACAACACCTGCATTAGGTCCATTAAATAAAATCTGCACACACTCAGTTTCGCAAGCTTTTAATGCCTCTAAAAGATAACGGCTGTTAAGACCAATTTCAAAGCTTTCACCCTCTAACTTAGTATTAAATGTTTCGGTAGCTCTTCCCATTGAGGTAGCACAGGTGAAAACAACATTAAGCTCATTAAAATAACAACGAACAGGTGTTGAAAAAGATTCGCTTATAAGTAATGAAACTCGTTCTATAGTATTTATAAGTTCTCTTGTGTTAATAGTAACGCGCTGACTGTGTTCAGAGGGAATAGTCTTTTTGTAATTTACAAAATCACCCTCTAAAAGACGGGATATAAAGGAATAACCATTAATACTAAAACTTATAAGTCTTTCACTAACATTGATATCAACATCCTCTGTTTCATCATCTATAAGCTTTACAGCCTCACCTAAAGATTTTGAAGAAATTGTAAAATCTATATTACTATTAATATTTACCTTTTCATTTCTTATTGCTAAACGGTAACCGTCAATCGCAACAAGGCGAAGATTATTTTCGTAAAGAGAAAAATTTATACCTGTAAGAATAGGTTTTGCGCCCTCTATCTGAGCTGCGGCAAAGATTGTACCCTTTACCATATCAGCTAAAATTTCGCCCTTTAAGGAAATTTTGTTTCCTTCAGCAACAGACGGCATTTCAGGAAAATCGGTAGCAGCCATACCCATAATATCAAAGGTAGCTTCACCACATTTAATATTGCAGTTAAGCTTGTCGTCTGCATTTATTTCAACATGAAGACCGTTCATTCTTCTCAAAATATCAGAAAGCAGTCTTGCGTTAATAACAATATCCCCTGCTTCATCGCATTTAGCATAAATTTCCTTTTTCATACCCATTTCAAGGTTATATGAAATAAGAGTTATTTTTCCTTGCTCTGCAGAAATGAGAATTCCCTCTAATACAGGCATAGATGTTTTTGCACCAACTACCCTTTGTAATTTTGATACTGCTTCAAGCAGTTTTTCTCTTTCAACTGTAAAAATCATAATTTTTCTCCTTATTTATAGGTTATAAAAATAATAACAATAATAAAGTAGGTTAATTCGGTGGAAAAGTGGTTTAAAGTCTTATTAATACTGAATTTTATGTGTTAACGTAAAATTTGAAAATTTGTGTATAATTTAATCCTTAAAATTTTATCCACATAGGGCTTAATAACTTTTTGGTTAATACAGGTTAATTTAGTGGAAAAGTAATAAGTTTAAAAAAGTAATAATATTGACCTTAATATGAAATTTCATTATTGCTTTTTAGATTCTTTATAAGGTCATCAACAAGCTCTTTTTGATAAGGTTTGTCCGAAAGAAATTTTTCAATAGTTCTAACATTATGAAGAACTGTGGTATGGTCTTTACCGAAACTTTCGCCAATTGCTTTAAAGGAAAGGTCGGTAGTTTCCCTCGCAATGTACATAGCTACCTGACGCGCCAATACAAGTGAAGCGGTTCTTCGATTTGAAAGAATATCACTTTCTGAAATATTGTAGGTTCTTGCAACCTCTGAAATAATCTTTTCTATCTTTATAGGCTCAGGTTGAGTGTCGTTTATAACATCCCTTATGAATCCTTGAACAACAGAAATTGTTGGAATTCTGTTTTGAATATTTATATATGCCTGAAGTTTTTTAATAACGCCCTCAAGCTGTCTTGTATTTACTTTTATGTGTTCAGCAATGTAATAAACAATATTTTCGCCAAGCTCTATTCCTAACTGCTCGGTCTTTTTAATTATAATTCCAACCCTTGTTTCAAAGTCAGGCGTTGTAATATCGGCAAAAAGACCGCTTTCAAGACGGGAACGGATTCTGTCATCAAGTGTCTTAACTTCCTTAGGCGGACGGTCAAGTGTTACAACAATCTGCTTATTCGTTTGAAGCAGGGTGTTAAAAGTATTAAAAAACTCTTCCTGAGTTTGCTCTTTTCCGGCAATAAAATGGATATCGTCTATAAGCAAAACATCAACATTTCTAAACTTATTACGAAAATCGTCTATACTTCCAAGACCTAACTTACCGTCCTGCAAAGCTTTAATAAGCTGATTTGTAAAATCCTCACTTCTAATATATTCAATAGATTTGTTTGGAAACTTCTTTTTTATATGATTTTTAATGGCAAGCATCAAATGAGTTTTTCCTACTCCTGAGGGACCGTAAATAACAAGCGGATTGTATATAAGCACAGGATTATCCGCAACCGCTAAGGAAGCCGCATGAGCAAATCTGTTTGAAGAACCAACTATAAAATTCTGGAATGTAAAGAAATCCTCAAAGGAAAGCCCCTCGCTGTACTTTTCTGCCAGCATTATATTAACCTCTTCATCCTCATAGATAATCTTTACATCTATTTCAATTCCCATAACAGCTTTAATACTGTCCTTAAGTGTATCGGTATAGTTTTGCTCAACAACCCCGCGCATATATTCGTTGTTTATAGCGAGAATGAGCTCTCTGCCGTCAAGTGAAATCGGTCTTAAATCCTTTAAAAAGCAATTAAAAGCAATTTCGGAAATTACTTTTTTACACTCGTCACACACGGCATACCAAATATCATCAAGTGAATTAATAGACATTATGTAAACCACCTTTATATATATATTATTATATCAATACTAATCTAATATAATATACCATATTTTTGTATTTTTTTCAACTTATTTTAATTAAAAAAGAGAATAATTTTAAACATTTGAGACAATGCTAAAAAAAAGAGTAAAAACAATAATTTTTATAACAAATTTGTGCATAAATTACGGAGCAAAGTTATGAGTATAAGAACCGACCTTGCGATAGAGCTTTATAAAGAGGACGGCGAGGGAATAAAAACAGAAAATAAGAGTAAAAAAGAGATAACTGTTACAAAAACCGAAATTCTTACTGAAAGCGCTGCGGTGCGATTAGGCAGGAAAATAGGAACCTATTTTACCATTGAATTTCCCTCTCCTGACCGAATATCTGATTACGATGAAATAAAAGAAGAGCTTATATCTGCGCTTAATTTTCTGTTACCCCAAAAAAGAGAAAAAATTTTGGTTATAGGGCTTGGCAACAGCGATATTACAAGTGACAGCATAGGTCCAAAGACATCAAAAAGACTTCTAGCCACACGTCATATTGCAGGAAGCTTTGCAGAAAGAATAGGTCTAAAAGGGCTAAAAGAGGTTTCGGTTATAGCTCCCGATGTTTTAGGAAAAACCGGAATAGAGATAACCGAAATATCTGAAGGTCTCATAAGCAAGTTAAAGCCCGATGCAGTTATTGTAATAGATGCATTGGCGTCCATGAGTGTTACCCGTCTTTTTAAAACTGTTCAGCTTTGTAACACAGGCATTTCGCCCGGCTCAGGGGTTAAGAACGCCCGAAAGGAATTAAGTGCCGAAACTCTTGGAGTGCCTGTTATTGCAGTCGGTGTGCCAACCGTTGTTGATGCCGTATCTCTTGCGTGGGAGCTTACCCAAAAGGAGCCTGTTTCAGATGTTGATTTAATTTTGTCACCAAAGGATTCTGACCTCCTTTCAAATAAAATAAGCGAGCTTTTAAGCGAGGCTCTTAATGTTTTTCTGCAACCTGAAATTGACAAGGAAATTATCCTTAGCTTGGTATGAAAATTTTCTTTTTTGCATATTAATTATACGGTGATATAAATGCAAAAGAATGCAATTTTAAGGCTTTTGGCAGTTTTTTTAATAAGTATTTCGGTCTTAGCCGTTAATTCCTTTAATATAATAAATAAAAAAATTGGCAATTTGGAAACATCAAGTAAAAAAAATTCTAATAATTTTTTTGAAATCAATGAAAATAACGATGTTTTTGAGCAAAAACCGCAGAATGAGACCTCTGAAAAAGTAAAAACCGAAGCGGCAGAAAGCAAACCGAAAGGTCAGAACAAAACAAGCTCTGTCGAGGTTTCTGCTAAAGCGGTAAAGGGAAAGGTTATAGAAAAATATATCTCTCCTTACTCTGCACCCAATTCATATAACGGAGTTTATATGAAGAATAGCACAGATCTTGATATAGACATAAAAAAACTTCTTTCTGATAAGCTTAGTTTTAAAATTACAGAAACCGACAAGCCGCAGGTACTTATTATTCATACCCACACTACCGAGACTTTTATGAATGAAGAGAGTGAATTTTATACCGAAGATTTTGAGTCGCGCTCAAGGGACAATACCAAGAATATGGCAGAAATCGGCAAAATTGTTGCTGAAAAGCTTAATAACGCAGGTGTAAAAACTTTGCACGATAAAACTCAGCATGACTATCCAAACTATTCGGGAAGCTATAGCCGTGCCGCAGAGACCATCAGTAGTTATTTAAAAAAATATCCCACAATAAAGGTTGTGCTTGATTTACACCGCGACGCGGTATCTTCAGGCGAGAGCGACAAAGTAAAGCTTGTGACCGAAATAAACGGCAAAAAAGCGGCTCAGGTAATGCTTGTAATGGGATCGCAAAGCGGAACGGTTACAAATTTTCCAAACTGGAAAGAAAATTTAAAATTAGCCTTGAGACTTCAGCAGATTTTAGAGGTAAAATATCCAACCCTTGCAAGACCTCTAAGCCTTATGTCAAAGAATTATAACGAAAGCCTTTCAAAGGGCTCAATGCTTATAGAATTCGGAACCGATGTAAACACCTTAGAGGAAGCAAAATACTCTGCCTCTTTAGTGTCGGATGCGTTAGTAACCCTGTTAAATAACATAAAGGAATGATTTTTATAAAAAAACAGATTAAGCTTTTTTTCAGGTCGGCTTATATCACCGCAACGGTGCTTTTATGCCTTTTTATTGGAATATACGGTAGCTTTAAGGCGTATGAAAATATCCGCCTTGTGGGCTTTGGTGAATACCGCTCTGCAATTGAATATAAGGACGGAATACTAAAGATATTTGACATCTCAATTGAATTAAATTTACCCTGAAAAAATTTAATAAAGACAACGCGTATCTTTTCTGCCAAGTAAAGATGCGCGTTGTATTTTTTACTTATTTTTTAGTAGAAAAAAGCATAGCTTACTTACTTAAAGGAGAGATGGATTTGTTATAGGAAAAGACAAAGGGGATATTGAAAAATGTTTCTTAAAAATTCTCTTGCAATATTTGAGGGCTTGTGATATTATAATTTAAGATTTATTGCTACTTATTACTTAAATTTGGGGTTATAGCGCAGTTGGTAGCGCACCACACTGGCAGTGTGGGGGTCAGGGGTTCGAATCCCCTTAGCTCCACCAAAATCGGGAAACCAACCTTTATGGTTGGTTTTTTCTTTTGTAAAAAATAAGGGGATTTGGACATTCCTTTCAAACGCAAATTTCATTTCTCACATATTGTAGGTTTTTTCATAGTATAATGTGGGAGGTGAAATATTATGTTAACATCGTGTAGATGCTGCAAAACCGGTTGTACGGTTATTGCTGTGGTTGCAAGCCTTATAATAGGTATAATCACGGCTTTTCTGGGTATAACAGCTGTTATTACTCTTACACCTGCCTTTTTATGGGTGCTTCTTGGTATTGCTATCGTTTATCTTGCCGTAATCCTTGTATCGGGCGCGCTTTTCCGAAAAGAGGGTTGCAATGACTTGTGCGATATAATTACAGCGCTTCTTGTTGGTATTTTTGGCACCGTGCTTCTTTCAATTGTTTTTCTTGCTATTGAGTTTGTGGCAACAAGTATAATCGGCGCTATTCTTACGGGCGGGCTTTTATTCTTCTTTTTCCTTATAGTAACTTCATCGGCCTGTCTTGTGCGTTGCATTTTTTCCTGTAACGAATAGACTGTAAATGTTAAAACCGAGCAAGGCGTAAATGCTCTGCTCGGTTTCTTGCTTATTATTTAGACATTTAAGACATAAGTTTATCCCAAAACAACTATACCTGCGATTACAAGTGCAATTACAACATAGTGCTTCCAGGACATTTTTTCCTTTAGGAAAATTCTGCTCCACAGTACAGAAATCGCGCAATAAGACGAGATAATCACCATTCCTGCTGAGAAATCGCTGAACATTACAGCCATATAGAATATCTGACCTACAGTTTCGCAAAGACCGCCTAAATAGAGGTCTTTATTGCCTTTGAAAATAACATCCTTTTTAACAAATTTAAGCCAAATAAAGGCGAAAATTGAAAGCACAAAGAATGTAAGCTCGAAAGCGGAATTTGCGGCATAGTCGCTCATTTCGATTCCCGTTTTCTCTATAAATGCATCTGAGAAAAGGAATTCATCGCCAACCGTTCCCAAAGCGTCAATTGCAAGGTAGGATAACGGCAAAAGAAATGCTAAAATACTCTTTGTGTATTTGCGGTTTGCTCTTTCCTGACGTGCTTTTCTAACCTCTTCATCCTCTTTTTTCTCAACAAAGCCTAATGCTACAATGCCAACGGTTATCATGGAAATACCGATAATTGTAACTGGTGTTAGCTCGTCTGTTGAGAAAATTCCGAAAACAAGGCAGAGTATAAACGCAAGCGCGCCTGATGAATTGCAGATTGGCGAAGAAATCGAAAGCTCGATATATCTAAGACCTACATAACCTAAAACCATTGCTAATATGTAAAGTGCAGAAATCGGAAGATATATTACAAAATCAAATGGCTTGAAATTGGTGTAAAATAGACTTGCTACAATTTTTGGAACGCTGTCTACACCAACGGTACTGTCAATTACCGCACCGCCAATGAGGGTAATAAAGAAATGTATGCCCATTATAAGGCCAACCGCAAAAACAACCTTCCAATGGCTGTTTTTGTCCTGCTCGCGTGTGCCTTTCTTAGAAAAAAGGTCAGAGCCGCTCCAGCAAAGCAGAGCTAAAATTGATAAAAAATAATATAACATTGTTTTCTCCTTTTGCAAAGTATCAAAGTTTTATGTAAATCTAAACTTTACACCTTGCTCGGAGGCGGACGACGGCGAAAATGTCTGTTGGGGATTATATTTTTTAATCTTTTTGTCATATATATAACCTCCATTTTTTATTTAAAGCATAGACCTACACTATACATTATGTAAACCTATGTTTTGTTTGGAGAATCTAACAACTACAAGTTGTTTTTTCTCCACATTACTCACCTGCTAATTTTTTTGCAAATTCGGCAAGCTCGTCGTCATTGTAGAATTCAATTGTAAGGGTGCCTTTGCCCTTGCCTGTCGGTTTAATATTTACCTTTCTGCCCATCTCGTTTTTAAGGGATAGCTCAACCTCGCTGTAAAAATTAGGCTTAACAGCGCTTCTAACAGTGGTTTTTTTCTCTTTCTTTGAAAGAGCAGCCATTCTTTCGAGCTCGCGAACAGATGTGCCGTCAGCCGCGGCAATAAGCATTTTTTGGCGTAAAACCTCGTCCTCACAGCTCAAGAGCGCTCTTGCGTGACCTGCTGAAATAGTACCGCGCCTTAAGGCTTCAAGCTCGGCATCGTTAAGACTGAGTAATCGCAATGCATTGGTTACGGCGCTTCTCGATTTACCCATTCTGTGTGCAACCTCTTCCTGAGTAAGCTCAAAATCCTCAATCAAAGCCTTGTAACCCAAGGCTTCTTCAACTGCATTTAGGTCCTCACGCTGAAGATTCTCAATAAGAGCCAATTCCATAAGGGTTCGGTCGTCGGTATCCTTTATCATTACAGGAACCGATTCGAGTCCTGCCATACGGCAAGCGCGCCAACGCCTTTCACCCGCAATTATCATATATCTGCCGTCCATTGTCGGGCGAACCACTATAGGTTGTATAAGACCGTGTCTTGAAATACTGTCAGCAAGCTCAGACAAAGCCGCCTCGTCAAAGTCTTTTCGGGGCTGATTGCGGTTTGGCTCAATGTCATTTATATTTATAATTACTGCACCATCGTTATCGGTAGTATTCTGATTAAATAATGCGTCAAGACCTTTTCCAAGTCCACCTTTTTTAACTGCCATTTTTATCCCCTCTTGTTTCTCTTCAAAAATTCTTTTGCTAAATCGTTGTATGCAGCGGCGCCTTTTGAGCGCTTGTCATAATACTGAATGGGCATACCGTAGCTTGGAGCCTCAGAAAGACGGACACCGCGCGGAATGGCCGATTTATAAAGCTTGTTAGCAAAGTATTTTTTAATCTCACCCACAACCTGTTGTGTCAGGTTAAGTCTCCCATCATACATAGTGAGTACAATGCCCTCAATTTCAAGGGTTGGATTATAAAGTCTTTTTACCTGACGGACGGTTGCCATAAGCTGAGAAAGTCCCTCAAGAGCGAAATATTCGCATTGAATTGGTACTAAAACGGTGTCACTTGCATTAAGTGCGTTTATGGTTATTAGTCCCAAAGAGGGCGGACAATCTATAAATATGTAGTCATATTTATCCCTTGCAGAGGCGAGAGCCATTTTAAGCTGAGCTTCGCGGTGGTCTATTTGGATCAGGTCAACCTCAGCTGCGGCAAGGTCCATTGAGGAAGGCACAACCGAAACGTTTTTAAATTCGGTCTGTATAGCGGCGTTTTCTGCTGTTCCCTTGCCTATAAGTAGGTCGTAAGCAGTAATAACAGTTTCTTTTTTATTAATACCATAGCCACTTGTGGTGTTACCCTGAGGGTCAGCGTCTATAAGCAGCACCTTTTTGCCGGCGATTCCAATTCCTGCGGCAAGGTTTACTGCGGTTGTTGTTTTACCAACGCCGCCTTTTTGATTAACTATGGAGACGATTTTTCCCATAATTTGAGCCTCCCGAAGAATGTTTCACGTGAAACATTGGTTTTTGTGAGATTATTATACCAATAATTCTTCGAAATGTAAAGACATAATAATAAACTAATTATATTGTTAATTTTTGTAAGCAATTTATGTAGTGAGACTTTTTAAGTCTCAAAATGGTATAAAATCAGGTTTTATCACCGGGTTTAAAGAAAAGTGATGCTAAAAAGCCAAAGAGCACCGATGCAGTAATTCCTGCGGCGGTTGCGGTAAGTCCTCCTGAAAGTGCGCCGAGCAGACCGTATTGCTCCACCGCTTCCTCTACGCCTTTAGCAAGACTATACCCAAATCCTGTAAGCGGAACAGTTGCGCCAGCTCCCGCAAAATCCACAATCGGCTGATAAACTCCAATTGCGGTGAGCAAAACTCCGCTTACCACAAATGAAACGAGTATTCTCGCAGGAGTGAGCTTTGTATAATCAATTAGGAACTGACCTACAAGGCATATTGCCCCGCCCACGGCAAACGCTTTAATTAATTGAAAAACAAAATCCATATTCTATGTTCTCCTCAAAAAAAATAAGAATGTTTCACGTGAAACATTCTTATTTTTTGCTATTAATTTCAAATTATACATTAATATTAAAGGCTTGATTTATCTGATTGCAAACCTCTGTATAATCAAGATGACGAACCATTATACTGTCAGCACTTTCAGATGAAACTGTAACACGTGTGCGACAGGTGTTATGCTTGAAATCTATACCAAAGCGGATAAGCTTTATTTCTCCAATATTTTCAACGGGACAGTAAAGTCTGCAGGTGCGGAGTCCATAAGCACTTCGCGCAAAAACAGTTTTGCCTAAGCAAAACTTGCCGTGATGATATTCATAAATACACAGATACCCGTAATAAAAAATTACACAGAAAATTATTATTGTTATGAAAAATATGAGATGATTAAATTCTTCAAATTTATGAGATAAAATCAGCGATACAGCACAGGTGAGCAATGTCAATAAAACGGGAAGAATTAAAAATCTGTTTCTAAGCTCGGTTCTCCTGTGTGGACGGATTGTTATGCCATCAGGCTTTAAAAAGGGAAAATAATCAAGAAATTTTTGTTTTATCTGCATTTTTGTGCCTGACGGAACAATTATCTGCTCAGAATTCTTTTGAACCCCGAATCCGCCAACACTAACCCTCATGGCATATCGTCTCAGAACATGCATTAAAAATGTTTGCTCAATTTTAACATCATTTACTGCCGCTTTCTTGAAAACAGTTCTTCTGCGAACGAAAAAGCCAGAGCAAACCCTCAATATTTTATCGTTCAGGTATAGCCTGAAGTTAATATATTTTAAAAACAAATAAAAGAAAGATAAAATATAAGCGAGCACAATTATTAGAGTAACAGTGTTTACAATTGGTGGAAAGTAGGTGTTAAAGCTATTAGAAACGGTGTTTAGCTCGTTGAAAACCTCGTTAATTCCGACCCCTACAAGTCTTGCCATATTATTCAAAATCGGAACTCCTACTACAAGTCCTGTAAAGGCCGACGAGGTTGTAACCGATAAAAAAGCAACCTGAATTGGTGAAAAAGGAACCTTTTTAAGGTTTTCTGCAACATAAAGGGTTGAAAAGAGCATTTCGCTGCTATGTTTTGAAAGTTTGAAAACAAAATCTGACTTTCGCTTCTGCCCCGCCTCGGTGTTTATTCTATAGGTAACTGCACCGATAAGCCAATCAAAAAGACTGCGCTCGGTCTGCACAGAAGAAAGATTATTTATGTCTATTCGGGCAACCGAAGAAAGTAAAACACCATTTTTAATGGTAATATAATTATTTTTAACAGTAATTCTAAAGGCTAACCAGCGTAGGGTACTGTATACTGCCGCAATAGCGATTAAAGCAAACTCATACCCCATAATATCATCAATTTCGCCATAGGAAATATATTGTGTGACCGCTTTAAATAACGGAATTAAAAAAACGAGCAACACCGGTTTAATTCCGTCCAAAATCATAATTGGATGTGCTTTAAATTCGGCTTTCATCAGCAGTACCTCCGGCAATACTTTTTATAAGCCGTTCGGAATCCTCGATTGCAATCTCTGGAAAAAATAGTCTGCGTCTTGCCGCCTTAAGACCAACACAGGTAACTCCCATAAGCTTAGCAAGCGGAGTGGTAAAGGTTTGGGTATATATAAGTCTTGTAAAGGGGAAAACGGTAGTTGTCCTTATTAAAACGCCTCTTTCAATTACAACCGAGCTTTTAATGATTCTGCATCGACAGGTTTTGAAGAAAAGAGGAAGATAAAAGAGATTTATTGCGAGGCAAATGAGCAGAACTGCTACTGCGCCTATTAGAAATTCGTTTAAAAATTTTGAAAGAAAAACAAATAATAGAAATAAAATTAATCCAATGCACCAGCTTCGTATTTGCCACAAAAATAATGTTTTTTTTGGAACAGTAAATTCTTGCACAGCTTCGCCTCCTTATAAAAGCGTTGGTTTACATAATACCCTATTTTTTAATTTTATCCCAATATTCCTTAAATTTTTGTTCGGTTTTATTATCGCTATAATCGTAATATTTTTTGTTTTTTAATTGGTCAGGAAGATATTGTTGGTTTACATAATTCATTGAATAGTCGTGGGGATATTTATAGTTTTGTCCCTTTGCCTCTGCCTCTTCCCCATCAAAATGCTTGTTCTGAAGCTGACGCGGAATATTACCGACCATTCCCCTTTCAATATCCTGCATAGCCGAGTTAATAGCATTGTATGCCGAATTTGATTTTGGCGAGATTGCAACGAGAATAACGGCATTTGCAAGGGGGATTCTAGCCTCAGGGAGTCCTACCATAAGTGCAGTATCAACCGCCGCCTTTACAATTGGAATTATCTGAGGATAAGCAAGCCCTACATCCTCATTTGCGCAGACGAGTAGTCGTCTGCAGGCAGATGGCAGGTCGCCAGCCGCCAAAAGTCTGCCTAAATAGTATACTGCGGCATCAGGGTCGGAGCCGCGCATAGATTTCTGATAAGCCGAGATAATATCGTAATGCTCGTCGCCATCACGGTCATAGCGCACCGCATTTGAAGCGAGAATTTCCTCAACCGTAGCATCTGAAACTACGATTTGTTCACCTACATCAGCTGTAACGGTGCAAAGCTCAAGCATATTGAGCGAGCGACGCACATCGCCTGCAGACGCGGTTGCCATTTTGCGAATAGAATCTTCCGAAATAATAATATCCTTGCCCAATTCATTGCTCAAAATACCGATTCCGCGCGAGATGACCTGTTTTATATCGTCAGCCGAGAGGGTTTTAAATTCAAAAACCGTAGAACGGCTTAAAATTGCGTTATAAACATAAAAATACGGGTTCTCTGTAGTAGAGGCAATAAGCGTAATATCACCGTTTTCGATATATGAGAGCAAAATTTGTTGTTGTTTTTTATTAAAATACTGAATCTCGTCAAGATAAAGCAGTATACCAGAGCTACTTTCAATAGAACCGATACTGTTTATTATTTCCTTAATGTCAGCGGTCGATGCGGTTGTAGCATTAAGGTGATAAAGCTTTTTACCGCAGTTTTCTGCAATAATATTGGCAACGGTGGTTTTGCCGACACCTGAAGGGCCGTAAAAGATAAGATTAGGTATGTTTCCCGAATCAATAATACGGCGTAGCACCTTGCCCTCAGCCAAAAGCTGACTCTGACCGGCAACATCTTCAATTTTTTTAGGACGAAGCCTGTCTGCTAAAGGAGAAACCATTCAAATCACCGCCAAAAAATAATGCAACAATTATAGTATACAATTTTTTTCGCAACAAGTCAACCATACATAAAAAATATGGTATGGAACGAAACCATACCATACAGTATTTCTTTACATTATAGCAGATACGATAGTAGAAATTAATTATTTATTGTTCGTTGAAAATCCTGTCGAAAGAATGATGAATATTCAATAATGAAAAATAGATAATATAAAACAATAATCCCATCGACTAAAGTCAACAGGATTTATGCTTTGGTGGGAGATGGTGGATTCGAACCACCGAAGGCGAAGCCAGCAGATTTACAGTCTGTCCCCTTTGGCCACTCGGGAAATCTCCCATATTTAATTTTGCTTTATTGCAGTCCGCTAAAGGTCTGAATTTAATCGGAACAAAGGCTTGGAGCTGGTGGACGGACTCGAACCCCCGACCTGCTGATTACAAATCAGCTGCTCTACCAACTGAGCTACACCAGCATTTTAAAGCGCCTAAATAATATACCATAACGCAAGGTGTTTGTCAAGTAAAATTTTAAAATTTTATATGCCGCAATATTTTACGGCAAAATTTATTGATTTTTTTACATATGAATGGTATAATTATAATAGATAACTTTGTAATTAAGGCGTACGCCTTTGGAGGTTTATTATGATTAAAAACATTATAATTTCAAGTGACAGCACTACTGACCTTAGCATTGAAATAAAAGAACGATATAACATTAAAACATTGCCATTGGGGGTTACGCTTGGCGATAAGACCTTTTTAGATGGTGTGGAAATTACTCCTGATGATGTTTATGCTCATCACGCAAAAACAGGTGAGCTACCAAAAACAACAGCGGCAAACTTTGCTGATTGTGTTGATTTTTTTACACCTTTCGTTGAGGCGGGAAACGCTGTTATACACTTCACCTTAAGCGCAGAAATGTCTTCCACATACAATAATTGCCGTATGGCGGGCGAGGAGTTTGAGGATGTTTATGTTATAGACACCCGAAATCTTTCTACAGGTGGCGGTCTTTTGGTTATCGCCGCAGCTGAAATGGCAGCTAAGGGAATGGAGGCTAAAGATATTGTGGCTGAGGTTGAAAAGCTTATTCCCTGTGTTGATGCATCCTTTGTAATTGATAATCTTGAGTATCTGCACAAGGGCGGCCGTTGCTCAGCGTTGGCTATGCTAGGTGCAAACTTGCTTAAGCTAAAGCCTTGTATTGAGGTTAAAAACGGCTCAATGGGGGTTGGCAAAAAGTATCGCGGAAGGTTTGACGATGTGCTTAAAACTTATGTTGAAGAGCGCATTGGTGATGGGTCTGATATAGACCTTGACCGCATTTTTGTGACACACGCGGGCTGCGACCCTGAAATTGTTTCTGCCGTTTATGAGCAAGTGAAAGCCGCAGCGCCCTTTAAAGAGGTTTTCCTCACCCGCGCCGGCTGTGCAATTTCTTCCCATTGTGGAGCTAACACCTTAGGTGTGCTTTTCATAAGAAAGCATCCGGTTGAATAATTGGAGCGTTAACAAATTTAACCCCTGCTGCATATTATACAGCAGGGGTTTTTCAGGGATATCCCGCTTATCGGCGATAGGTCATGACCATCCTTGCTTACCGATATAAACCGTTTCGGTTTACCCCTTTAATATAAATTGAGACCGCCCAAAAGGACGGTCTCTTTTTATTAAGCCTTTGTGGCTTTCTTTGCTTTGTATCTATTCCAGATAACCCACGTAGGACCTGAAATAAAGAGAGAGGAAATTGCACCTGAAACAAGACCAAATGCCATAGGAATAGCAAAGGTACGGAGTGATGTAAGACCGAAGATCTCTGACACCACAATAATAGTGCAAACCGCAAGAATGGTAGTAACAGTAGTAACAATGTTACGAACCATAACCTTATTAACACTCATATTAACAAGGTCGCCGATTTCCATATCGGGGTTAAGACGCTCGTTCTCACGAATACGGTCGTAAATAACGATTGTATCGTTAAGTGAATAACCGAGAATGGTAAGTATTACGGCGATATAGTTTGAATCTATCTGTAAGCGGAAGATTACGCATACAAAGAAGGTTACAAATATATCGAAAACTAATGCTAAGAGGGCGGTAAGCGCTGCCGAAACACCGCCAATTTTCTTGAAACGGATTCCAACATAAATTACAACCAAAACAGCAGTAATAAGTATTGCAACAACACTCTTTAAGAAGAATGTGCCCGCAATTGTGGGACTTACAGAGTTAGAGTTATAAATAGCAATCTTGTTATCCTTAAGCTTCTCGGTAAGAGCTTTTGTAAGTGCTTCCTGGTCCTTTGCGGAAACGGCATTTTTACCCGAAAGAGCAATTTCAAAGGTTTGTGTATCACCTGCAAGAGAAGTGCTCTTATTAAGTGAGTGCTTAGCCTTAATGGTTTCGCTGACAACAGCTTCAATATCCTTATCAGCGATATCGCCTGTGTAAGAATAAGAAATCTTTGTACCGCCGCTGAAGTTAATGTCAAGGTCAACACCAAAAACAACAGCCATTATTGTACCCACAAGGAAAAGTGCAATATAAATTATAAGCACAGGCTTGAGAGCTTTATTAAAATCGATTTTAAACTCACGCATTTTTCTTACCTCCATAGAACCAAGGATTTCTGAAAGGCTTCAGCTGAGAAATGCTCTTTAGCATAAGCTTGGAAGCAAGAACACCCATTATAAGATTGAAGATTGTACCTACAAGAAGTGTATAACCAAATGAGTAGATAGAACCTGTTATCTGTGAACCAAAGAGTGACATTAAGGGAGCAAAAATCTTAGCAACTAAGCTATCAGGAGTACCGAAAGCACCCATAAGTACAACTGAAACTATAACGATGGTAACATTGCCGTCAATAATAGCGCTCAAGCTGTTCTTAAAGCCACTGTCAATAGCGCCGTCAATGGTCTTGCCCTTTCTGAACTCATCGCGGATACGCTCAGCCGCGATAACATTACAGTCAACACCCACACCGACAGAAAGAATAATACCTGCTATACCAGGGATTGTAAGTGTAAAGCTTGAAGAATCGGGGAAGAAGCCCGAAATACAAGCAATAGAGCCTGCAAGCTGACCTAAAAGTGCAATTGCTGCAACAAATCCGTTAAGACGGTAGCGTAAAAGCATAAGTAAGCATACAAGACCAAATGCAATAGAGCCTGCAATAAGCATTACATTAAGAGCGTCCGAACCGAGCGTAGGAGAGATAATCTGAAGCTTACTGTCATCAACAGTAAGGGCAAACGGAAGAGAACCTGCATTAATTTTATCAGCAAGGTCCTTTGCGGCTTCAGCACTTTCCATACCGCTAATCATAGCCTCGCCGTTAGTGATAGCTTCATTAACAGTAGGAGAAGAAATCAAAGTTTCATCCATCCAAATAGAGATGGTTGAGCCTACAAGTCTTGCAGTTGCGGTTGCAAACTTTGATTTACCGCTGTCAGTAAATACAAGCTGAACAATAGGCTCACCTGTTTGCTGATGGAAGCCTGCGTTAGCCTGCTTTATATCAGCCGCGCCGCTAAGGATTACAGTATCCTTAGATTCGCCCTCGCAGAAAGAAAGCAGAGCGGTTTCGCCTAATTCCTGAACTGCTGCTGCGGCATCGAAATCGCTTTCGTCAGCCGCCCAAGGAAAACGCACGATTACCTGATGGTTGTCAGCGTCAGTATAAACCTCGTAGTCAGTGATGTTGTTGTTTACGAGACGGGTTTCAATAATGGCTTTTGCAGAATTCATATCGTCATCTGTAATATCAACATCAGCTTTGTCGGGTGAGAAAACGGCTTCAACACCGCCTCGGATATCAATACCCCAGCGAATATCGCCCGCACCCTTTACATAAATGTTTCTGGTATCACCGTAGTAGCTTTCAACACCGAAAAAGGCGGTATATGTAAGAGCCAGAATCAGAAGAAAAACTATAAAAAATACCGGCTTGCCTGTTCTTTTGGACTTCATTGGCAAATCCTCCAATTTTGTGGTTTCTTTAACTTTTGCCCTTTTTCGCCGAAAAAGGGCACTATAAGCGTAATCGCACGCGTATCTTTTTGTATTATACACAAAAAACTATATAAAGTCAATGCCGGTTTGTTAAAAAAGCGGCATATGACCTTATAACTTTTTTACAAAATATTTTAAATTTGACTAAAATGACGAGAGTATCTTCTCAAGAGTAGCATATTTAACTGCCACACAAAGTACCTCTGCCGCCTTTTTAATTTCTTCTACTGAGGGATATGAGGGTGCAATTCTTATGTTGGAATCATCGGGGTCCTTTCCGTAAGGGTAGGTGGCGCCTGCCGAAGTGAGTATCATACCTGCGTTGGCGCAAAGCTCCTCAACGCGTGAAGCACAGCCATGGGGAACATAAAGACTTATAAAATATCCGCCCTTAGGATTGGTCCAACGCGCAATTGCCTTGTCACCAAGCTGATTTTCAAGTTCGTTAATCACTGCCTCAAACTTAGGTCTGAGAATATCGGCGTGCTTTTTCATATGCGCCTTAACATCTGAAATATGACGAAAATTTCTTGCGTGGCGGAGCTGATTAAGCTTATCGGGACCGATAGTTTGATACTTCATCCTGTTCTTAAGAAAAGCTACATTGTTTGGACTTGCTGCCTCTGCCGCAACACCGGCTCCGGGAAAGGTTATCTTTGAGGTAGAGGTAAATATAATAGGGAGGTTAGGGTTGCCTGCCTTTACGCATTCTTTATATATATTGAGTAGCTTATCACCCTCATCGTAAAGGTCGTGAACAACATATGCGTTATCCCAAAAAATTCTAAAGTCACCTGCCGCGGGCTTGAGCCTTGCCATCCTTTTTACAACCTCGTCGCTATAGGTGATACCCTCAGGGTTTGAATATTTGGGAACACACCAGATTCCCTTTACCGATTCATCCTTTACAAGCTCCTCGACAACATCCATATCGGGACCCTCACAGGTGGTAGGTACAGGAATAAGCTCAAAGCCGAAGTATTCGGTAATAGCAAAATGGCGGTCATATCCCGGAACAGGACAAAGGAACTTAAGACCGTTTTGCTTTGCCCAAGGCTCGCCACCCATACCGTGAGTCATTGCCTGAGCAATGGTGTCAAACATCATATTAAGAGAGGAGTTGCCGCCAACGATAATCTGGTCGGGCTCAAGCTCAAGCATCTCTGCAAAAAGATTTTTAAGCTCTGCGAGACCGTCAAGCCCACCGTAATTACGGCAATCTATACCGCTGATATTTTTAAAGCCTGTATCATTGCCCACAAGGTCAAACATCTTTTCGCTTAAATCCATATTGTCAAAACCGGGTTTGCCGCGTGACATATCGAGTGAAAGATGAAGTGAACGCAGTTGCTCATAATGAGTCTTTACAGCCGCGAATTCCTCGGCGAGCTCCTGCTTTGTCATTTTATAATATTCTGACATTTAAAAAGCCTCCAAAACAAAAATCAAGATTCATAAACCAATAAATCTCATACTTTACATATTAAAATTATATTATAAATATTTTTCCTTTAGCTGTCAATATTTTTAGCACAAAAAGTTGATATTTTCTTGCGTGCTTGCAAAAACACTTATATTATATAGAATATGCAGAAAAAAGTGCCTCTTTCATTGGTTTCACTTTGTTTGGTGAAAAATTTACAAAAATGTCGAAAAAACAATCTTTTTGTTTGCAAAATAGATATCTTTGTGATACAATTGCATTTGTGAGCGTATATCACAATAAATTTGTATAAAGAGGGGTTTTTATGGAAAAAAAATTAGTTTATGACATTCATGACAAGCCGAAGTTCGGCGCAATGCTCATTTTTGCATTGCAACAGGTGCTCGCTATATTAGCGGCTACAATTGCTGTTCCGACTATTATTGGACTTCCTACTCAGATTCCTTCAGCTATTCTCGGTGCAGGTATCGGCACACTTGTTTATCAGCTTTTCACAAAATTCAAAAGTCCCGTTTTCCTCGGTAGCTCGTTCGCATTCCTAAGCTCACTTGGTGTTGCTGTGGCTTACGGTTATTGCGGAATTGTTTTGGGTTCAATTATTGCAGGTCTTGTTTATGTAGTTATTGCTACAATTATCCACTTTACAGGCACTGATTGGGTAGATAAGCTTATGCCTCCTGTTATTATCGGACCTACAGTTTCGCTTATTGGTCTTTCACTTGCAGTTAACGCTATGGGCGATATGGTTAAGGCTAATTCTTCAAAGATTTACGGCAGTTACAACCTTGTAGCGCTTATTTGCGGATTTATTGCTTTTGTTACAATAATCGTTTGCTCCACACAGAAGAAATATAAAATGGCTCGCCTTATTCCGTTTATTTTGGGTATAGCTGCAGGTTATGCTGCTGCGGCAATCTTCACCCTTATAGGTATGGCAACAAAGGCCGATTATCTCATGATTGTAAACTTCCAGCCGGTTATTGATAACTTTATTGCGGCAGATGGTTCATTTAAGGGAATCTCCGCAATTATAGACTATCCTCATTTTGCTGTTTTGGGCGCTATTAAGGAGCTTGTAAGCGGTGAGATGTCTGCAGAAATTCTTGCCGCAAACGAGGGAGCTAAGCTTCTAAATGCCGGCGGTATTATTGAGGTTGTAATTGCTTTCTTGCCGGTTGCATTGGTTGTATTTGCCGAGCATATTGCTGACCATAAGAATCTTTCTTCTATAATCGACCGCGACCTTATTAAGGAGCCCGGACTTAAGAGAACCCTTTTGGGTGACGGTGTAGGCTCTATAGCGGGTACAGTTTTCGGTATCTGTCCTAACACTACCTACGGCGAGTCTGTTGGCTGTGTTGCTATTACAAGAAATGCATCGGTTGCAACCATTACAACCACCGCATTTATGTGCATAATTCTTTCATTTATCAGTCCTATTATGGTAGTTTTGCAGACCATTCCATCCTGCGTAATGGGTGGCGTTTGTCTCACACTTTACGGATTTATCGCAGTTTCAGGTCTTAAAATGTTTAAAAACCTCGATTTGGAGGATAATAAGAATCTGTTCGTTGTTGCAGCAATCCTTATTTCAGGTATCGGCGGACTTTCAATTCAAATTCCTTATGCCTTTGCGGCTGACGGTGCAATCACCAACACAATTCAGATTACACCTATTGCAACTGCACTTATCGTTGGTATAATTACAAATGCAATTCTCACCAAGGTTCAAAAGGGTTCGGACAAATAATTATTTCGGAGGCAAGGCTTCAATGAAGAATTACGATAATGTTGTGATTTTTAATCACCCGTTAATTAATCACAAAATTGCTATTTTGCGCGATGAAACCACAAGTATGAAAGAGTTTCGCGAGCTGATAGAGGAAATCACCACACTTATGACCTTTGAGTGTCTTAAGGACGGTGTACCCACTACCGAAAAAGAGGTAAAGACTCCCCTTGAGGTGTGCACGCAAAGCGTAGTAAAGGATAATGCAATTGTAATCGTCCCCATTTTGAGAGCGGGTCTTGGAATGGTAAATGGTATTCATGTGTTGTTCCCCTCGGCAAGGGTTGGACATATTGGTATGTACCGCAATGAGGAGACACTTCAGCCATGTGAGTACTACTGTAAACTGCCTGAAGGTATTGAGGACAAGCTGGTTCTCGTTGTAGACCCGATGCTTGCAACAGGCGGAAGTGCGTGTGATGCTATTGCCTCACTCAAAAAGCGCGGATGTAAAAACATAAAGTTTATGGCAGTTATTGGCGCGCCTGAGGGTGTAAGCAAGGTAGCAGAGACTCATCCCGATGTTAGCATTTATGTTTCTACCTTGGATAGGTGCCTTAATGAAAACGGTTATATTCTCCCAGGACTCGGGGATGCAGGCGACCGTCTTTTTGGCACCAAATAACCCTTAAAAAGTTCATTTTAAACAATAAAACCATTTCGCTTGACGGTTGATACCTATAGGCGAAATGGTTTTTTCAAATGTTGCGGTATAATTGCAAAACTCAATGTTGTGCATAAGCATATTTTTACCTTGTAAGCTTAATTTTCATATATGTACCAAAAAACTAAAAGCCACAAAGGGAAAACCCTCTGTGGCAGTTTCTTAACTATCTTGTAGATTTAAGAATGTTTCTGAATATACTCGGTAAGGTCGCCGATTGTTTTAATGTTTTCGATTTCCTCATCGGGCACTTCAATACTGAACTCGTCTTCAATAGACATAAGCAATTCAACAACATCAAGACTGTCAGCACCCAAATCGCGAGCGATGTCAGTGTTCATAGTCATACTGTCAATGTCAGCATCAAGCTGTTCTGCCAAAATTTCTTTAATCTTTTCAAAAATCATAAAATTTCCTCCTGAAAAATTGACCCTAAGGTTAGATACTATTCAAATAATATGTTTATTTTATCTATTTGTCAATACATTTTTTTAATTTTTTTGCACTTTCAAAAAAAATCAAAAATATATATAAATTTATTCATAAAAATGTTGCAAATTATTGCGGTTTATTTTATAATAGAGGGGATTAAAATTATTTAGCATTTTTATTTATTTATTCGAAAGGTGGGAAAGGGTGTATTTGTACACCCTCTTAAAATGGCTAAAGAAAAGCTTGTTAAAGCAATAACCTCTATGGAAGAGGATTTTGCTAAATGGTATACAGATGTTTGTATTAAGGCTGAACTTGTGGATTATTCTTCTGTTAAGGGATGTATGATAATTCGTCCGTACGGCTACGCTATATGGGAGAATATTCAGCGTCAGATGGACGACCGCTTTAAGAAGACAGGTCACGAAAATGTTTATATGCCCATGTTCATACCCGAAAGTCTTTTACAGAAGGAGAAGGACCATGTTGAGGGCTTCGCTCCTGAAGTTGCTTGGGTTACTCACGGCGGTGAGGAGAAGTTAGAGGAAAGAATGTGTGTGCGCCCCACTTCGGAGACACTTTTCTGTGACCACTTTAAGAACATAGTTCACTCTTATAGAGACCTGCCAAAGCTTTACAATCAGTGGTGCAGTGTTGTGCGCTGGGAGAAAACCACCCGTCCGTTCCTGCGTTCGCGCGAATTTCTCTGGCAGGAAGGTCATACGCTTCACGCTACTGCTGAGGAGGCACAGGCAGAGACTATTCAGATGCTTAATGTATATGCAGAGTTCTGCGAGAATGTTCTTGCAATGCCGGTTGTAAAGGGACAAAAGACCGAAAAGGAGCGTTTTGCAGGCGCAGAGGCTACTTATACTATTGAGGCTCTTATGCACGATGGTAAGGCTCTACAGAGTGGCACCTCGCACTATTTTGGTGACGGCTTTGCAAAGGCTTTCGAAATTGAATATACCGATAAAAATAATAATACTGTTCATCCGTTCCAGACCTCTTGGGGAACAACGACACGTCTTATCGGTGCGGTAATTATGACTCACGGTGACGATAGCGGTCTTGTATTACCGCCTGCGATTGCACCTATTCAGGCAGTAGTAATACCAATCGCAACCCATAAAGAGGGTGTTCTCGAAAAGGCAAACGAGGTTTACGAGCGCATAGCAAAGGTTTGTCGCGCAAAGATCGACGAGCGCGATCAGTCACCCGGTTGGAAGTTCTCAGAGTATGAGATGAAGGGTGTACCGGTTCGTATTGAGCTTGGTCCTAAGGATATCGAGAATAACTGCTGTGTGGTTGTCCGCAGAGATAACGGTGAAAAGACGGTTGTTTCGCTTGACGAACTTGAAAGCAGAATTCCTGAGCTTTTAAAGGCTGTGCACGACGGTCTTTACGAGAAAGCACTTGAGCGCAGAAGCGTAATGACCTATGACGCAAAGAATCTTGACGAAATGAAAGAAATTGCGGATAATAAGCCCGGCTTTATCCGTGCTATGTGGTGCGGTGACCGCGAGTGCGAGGATAAGCTTAAGGAGGTTGCCGGCGTAACCTCACGCTGTATCCCGTTTGAGCAGGAGACTATTGACGGCAAGTGCGTATGCTGTGGCAAGGAAGCAGAGCATATGCTTTATTGGGGCAAGGCTTACTAATAATATTTAAGTGTTTAATAAAAAATGCGAAAGAAGTTAAGTAAACTTCTTTCGCATTTTTTAGTTTTATTATTAGCAAATTCTATTATTTAGCAAATTCCTTATAAAGGTCTATTTGTCCGTAAAAAGCCGGCCAACGCGCTGAATTTCCAAGGGTTACTACAATATATTCGGTTGCGCTTTCGTTTGCCGCTCCGTAGGAGGCGATGCAATATCCCGACTCATTTACAAAACCTGTCTTACCACCCAGTATGGTGGCGGTCACAGGCTCATTTCCGTACATATAGTTAAAAAGAGTGCTTGAAAGTAAAATGCCCTCTGGGTGCTGAGCCGTCGCCGCGGTGGTGTGCTGATAGGTAGACAATACTTTTCTGCAAAGCTCGTTTTGCAATGCCGCATCAAGAATTACCGCCATATCGTATGCAGTTGAGTAGTTCTGTTCGCTGTGAAGTCCCGTAACATTGTCAAAATGGGTGTTTTTAAGACCTAACTCTTTTACCTTTTTATTCATAAGCGAAACAAAGCCATCTTCACTGCCTGCAATCTTTATCGCAAGCCCCATTGCCGCATCTGCCCCCGATGGAAGAATAGTTCCGTAAAGCATATCGGTCATCGTAACAACCTCGTTGTTAAGGAATCCTGCAACCGAAGCCTCCGCCACATAAAGCGGGTCGGTTATGGCAAGCGTCATAGTAAAGGTGTCGTTAAGGTCAGAGATGTTTTCTGCCGCAACGAGCAGAGTCATTATCTTTGTGGTTGATGCAGGATACGCCCTTGTGTGGGCCTCGCGGGAGGCTACTACAGTATTATCCGACTTGCGAACGATAATAGCGTTTTTTGCATCGTTAGATATAGGAAGGTCTACGGTTTCTTCTGTAAATTCATAGACAATTTTCTGTTTTTCCGACTCAGCCTTTAAACTGCTTTCGGTTTTCTCAACATCTGTTTTAGGTGTATCGGCCATGGTGCCAGGTTTTTTAAGACCCGTAATTACAAGGCTTCCGCATACAGTTAGCAGGATACATAAAAAAACCGCAACCACTGATTTCCTAAGCCGAATAACCTTATAAACACCTTTTTTTCTTTTGGGGTTAACCTTATCAGGAAGCGCTATCTTCTGTGATCCTAAAGGCTTAGGAATATTTTCTTTATTAAGTTGTTGCTCTAAAGCTTTGAAGTAATCCTCATAGCCCCTGTTAAAATCCTGAGACATATTGCTCTCCTGTAATTTAAAATTTAAAATCTTCTGCCAGCGCCGCCACCGCCAAAGGAGCCGCCACCGCCTGAAAAACCGCCGAATCCGCCTGAGCTTCGACCTGAAAAACCTCCTGAGCCACCGTGGAAGCCGCCCAGTGGCGGACCGCCAAACCAGAAGAAACCTCTTCTTCGGCGTGGTAATATCAAAATAATAATGATTATGATAATCATTCCAACCCAAGAAACAGCTACCGAACCGCCCTGCTCCTCAATCGGCTGAACATCTACAATACTATCAATCGGGGTATAGCCGACCTCAGGCTCCAAACCGTTTTCAATGTATACCTCGTTTACAACTGCCTTTGAAATCTCAAGCAGGCCTGTGGAAAAATCGTCTTTTTTAAGATAATCCAAACCATAACGGTCTATTATTCGACCTGTCTTACTGTCAGGCAGCGAGCCCTCAAGACCGTAGCCCACCGCTATATATATTTCACGGTCACTTTCGGACAGCAATATTACAATACCGTTGTCTGCCTCTTGGTCGCCAACGCCCCATTCTCTGCCTATCTGAAGAGCATAATCCTCAGGAGCGATACCGTCAAGCGATTCGACCGTAACGGTAACTACCTGAGCGGTAGTCTTTTGTGCAAGCGTAACCGAGCGTGAAAGCATTTCACTTTCGGCAGAAACGTCAATTATATCGGCAAAATCATTAACATAAAATTCCTCTGTGGGTTTTATAAATTCGTCTTCTTGAGAACCGCAGCCGCAAATACAGAATAATAATGTGATAATTGCCGCAATACTTATTACCCTTTTCATAGCCTTAGTCGAAGCTCACCTGAGGTACACTCTGAGCACTGTTGTCCGCCTCAAAATACTCGAAAGACTCAAAGCCGAATATTCCTGCAAGCAGACTGTTGGGAAATTTTTTAATCTGGGTATTGTATTCTCTTGCTTCCTCATTATAGTCTCTGCGTGCAACGGCAATGCGGTTTTCGGTGCCTGCAAGCTCATCCTGTAAGGCGATATACTGCTCGTTTGCCTTAAGATCGGGATATGCCTCAGTTACTGCGTTTACCCAAATATCTATAGCACTGTCAAGCTTGGCCGATGCTTCTGCCTGCTCGCCTACAGAATCTGCCTTGGCAACAGCTGTACGCGCCTCGGTAACTGCAGTGTAGGTTTTCTGCTCGTAATCAGAATAGCCTTTTACGGTAGATACGAAGTTGGGAATAAGGTCAGCACGCCTCTGAAGCTGGGTAGAGATTGCCGACTGTGCGGCGAGAACCTCCTCCTTGTCCTCAACAAAATCGTTATATGCTCCTACAAAAGAACCAACTATAGTTATTATAAATATCACAACAGCGGCTACAATAGCTAATGTTATTATGCCTTTCTTTTTCATAAAAACACTCCTTTAAGTTTATTATTATTTATTGTACTATATTTTCAAGAAAATTTCCACCCCAATATAATATATTTTTGGAAAAAATTAAAATTTACTCTTAAAAAATAAGTAATTGTTGATTTTTTCACAAAGAATGGGTATTATATAATAAGATATAACTTTATGTAGATTATATTAAAAAGGACGGTCTAAAAAATGTTGGAATTGAGAAATATTTCTTTCAGCGCCGAAAGCGAAAACGGCGAAAAGGAAATACTTAAAAATATAAATTTAAAGATTGATGATGGCTTTGTAGTTATAACCGGACCAAACGGCGGCGGCAAATCCACCCTTGCAAAGATAATTTCAGGTATTATTACGCCAACCACCGGTCAAATTTTGCTTGACGGTGAGGATATAACAGGTCTTTCTATAACCGAGCGTGCTCGTAAGGGCATAAGCTTTGCTTTTCAACAACCGGTTCGCTTTAAGGGAATTACCGTTCACGACCTTATAAGCCTTGCGGCAGGTAAAAAAATCGGTATAAACGAAGCTTGTGACTATCTTTCTCAGGTAGGTCTCTGCGCGAGAGACTATATAAACCGCGAGGTAAACGCCTCTCTTTCGGGCGGTGAGCTCAAACGAATTGAAATTGCTACTGTTTTAGCTCGCGGAACAAAGGTATCGCTCTTTGACGAGCCTGAGGCAGGCATTGATTTATGGAGCTTTAACAGTCTTATTAAGGTGTTTGAGAAAATGCACGATACTCTTGGCGGGTCTATTATTATTATCTCCCATCAGGAAAGAATACTCAATATTGCAGATAAAATTATTGTGGTTTCTGCAGGAAGCATTAAGAGCGAGGGTGCAAAGCAGGATATACTCCCCGATTTATTGGGAACTGCCAATGCCGCTTGCAGTAAGCTGGAGGTGTAGATTATGAATAATACAGAGCTTGAACTTTTAAAAATTATTGCCGATATGGAGGGCACCCCCGACGGCGCATATAACATACGCTCAAACGGTGCGCTTGCCGAACGTCAGGTGACCGAGAACATAGATATTAAAACTAAAGAGGACAAATCGGGTATAGATGTCATAATCAAGCCCAATACTAAGGGTGAAAAGGTGCATATACCTGTAATAATAAGCGAAACCGGTCTTAGCGAGCTTGTTTATAATGATTTTGTTATAGGCGAGGGTGCAGATGTTGAGATAGTTGCAGGGTGTGGGATTCACAACTGCGGTGATGAGGAATCCCGTCACGACGGTATACACAGCTTTTTTGTTGGAAAAAATGCAAAGGTAAAGTATGTTGAGCGCCATTACGGCAAGGGTGAGGGTACAGGCGAAAGCAATATGAACCCTACGACCGTTATAAACATAGCAGAGGGTGGTTATATGGAAATGGAGACCACTCAGATTGAGGGTATTGACTCTACAAAGAGAACCACCTGCGCAAGACTTTCGGACAATGCCACGCTGATTATTAAGGAAAAGCTTATGACCCACGGTGTACAAAAGGCTGAAACCGATTTTACGGTTGACCTTGATGGCGAAAATTCAAGCGCAAACGTAATTTCGCGCTCGGTTGCAAAGGATAATTCTTATCAGCTTTTCCTTTCGAGAATAAACGGCAACAATGTTTGTTCTGGTCATACCGAGTGTGACGCTATTATTATGGACGAGGCAAAGGTTTCTGCAGTTCCTGAGATAACCGCAAACCATATCGATGCATCACTTATTCACGAGGCGGCTATCGGAAAGATTGCAGGCGAACAGCTGATAAAGCTTATGACCTTAGGTCTTACTGAGCAGGAAGCTGAAGAACAGATAGTAAATGGTTTCTTAAAATAGTTTAATACCGTTTTTAACGGTAAATATAATATTAGAGGTGCTTAAAATGGATCTAAAAGGTAGCAAAACTGAAAAAAATTTAATGGCAGCCTTTGCTGGCGAGAGTCAGGCAAGAAACAAGTACACTTACTTTGCGTCTGTAGCAAAAAAGGAAGGCTTCGAGCAGATTTCTGCAATCTTTCTTGATACTGCAAACAACGAAAAGGAACACGCTAAGATGTGGTTCAAGGAGCTTGGCGGTTTAGGAAATACTGCGGCTAACCTTAAGGCGGCTGCCGAGGGCGAAAATTACGAGTGGACCGATATGTACGCAACCTTTGCCAAGGATGCTGAGGAGGAAGGCTTTACCGAGCTTGCCGCTAAGTTCAGACTCGTAGCTCAAATAGAAAAAACTCACGAGGAAAGATATCGCAAACTTCTTAACAATGTTGAGATGCAACAGGTATTTGAAAAAGCGGAGGAAACTATGTGGGAGTGCCGTAATTGCGGTCATCTTGTGGTTGGCAAAAAGGCTCCTCAGATTTGCCCCGTTTGCGCACATCCCCAGAGCTTTTTTGAGGTTAGAAAAGAAAATCATTAATCTTAGAAAAAACTTAAACAATAAAAGACTAACGGCGGTTGATTTCAACCGCCGTTAGTCTTTTAGTTCATTCTGTTTTTTTCAATCAAATAAATCAAATTGGCTATATAACGATTAAAGTATTTAAGGTATATTCCTTTTTTACTTCCGTTATTCAGATAGATGTTATTCTTATAATTTGGGAAAGCACTCTTTACTGCTTTTAACGCAAAAGAAACACCGATGTTAAACTTTTTCTTGTCCTTTGTCTTTGCTAAGCGCTTGATATAGGTTGCGAGCATATAACGGGTATACATAAATTCCAGCTCGTTGCGGTATTGCTCAAAGAAACCGTTTTCTATATAATAATCAAGAATTTTATTCATAACCTTATTAATATCGGTAAGCTTATCGGAATAGGTATAGGTTATGGAGTTTTCACGTTGCAAATACTGATAATAGCCTTGCTTTACTGTGGCAATACTCTTTATATGCGGAAACATTTTGTGCGAGAAAAGCACATCCTCAAACCAAATGCCCTTTTCAAAGCGGATTCCTGTTTGGTCAAAAAGCTCTTTTTTATACAGCTTGTTGCAAACCACTACATACATATTCAAGAATAGCTCTCGGCTTTGGTCTGGGGTAACGCTTTCGGACTCAAAGCTTATGCCCGAATCCACAACCGTCACCCTATCAGGATAAATACAGCTTACATCACAGGCAACTACATCATAGTTCTTTTCGGTTGCCTTGTTATACATTGCCTCGAACATATTACAGTCCACATAATCGTCACTGTCAACAAAAGCGATATACTTGCTTGTTGCCGCCTCAATACCGGTGTTTCTTGCGGCGCTCAGTCCCCCGTTTTCCTGAGAAATCACCTTTACAATGTCAGGAAATTTTTGCTGGTATTCATTTAATATGGAAAGGGTATTATCGGTAGAACCATCGTCAACCGCGATAATTTCAATCTCTTTTTTGGTTTGATTAAGCAGTGAGTCTAAGCACTTTTCAATATATTCCGACATATTATACGCAGGGACAATAATACTGATTTCCGGCATTTAAATCTTATCCTTTCTGATAAATCCCGCAAGCATTCCGGCTGTAACCGCGATAAAAGAATTGATATATACCGGTTCAACCACATGGCCTGCAAGATAAGCAACAATTACTATAAATCCGAGAGAAAGAGTTAAAACCGCATAGGAAAGAACAAAACGGCGTTTTAGCAGATTTATTAATAAATAAACGATTCCCGACATCAAAACCCCTAAGAAAGGAGCGAGGAACAACAGAATACCACCTATGCCAAGATAATAGTATTGCGCAATATAGTCTTGTTCGGGGTATGAAAGCGCTTCGCCTATACCAACTAAGCTGTCAAGTGGACTGTTGTTATTTTTCTTAATATCATTAAGAATTAAAGCCTTTATCTTACGGGCGTTATTGCGTTTTTCAAAGTCAACATTATCTATAAGGTCAATCCAGAAATCGGGATGCTCGGTATAGTCATAGACGTTATAAAGAATGTTTGCGGGTATACTTTGTGATGAATATGACTTTTCAATGTAAATAATTTTTCTAAGATATGTTTTTTCGTCTTCAGGAAGAGATTCATCGATTTCAATATCTTCTAATTCGTTAGTGTTTTCAACCTCTTCATATGTATTAGACATTCCTTCACCCACATTAATCCTCCGTTTAAAGGGGGAGCTGAAGAAGAATATTGAGAACAAAACCAAGACAACTGCCAATCCGGCTATTTTTTGGCGGTTAAGCCTTTTTTTGTTTAATATTGAATCAAAAATCCATAAAGCCACTACTGCAATAAATAGCATTACAGCACCGTAAACAGAAACGCGAGTACCCACCATAAGCATTGAAAGCATTTGCAAAAAGACTATTGCAAAGCACCAATGCTTCTTTTCTTTTATAGAGATATATACTGTCATCGGCAAAAGCAGTGCAAAGAGTGAGCTGAGTTCGTTGCCAGAGGGGAAAAGGCCTCTTGAGGTGAGCGAGCGCCAGTCTGTATATTCAAAGCTATAGTCAAACCATTTAAGGAAATTTGCGGCGGGATGAACACCCTCGTTAAACGAGTAGGAAATATAGTCAACACCTAAGAGATTGGTTATAATAATTAAACCTGAGGTAAAGGTAACTGCTGATAAAACGGAGTATTTAACATCGGTATAGTTAAACTCAAGCAAATAAACCAAATATGCAACGATAATAGGGATAATATATTTAGAAAGATAGATTGCTGACGCTATGAGTCCGGTTCCGTAATTACGAACATTAATGAAATGCAGACCGATAAATATTCCGTAAACCACAAGGGTTACAAGAATAATTTTAGAGCATTTACGGTTAAAGTTTGTAAAAAAAGCTGTTAAAAAGATTGTTCCGATAAGACCGTAACGAATAAGTGTGGTTATGGAAATACCGCAAATTGCAAAGCTTTCATCCCCGAATAAAGCTAAAATCAGCTCCAATACAGGCTGAATCGCAAGGAATACAACTAAAAGCTTTTTATTTAATAACTTAATTTTATTTTTATCAGATATTATTACCATTATTTATGACTTCTCCTGAACGGCAAAAAGCCGATTGATTTTTTCTAAAACAGCATCCGAATCATATTTATAGTTTTCCGCTTCTTTTTTTATGGAACCCAGATTTTGGGGGTTAAATATAATTTCTTTAACGAGGTTGTAGAAAGCATCCTCCGTATTGTCGGCAACAACTCCAAAGCTTCCGCAAAGAATTTCCTCTGCGCCTGCAACGTGGGTTGAAATACAGGGTGTTTTAAGTATAAGCGCCTCATAAAGCACTGTGGGCAAGCCCTCATACCTTGAAGAAAGAAGATACGCGTCTGCCTGTTTTATATATGGATACGGGTTGTCTTTCCGACCGCATAAAATCACCGTATCGTTAAGCGAGGATTTATCTATTTGGGTTTGCAGAGCACCCTTTAGCTCGCCGTCACCGATGATATAAAGCTTAAAGGAAAGACCGTCATCAAAAAGACGTTTTGCCACACGAATTAGCATTTCATAGTTTTTTGAATGGTCTAAACGCCCCACCGAAACGAGATTTATTATGCTTTTATCAAAGCTCTCAGGAATTTCCAAATTTGATTTTTCGGTAATAGCCTCTGCGTCCATAAAATTATGAATTACCTCTACTGAAGGAACAGAATACTTAACCTTATAAGCCTCTGCAACCTTGTCAGAAACAGCCACGAATTTATCAAAAAGCGAAAGGGCAGATTTAAGCTTTCCGAAATATCTTGCGGAATGGTCTTTAACACATACATCAGAGTGCATCCAAGCAATTTTATTTGCGCTGTTACCGTAAGCTGTGTAAAAATAAGGGAATCCGTCACCAAAAGCAATTTCTGCATCATATTTTTTGGTTAAGGCTTTTCTGTCCCTTAAAATTGTGTATTTAATTAATCCTGTTTTTATTTTTGAGGAAAAAAGAATTTTTCTTACAAGCTTAAAAAGACTCTTTTCCCTTATAATGCTTGATATATTTTGGTCGAGTATTTGAAATGCCTTACCGCCCGACTTTATAGTGATGTTTTCGGGCAGGGTTATTTGCATATCGTTATAATAATGCAATACTAAAAGGTCGATTTTAAGGCTCTGATTAAGAGAAAGCTGTGCAAGCAGGGTAGAAAGGACCTTTGTTACACCGCCAAGCTTTAAATTATCAACCACAAACAAAATGTTCTTTTCCAAAGTTCTATTACCTCATAATGGCTTTAAGCAGTTTTATCTGCTTATGATAAGCCAATTCACAAAAAATCTTATATTTTATATTCATTTGCTTATAATATCGGTTTTTTCGCCAATTTGGGAATCGGTCACGCATTATTTTGGCAATCCTTTTAATATCGCCTACGCCTTCGGCATATTGCAAATATCTTAATGTAGAGCTGTGTAAAAGGTGCTCAATGTAAAGATACTCTAATTCCTGACAAAACGCAGTCTCAGAGAAAACCTCATAAAGCCTTTCCATAACAGAAAATATGCTTGCAAGCTTTGAAGAATAGCTTGTCTGCCTCATAGTAGAGCCGGAATGAATAACATAATTATACAACGGCACATCTAAAAAACCAATTTTATCTGTATATAATACGAGCTGAGGAATAAGCTCTAAATCCTCATAAATGCGGTTTGCAGTAAAGCACAGGGTGTTTTTTGTAAAAATTTCGCGTTTAATTATTTTGTTGCAAGGAGAGGTCTCATTTAGAATATACTTTGTTTTATTACCGTCACCTTCAAAATCACAATGACTGTAATGCTCACGCAAACCGTTTTCATTAACCTCCCAAAAATCAAAGCAAACAATATCCAAGCCGTTTTTCTCGGCATAATCAATTGCGGTTGAATATGCTTGGGGTTCCACATAATCGTCACTGTCAACAAAAGCAAGGTATTCACCTGTTGCGTTTTTTATTCCGAGATTTCTCGCGGCAGCCTGCCCTTGATTCTCTTGCACAAAGGTATTAATTTTATCCGGATACCGCTCTTTATAGCTGTCAATTATTTCTTGCGAATTATCAGGACTGCCGTCATTAATAAGAAGTATTTCTACATCCGGAATCTCTTGCGCTAACAAGGAATTCAAGCATTTTTCTAAATACCGGGCAGTGTTATAAATCGGAACAATTATGCTTAATTTAGGCATACATACACCCTCTTTCACACAACTAACAATTATAACTTATTTTAAAATTATAGTCAACATTTAAAATAACTTTGCTTTTTGAATTATAAAATCTGCAACCCTCTTGGAATTGTGTCCGTCGGTGCTGAAATTTACCTTTTCACAAATCTCACGACGCTTATTTTGAAGCGGGTCAGTTTCTTTATAAACATTTTTTACAAAATCGGCAAGCTCATTAAGGCAGTAGACCTTTTCACCGCCCGAAAGTAATTCCTCGGTGCCGTCAGCAAAGCCAACATTTTGCTTATATTCCTCATAATCCTCCCAAACCAAGGCAATCGGCTTGTTACACAGGGTAAAGTCATAATAAATTGAGGAATAGTCGGTTATAAGGGCATCACAGCTACCAACAAACTCATAGGAGCTTATGTTGTTCTGCTCAAAAAAGCTATCATCAATAAACCGAATATTGCTGAGGTTCATCTCTTTTATATAGCTTACATCCTGCGCAAAATGTGGCTTTAGAATAATAAGTGTTTTACAATGCCTTGCCACCTCGTTTAGTGTTTCGGCATTTTCACTGTTGTGTATAATCGGCAAGGAGTTTGCAGTCACAACCGCGCTGTGGTTATTATGCTGACGGTATGTGGGATACCAAACAACAAACCTTTCGTAGTCTCCAAAATAGGTTTTAAGGTCGCGCTTAGGTCCGGTGAGGACATCATTTCTCGGAAAGCCTAAGGTAAAGATTTTTTCTCGGTCGGCGCCGAATTCGTTTTCGCAGAGAAACTCCACGCTCTTGCCCGCAGAAAGACAGTAATCAACTGTTTTTGGCATAGAATAGTAGCCCCGAAGTCGCTTAATGGTTGTCCCGTGGGACAAGTAAAACGAGGTTTGACCCTTTCTAAGTGTGCAAAGCCAATTATTACAACAAATAAGCGCTTTTGCAGTAAGGTGGTAAAACAAAGCCTTTTTAGAGGAGGATTCAATATATTTCACATTGGGAATACTTTTATAAGGCTTGATTGGTTTCTTATTTAACAGCCATACAAGCTTATATTTTTTGTTTAATCCGCGCCGAAGCATTTCGTCGAACACAGCTTTTGTGTTGTCCGATAGGTCAGGAATACTTTCGAATACTACTGTGTTGGTCAGAGGAATCAGATTGAGAGCTTTTTTTATAGCTGCTTTCAGTTTCATAATTAACGGTTATTCCCCTTTTTCAAAAATTTTATTAAAAAATTATAAAAATAGTAAAAATTTTCGTTCTTGGTTATAACGCTTAAGAGAATATATACAATTGCTCCTGTCAACACCTGTAAGGCCAACAAAAATAATTTATTAATTGAGAGAAAATTCATAGAGTATACTATTACTCCCATAAGTGTGGCGCAAATAAAATTCTTAAGCAGGTCCATAATTTGTAAGCGGTATTTATAGCCAATAAGCTTTCGGTTAGGAAAAGTGTTTATAACGGTTGCAAAAACGGTGTTTATAATAAAGCTTACCGCTAAAAGAATTGGCGAGTCGGTAAAGAGAACGAAGCCCAATATTACAAGGAAGTAAATACCCTTTTTGGCGATTTCAAGAATCAGCACAATGTCACTCCTTCCGATTGCCCTAATTGCCTGAAGATTACCGTTTTGAATAATATTAAACATATAGCTTAAAGCAAAAATCTTTATATATATTGATGCCGAAAGCCACTTATCGGTAAGGATAACCGAAACAAAGTTATCTGAAACGGCAAGAAAGCCTATCATAAGCGGAAAAATTATATAGGAAGATATCTTCATAAAGCGTCGAGTGTAGTTTAACACGGCATTCATATCGTCCTGAAGTTTTGACATAACAGGCAAAAGCACCGCAGAAAAGGTGTCATTTACGGTGTTTGAAATGAGTGAGGGAAAGCTTTTTCCCTTGGTGTAAAAGGAAAGGTCTGCACCTGAAAAGCGAATTCCTATTATAAGCGGATTAATCTCATCATATGCGGTTGAAATAAGTGAGGATGCTAATATTTTCCATCCGTAATCAATAAGTCTTTTTACCCTTGAAAAGGAGAATTTAAAGCCGAAATGCACCCTTGTTGTAATCAGTAATACCAAGGTGTCAATGGTTGTGTTGGTCATTTGCTGAGCCACCAAAGCCCAAGGCCCAGCGCCATTAAGTGCGAGGGCTATTCCAACAAAGGCCGAAACAACCGTTCCTACTAAGGTTGAAAAAAAGAATTTTTTAAACTGCAAGGTAGCAGATATATAAGCGCATAAAATTGATTTAAACGCATTTATTATAAGGGTCAATCCCATTACCCTTATAACAGGAATCAAAATAGGAAGCGAATAAAGGTTTGCTAATGCAGGCGCAGTAAAAAAGAGTACTGCATAAATTAAAAGCGACAGAGAAAGACTTATATATAGCACCGAGGAGTAATCTCTTAAATCGACCTTCTTTTTCTGAATGAGAGCGGTATTAAATCCGCTTGAAATAAACACATTAGCAAAGGTGAAAAAAATTGTGACAATACTAACAACGCTATAATCGTCAGGCGTTAGAATACGGGCAAGAAAAATAGAAACAACAAGTGTTACAAGCTGAGCACCCGCACGCTCGGAAAATTTCCAAACAAGACCCGAAAAAGTGTCTTTTTGCAAATTTTGTTTTTCTTCCATAACGGTCCTCCAAGAAAATTGCTATTAACCAAGGTGTCATATTATTATACCATATATTTCATACAACTACAAGCATTTAAATGTTTAAAAAAGGGAGTATAGAGCAAATTATATGATGAAATATGCTGTTTTATGTAAAATCTTAGTATAAAATAAAATCTTAGCACATAATGTATCAAGCGAAAGATTTGCCATAAAATAATATAGACTTTTAGAAAGGTGTATTTTTCATGTGCGGAATAGTTGGATTTACAGGAAAGCAAAAGGCGGCACCCGTATTGTTAGAGGGTTTAGAAAGGCTTGAATATAGAGGCTACGATTCGGCGGGGATGGCGCTTTTGGGAAAGGGGAAAATATCGGTTTACAAAACAGACAAAAGAATAAGCAGGCTTAAAGAAATTACCGATAACGGCGAAGAGGCAAGCGGTTTTGTTGGAATAGGGCATACCCGTTGGGCAACCCATGGTGCACCGTCGGTCGAGAATGCCCATCCGCATTTGAGCGAAAACGGAAAATTTGCGGTTGTGCATAACGGAATTATAGAAAATTACGCTCTGCTTAAAGCAGAGCTTGAAGCAGAGGGCATACAGTTTGTAAGTGAAACCGATACAGAGGTTGTGCCTCAGCTTTTGCAGAAGTATTATAAGGGAGACCTAAAATCTGCAGTTACGGCTACTGTTGCACGACTTGATGGCTCCTATGCTTTGGGTATACTCTGCAGCGATTATCCCGAAACCTTAGTGGCGGCAAGACATTTTAGTCCGCTTATAATAGGTATAGGCGAAAAGAAAAATATTATCGCGTCGGATGTTACAGCAATAGTGTCTCACACTAAAAATGTAATTTACATTGAGGACGGCGAAATGGCATTTATAACACCCGAATCGGTAGAGCTTTTCGGAAGTGACGGTAATTTTGTTGAGCGTAGAATTTCGGTTATCGGCTGGGATGTCGGCTCTGCCGAAAAGGGCGGATACGAGCATTTTATGATGAAAGAAATTGCCGAGCAACCGAGAGCGGTTGAGCAGACAATTGAGAGTCGTATAAGGGGCGACGAAATTGTTTTTGAGGATTTAAAGCTTGACTCTGAAATGCTCAAAAAATATAACAAAATTCAGATTATTGCCTGTGGCTCAGCCTATCACGCGGGAATAGTGGGAAAATATTTTTTTGAGGAGCTTTTAAGAATTCCTACAGAGGTAGAGCTTGCCAGTGAATACCGTTACCGTAATCCCATTGCCGACAGTAAAACCCTTGTTATAGTAATCAGTCAGTCGGGCGAAACGGCAGATACCCTTGCTGCCCTTAAAGAGGCAAAACTCAAGGGTGCGTATGTGTTGTCGATAGTCAATGTGGTGGGAAGCAGCATTGCAAAAGCATCTGACGATGTAATATACACCTGGGCGGGGCCCGAAATTGCGGTAGCTACAACCAAAGGCTATTCTACTCAGCTTTCGGTAATTTATCTGTTTGGAATATGGGCGGCAAAGCAGATGGGAACGGTATCTTTAAACCAATTAAGTGGAATATTTTCGCAATTGAGAGAGCTCCCGAGAAAAATTGATGAAATACTGAAAAAAGCTCCGATTATCAGGGAATTATCTAAAAAGTGTGACAATCCGCCCTCACTCTTCTTCATAGGCAGAAATATAGACTACGCGGTGGCTTTAGAGGCGTCGCTGAAATTAAAGGAGATTTCCTATATTCACTCTGAGGCATATGCGGCAGGAGAGCTTAAGCACGGAACCATTTCGCTTATAGAAAAGGACAGAACGGTAATAGCCCTTTGCGGATATGAAAGGCTCCTTGATAAGATGATTAGCAATATAAAAGAGGTAAAGGCAAGAGGTGCTCATATAATTGCCTGTGCGGTGGAGGGTTGCAACACGGTTGAAGCCGAGGCAGAGGAGATAATTTATATACCGCGCACACACCCTCTTTTAATGGCATCGTTAGAGGTTGTACCGTTTCAGCTTTACGCCTACTATGTTTCGCTTTTCAAGGGGTGCGATATAGATAAACCGCGTAATCTTGCGAAATCTGTGACGGTTGAATAAAACAGCTCCATAGCTTTGCCCTCAAAAAATAACCGTTGCGAAGAAAACAGCTCATTAACGCGCGAAGCAGCGTTATGATGTTTGCGGAGCAGAGGGCACTTTTTTGAGGAAAAGCAAAGCGTTATGGAGCGTTACAGGCTTAGAAAGGAAGAGGATTTTGCCCTCAAAAAATAACCGTTGCGAAGAAAACAGCTCATTAACGCGCGAAGCAGCGTTGTGGAGCGTTACAGGTTTAGGATAAAGCAGGAGGCAGATTGCCTCCTTTACATTCCCTTACGGAATGTTCTACTTTGTAGGAGCGGATACCAACCGCCCGAAAAAACATATTATAATAATAAAAATAAAATTCAAAAAACCGTCTCTTTGTCCTTGACAATAATTATTCGGTATGATAAAATACTTTGGATAAAGATGTTGATAAAATTGTAAAGTATAATGTTATACTTTAATTGGGTTTAAGAAAGGCGGTTTATAATGAAATATACTCTTGAAAATATGAGTTTTTATAAAAACGGTTCTTTCCAATCGGGCGATTTTTCTTTTGAAGAAAACCACCCGTCAGCTTCTTCGTTTTCTGGTATTGGTGCCTTTGTTTCTAAATTGAATAATTATTTCGTTTTTCCGGCCTTTTGTGATGTTCATGTTCATCTCAGGGAGCCGGGTTTTTCATATAAGGAAACCATAAAAAGCGGCACAAAGGCGGCTGCGGCAGGCGGGTATAGCGATGTTTGCTCTATGCCAAATCTGAACCCTGTGCCCGATTCTTGCGAAAATCTTGAAAAACAGCTTGAAATTATAGATAAGGATGCGGTCATAAATGTTCATCCTTATGCCTCTATAACAGTGGGGCAAAGGGGCGAGGAGCTTTCTGATTTAGAGGGACTTTCTCAAAAAGCCTTTGCTTTCTCGGATGACGGCAGAGGCGTGCAATCGGCTGAGCTTATGGAAAAGGCAATGCTAAAAGCGAAAGAGCTTGGGAAGATAATCGTTGCACATTGTGAGGATAACAGTCTGCTTAAAGGCGGTTATATACATGACGGTGAGTATGCTAAGCTTCACGGTCATAAAGGAATTTGCAGTGAGAGCGAATGGGGTCCCATTAAGCGCGACCTTGAGCTTGCAGAAAAGGTGGGCTGTAAATACCACGTCTGCCATATTTCTTGTAAAGAAAGTGTGGAGCTTATACGCGAGGCCAAACAGCGTGGCATTGATGTAACCTGTGAAACCGCTCCCCACTACCTTGTTATGAACGATATGGATTTACAGGAAAACGGTAGATTTAAGATGAATCCGCCAATCAGAAGCGAGGAGGACCGCTTGGCGCTTATTGAGGGCATAAAGGACGGTACGGTTGATATGATTGCTACCGACCACGCTCCCCACTCGGCAGAGGAAAAGGGCAAAGGACTCGAGAAAAGCGCAATGGGCGTTGTGGGAATTGAAACGGCATTCCCTGTTATGTATACCGAGCTTGTAAAAACTGGGATACTAACACTCGAAAAGCTTATTGAGATAATGTCGGTAAATCCGAGACGGCGGTTTGGTCTGCCCGAAACAGAGGATTTTTGCATTTTCGATTTGGAAAAAGAATACACTATAGACCCAAAACAATTCCTTTCTATGGGAAGAGCCACTCCGTTTGAGGATAAGAGGGTATTCGGTAAATGTCTGCTCACGGTAGTAGGCGGTAAAATAGTATACAATAGTTTTGAATAAAATTAGGAGGCTTTATTATGGCAAAAAGAACAGATTTAAAGAAAATTTTAATTATCGGCTCAGGACCTATAGTTATCGGTCAGGCGGCTGAGTTTGACTATGCGGGCACTCAAGCCTGCTTGGCGCTTAAGGAGGAGGGCTATGAGGTTGTTCTCTGCAACTCTAACCCTGCTACCATTATGACAGACACTACTATTGCCGACAAGGTTTATATGGAGCCTCTTACCCTTGAATATATTGCAAAGATTCTCCGCTTTGAGCGTCCTGACGCTATTTTGCCCGGTATCGGCGGTCAAACAGGTCTTAACCTTGCAATGCAGCTTGAGCAAAAGGGAATTCTTAAGGAGTGCGGCGTTGAGCTTTTGGGAACAAGCAGTGAGAGTATTGAGCGCGCTGAGGACCGCGAGCTTTTCAAGGAGCTTTGCCAGTCTATAGGCGAGCCTACTATTCCCTCTGAAATAACCTACAATATCGAGGAGGCTAAGGAAGCCGCAAACAGAATCGGTTATCCTGTGGTACTCCGTCCTGCATTTACTTTGGGCGGTACAGGCGGCGGCTTTGCATATAATGAGGACGAGCTTGTAGAAATCGGTCTTAACGCATTTAAGCTATCGCCCGTTTCACAGGTTCTTATTGAAAAGAGTGTTAAGGGATATAAGGAAATTGAGTTTGAGGTTATGCGTGACTCTAACGACCACGCTATCACTATTTGCGGAATGGAAAATATTGACCCTGTTGGTGTTCACACAGGTGACTCCTTGGTTGTAGCCCCCATTCTCACGCTTAATGACCATGACCTTAAAATGCTTAATGACAGCGCTATTAAAATCATAAAAGAACTTAAAATTGAGGGTGGATGTAATGTTCAGTTTGCGCTCAACCCCAATTCAAGCGAATACTATCTGATTGAGGTAAATCCAAGAGTTTCGCGTTCTTCTGCCTTGGCATCTAAGGCAAGCGGATACCCCATTGCGCGCGTTACCGCAAAGATTGCCGTAGGTATGGCGCTTGAGGATATTTCTATTGCCAATACCAATGCATCATTTGAGCCTAAGCTTGACTATATAATTACAAAGCTTCCACGCTTTCCGTTTGATAAGTTCACCGCCGCTTCAAATGTTCTTGGTACACAGATGAAGGCTACAGGTGAGGTTATGGGAATAGGCTCTACCTTAGAAGAAAGTCTTTTAAAGGGCACTCGCTCACTCGAAATCGGTGTAAACCACCTTTATCACTCAAAGTTTGACAATATGAGTGATGACCAGCTCCGTGAGTACATCAAGGAGTTCAGAGACGATAATCTCTTTGCTATTGCCGAGCTTCTTTATCGCGGTGCTACGGTTGAGGAAATACACGAAACAACAAAAATTACCGCTTTCTTCCTTGAGGCTATAAAGCGTATTATAGATATGGAAGAAAACCTAAAAGTCAATCCGTTTAACCTTGAAATTCTTAAGGGCGCTAAGCAGATGGGCTTCTCGGATAAGTATGTTGCAAGAATGTGGAAGTGTACCGAGCTCGAGGTTTATAAATTCCGTAAGGAAAATAAGCTTCTCCCCTCGTTCCGTATGGTAGACACCTGCCACACAGGTGCATATATTCCTTATTTTTACTCTTCATATACAGGCGATAACGCATCTGTACTTACAGATAAAAAGAAAATAGTTGTGTTGGGAGCAGGTCCTATCCGTATCGGTCAGGGTGTTGAGTTTGACTATTCTACAGTACACGCCGTTACAACTATTAAGGACTCAGGTTATGAGGCTATTATCATAAACAACAACCCCGAAACGGTTTCTACCGACTATACCTGTAGCGATAAGCTTTATTTTGAGCCACTCACTCCTGAGGATGTTATAAATATTATTGATTTCGAAAAGCCTGAGTGTGTTATCGCTTCGCTCGGCGGTCAGACCGCTATTAACCTTGCAGAGCCTCTTATGGAGCGCGGCGTTAAGATTATTGGCACCGACTGTGCCGCTATTGAGCGTGCAGAAAACCGCGATAGTTTTGAAAAAATCCTTAAGGAGCTTAATATTCCTCAGCCAAACGGTAAGGCAGTTACTAATATTGAGGCAGGTGTTGCCGCTGCTGCTGAGATTGGCTATCCTGTGCTTGTTCGCCCCTCCTTCGTATTGGGCGGTAGAGCTATGCAGATAGTTGCTGACGAGGAACAGCTCCGTCAGTACCTCAAGACCGCCGTTGAAATAGACGAGGATAAGCCTGTGCTTGTTGATAAGTATATTTTCGGTAAAGAGGTTGAGGTTGACGCTATTTGTGACGGTAAGGATGTATTTATCCCCGGTATTATGGAGCTTGTAGAGCGTACAGGTATTCACTCGGGTGACAGTATAAGCGTTTATCCCACATTCAGTATTTCGGATAAGGTAAAGGGTATTATTCTTCAGTATGCTAAGAAATTGGGTCTCGGTATTGGTATTATCGGTCTTTATAACATTCAGTTTATTGTCGATAAGGACGATAATGTGTTTATAATCGAGGTTAATCCCCGTTCTTCAAGAACAGTACCGTTCCTTTCAAAGTCTACAGGCTATAGTCTTGCAGATATTGCAACCGAGGTTATTCTCGGAAAATCACTTAAGGAGCAGGGCATATTTAATATTTATCCTGATGAGAAGAACCGTTATTATGTAAAGGTTCCGGTGTTCTCATTCAATAAAATCCGTGGACTCGATGCATACCTCTCACCCGAAATGAAGTCTACAGGTGAGGCTATCGGCTACGACGATAAGCTCAACCGCGCACTTTATAAAGCATTGCAGGCAAGCGGTATGAAGCTTCAAAACTATGGCACCGTTCTTGCTACTATTGCTGACAGCGACAAGGAGGAGGCTTTGCCACTTATCCGCCGTTTCTATAACCTTGGATTTAACATTCAGGCTACCGCGGGTACTGCTGAATTCTTGAAGGAGAACGGAATCCGCACCCATATTCTTCGCAAAATCGGTGAGGGTAGTGACGAGATTCCGGAGGCTATCCGTCAGGGACACATTGCGTATATTATCAATACAAGAGATATTAATTCTTCGGGTACCGCAAGCGACGGCTTTGAGATTCGCCGAAGCGCTACCGAAAATAATGTAACCCTCTTTACCTCGCTTGATACCGTAAAGGTTCTTCTTGATGTTTTAGAAGAAACCACAATTACTATTTCTACAATTGATGCGTAAATTATTGTTTGTTAGTGGCGACCACACAGGGCTACAACCACAGAATATAGACAATGATTTATTAGGGTGATTTTTATGATGACACAAGGAATTTATAAGATAAAATCAAATGTATCGCTTGCTCCTAATATCTTTAAAATGGTGCTTTGCGGTGATACTTCGGCACTAACCCGTGCAGGACAGTTTGTGAATGTTAAAATAGACGGTCTTTATCTGCGCCGTCCTATTTCGGTGTGTGATTATTCGGAAAATGAAATCACTATCATCTACAAGGTCGTGGGCGAGGGCACCGAGATAATGAGCCGTATGCCTGAAGGCGAGGCGCTTGATGTTCTCGTGGGTCTCGGCAACGGATTTGATAACAGCAAGAAAACCCAAAAGCCTCTGCTTGTCGGTGGCGGTGTGGGAATTCCGCCACTTTATAAGCTTTGCCGTGAGCTTATTGCTCAGGGCAAACAGGTTTCTGTAGTTTTAGGCTTTAACACCGAAAGCGAAATTTTCTACGAAAAAGAGTTTAAGGAGCTTGGAGCCCAAGTTTATGTTACCACGGTTGACGGCAGCTACGGTATAAAGGGCTATGTAACCGACGCTATGAAGAATATTGATTACGACTTTTTCTATACCTGCGGTCCTATGCCTATGTTTAAGGCAATAGAGTCGTCTGTAGAGGTGAGCGGTCAGTATAGCTTTGAGGAAAGAATGGGTTGTGGCTTCGGCGCTTGTATGGGCTGTAGCTGTAAAACTAAGTACGGCAACAAGCGTATTTGTAAGGACGGTCCCGTGCTTGACAGGGAGGAAATAATATGGTAAACACTAAGGTTACATTATCGGGAATAGAGCTTTCTAATCCAATTATCCCCGCAAGCGGAACCTTTGGCTTCGGCTACGAGTTTGCCGGGCTTTATGACATTAATATGTTAGGTACATTCTCCTTTAAGGGTACAACTAAGGACCCGCGCTTTGGAAATCCTACCCCTAGAATTGCAGAAACGCCTTGCGGTATGCTCAACTCTGTGGGACTTCAAAACCCAGGTGTGGAAAGGGTAATTGCAGAAGAATTACCTAAGCTTAAGGCGGTTTTCAGTAAGCCTGTTATGGCGAATGTAAGCGGATTCGCGGTTGAGGATTATGCCTACACCTGTGAAATGCTCGACAAGGAGGAGCAAATCGGTTGGTTTGAGGTTAATATTTCTTGCCCGAATGTTCACGGCGGCGGTCTTGCCTTTGGTACAAGCGCAAAAAATGCAGAGGCGGTTACAAAGGCGGTTAAAAAGGTAACAAGCAAACCAGTTTACATAAAGCTCTCACCCAATGTTACCGATATTACCGAAATCGCAAAGGCATGTGAGTCGGCGGGAGCTGACGGCGTAAGCCTTATTAATACATTACTCGGAATGAGAATTGATTTAAAAACCAAAAAACCTATTTTGGCAAATAAAATGGGCGGTTTTTCGGGCGCGGCAATAAAGCCTGTAGCCCTTAGAATGGTTTATCAGGTTTATGATGCGGTTAAAATCCCGATTATCGGTATGGGCGGAATTGCTACCGCTGAGGATGTAATAGAAATGATGCTTGCAGGTGCTACTGCAGTACAGGTAGGCGCGGCAAATCTTGTTGAGCCGTTTGCTTGCAAGAATATTATTGAAAATTTACCCCGTGTTATGGAGAAATACAGAATAAATAATTTAACAGATATTATAGGAGGAGCACACAATGGGTAAGGATGTAATTATTGCTTGCGATTTTGCGAGCAAGGAACAGGTTATGAGCTTTCTTGATAAGTTTACAGGAAGAAAGCCTTTTGTAAAAATCGGTATGGAGCTTTTCTATGCTGAGGGCCCCGAAATTGTAAAGGAAATCAAGGCAAGAGGACATAAAATTTTCCTCGTTTTAAAGCTTCACGATATTCCGAATACCGTTAAAAAGTGTATGGCAGTATTGTCCCGCCTTGATGTTGATATGACCAATCTTCACGCGGCAGGCACAATATCTATGATGGAGGCGGCTTTGGAGGGACTTACCCGTCCTGACGGTACAAGACCTTTGCTTATCGCGGTTACTCAGCTCACTTCAACCGACCAAGAAAGAATGGAAAACGACCTGCTTATCAAAGAGCCTATTGATAAGGTTGTTATGCACTATGCATCTAATGCCGCAAAGGCAGGACTTGACGGTGTTGTTTGTTCACCGCTCGAGGCAGAGAAGGTGCATAATACCTGCGGTGAAAAGTTCTTAACCGTTACCCCCGGTGTTCGCTTTGCTGATGGTGACATTGGCGACCAGAAACGCGTTATGACTCCTGCAGAGGCAAAGAAAATCGGTAGCGATTATATAGTTGTCGGCAGACCTATTACCGCCGCTGAGGACCCCGTTGCAGCATATGAGCGTTGCTGCGCAGAATTTATTGGGTAATGCGTAATTCGTAATTTTGGAAGGAGATATAAATATGGAAACCTACAAAAGAGAATTTATACAGTTTTTAGAGGGTGCAGGTGTTTTGAAGTTCGGCGATTTTACCGCTAAATCAGGCAGAAAAATTCCTTATTTCATAAACGCAGGCGATATTAAAACAGGCGAGCAAATCTGCAAGCTCGGTGAGTTCTATGCCAAGGCTTATTTCGAAAAGGTTGGCAATAAAAAAACTGTGCTTTACGGTCCTGCCTATAAGGGTATCCCGATTGCAGTATCGGTTGCAGTAGCACTTGCAAAGAATGGACTCGATGTGCCTTTCTTCTTTAACAGAAAAGAGGAAAAGGACCACGGCGAGGGTGGTGTTTTTGTAGGATATAAGCCTCAAGAGGGCGAGGAAATCGTAATTGTTGAGGATGTTATAACCGCAGGAACCGCTATAAGAGAGAGTATGGAGATTTTATCAGGTCTTAAGGGCACCAAGGTTGCCGCTACCTTTGTTATGGTTGACCGCAAGGAAAAGGGCAAGACCGATAAGAGCGCTATGGCTGAGGTTGGCGAGGAGTTTGGCTTCCCAGTATATTCTGTAGTTGATGTATACGACATTATTGAATACCTTGAGGAAGATGAGAAAAACCACGAAAATGTTGACCGCATAAAGAAATACCTTGAAATAAATGGTGCAAAAGCATAAATTAATTCGTAATGCGTAATTAAATAATAAAAGGAATTTTGTTATGAGAAGTTTAATCGATATATTAGAGCTTTCTACTGCTGAGATTGAAGATCTTTTAAATTTGGCATATGATATTATTGCTAACCCACAAAAATATGCTCATAAATGCGTAGGCAAAAAGCTTGCCACCTTATTTTTTGAGCCGTCTACCAGAACAAGACTCAGCTTTGAGGCGGCAATGTATGAGTTAGGCGGAAATGTTTTGGGCTTTTCCGAGGCAAACAGCTCGTCGGCGTCTAAGGGTGAAAGCGTTGCAGACACCGCAAAAACTGTAAGCTGCTATGCTGACATTATTGCTATGCGCCACCCAAAAGAGGGCGCGCCCTTAGTGGCTTCTATGAACGCAGCTATCCCTGTTATTAACGCGGGTGACGGCGGTCATAACCACCCCACACAGACTCTTGCAGACTTACTTACAATTCACCGTGAAAAGGGACATTTTGAAAATCTTACAGTCGGCTTTTGCGGCGACCTTAAATTCGGCAGAACGGTTCACTCTCTTATTGCCGCGCTTCGCCGTTATAGCAATGTGAAGTTTGTCTTTATATCCCCTAACGAGTTGAAAATTCCCGATTATGTAAAGGATTCACTTAAAAAGGAGAAAATTGAATACACCGAAACCACCGATTTAGAGTCGGTTATGCCTTGTCTTGATATTCTTTATATGACCCGTGTGCAGAGGGAGCGCTTTTTCAACGAGGAGGAATATTTACGTCTTAAAGACAGCTATATTCTCACCCCCGAAAAGCTCGAAAACGCAAAGGCAGACCTTTCTATTTTACATCCGCTTCCGCGTGTGAATGAGATAAGTGTTGCTATCGATAACGACCCCCGCGCTTGTTATTTCAAACAGGTGCTAAACGGTAAATATATGAGAATGGCCCTCATTCTCAAGCTTTTGGAGGTGGAGTAAATGACGGTTGACGAAATTAAAAACGGCATTGTTATTGACCATATAACCGCAGGAAAGGGTATGGAGATTTACAAGCTTTTAGGGCTTGATAGTCTCGATTGCTCGGTGGCTCTTATTAATAACGCTCCAAGCCGTAAAATGGGCAAAAAGGATATAATTAAAATCGACGCCGATATTTCTATAAACACCGATATTATCGGTTACGTTGACCCTGATATCACAGTTAATTTTATAAAGGACGGCAAAAATGTTGAGAAAAAGACTATAGACCTGCCCGAAAGACTTACAAATGTTATAACCTGTAAGAATCCCCGTTGTATTTCGGTAACCGAGCAGGAGCTGCCTCAGGTTTTCTGCCTTGCAGACCGCAAGGAAAGGGTGTATCGCTGTCTTTATTGTGAAGCTAAGGCAAAATGAGAAAAGAATTTATGTATGAAGCTCTCAGCTTAGCCAAAGAGGCGGCAGAAATGGGCGAGGTTCCTGTGGGTGCGGTAATCGTTAAGGACGGAAAAATTATTGCTACAGGAAAAAATGAGCGTGAGACAAAGCAAAACGCGTTATCTCACGCTGAAATTGAGGCTATAAACAATGCTTGCAAGGCTTTGGGCAGTTGGCGGCTTGACGGTTGTGAAATGTATGTTACATTGGAGCCCTGTCCTATGTGTGCAGGTGCAATTATAAATTCGAGAATAAAAACCCTTGTTTTTGGCGCTTATGACAGTAAGGCGGGAAGTATTGACAGTGTGATAAATCTCTGTGACTACCCCTACAACCATAAGCCTGAAATCTATGGCGGCATCTGTGAGGCTGAGTGCCTTAATGTACTTAAAGCCTTTTTTGAGGATTTAAGGAAATGAACTTTTGGAGGTTTGTATGGAAAGAGAACGGTTGGGTAGCCGATTGGGATTCATTCTGCTTAGCGCAGGATGCGCAATCGGTATAGGAAATGTATGGAAGTTTCCATATATGGCAGGTCAGTACGGCGGAGGTGTTTTTGTACTGTTTTATTTGTTTTTCCTGCTTGTTATGGGCATTCCGGTTATGACAATGGAGTTTTCTCTCGGCAGAGCAAGCCAAAAAAGTCCCGCAAGAATTTATCATCAGTTAGCACCGAAGGGTAGCAAATGGCATATACATAGCTATGCCGCAGTAGCGGGGAACTACCTGCTTATGATGTTTTATACTGCAGTTTCGGGTTGGATGATTCGCTATTTTGTTGACACTGTTGCAGGCAAGTTTGACGGTCTTGACTCAAAAGGGGTAGGCAACCATTTTAATGAAATGCTCGGGAACCCTATTACTATGATACTTTTCACTTTTTTTGTTATCATTTTAGGATTTGTTATTTGTTCTTTTAGTCTTCAAAAAGGACTTGAAAGAATTACGAAATATATGATGCTTGCACTGCTTGCTATAATGGTGGTTTTGGCAATAAACAGCGTCTTTATGAAGGGCGGAGCAGAAGGTCTTGAGTTTTATCTTAAGCCTGACATTAGCAAGGTTAAAGATGTTGGTATTTTTAATGTTATTGTTGGCGCTATGAATCAGGCATTCTTCACATTGAGCCTGGGTGTAGGCTCAATGGCTATTTTTGGAAGCTATCTCGGAAAAGATCGCAGTCTTATGGGTGAATCGGTGAACGTTGCGGTGCTCGATACCTTTGTAGCGCTTTGTTCTGGTCTTATTATATTTCCTGCCTGCTCGGCATATGGTGTTGAGGTTACAAGCGGACCACCCCTTATTTTTATAACCTTGCCAAATATTTTCAATAACATTCCTATGGGTAGAGTGTGGGGCTCGTTGTTCTTTGCGTTTATGAGCTTTGCCGCCCTTTCAACCGTGCTTGCGGTGTTTGAAAATATTATTTCCTGTACGATGGATATTTTCGGTTTCAGTCGCAAAAAGGCTTGCTTTGTAAACGGTATTGCAATGCTTGTTCTTTGCTTGCCTTGTATTTTAGGCTTTAATGTGCTTTCAGGCTTCACGCCGTTTGGTGAGGGTAGTAATGTTCTTGATTTAGAGGACTTTATTGTGAGTAATGTGCTTTTGCCTGTTGGTTCGCTCGTTTTTGTGCTCTTCTGTACCACACGCTACGGTTGGGGATGGAAAAATTTCAAGAAAGAGGCGAATACGGGCAAGGGACTCAAGGTTGCCGATTGGATGCGTGGCTATATGACCTTCGTTCTTCCGATTATGATTTTTGTTCTCTTTGTTGTGGGAATATATAATTTCTTTAAGTAATGAAAATAAAAAACCAAGTCATTCTTTTTAGTTTGACTTGGTTTTCATTTTAGCTTATTTTTTATCCGATTTAAATTCTATAATATCCGAGATGTCGAATTGCAGACTCAGTTCTGTCGCCAAACAAATTAAAATCAGTACAATGAATTATGCCGAGATTTTTGCGTAAAATATTATTTACAAAATTGAAAGAGGCGTAAATATGAAAAAATCAGATAAAAAAGTGAAAAAAGATAAAAGCAGTGAGACCGCTACAATGCTCAATACAGATGGAATGGGTCAGCCCGACACGGTTACAGAAATGCTTAATAAATACGGTACCTATGAGGTGCAGGCAACTGCCGATAGTGAGAATCAGTATCCCGCGATAGCTCAAGGGTTTAATGAAAAAGCAATAAAAACTGACTGTATAAAACGAAAAAGAGAGGGCACAAAGCCATAATTGCGCTGTAAGTATACTAAACCTTGACAAATTCTACCCAAAGCGTTATAATACCAATGTATGTAAAAATAATAGCGGATTGTTGCTTTGTGGCGATTATACCGTGTTTTGGAGGATTTGAAAATGATTAGTGCAGGCGATTTTAGAAACGGTGTTACCTTTGAGGAGGACGGCAACGTTCTTCAGGTTGTTGAGTTCCAGCATGTTAAGCCTGGTAAAGGTGCCGCTTTCGTAAGAACAAAGACTAAGAATGTTATTACAGGTGCAGTTATTGAAAAGAGCTACAACCCTACTGCTAAGTTCCCCACCGCTTTTGTAGAGCGTAAGGACATGGAGTATTCATATGCAGACGGTGACCTTTACTACTTTATGGATCAGGAAACCTATGATATGGTTCCGATTAACGGGAGCGACCTTGGTGAAAACTTTAAGTTTGTTAAGGAAAATATGGTTTGTAAGATCCTTTCTTACAAGGGTAATGTATTCGGCGTAGAGCCCCCAACATTTGTTGAGCTTGCTGTTACTGCTACCGATCCTGGTTTTGCAGGCAACACTGCAACAAATGCTACAAAGCCCGCAACAGTTGAAACCGGCGCAGAAATCCGTGTTCCCCTTTTCATTAACGAGGGAGATATGATAAGAATTGACACCCGTACCGGCGAATATATGGAGCGCGCATAAACCATAAAAAGGTTTTATCTACCCTAAATATTTTTGATTGGAGGCAAAATAAAATGGATATTTGTGAAAAGATTGCTTATATAAAAGGTCTTGCAGAGGGTCTTGAACTTGACGTTGCAACCAAAGAAGGCAAAATTTTAAACGCTATCATCGACCTTTTGGGCGATATTACTGAGGAAATCTGTGATATTGAAGATGGCTGCGAGGAGCTTATGGAGCAGATTGATGCTGTAGACGAGGATCTTTCCTATGTTGAAGAGATAATCTATGGCGAAGACGATGACGAGTGCGATTGCGGATGCGGTTGCGGTAGTGACTGTGACTGCGGTTGTCAGGACGGTTATGACTGTGATTGTGATTGCGATGACGAGGTTTACGAAATCGAGTGTCCTGCTTGTAATGATGTAATTTATCTTGATGCTGAGATGCTTGAGGAGGAAGGCATGACCTGTCCGAATTGCGGCACCGAGCTTGAGTTTGATTTCGATGGTTGCGACTGCGATTGTTGCTGTGATTGCGAAGAAGAAACCGAGGAATAATGTATAGCTGACAGGCTTAAATCCTGTCTTTTAAGGGTCGGTTTAAGCCGACCCTTATTTTTAAGTTTGCTTAAAGGATGTGAACCTATGAATGCTACCGAAACAAGGTTGAAATATTGTATCTGCGATACAGAAAACGGCGGTTTGCCTGTTATTATTGTTGCGGCAGGCTCTTTTACCCGTATGCAGGGTGTTAATAAGCAGTTGCTCGAAATAGGCGGAGTGTCGGTTATTGCACGCACAATGCTTGCTTTTGAGCGATGCGGAGCAGTTAAGAATATAATTCTTGTGGTAAGGTCTGAGGACCTTTTTGATATGCAGCTTCTTGCTGAAAAGTATAATATTTCAAAGCTTACAGATATAGTGTGTGGAGGAGCAACCCGTCAAGAATCGGTGCTTAAGGGTTTCGAGCGCCTCTCAGAGGATAGAGCAGTGCTTATTCACGACGGCGCACGTCCCTTGGTTTCGGAAAAAATAATTTGTGATGTGGCGGAGGCTTTAAAGGAGCACGCAGCGGTTACTTGCGCGGTTCGGGTTAAGGACACCATAAAGCAGGTAGACAGTGACGGAAAGGTTGTAAAAACCCTTGACCGAGATAGCCTTGTTGCGGTACAGACACCTCAGGGAGTGTGGGTTAAGGAGTATCTTGACGCGGCTCAAAAGGCGGGCGATGTTTCTGACTTTACCGACGATACATCGCTTATGGAATGGGCAGGATATGAGGTTTACACTACCCAAGGAAGCTATAAAAATATAAAAATAACAACGCCTGAGGATGTTTCAGCGGCAGAGGGCTTTAGCTGTGAAACGGAGGAATAAAAATGAGAATAGGTCACGGATATGATGTTCACCGCTTTGCCGAAAACCGCAAGCTTATTGTGGGCGGCGTGGAAATACCCTATGAGCTTGGACTTTTAGGTCACTCAGATGCCGATGTGTTGCTTCACGCTATATGTGATGCGCTTTTGGGTGCGGCTGCGCTGGGTGATATTGGCAAGCATTTTCCTGATACAGACAAAAGGTATAAGGGTATTGATAGCGGCTTGCTGCTTAAAAATGTGGTTGAGCTTTTGGCTTCAAAAGGCAAAAAAATAGTTAATATTGATTCAACCGTTATTGCGCAAAAGCCAAAGCTTGCGGCATATATACCTCAGATGAAGAAAAAAATCGCCGAGATTTGCGGAATAGAGGGCGATTGTGTAAATGTAAAGGCAACCACCGAGGAGGGGCTTGGCTTTACGGGTGAGCTTTTAGGAATAGCGGCTCACGCGGTATGTATAATAGAATAAGGCTTTAATTAAATAGTAATACTTAAGGGGTTTTTCTCATATATAAAAATAAAAACAAAATGAGGAAACAATATGAAGCTTTTTATTACTTTGTCAAAAAGCCAGCTTGCGGCGGTTCTTGCGGCAATTCTTATAGGACTAATTTTTTTGGGTCAGCTCACCTCTGCAGATGCGGGCGGAATAGATGCATCTACCAATGCATTGCGTATGAGCTATCTTAAAAGCTTAAATCTTGACCCTGACGATTCGAGCGTGAGCTCAAAGGAGATAATTATTCCAACCGAGTTTGATGAGGTTTACAGTCGCTACAATAGCTTGCAAAAGCAGGCGGGCTTTGACCTTTCGCGCTACAAGGGCGAGGAGGCTACTGTATACACCTATCCTTTTTCTGCAAATAGTGATTGGCAAATCCACCTTGTTGTTTGCAAGGGAAAGGTGATTGGCGGAGATATTTCTTCGGTAAGGATTGACGGTGAAATGAAGCCGTTACAATAAATTTATAGTTTTGTTTTTTAAAGGATGTATTAAATTGCAAAGACTTGATAAAATAATATCATCACAGCTTAATATTTCCAGAAGTGTTGCCCGTACCGATATAAGGGTGGGCAAGGTTTTTGTTGACGGACAGCTTGTAAGAGACCCGTCCTTTCAGGTGGACGCCGAAAAAAGCTTTATTAAGCATTGCGGACAAGCAGTAGGGTATAAAAAGTATATTTATATATTAATGAATAAGCCTCAGGGTGTGCTGTCGGCTTCGGATGATAAGTCGCGCAAAACGGTGGTTGACCTTGTCCCTGAAAATTTAAGACGACAGAAACTTTTCCCTGTTGGCCGTCTTGACAAGGACACGACGGGACTTCTCATAATAACCGATGACGGTGATTTCGCGCATAGAGTAATATCTCCGAAGAAGAATGTTTGGAAAACCTATGTTGCCACACTTGACGGTGAGGTGACAGAGACAATATGTAAAGCATTCGCCGAGGGTATTGTGTTAGCTGACGGAAAAGAGTGCCGTCCTGCCATGCTTACACCTCTTTCGGATAATCGGGCAGAAATAAAAATCAGCGAGGGAAAGTACCATCAGATAAAGCGGATGTTTGGTACGGTCGGACTTGGAGTAAATGCACTTGAAAGAACTGCCTTGGGTGGTCTTTTACTTCCAAAAGAACTGTCTTACGGGGAGTGCAGAGAGCTCTCAAATGATGAGCTTTTCGCAATATTTGATAATTAGTATGCAAGTTTAACAAAACATTATTTATATAATTGGCGACATTTATTATAGCAATTTTTTGCACACTTTGGTATAATAACATCGATAAAAGTATTCATAGCATTTTAGGAGGCTGTAATAATGGCAAGTTTATCTTTGCGCAACGTTTACAAGCGTTATCCGGGCGGCGTAACAGCTGTTTCTGATTTTAATCTCGAAATCAAGGACAAGGAATTTATAATCCTGGTAGGTCCTTCCGGATGCGGTAAGTCTACTACCCTTAGAATGGTGGCTGGACTTGAAGAGATATCAGACGGTGAGATTTACATTGGTGATCGCCTTGTAAATGATGTAGCACCCAAGGATCGTGACATAGCAATGGTGTTCCAGAACTATGCTCTTTATCCTCATATGACAGTATTTGACAATATGGCTTTTGGTCTTAAGCTCCGCAAGACACCAAAGGATGAGATTAAGCGCCGTGTTGAAGAGGCTGCTCGTATTCTTGACATTTCACATCTTCTCGAGCGTAAGCCTAAGGCTTTGTCCGGTGGTCAGCGTCAGCGTGTGGCACTCGGTCGTGCAATCGTTCGTGAGCCTAAGGTATTCCTTCTTGACGAGCCGCTTTCCAACTTGGATGCTAAGCTCCGTGCACAGATGCGTACCGAGATTTCTAAGCTTCATCAGAGATTGGGCACAACCTTTATCTACGTTACCCACGACCAGACCGAGGCTATGACAATGGGTACTCGTATCGTTGTTATGAAGAGCGGTCTTATCCAGCAGGTTGATACACCTCAGAACCTTTATCTCTATCCCTGCAACCTCTTTGTTGCCGGATTTATCGGTTCACCTCAGATGAACTTTATAGAGTCTAAGCTCCTTAAAGAGGGCGAGGATTTCTTCGTAGAGTTCGGCTCTGAAGATACAAAGACCCGCGCAGGTGTTAAGTTTAAGATTAAGCTCCCTGCTTCTAAGAATAAGGACAATTGCCTTGTAGAGTATGTTGGCAAGGAAGTTATTATGGGTATCCGTCCTGAGGATGTTCATAACGAGGAAGACCTCATCGCCGCTAATAAGGACGGTATTGTTGAGGCTAATGTTGAAGTTACCGAGCTTATGGGTGCTGAAACATATCTCTATATGAACTGTGAAGGTCAGTCCATCAACGCTCGTGTTGCTCCTACTAACACAGCTCGCCCCGGCGATAAGATTCAGATTGCTCTTGAGCCTGCAAAGATTCACCTCTTTGATAAGGATACTGAGCTTACAATCTGCAACTAATAAGAAAAACAAACCGCGAACCTTTAAAGGGTTCGCGGTTTTTTGTATATCGAATTGATTAGTTAAAAGCGCGGTTAAAATCAGATAAGGACATAAAAGAATATTGCAAAGAACTGCAGAGCTGAGCCGAGCACCACAAAAATATGGAATACCGAGTGCATATAACGAACGGTCTTTTTGCCTGCAATTCCATAGAGCACAGCGCCTATAGTATAAGCAATACCTCCTGCAAGCAGCCACAAAAAGCCTTGCTTTCCAATCGCCTCAAAAGATGCCTTGCCAGTAAAGATTATGCACCAACCTTGCGCTAAATAACAAATTATAGAGAAAATATTATATTTTTTAAGGTCTATGGCATTAAGTGTAATACCCAAGGCCGAAACACCCCAAACTACACCAAAAACGGTCCAGCCTAATGCGGGGTTATGCTCTCTTAAAGAGGTGAGCACAATTGGGGTATAGGTGCCCGAAATCAGAATAAACACCGCACAGTGGTCTATTATCTGCATAACCTTTTTGGCGGTTGGGTGGGTAAGGCCATGATAAACACTTGACATTGTGTAAAGTATTATCATAGAAAAGCCATAGATAAAGGCACCGACAATTTGATATGCATCGTGATTCAGAAACGCCTTTATTATACAAAGCGCACATATAACTATACCCATTCCGCCACCTGCAATGTGTGACACCATATTAAAAATTTCTTCGCCGCGGGTATAATCGGGAAGCTTACGGTCAATTAATTTTGTTCTTTTCATTTATAAAATTTACAAGTAGAAAATCGTGCTGTTTTTTAAGTTAAAATCGTGACTTTTAACAAAAGATTATTTTGTCAAAAAAGGTCGAAAAGCTTTACATAATTTTTTAATTTATGGACAGGCAATAGGTGAGTTATCCAACTTATCAACAAGGTTTTCCACCGAAGAAACCGCGCAAAACCCGATATTTGAAGGGACAAGCCCTAAAAAAGTGGATAACTCTGTGGAAAAAGTGGATAAATTTAAAGGTTGTCTAAGTTTACATAAATACATTTTTTTGACCTTGTCAAGTTAAAAAAGGTTACAGATTTGTCACGATTTTCCAGGTCTTCTCCTTTAGATTTTTTGTAATAATTTATCCATAATGTCGGGACCGTTTTCAACAAATTTTTTTGTTGAAGCTGCCTCGATTTCGGTAAAGCAATCAACACCTTCTATGTCTGTTGAGCTATCATACAAAAGATACGGTACAGGCTCGGAGGAATGTGTCATAGTGCAAAGGGGTGTTGGGTGGTCGGGCATAATGAGAATTCGGTAATCCTCGCCGCAACCTTCAAGATAATGGAGCAAGAGCTTTAAGGAACGACTGTCGATATATTCAATTGCCTTAACCTTGTTATGAGCCTCACCGCGGTGACCGCATTCGTCGGGCGCCTCGAAGTGCAAATAAACAAGCTCGGTTCCGTTTTTAAAGGCTTCAATACCGGCATTTGTTTTTGCTTCAAAATCGGTGTCAAGATAACCTGTTACGCCCGCAACCTCAGGAGTTTCCATTCTAGCACAGATACCGATACCCTTTAAAAGGTCTACCGCGCTCACAACGCAACCGCAAACACCGTTTTTCTCCTTAAAGCTTTGAAGCGCAGGCTTTTTGCCCTCGCCCCATAGCCAAATAGAGTTAGCAGGGCGCAATCCCTTGCTAATGCGTTCAACATTAACAGGATGGTCCTTTAATAAATTGTAGCTTTTTTTCATAAGGTCGATAAGTGGCTTAGCATTTTCGTGGTCGCTGAGGTATTCGCCAATAACCTTTCCGCTTATATCGTGCGGAGGGGTCATATTGCCAAGCTCTACAGTTCCGTTGTCTACCACAAGGCAGTGGCGGTAGCTGACACCGCCGTAGAACTTATATATTTCATTGCCCAATTCCTTATCTATGGTAGCAATAATTTTGTGTGCTTCCTCTGTGGAGATATCGCCCGCGCAATAATCAACCATGGTTTTGTCTTCATAATTCTCCTCATCGGAGAGGGTAACAATATTGCAACGAAGTGCCACATCTGTCTCCTTAAGGTCTACGCCGATAGATGCAGCCTCTAAGGGGGAGCGACCTGTATAGCAAACCATTGGGTCATAGCCCATTACCGAAAGATTTGCAACATCGCTTCCGGGTTTGAGCCCTGCAGCTACAGTGCGGCACATACCCACTTCAGCGGTTTTAGCAAGCTTATCCATATAAGGCTTATGGGCACATTCCATTGGGGTTTTATTTCCGAGAGATTCGAAAGGTATGTCAGCCATACCGTCGCAAAGTAGAACGAGATATTTCATTTATAACACCTTCAAAAAGTTTATTTTTTTCAATTATAACAATTAAACCCGCGATTGTAAAGTGAACAAATGAAAAAATACTTTAAATTTTCTCTACTTTGAGGTATTATGTTAGTAGAGTTTAAAACAGATAGGGTAGAGTTTGGTTATGAACATAGAGAAAAGGGCAGAAATACTGGCACCCGTGGGGAATACAGAAATGCTTTATGCCGCAGTAAGAAGCGGTGCGGATGCGGTGTATCTCGGCGCAAAGGAGTTTTCGGCTCGCCGAAATGCAGAGAATTTCAGTATAGACTCGCTCAAAGATGCGGTGAGCTATTGCCATATTAGAGGAGTGAGCGTCTATCTTACCCTTAATATTATGATTAAGGAGGGGGAGCTTTCGGAGTCTTTTGCCTTGGCGAGGGATGCTTATAATGCAGGGGTAGACGGAATAATTATTTCGGATATTGGTCTTGCAAGGGCGATAAAGAGTGAGATTCCCGAAATTAAACTTCACGGTTCTACACAGATGTCAGTACATTCTCCCTCGGCGTTACCCCTTTTAAAGGAAATGGGTTTTTGCCGAATAGTGGTAGCAAGAGAAATGAGCCGCGAGGATTTGAAAATTTTTTGCAAAGAGGCAAAAAAGTTTGATATAGAAGTAGAGGTTTTTGTTCATGGAGCGCTTTGTATGTGCCTTTCGGGACAATGTCTGCTTTCGGCTTTTTTAGGTTCGCGTAGCGGAAACCGCGGTCTTTGCGCGGGTCCATGCCGACTTCCCTTTGCGGTAGAGGGCGGAAACGGCTACGATTTAAGCCTTAAGGATTTATCTCTTCTTGACTATATAAGGGAGCTTAAAGAAATGGGTGTGAGCTCCTTTAAAATTGAGGGAAGAATGAAGCGGCCTGAGTATGTTGCCGCTGCAATCTCCGCCTGCCGTCAGGCTTTGGATAACGGAGAGGTTGACAAGGAGCTTAGCGACACCCTCAAAGGAGTATTCTCCCGTTCGGGCTTTACGACGGGATATTATGAAAACCGTCTAGGAAAGGATATGTTTGGGATCCGCACTAAGGAGGATGTGCTTTCGGCTGACAGCGCCTTTCCGCGTCTTCACGAAATTTATCGGGGAGAGCGGAAAAGCGTACCGATAGGTCTTAAGGCAGAAATATCACATAATAAACCCATAAGTCTCACCCTTTCGGATAATGACGGAAATAGCGTTACTGTTGAGGGCGATGTTCCCAAGATGGCTCAAAACAAGCCAATAAGTTATGAAAAAGCACTTAAAAATCTTTCAAAGTTCGGGAATACGCCTTATGAAAATATAGGCGGTGGGCTAAATCTCGACGAAGGTTTGTTTGTTTCGGCCGGTGAACTTAACGAGCTTCGTCGGAGAGCGGTTGAAGCGTTAGACCTTGAAAGAGGGAAAATTAAAAACAAGAAATCAAAAGCAGAGTATGCACCTGTTTCGGGAAACGGTAAGGCTTTTGGTGAAAAAATGCTTTATGCACGATTTGAAAGCAGGGATAAGATACCGCATAATTTATCAGGAATATCAGCAATTATCATACCCTTAGAGGCAGAGCCAAATGGAATTACAGAATACGGACGGTCTGTTATAGTTGATATTCCAAGAGGTATTTCGAACGAGGCGATAATTCAAAAAAGGCTTGAGCTTTTTAAGGCAGAGGGATGCAATAGGGCGCTTTGCGGAAATCTTGCGACAGTGAGTATTGCGAAGTCTTGCGGTTTTGAAGTTATTGCCGATATGGGATTTAATATTGCAAATTCAGAAACAGTTTCTCAGCTTGGCGATTTTGGGGTAAAGGGAGCGGTGCTTTCATCTGAAACTGAGCTTCACGCACTATCGCAGATAAGGTCACAAGTTCCCACAGGCTTAGTCGCTTACGGAAATATTCCGCTTATGATTTTCAAAAACTGTCCGCTTAAAAACGGAATCTCCTGTTCGGAGTGTGATAAAAACGGAGTTATAACTGACCGTCTCGGAACAAAATTCCCCATAAGGTGCAGAATGGGATATAGCGAGCTTTTGAACTCGGTTCCCATTTGGCTTGCTGATAGAATTGGAGAGCTTTCAGTAGATTTTTTAATTCTGTATTTTACAAAGGAATCAAAAGAACAGGCAGAACAGGTGATAAAAGCTTATCAAAAGCAGGGCGCGCCTGACGTAAAACACACCCGCGGGTTATATTACAGGGGGGTGTTATAAATGAAGAAAACGGTATATTTGCTTTGCATTTCTGCCTTTTTTACATCCTTTTTGGCGGTGCTATCGCAAATGTATATACTTCTTCCTATTAATGTTCCCCTAACGCTACAGGTCTTTGGAGTGGCGCTTTCAGGGTATTTTTTAGGCGCAAAATGGTCGGTAGCCTCAACGGGTGCCTATATATTGTTGGGCGCTATGGGAATGCCGATATTTTCAGGTTTTAAGGGCGGTTTTCAGGTGTTAACAGGGCCAACAGGCGGATTTATTTTTGGATTTTTGGTAATTTCATTAGCTTGCGGAATTACCGCAAAAAGCAAAAAAAGAACCGTAAAGGTTCTTTCGGGAGCAGCCGGAGTGGCGATATGTCATTTATGGGGCACTGTTCAGCTTTGTATAGTGTCGGGCATTGGTTTTATTGAGTCGGTGTGCTCGGCAAGTCTGCCCTTTATAGCAAAGGACTTCTTGCTTGTTGCCGTGGCTTACGGAATAGCAAAGGGTATTGAAAAAAGGATTAAAATTTAAGTTAACAATATATATAAAGCCGACACTATCAAAGAATTATTTCTTGACGGTGTCGGCTTTAAGGTTTTATTTTTTAGCCTTAAATAATAAGGTGTCTATTTTGTTTGTTGCAATTCGGAAAGCTATGGTTAATGGGAATGTCAATATAACACAAAGAATAAAATATAAATATATGTTTATATTGGCAATACCCCACTGTTTGAGCAGAATCATCGGTATGCGTTGCAAAATATAAATTTCAAACAGGTGCTGACCGCAATACGAAAGGAATTTATTTGAAATTTTCACTTTAGTTAACAGTATTGTTACTATAAGACAAAATACAGGTGCGGCAAGCAGTTTGAGCAATAGTATTAGTTTGTAGCTAATCGGCAAGGTACACCAGTAAAGCGCCGCGAACAATCCCAAAGAGGCAATAAGACATAGTAACCAGACAAGGTTATTCTTTGTTATAACTGAAATAAATTTGTCCTTATAGATAGATACAAACATTCCAAAAAGATAACATAGAGCTGTATCGTACCACCAGCTCCATCGTGTAAAGTAAAGAAAAACAACCAAAACAGCTGTCAACATAGTTGTTAAAATCCCTGCCTTAACAGGACTGTCTTTAAAGCAGACAAACGATACATAGGTTATAAAATACAGAACTAAAATAACAAATATATACCAGTTGCTGTTGCCAAAAGCCTCCCAACCGATAAAGCCTAATATTATATGTGATAGAGAATATCGGTTTCCAATGCAGAGCTGAATAACAAGAAATATTAAAACAGCTATATTAAAGTGAAAAAATGTCTTTAATATTCTATTTTTGGGCAGGGCTTTTACATAAGCATTGCCCTTCTTTTTAATGGATTCGCAGATACCGTAGCCGGAATAGAATAAAAACATTGAAACAATCATTTGTCCAAAAATAAGACTGATTTTTTTGCCGTAGACATCTATAGCAGAACTGTATTGTACATAACCTGAAAAATGGCTTAAAAAAACCAACCATATAAAAAAGCCTTTAATTGAGTCACTTACATGTTTAGATAAGCATTCATCCTTAAAAAAACCTTTGCCGGAGAATTTGCATCCCCAAAAGGGAAGAACAAATAAGAGCAGATAAAATATAAGCACAACAACCCCTCCAATCCAATTTTTTTATTATAGCAGAAAAATGTGGAAAAATCAATTTTTAATATAAAACTTTTATTTTAGAGAATTCGAAGCACTATATAGAGTAATTAAAATAAAAGAAAATCCCATACTTACGCAAGTTGTCATAAGGATTTCTTTGCGTAAGGTGGTGGTATGGGGTTGGACGGACAGTTTAAGCTGTCTGTCCTGCAATTTCTTTTTGCCCTGCATTATAGCGTTCAGACAACATACGGAATTGCTCGTTGGTAACTTTGCCAAGAAAATTATCCTCATAAGTGAATACATCCATTTCTATAACAATCAAAGAATACAGCTTAAAACAAAACTGACTCCCCTTGAAAAGAGAAGTCAGTATGCTGCTTAAAATTTAATTTTAGCTACCATAAGGAGCTTTTTTGTACTGTCCGCACAAATTGGGACGGTTCAATTAATATCACTCCTAATTAATATTGATATAAAGTACATTACCGTTACGTTTTGTATTAGAACAAGCCTCTAATACGTAGCATGGAATGGTTCTAGAAACAGTATTGCCATTTGAATCCTTATATAAAGATGAAATTTCATAAACAAGGTCCTTGTGATTGTGTCCCGCAAATAATGCTTTAATAACATCCCCGTTAGATGCAATGATATCTTTCATACGTTTATTCGCACCCGAGTCGTCTAAAACATTTATTCTAACATGATGGAAAAACAATAAAGTATAACCATTTTCTCTTGCGAGTTTAATATCTTTTTCAAACTTATCACATTGGTCATTAGTAAAATAACTTTCGTTATCATCTAAAGCAACAATTAAAACCTTGTTTTTTATTAATTTTGAAATGTACTTTGTATCATGTGGCCATAAATTTTCAAGATAATTTCTATTAGCAACCGCATCGCCATAGAAAAGTTCGTGATTACCGAATATTGAAATTGCATCAGGGTATTTATCAAACACGTGTTGTTGCAATAATTTCACGTCAGATACGTTTGATGAACTCTCAATATTATCGCCGCCTAAAATGATTTGGTCGGCAAAATCGGCACAATACAATGAATTAATTAACTTTGATATTAACGCATCGTTATTAGTAAGATGGCTGTCTGTAATCATTGCAATTTGAACCGTTTCACCATCATTTAAACCGCTATCAATATTAAGTTCTCTTACTGCTACACCCGAAGAATTAACGGTATAGGCTTTGTCATAAACATTTGTTTCAAATTCGGTTATACTTTCTCCGAAATATGTATTTTTCCAATCAGATAACATTTGTTCGAAAACCTTCTTTTCTCTATTATCTTTTGCAGTATATTTATTATCGTTATATCTGAATCATTAGGGTCAAATTCTTCAGTCTTTGCGTTTAAAACGGTGTTTTTAGGTATTAATGTTTGGGAATTTAGTGCAGATTGCAAATTTTTGCAATACCATCCTTTAAATACTTGATTGCCTTGTGATTTGTTATAAACAAATTCAACAAAAGCACCTTCACCGCAAAGAATCATTTTAAAAATATTAGTATTTTCATCCTTTATAGTCGTTTTTCCTAAAACCTTGGTTGCAGATTTATGTTCGAATGAAACTGTACAAATATTTCCATAAGCAAAAATAAACAGTAGGTCCTAAAAACCCACTGTTTATGCTGGCTGGGGAATAGGGATTCGAACCCCAACAAACAGAGTCAGAGTCTGTCGTGCTACCGTTACACAATTCCCCAATATTTAATTGCCATTTTTCACAGCAACAATATTATACCGCAAAATTTCAGGATGTCAAGTAATTTTTTTAAAAAATTATAAAATTTTAAAAAAGGGGTTGAAAAATGGGAGGTTGTATGTTATTATAGTCACATCGCTTCTATGTGATGCTCGCAGAAGGCTAGGCTGACTGTGGGTTGATAGAGCTTTGGAGAATTCCGTTAAAACGGATGCCGAAGGGGCAAGACTCACCTAGAGTTAATCTCTCAGGCAAAAGGACAAAGTGTGCGACAAAAAATAATTGTGCTTTTGTGCGTTATTCTGTTGTATTATGTCCGATTCCGTTTTGTGGAATCGGATTTTTGTTTTTAAAAAATAAAGGAGTTGTTTTTATGTTGGACAAAATCGCGGAAGTTAACGGTAGCGTCAACGGTGTGGTTTGGGGTATCTTCGGTTTGGCATTGCTCATCGGTACAGGTATCATAACCACAATTGTTACTAAGGTGTTTCAGGTGAGCCATATAGCTCACTGGTGGAAAAACACTATTGGAAGTCTTTTCAAAAAAGATGTTATAGCCCACAGTAAGGAAAAGGGTTCAATTTCTCCTTTTCAGGCTTTGTGTACTGCTCTTGCCGCAACGGTAGGTACAGGTAATATTGCCGGTGTTGCTGCCGCTATTTGTGTAGGCGGCGCAGGTGCGGTATTCTGGATGTGGGTTGCAGCTTTCTTTGGTATGATGACTAACTATTCAGAAAATCTTCTTGGTATTTTCTATCGCCGCAAAAATGAAAAGGGCGAATGGTCGGGTGGACCGATGTATTATCTTAGTGACGGTCTCGGTGCCAAGAAGGGTTGCAAGTACATAGGTAAGGTTTTGGCAGTCCTTTTCTGTATTTTTGCAATGCTTGCTTCTTTTGGTATCGGAAGTATGGGACAGGTAAATAAGATTGTTGCCAATGTTGCATCAGCTTTTAATGTTGAGGCACTTTCTTCTATCGAGGCTTTTGCCGGTGTTTCTTTATACAATATTATATTGGGTGTTGTTATAATGATACTTACCGCTCTTATCACATTGGGCGGTCTTAAGAGAATTGCAAATGTTGCTGAAAAAATAGTTCCCTTTATGGTAGTTCTCTATGTTTTGGGAAGTCTTGTTATAATCGGCATAAACTACAGTGCAATTATTCCTGCTTTCAAGGCTATATTTGTAAACGCATTTAAGCCTGAAGCTTTTGTTGGCGGCGGTATCGGCGGTGTAATTGTAGCTATGACAAATGGCTTCAAGCGCGGAGTTTTCTCTAACGAGGCAGGTCTTGGTTCTTCTGTAATGGTACACTCAAACTCCAATGTAAAAGAGCCTGTTAAGCAGGGTATGTGGGGTATATTTGAGGTATTTGCAGATACTATGGTTGTTTGTACAATGACAGCTCTTGTTGTTCTTACCTCAGGTGGTCTTACAACAGGCGTATTCAACATTGAAACAGGTGAAATTGCCGAAGGTCTTACTGATGCTACCCTCGTAGGCGGTGCTTTCAATGCAGTTTTCTCTTGGGGTAACATAGGTCAGAGATTTATAGCAATTGCTATGTTCCTCTTTGCTTTCACAACCGTTCTTGGCTGGTCTCACTACGGTTCAAAGGCTTGGGAGTATCTCTTTGGCGCAAAGACTACATTTATTTTCAGAATAATCCATGTTTGCACCATCATCTTCGGCGCAGTGCTTACATCCTCACTCGCTTGGGATATTTCTGACACCTTTAATGGTCTTATGATGGTTCCCAACCTTGTCGGTGTGCTCGTGCTTTGCCCGATAGTTGTTAAGGTTACAAAGAACTATGTAAATCGTAAGATTAAGAATAAGGACGAGGCTCCAATTTTAAACTATGCTGACGCGAATGAGACTTCTGCCGGAGAGCAGGAGGAAGCAACAGTTTAAGCCTTGCTTAGATTTGGAGTGATAGAGACATAAAAAACACCGTATCATCTGTGCTGAGTATGCAGATGATACGGTGTTTCTATATTATTGTAAGAGCACCTTTTAAACTATGGAGGCAGAAGAAAGAGTATACAATATATAGATAAAAAAATCTGTCAAATACAATATAAAAGAACAAGCAAAAAAATTAGAAAAAAATTAAAAAAATGCTTGCAATTTTGTGAGATATATGTTATCATACCTGAGTACGCTGTGAAAATAGCGTGAAAAAACATGCGTTGATGCGGGAGGTGGCCCACCCTGAGTGGGGAAATTTCCGCGGAGTATGTCCGATTTTAAACCGGGCGAAGAAGATGGAGTACATAGGGAAACTTGCGACCCAATGTACAACGGCAAAGCGATTTGCCGTCCGGAATTGACTGTGACCCCAGCAATATCCGGTTTTATAATGTACCGCAATGAAAAACACGGTGCGTTGTAAGTTTTGCCCGCCAACTACTAAAGGAGGCGAAATTCATATGGCAGTGAAAGAAAAAATCCGCATTCGAATCAAGGGTTACGATCATGCACTTGTAGACCAGTCCGCTGAGAAAATAGTGGAAACCGCTAAACGTACAGGAGCACGAGTTTCGGGACCGGTACCGCTACCGACCGAAAAGGAAATCGTAACAATCCTTCGCGCTGTTCATAAGTATAAGGACAGCCGTGAGCAGTTCGAAATGAGGACACACAAAAGACTCATTGATGTTATCAGACCTTCCAACAAGACTGTTGAAGCGCTGACAAATCTTGAGCTTCCCGCCGGTGTTGAAATCGAAATCAAGCTTTAATATATATTAAGGTGTTCGATTCACACGACAGGTCATGTTGGTGAAAACCAACCAATAACCAATAGGAGGAAAAAACAATGCAAAAAGGTATCGTTGGCAAGAAGCTTGGTATGACACAGCTTTTTGATGCAAACGGAAATGTTGTTCCGGTTACTGTTATTGAAGCAGGTCCCTGTGTTATTTCACAGAAGAAGACAATCGAGAACGACGGTTATGAAGCAGTACAGATTGGCTACGGCGATCTTAAGGCTTCAAAGGTAAACAAGCCCATGAAGGGTCACTTCGCAAAGGGCGATGTTGCTCCGAAGAAGGTTCTTCGCGAGTTCCGCTTCGATGATATTAGCGCTATGAATGTTGGCGACATCATCAAGGCTGACATCTTTGCTGAGGGTGACGCAGTAGATGTAAGAGGTACCTCTAAGGGTAAAGGCTATGCCGGTGTTATTAAACGCTGGAACTTTGGCCGTCTTAAGGAAACTCACGGTACAGGCCCTGTACACCGTCATGGCGGTTCTTTGGGTGTTATTGACCCCGCAAGAATCTTTAAGGGCAAGAAAATGGCAGGACACCTTGGTAATGAGCGTGTAACCGTTCAGAATCTAAGTGTAGTTAAAGTAGACGCAGAGAAGAATCTCATCGCTGTTAAGGGCGCCGTTCCCGGTCCCAAGGGCGGAATCGTAGTTCTTTTCGATAGCGTTAAGGCTTAAGGGAAGGAGTGTTCTGAATTATGCCTAATATAGCAGTACTCGATATGGCAGGCAACAATGTGGGTGAAATCACATTAAGCGATGCTATTTTCGGAATTGAACCCAATGCAGCTGTTATGCATGCGGCAGTTATTAACTTCCTTGCAAACAGAAGACAGGGTACACAATCCACTCTGACCCGTACCGAGGTTTCCGGCGGCGGTAAAAAGCCCTGGAGACAGAAGGGAACCGGTCATGCAAGACAGGGCTCTACAAGAGCTCCCCAGTGGAGACATGGCGGTATCGTTCATGCACCGAAGCCGAGAGATTATTCTTATTCTCTTAATAAGAAGGTTCGTAGACTTGCTCTTAAGTCTGCTTTGTCTGACAAGGCTCTCACAGGCAACCTCATCGTTCTTGACGAGTTGAAGCTTGAGACCTACAAGACAAAGGTTGTTGCTGATTGCTTAAAGGCTATCGGCGCAGGCAAGAAGGCTCTCGTTGTTCTTGAGAACAATGACGCTTTCGCAGTAAAGAGCATTGCAAATATTGCCGGTGCTAAGTCCGCTCAGGTAAACACAATCAACACCTATGACATTATTAATGCTGACACATTGGTAATCGTTAAGGGCGCTGTAGCAAAGCTTGAGGAGGTATATGCATAATGAAAATCGCACAGGATATCATTATCGCTCCGGTTATTACCGAAAAGAGCATGTCAGGCATTGCTGACAAGAGATACACCTTCAAGGTAGCAAAGGATGCAAACAAAATTGAAATCGCTGCTGCAGTTGAAGAGCTTTTCAAGGTAAAGGTTGCAAAGGTAAACACCATCAGTGTTCGCGGCAAGGAAAAGCGTATGGGTCGTTACAGCGGCTATACAGCTTCCTGGAAGAAGGCTATAGTTACACTTAAGGCTGATTCCAAGCCGATTGAATTCTTTGACGGTCTTATCTAAACCTTAAGGAAATCGCTGATTTCCGGTGATGTATGAAGTCGAGAGACTTCGCTAAGCCAAAATTAGGAGAGTGAAATAAAAATGGCTATTAAACATTACAAGCCGACTACTAACGGTCTCCGCAATATGACATCTATGGATTACTCCGAGTTGTCAAAGGTAGCACCTGAAAGAAGTTTGCTTGAGCCTTTAAAGAAAAATGCCGGTAGAAACAGCTACGGCAGAATCACCGTTCGCCACAGAGGCGGCGGAAACCGCAGAAAGTACAGAGTTATCGATTTCAAGAGAGAGCGTTTTGGAATTCCCGCAACAGTTCTTACTCTTGAATACGATCCTAACCGTTCTGCATTTATCGCCCTCGTTCAGTACGAGGACGGCGAGAAGCGCTACATCATAGCTCCTCAGGAGTTAAAGGTTGGCGATGTTATCGTAAGCGGTCCTGACGCAGATATTAAGCCAGGTAATGCATTACCCCTCGTTAATATCCCTGTTGGTACCTTTATCCACAATATCGAGCTTTACCCCGGTAAGGGCGCACAGCTTGCTCGTAGTGCAGGTAATATGGCCCAGCTCATGGCTAAGGAAAACGGCATGGCGCTTCTTCGTCTGCCCTCCGGTGAGCTCCGTAATGTTCCTGTAAAGTGCATGGCTACTGTTGGTACTGTATCCAACCCTGAGCATGCAAACATCAACTACGGTAAGGCTGGACGTAAGCGTCATATGGGTTGGAGACCTACCGTTCGCGGTTCTGTAATGAACCCCTGCGATCACCCCCACGGTGGTGGTGAAGGTAAGTCACCTATCGGACGTCCCGGACCTGTTACTCCTTGGGGCAAACCCACTTTGGGCTACAAGACCCGCAAGAAGAACAAGTCTACCGATAAGTATATCGTAAAGCGCCGTAAGTAAGACGACGAAAGGAGATTAGATCATGGGAAGAAGCGTTAAAAAGGGCCCTTATGTGCAGGCAGTTCTGCTCAAAAGAGACAAGGAAATGAATGAAGCCGGTGAAAAGCGTGTTCTCAAGACTTGGAGCCGTTCATCAACCATATTCCCCGATTTCGTCGGACACACCTTTGCTGTACATGACGGTCGTAAGCACGTGCCGGTATATGTAACTGAGGATATGGTTGGTCACAAGCTCGGCGAATTTGCGCCGACCAGAACATTTAAAGGTCACGCAGGTTCTAAGACCAGCGGTAAGTAAGCGGCTGAAAGGAGAGTTTAACTATGGAAGCAAGGGCTATACTCAAATACGCCCGTATCTCACCCCGTAAGGTGAAGATCGTTATGGATTTAATCCGTAATCAGGATGCTGACAAGGCTATGGCTATTCTCAAGTTTACTCCTAAGTCCGCTTGTGAGTATTTAGAGAAGCTTTTAGCGTCAGCTATTGCAAACGCAGAAAACAATCATAATATGGATGTTTCACGTCTTTATGTAGCAGAGTGCTTTGTTTGTCCCGGACCGACTCTTAAGAGAATTCGTCCAAAGGACCACGGTAGAGCACACCGCATCTTAAAGAGAACCAGCCATATGACAATCGTTCTTAAAGAACGCGAAATTTAAGAAGGAGGTTTAAGTTATGGGCCAGAAGGTTAATCCCCACGGTATGCGTGTGGGCATAATTAAAAACTGGGACTCACGTTGGTTTGCCAATGACAGCGTTTTCGGCGAGACATTGGTTGAGGACTATAACCTCCGTAAATACCTGAAGAAGACACTTTATTCAGCAGGTATTGCAAAAATCGAAATCGAACGTGATGCCAAGCGTGTAAGACTCCACATCCACTGCGCTAAGCCGGGTATGGTAATCGGAAGCAAGGGAAGCGAAATTGAAAAGCTCCGCGCTACCTGCCAGAATATGCTCGGAAAGCCTGTTGTAATCAACATTGTTGAGATTAAGAGTCCTGACACTAATGCACAGCTCGTTGCAGAGAATATTGCAACTCAGCTCGAAAAGCGTATATCCTTCCGTCGTGCAATGAAGCTCGCTATCGGTAGAGCAATGCGTCTCGGCGTAAAGGGTATCAAGACACAGGTTTCAGGTCGTCTCGGCGGCGCTGAAATCGCAAGAAGCGAACAGTATCATGAAGGAACCATTCCGCTACAGACCTTAAGAGCAGATATCGACTATGGTTTTGCTGAGGCAGACACCACCTACGGTAAGCTCGGTGTTAAGGTTTGGATTTACAGAGGCGAGGTTCTCAGCGATAACCGCAACCGCAAGAAAGAAGGAGGAAACCGCTAATGTTAATGCCGAAGCGTGTTAAGTACCGTAGAGTACACCGTGGCCGTCTTACAGGTAAAGCCCTCAGAGGTAATACTGTAACTCATGGCGATTTCGGTCTGATGGCTACAGAGCCGGCGTGGATCACCTCTAATCAGATTGAGGCTGCCCGTATCGCTATGACCCGTTACATCAAGCGTGGCGGTAAGGTTTGGATTAAGATTTTCCCCGATAAGCCGATTACTGAGAAGCCGGCAGAAACCCGAATGGGTTCAGGTAAGGGCTCACCCGAGTACTGGGTAGCTGTTGTTAAGCCCGGTCGTGTAATGTTCGAAATCGGTGGAGTTAGCGAGGAATTAGCTCGTGAAGCTATGCGTCTCGCTGCAAACAAATTGCCTATCAAGTGCAAGTTTGTAATTAAGCAGGAAATGGGTGGTGAGCAGTAATGAATGCAAAGGAAATCAGAGAATTGAATTTATCCGAGCTCAACAAAAAGTTAGCAGACCTTAAGGACGAATTATACAAGCTGCGTTTCCAGTTAGCCATTAACCAGCTCGAAAACCCCATGCGTATCGTTGATGTTAAGAGAGATATCGCTCGCGTTAAAACTGTTATCCGCGAGAATGAGCTCAAAAACAACGCTAACGCTTAAAAGGGAGGTAAGCTGAAATGAGTGAAAGAAACCTTCGTAAAACAAGAGTGGGCATCGTTGCAAGCAACAAGATGGATAAGACCGTTGTTGTTTCCATTCAGGACAACGTAAAGCACCCCCTCTATAAGAAGATTATTAAGAACACTATCAGACTTAAGGCTCATGATGAGAACAATATCTGTGGCGTTGGCGACAGAGTTCAGATCATGGAAACAAGACCGCTCTCCAAGGACAAGAATTGGCGCGTGGTTGAGATTATCGAAAAGGCTAAGTAGTCAAAAGGGAGGAAAACACTGTGATACAACAACAGAGTTACCTCAAGGTTGCTGACAATACCGGTGCAAAGGAAATTATGTGCATCCGCGTTCTTGGAGGCTCCAGAAGGAGGTATGCCAACATTGGCGATGTTATCGTTGCTTCTGTAAAGAAGGCCGCTCCCGGCGGGACTGTAAAGAAGGGCGATGTTGTTAAGGCCGTTGTAGTTCGTTCTGCTAAGGGTCTTCGCCGTAATGATGGCACATACATCAGATTTGACGAAAATGCGGCAGTTATAATCCGTGAGGACAAGAACCCCCGCGGCACCCGTATTTTTGGGCCTGTAGCCCGTGAGCTTCGTGAGAAGGATTATACAAAGATTCTTTCTCTCGCTCCGGAAGTACTTTAATGGGAGGTAAGGAATTATGAGTAAGCTTCACATTAAAACAGGTGATACTGTAATACTCCTTACAGGAGACAAAAAAGACCGCAAGAAGACCGGTAAGGTTCTTGAGGTTAGCCCCAAAGAGGGTAAAGTTATAGTAGAAGGTCTTAACAAGGTTAAGAAGCACGTTAAGCCCCGCAAGGCTGGCGATCCTTCAGGCATTATTGAGACCGAAAGCGCAATTTATGCATGCAAGGTTCAGCTCGTTTGTCCTAAGTGCGGTAGACCTACTCGCGTAGGCACCAAAATCTATGAAGACGGCAAGAAAGACCGCGTTTGCAAGCATAAGGATTGCGGCGAGACTTTTTAAGAGTAGGAGGAACTGACAATGTCAAATTTAGCTAATGAATATAAAGCTTCCGTTGCACCCGCATTGATGAAGAAGTTCGGCTATAAGAGTGTTATGCAGATTCCGAAGCTCGATAAAGTCGTTATCAATGTAGGTGCCGGCGAGGCAAAAGACAATGCTAAGGTTATCGATGCTATCATCAACGACCTCGGCAAAATTACAGGCCAGAAGGCTGTAGCCTGCCGCGCAAAGAAATCCGTTGCGAACTTCAAACTTCGTGAGGGAATGCCTATCGGCGCAAAGGTTACACTCAGAGGCGAGAGAATGTATGAATTCGTTGAAAGACTTTTCAACGCAGCTCTCCCAAGAGTTCGTGACTTCAGAGGTATCAACCCCAACGCTTTTGACGGCCGTGGCAACTATGCTATGGGCGTTAAGGAGCAGCTGATATTCCCTGAAATCGAATATGAAAAGATTGATAAGGTTCGCGGAATGGATATTATTTTCGTTACCACAGCCAATACGGACGAAGAAGCTCGCGAGTTATTAACTCTTATGGGCGCTCCGTTTGCGAAGTAAGGAGAGGTATTATGGCTAAAACTGCTATGAAAATAAAACAGGCAAGACCTGCAAAGTTTTCTACAAGAGAGTATAACAGATGTAAAATCTGCGGCCGCCCGCACGCTTATCTTCGCAAGTACGGCATCTGCCGTATATGCTTCAGAGAGCTTGCTTACAAAGGCGAGATTCCTGGAGTGAAGAAGGCCAGCTGGTAAGGCGCAGAGCTAAAGGAGGTTGACGGCATGCAAATCACCGATACAATAGCTGATATGCTGACACGAATTCGTAATGCATCTTCAGCAAAGCATGATTCGGTAGATGTTCCTGCGTCAAAAGTAAAGAAGGCAATTGCCCAGATTTTACTTGACGAAGGATATATTCAGAGCTTCACCGTTGAGGAAGACGGTAAGCAGGGCATAATTCATATCACATTGAAGTATGGCCCAAATAAGACGCAGATTATAAACGGCATCCGCAGAGTATCAAAGCCGGGTCTGCGTATTTACACCAACGTAGAGGATATGCCTAAGGTTATGAAAGGCCTTGGTATAGCAATCCTTTCCACCTCTAAAGGAATAATGACAGACAAAGACGCTCGCAAAGCCAACGTAGGCGGCGAAGTCTTGGCTTTCGTTTGGTAAGGAGGTGCGTAAGGAATGTCAAGAATAGGAAAGAAGCCTATCACAATTCCTGCCGGTGTTGATGTTAAGATCAACGGTTCAGAGGTTACCGTTAAGGGACCTAAGGGTGAGCTTAAGAACACTTTCAATCCCGAAATCGCAATTGCAATTGAGGGTACAGAAATTATTGTTACTCGTCCTACCGATGAGAAGAACCACCGTGCACTTCATGGTCTTACCCGTACACTCGTTGCTAATATGGTAGAGGGTGTTACCAACGGCTACACAAAGGAGCTTGAGGTAAACGGTGTAGGTTACCGTGTACAGAAGCAGGGAAAAAATCTTGTAATGAACCTTGGTTTCTCACATCAGGTAATTATGGAAGAAAAAGAAGGTATTACAATCGAGGTACCGGCTCCTAACAAAATCGTTATCAGCGGTGCCGATAAGCAGAAGGTTGGCCAGTTTGCGGCAGAAGTACGCGAGAAGCGTCCTCCCGAGCCATATAAGGGCAAAGGAATCAAGTACGTTGACGAGTACATCCGTCGTAAAGAAGGTAAGGCTGCCAAGGGTGCTAAGAAATAATAAAGGAGTGTATTTAAAGTGGTTACTAAACCGAACAGCAATGAGGCAAGAATCAAGCGTCATGCCAGAGTTCGTGCTAAGATTAATGGCACAGCAGCTTGTCCCCGCCTTGATGTATTCCGCTCCAACAGCAACATCTACGCCCAGCTTATCGATGATGTAAACGGCGTAACCCTCGCAGCTGCCGCTTCAAATGAGAAAGATTTCGAAATTTCAGGCGGAAATAAAGAGGGAGCTCGCAAGGTTGGACAGTTAATTGCTAAGCGTGCCGCTGAAAAGGGCATCACCGAGGTTGTCTTTGACCGCGGCGGATACATTTATCACGGCCGTGTCAAGGAGCTTGCCGAAGGTGCCCGCGAGGGCGGCCTCAAGTTCTAAAAGGGAGGAATACTTTTGGCTACAAATATTGACGCATCAACATTAGATTTAAAAGAAAAAGTAGTTGCTATTAACCGTGTTTCTAAGACTGTAAAGGGTGGACGTATCATGAAGTTCTCAGCTCTTGTAGTTGTTGGAGACGGAAACGGTATCGTAGGCTACGGTATGGGTAAGGCCGGCGAAGTTCCGGACGCTATCCGTAAGGGCATTGAGGATGCCAAGAAGAACCTCATTAAGATTTCTCTTAAGGGTACTTCAATTCCTCACGAAATAATCGGTGAATTCGGCGCAGAAAGAGTTCTTCTTAAGCCCGCTGCACCCGGTACCGGAGTTATTGCCGGCGGTGCAGTTCGTGCGGTAGTTGAAACTGCAGGAATTTCCGATATCCGTGCAAAGGCTTTGCGTTCAAACAATCCTTGCAATGTAGTTCGTGCTACTGTAGCAGGTCTTGCAGCGCTCCGCAGTGCTGAAGAGGTTGCTGCATTGCGCGGTAAGTCTGTCAAGGAAATCGTAGGTTAAGGAGGAGCAGCGTTATGGCAACAAAAAAGGCTGCTGGCCTTAAAGTAAAGCTCGTTAAGAGCACCATCGGTTCCAAAAAGGACCAGATCGCAACCGCAAATGCTCTTGGTCTTTATAAGGTCGGCGATGTAAGAATTCAGCCCGATAATGCTCAGACCAGAGGAAAAATCAATAAAATCAGCCATCTCGTAGAGGTTGTTAAGGGTTAAGACTAAGGTCTTATAACAGTCACATTAAGTGGTAATGCAGTTTTACTGCGAATTAAGCAAGGAGGTGCGAACAATGAAAATGCATGATTTAGCTCCGGCTATAGGATCCACAAAGGAAGCTAAGCGCATAGGCAGAGGCCATGGCTCTGGTAATGGCAAAACAGCCGGTAAGGGTCATAAGGGTCAAAAAGCCCGTGCCGGTCACGGAATGAGACCTGGCTTTGAAGGCGGTCAGATGCCTCTTCAGAGACGAGTTCCGAAGCGTGGCTTCAACAATATTTTTGCCGAGGAATGGTTGGCTATAAATGTTTCCGCTTTGGAAGTGTTCGAGGACGGTACAGTAGTAGATGCTGCAGCGTTGGCTTCGAAGGGAATCATTAAGAAGGCAAGCCTTCCTGTTAAGGTTTTAGGAAACGGAAAGCTCACAAAGAAGCTTGAGGTTAAGCTTAATGCTTATTCTGCTTCTGCGGCTGAAAAGATTGCTGCTGCCGGCGGAAAGGCTGAGGTGATCTAATGTTAGAAACATTAAGAAACGCATGGAAAATTAAAGAGCTTAGAAATAAGATTCTCTTTACCATTCTTATTGTTCTCGTTTTCCGCGTAGGCTCGGTTATTCCGGTTCCCTACATTGATGTAGAGGCTTTGAGAGAGGCTACAACATCAGGAGCTACAAATGACTTTTTCAGTTATCTTTCAATTCTGACAGGTGGCGGTCTCGAATATGGCGCAATCTTCGCTATGTCGGTTACCCCATACATTAACTCTTCAATTATAGTACAGCTTTTGTGCGTTGCTATTCCTTATCTTGAGAGACTTCAGAAGGAAGGCGAAGAGGGTCAGAAGAAATTAGCTCAAATTACACGTTATACCACCGTTATATTAGCCCTTATTCAGGGTATCGCTTACTTCTTCTATCTGAAGAACGGCGGCGGTCAGGTTAGCTCTTACCTAAGCGTAAGAGGAACAGGTGCTACAATTTTTGCTGCATTTGTTATCGTGCTTGCATTTACTGCAGGCTCCGCATTGGTTATGTGGCTTGGCGAACAGATTGACGCAAAGGGTATCGGCAACGGTATTTCAATGCTCTTGTTTGCAGGTATTTTGTCACGCGGTCCGCAGGCATTCCGTGCTTTGTGGGGATACTTCTTCGAGTTGAAGGAGTATGTATCCGTTATCGGTATTATCTTAGCATTCTTACTGATAATTGCTTTCATCGTTTGGATGACAGCCGCAGAACGCAGAATTCCTGTTCAGTATGCTAAGCGCGTTGTTGGAAACAAGATGTATGGCGGTCAGAACACCCATATTCCGATTAAGGTTAATATGTCAGGCGTAATGCCCATCATCTTCGCTTCTTCAATTCTTATGCTTCCAACAATGATACTCGGCTTTATGAAGGTTCAAGACCCGCCGACATCACTTTACAAGTTCCTTTCACTCTTTAGTGTTCAGGGCGTGTTCTATGCAGTAATCTATTTCTTACTGATTATCGGATTTGCATACTTCTATGCAACTATCCAATTCAATCCAGTTGAAATGGCTAACAATCTGCGTAAGAACGGTGGTGCGGTTCCCGGTATCAGACCTGGAAAGCCCACTTCTGATTTCATTTCCAAGATTTTGTCAAGAATAACCCTGATGGGAGCTATCTTCCTTTCGGTTATCGCAATTCTTCCCATTATCATTGGTTCTGTCGGCGGAATTAATATTTCTCTTGGCGGTACTTCTGTACTCATTATGGTTGGTGTTGCACTTGACACTGTACGCAATCTTGAATCCCAGATGATGATGCGTCATTATAAGGGATTCCTTGATTGATAAAAAGGAGTAATCAGATGAAACTTATACTTTTAGGAGCACCCGGTGCCGGTAAAGGCACACAGGCTGAGATAATCTCAGAAAAGTACAATATTCCAACCATTTCTACCGGCAACATTATCCGTGCTGCACTTAAAAACGGTACAGAAATGGGACTTAAAGCAAAATCATACATTGATGCGGGAAATCTTGTTCCGGATGATGTTGTAATAGGCATTATAAAGGAGCGTCTTGCTGAGGATGATTGCCAAAACGGCTACATTCTTGACGGTTTTCCCCGTACCATACCTCAGGCAGAGGCTCTTGACAATTTAGGCTTTGGAATCGATGCTGCCCTTTCTATAGAGGTTGCAGACAGTGAGATTGTTAAGCGTATGTCAGGCAGACGCGTTTGCGAGAAGTGTGGCACAAGCTATCACACAGAGTATAAGAAGCCTGCAAAGGATGGAGAATGTAACCTTTGCGGCGGTAAGCTTGTAATCCGTAAGGACGATGAGCCCGAGACTGTTCTTAACAGACTTAATGTTTATCATGAGCAGACCGAGCCGCTTAAGGATTACTATAAGAAAGCCGGAAAGCTTCTTTGTGTTGAAGGTCAGGAAGAGGTTAAGGATACAACCCGCCTTGTTCTTGCCGCACTGGAGAATTAAGTATGATAGTGCTTAAAACCGGCCGCGAGCTAAAAATAATGCGTGAAGCTTGCAGAATATCGGCCGGCGCATTACAAGTAGCAGGCAAGGCGGTTGAACCGGGCGTAAGCACGGCAGAAATCGATAGACTGGCTGAGGAATACATCCGCAGTCAGGGCGGAGAACCCAACTTTAAAAATTATGAGGGTTATCCCGCCACCGCCTGTATATCAATTAACAACGAGGTTATTCACGGCATACCGAGTAAGAATCGAAAGCTTAAGGCTGGGGATATAGTAAGTATAGACCTTGGCGCAAAGTTTCAGGGGTATCATGGCGACAATGCCGCCACTTTCGCCTGCGGAGATATATCTGCAGAGGCGAAGCGGCTGATGGACACCACCCGCGAAAGTCTTTACGAAGGCATAGGCGCGGCGGTTTCAGGCGGCAGAATCGGAGATATCGGAAATGCGGTTCAGCGGTATGTTGAGGCAAGAGGGTTTTCTGTGGTTCGCAAATTTGTGGGTCACGGAATAGGTACCCAACTGCACGAAGCACCGGAGGTTCCGAATTTTGGAACAGCCGGCAGGGGAATCCGCTTAATGCCAGGTATGACATTGGCAATTGAACCAATGATTAACAGCGGTAAATCCGATGTTAAGATTTTACCGGACGGATGGACTGTTTTGACTACTGACGGTTCTCTTTCGGCCCACTTTGAGCATACAATAGTAATCACACCTGAAGGTCCTAAAATTATGACAATGGTTTGAGGTGCTTTATGGTAGGAAGAATAGTGTGTTCTAAAGCGGGGAGAGATAAAGGATATTTTATGGTTGTGGTTTCGGAGGGTGACGGTACCGTACTTGTTTGTGACGGTAAGGAGCGCCCGCTTGAGAGACCCAAGCAGAAAAATGTGAAGCATATACATTTCACAAATACCGTTTTAGAAGAAAACAGTTATAAAACCAATAAATCTTTAAGAAAAGCGCTTGCGGTTTATAGAGACACTGCAAGAAATAAGGAGGAACCGAAATGTCAAAAGAAGACATGATAGAGCTTGAAGGCGTCGTTGTTGAGGCTATGCCTAACGCAATGTTTAAGGTTGAAATTCAGGGAGGACATCAGATACTCGCACACATTTCCGGTAAGCTTAGAATGAACTTTATAAGAATACTTCCCGGAGATAAGGTAACAGTTGAAATGTCACCCTACGATCTAACAAAAGGACGCATTACTTGGCGTTCCAAGTAATAGTCAAAAATTTAAGGAGGTATAATCCGAATGAAAGTCAGACCTTCTGTTAAAAAGATTTGCGAAAAGTGCAAGATTATTAAGCGTAAGGGCAAAATCATGGTAATCTGTGAGAACCCGAAGCACAAACAGCGTCAGGGTTAATTGCGCTTATGGCTTAAGGCGGGAGAAATTCCCGTTGGTCAAGAAAAAAATGGAGGTGCTTTGATTAATGGCACGTATTGCTGGTGTTGACCTGCCGAACGAGAAGCGAGTTGAAATCGGACTCACTTACATCTTCGGAATCGGTCTTACTACATCGAAAAAAATCCTTAGCTCAACCGGAATTAATCCCGATACCAGAGTTAAGGACCTTACCGAGGACGATATTTCAAAGCTTCGTGAGTATATCGACCACAACCTTCAGGTAGAGGGTGACCGTCGCCGTACAATCGCATTTGATATTAAGAGACTTATCGAAATCGGAAGCTATCGCGGTTTGCGTCATCGTAAGAACCTGCCCGTAAGAGGCCAGCGTTCTAAGACTAACGCTCGTACACGCAAGGGTCCCAAGAAGACCATAGCTAACAAGAAGAAATAAGTAGGAGGAAGATAATATGGCTACTGCTAAGAAGACGACTGCTACACGCCGTCGCCGTGAAAAGAAAAATATTGAACGTGGCTCAGCTCATATCCAGTCTACCTTCAACAACACAATCGTAACCATCACCGATACACAGGGAAATGCTCTTTCATGGGCTTCTGCGGGTGAGTTAGGATTCAGAGGCTCAAGAAAGTCTACTCCTTTCGCAGCACAGAGCGCAGCAGAAACCGCTGCAAAGGCTGCTATGGAGCATGGTCTTAAGACTGTTGAAGTATTCGTTAAGGGACCCGGTGCCGGTCGTGAAGCTGCTATCAGTGCTTTACAGACTGCAGGTCTTGAGGTAAGTATGATTAAAGACGTTACCCCAATTCCTCACAACGGCTGCCGTCCTCCCAAGAGAAGACGCGTTTAATAATTCAATTTACAGTGCAATCTATGAATTGCAGTTAAAAATTTGGAGGTGCAAAAGATGGCAAGATATACCGGTGCAGTTTGCAGACTTTGCCGCCGTGAGGGTCAGAAGCTGTTCCTCAAGGGCGAGCGCTGCTATTCTGAGAAGTGTTCTGTTGGTATAAGAGCTTATGCTCCCGGCCAGCACGGACAGGGTAGAAAGAAGTCATCGGAATACGGCTTGCAGCTTCGCGCAAAGCAGACCGCAAGACGTTTCTATGGCGTTCAGGAAAATCAGTTCCATCACTATTTTGAGATTGCTGAGAGAAAACAGGGCATCACAGGTGATAACCTGCTTAGAATTCTCGAAAGCCGTCTTGATAATGTTGTTTACAGAGTAGGCTTTGCTTCTTCTCGTGCAGAAGCAAGACAGCTCGTTGGTCACGGCCATTTTGAGGTAAACGGCAAGCGTGTAGATATCGCTTCCTATCTCTTAAAGGCAGGCGACGTTGTATCTATTTGCGAAAAGGCTCGTGGTCTTGAAAAAATCAAGGCTGTTGTAGAGGCTAACTCTGCTCGTCCCGTTCCGCAGTGGATTGACCTTGACCGTGAGGCTCTCTCGGCTAAGGTTATCGCTCTCCCCAACAGAGATCAGATTGATGCTCCTGTTGAAGAGCAGCTCATCGTCGAGTTCTACTCTAAGTAATTAGTGTAAAATAACGCCTTCCATACAGGGCGTGAAATAAAAAATATTTTGTATGGAGAAACGGAGCTTTTAAATGATAGAAATTGAAAAGCCCAGAATAGATACCGTTGAAATGACTGCTGACGGCACCTATGGCAAATTTGTTATGGAGCCCTTAGAGCGTGGTTACGCGACAACTATCGGTAATAGTTTAAGAAGAGTTCTTCTTTCAATACTTCCCGGTGTTGCAGTAACTAATGTCAAGATTGACGGTGTTGTGCATGAGTTTACAACTATTCCCGGAGTAAAAGAGGATGTAACAGAAATCATTCTCAATATCAAGGGTTTAATTGCTAAGCTCCATGCCGATACGGCAAAGAAAATTTATATTGAGGCTGAGGGTCCCTGTGAGGTTACCGCAGCTTCTATAAAGGCTGATTCAGAGGTTGAAATTCTCAATCCGGATATGCATATCGCTACATTGGCTGCAGGCGCAACTCTTAATATGGAGATGAACCTTGACCGTGGCAGAGGGTATGTTCCCGCAGAGCAGAATAAGCCTCAGCAGAATGTAATCGGCGTAATTCCTGTTGACTCTATCTACACCCCAGTGCTTAAGGCTAACTTCTCGGTTGACAATACCCGTGTTGGTAATGTTACCGATAAGGGCAAGCTTACAATGGAGGTTTGGACTGACGGTTCACTCAAAGCCAATGAGGCAATTTCTATGTCTGCAAAGGTTTTGATTGAGCACTTCGAGCTCTTCCTCGACCTCGCAGAGGGCGTAAGCGAAGTTGAAAGCATTATGGCTGAGAAGGTTGACAGCGAAAAGGAAAAGGTTCTCGATTTAACTATTGATGAGCTTGACCTATCTGTTCGTAGCTTCAACTGCTTGAAGCGCGCAGGTATTAATACGGTTGAAGACCTTATTGGAAAGTCTGAAGAAGACATGATGAAGGTAAGAAATCTTGGCCGTAAATCCCTTGAAGAGGTTATTGCAAAGCTGAATTCTTTTGGCTTTACCCTCAAAAAGGAATCAGAATAAAAATGATTTGGGTAGAGCTTAGAGAATCGGCTTTACTGCAATGGAATCATTAAAAATCACTGTTTAAGGAGTGAATAGAAATGCCAGGTACCCGTAAACTGGGAAGAACCAGCGATCACAGAACCGCAATGCTCAGAGCAATGGTTACATTCCTTCTCGAGAACGGCAAGATTGAAACTACCGTTACTCGTGCTAAGGAAGTCAGAGCAATGGCGGAGAAGTATATTACACTCGCTAAGACCAATACTTTAAGCAATAAGCGTCAGGCATTGGCTTTCATTACTAAGGAAGATGTTGTTGCAAAGCTTTTCAACGAGATTGCTCCTAAGTATGCAGAAGTAAACGGCGGTTACTGCCGCATTACCAAAACAGGCCCACGTCGTGGTGACGCTGCCGAGATGGCAATTATCGAGTTGATATAACTTCGGTTGACAGGCGGCTTTTGAGCTTCCTGGTCGGCATATTTAGTACTCACATTGGCACAGCGCGCCCGTGTGGGAAAGGACCTTGAGCTTAAGTATCAAAGGTCAGGAAATCAGTATTCACAGCGCTGATAATGTGTGTACTAAAACCTAATAAAAGGAAAAACGGACTGTCTCTTAGCTGAGATAGTCCGTTTTGATGTTTGTATAACGAAAGCTCTGTGCAGGGAATAGCCTGCACAGAGCTTTTTAAGTTTAGTGAAAAACGCAAGTTTAGCGAATTGTTTTATTATCGATTTCCTCGCAAGCCATTGTAATAAAGTCGGAAGTGCTCATTGTACCGAGGTCACCGTCTTCACCTCTGCGGCGAACTGCAACCGCGCCGTTATCAACCTCACTATCACCAATAACAAGCATATAAGGAACCTTTTGGAGTCGAGCTTCTCTGATTTTGTATCCGATTTTCTCGTTGCGGTCGTCAAGCTCAATACGCATGCCCTTAGCCTCAAGCTGACGCTTAACCTCATAAGCGTAATCAGCGTGACGGTCAGCAATTGGAAGTATTTTAACCTGAACGGGAGCAAGCCACATCGGGAAAGCACCTGCATACTTCTCAATGAGGAGCGCAAGGGTTCTTTCGTAACAGCCAATCGAGGTGCGGTGTATAATGTATGGGTTCTTCTTTGCGCCATCGCGGTCAACATATTCCATACCAAACTTTTCAGCCAACATTTGGTCAATCTGAATGGTAATAAGGGTATCTTCCTTGCCGTAAACATTCTTAATCTGAATATCAAGCTTAGGTCCGTAGAATGCAGCCTCTCCAATACCTATCTTATAAGGAATCTCAAGATTATCAAGAATTTTAGCCATCATATCCTGAGCCTCATTCCACTGCTCAGGAGAACCGATATACTTTTCAGTATCAGCAGGGTCCCACTGTGAGAAACGGTAGGAAACATCCTCGTAAAGACCGAGAGTTTTAAGCATATAAATTGCAAGCTCAAGACAGCCTCTGAACTCATCCTCAAGCTGTTCGGGGGTACACATAAGATGTCCCTCAGAAATTGTAAACTGACGAACACGGATAAGTCCGTGCATTTCGCCCGATTCCTCGTTACGGAAAAGGGTAGAGGTTTCGTTATATCTCAAAGGTAGGTCTCTGTAGGAGCGTGCGCGATTGAGATATGCCTGATACTGGAACGGGCAGGTCATAGGACGAAGCGCAAAGCATTCCTTTGTTTCATCCTCAGGGTTGCCCAATACAAACATACCGTCAAGATAGTGGTCCCAGTGTCCCGAAAGCTTGTAAAGCTCGCGCTTTGCCATATATGGAGTTTTTGTGATTTGCCAACCACGACGGAATTCCTCATCCTCAACGAAACGCTGAAGTGTTTGAATTATTTTTGCACCTTTAGGGAGCATTATGGGCAGTCCCTGACCGATTACATCAACCGTTGTAAAGAGCTCAAGCTCACGACCAAGCTTGTTATGGTCGCGCTTTTTAGCTTCTTCAAGCATTGTAAGGTGCGCCTCAAGCTCGCTTGCTTTGGGGAATGCGGTTCCGTAAACGCGGCAAAGCATTTTTTTACTTGAATCGCCACGCCAATAAGCACCGGTAGCTGATGTTAGCTTAAATGCCTTAACTGCTGCAGTGCTCATAAGATGCGCACCTGCGCAAAGGTCGGTAAAATCACCCTGAGAATAGAAGCTTATGTCCTCACCCTCGGGAATGCCCTCGGCAAGCTCTACCTTGTAGGGTTCGTTCTTTTCGGTGAAGTATTTAATAGCCTCATCACGGCTCATAGTAAAGCGCTCAAGCTTAATATCTTCTTTTACAATTTTCTTCATTTCAGCTTCAATTTTAACCAAATCGTCAGGGGTGAAGCTCTCCTCAACATCAAAATCGTAATAGAAACCATCATCCACAGCAGGACCGATAGCAAGCTTTGCCTCAGGAAAAAGGCGCTTAACCGACTGAGCCAAAATGTGGGAGGCGGTATGACGGAAGCTCCACCTGCCATACTCATCATCAAAGGTTAAAATTTCAAGCTTGCAATCCTCGGTAAGCGGTGTTCTAAGGTCAGCATTCTCGCCGTTAATTTTAACAGCACAAGCAGCCTTGGCGAGTCCCATACTAATTTCCTTTGCTACCTCGTAAGCGGTTATTCCTGACTCAAATTCTTTTACAACATCGCCTTTTAATGTTACTTTAATCATTTTGTTTCCTCCTATTTTTACATTTTGTCGGAAAAATAAAAGCCTCGTTCCGACAAGTCTTAAGACCTATCGGGACGAAGCACAAAAACTCCGCGGTTCCACCCGTTTTTTTAGTTTTAGCCGTATTCAGCACATCAAATTTATATATATTTGATTACGTTTTAATTAGCAGTATCCGTTTGGTTTTAAATGCCCGATGGATATATCTAAACTAAAGAATATTATCCATATTTGATTGGATTTTGGACACCTATTCACTCAAAACGCCTGCAAATGCTGACTGATACAAACTCAACTAAACTCTTTTTTGCCCGATAACGGTGGCAACCGTCTGTGTTGTTACACACAGCGCTCAAGGGTGGTGTTCGCCTTTAAAGCGAATATACAGACTTACAGCCAACGGTCCGTACTCTCTTAAAACGCCTATAAAAAGTTACTTTCCCTTTCATCACTTTATCTTTTTTCATAATACAACTTTGATATTTTGTTGTCAAGAGTTTTTTATATGGGCAAGGTAATTTTTTGAAAAAAGTACACATACTGTAAATACCGAAATTTTACATCGGAGGAAAGCAAATGAAAGAAAAATTACGAAAAACGGCGACAGACCTATTTTTTTATATTGTGGGTTGTGCGATATATTCCTCTGCTATTACGATGCTTGTGTCTGCTAACGAGATTTCGCCGGGCGGGCTTACAGGTATTGCAACGGTATTAAACTATCTTTTTTCTCTGCCGAGCGGATTCACACTTTTTATGCTCAATATACCCATACTAATAATAGGTTTTATTAAATTTGGCGGAATATTCATAATAAAAACATCGGTTGTAACTGCGCTTATGTCGGTAGGCCTTACCATTACCGACCTTTTTCTGCCTGCTTTTAAAATAGACAAGATTTTAGCCTCAGTTTTCGGTGGAATTCTTATGGGACTTGGAATTAGTCTTATAATGCTTAGGGGTGCAACAACAGGCGGTGTAGATATACTTGCAAAGCTTATAAACCGACGCTTCAGGCATTTGACGGTGGGTAAACTGATACTTTTTATGGATGCCGTTGTCATCACACTTGCAACTATTGCATACCGCAATATTGAAAGTGCGCTATATTCGGTTTTATCACTTTATGCATCCTCATATATTATGGATACGGTGCTTTACGGCGGAGATAAAGGCAAGCTGGTTTATATAGTCACCGACAAGGCTCTGGATATATGCCGAGAAATAACACTTGGACTCTCACGCGGAGTGACAGTGCTCTCAGCAAGGGGTGGATATACAGGTAAGGAACGGTCGCTGCTACTATGCACAGTAAGACGGCACGAGGTATCTGAGCTTTATTCTGTACTTGATAAGCACGATAAGAACGCCTTTATAGTGGTTGCAGACGCGGGCGAAATAATCGGCGAGGGTTTCAAACCGATGAGCTGAAAAATGTTGAGAGTGTCAAATTAGTAATTGACAACCAAAGCAACACAGACACTACAACTGAAATGTAATAAACAATAACTTTTTGTAGACATATGCCATAAAATAGTATATAATGTCCATATAATTGTGTTTAAAAATAAAATTGGAGGTTATGGCGATGTCAAAGCAAATTACAAGGATTTTTTGTATTATCCTTGCAACTATACTATTGGCAAACGTATTTCCTGTATTAACATTCGCGGCAGAGCAAAACGCCACTAATACTACACAAAATCACTCTTTCGGACAGTATGAGTCTCAAGACTCCGATGGACACATAAAAACCTGTTCGGGTTGCGGAACGCAGATTTTTGAGAAGCATTTTAGGAAATGGACCATTATAAAAGTGCCCACTCAGTATTCTGAGGGTGAGGGATATTTCCATTGCACAAAGTGTAGGTATGTTTCTGAACACGAAATCCTTTCAACGCTTTCAAGCAACACAATGATTTCGGTACATTTTGCAAATAATGACGGAACAAGCAAAACCACGGAGGTTAACATAGAAAAGAACAGCTATGATTTGGCATCGGTTGAGGAGCCTGTGCGTAACGGTTACTGCTTCCGCGGTTGGGCGCTTACAGAGGATGCAAGCATCCCTGATTTCTTCCCTAATGAGAAAATATTATACACTGATGACGGCACGGTTTATTATGCAGTATGGCGTAAGCTTTACGGCTACACCTATCTTAATGAGAAACAGCAGGAGCTTTATCATCTGCTTACAAGCCAGCTAAAGCATTGTGCCGCCAGAATTTCAATTCCCTCAAGTCTCGGAATTAAGCCTGATGATCTTGATAAGACGGTTGAAATGATTATTTCAGATCATCCCGACTATTTTTGGTTTTTAGGCGGTTATAGCTACGGCTATAGCTCTACTACCGGAAATGTTTTAAGCATGTTACCAGAATATACACTCAGCGGTAAAACTATAACAGAAGAAGAAATGCTTTCTGCACGTACCGTTTTCCACAACAAGATAAAGGAGATACTTGCACAGATGTATTCCGAAACGGGGGACAGTGATTATGAACGCGCCCTTTGGATTCACGATAAGGTTTGTGAGCTTGTTGAATATGAATTTGGCAACAACCATCAGACAGTTTACGGCGCGCTTGTAGAGGGTGAGGCTGTTTGTGCAGGCTATGCAAGGCTTTACCAGTATTTGTTAAACTGTGCAGGCATAGATGCGTGGTCGGTTAATGGTAAGAGTGTTGACCAAGAAACAAATGAGTACATTTCACATATGTGGACAATTATGTGGTTGGACGGTCATTGTCTCTATTCCGATGTAACATGGGACGACCAGAGTGATGAAAAATACCATATGTACTTTGCTTTGAGCTACGATCAAATAAGCGTTGACCATATTGCTGATGCTGATTATGCCGACAAGCTTCCCCAGTGCTGTGAAGATGGATGTAACTCCTCAGGATATTTTGACAGTATTCATCCCGAATGTAAGTTAAGTGACAACATAACTACAGCTATAGTCGGAAATCTGTTAGAGCAAAATGAGGACGGACGTTCGTGGTCTTTCAGCGTTTACGATCCCAATGGGACAAAGTTCTATACTTGGATTAAAACACGGGAAAATTATTCTAACATAATCAGAACCTATCTGCCCCAAGTAGGTGAATACTGTTTGCAGTTTAGCATGATTGGTAGCGGAAAGGGCGCAGAGGTGCATGTAACCTTTGTTAACGCCTCGCTTCCCGTAACGGGCGATTTTAATGGGGACGAAGTGGTTGATGCGAGAGATTTAGTACGTTTAAAGCGTATTCTTGCTAAGGTCAGTGATTCCGACAGCGCTGACCCGGATTTAGACGGTGACGGCAGAGTTGACTCGGTTGACCTTTCAGACTTTAGAAAGAAGCTACTTAAAGGAATCAAGTCACATTAAACAGTAAAAAAGGTATTATAATTCTCCGGTTGGGATGTCTTCAATCGGAGAATTTTGTTTTAAAGGCAAGAAAAAATACCCCTAATTTTTAAATTTTGTAAAAATAATTAATATTTATGTAACAAAATTATGGTATATTTAAGATAAATACAGTTATTTCCAAGAGAGAGTGATAAAAATGAGTGATAAAGTAATAAAAAATAATTATGATGATGTTGTTGGAAAGCTATCGAAAAAAATAATTTCTGACTGTAGAATAGACCCCTCGTTATATATTGAACATAAGGTTAACCGAGGACTTCGCGACCTTAACGGTAAGGGTGTTCTTACGGGACTTACCGAGATATCCGATATTATTGCAAAAAAAGATATCGGCGGTGAATCCGTGCCCTGCGCAGGTGAATTGTATTACAGGGGCTACGATGTAAAAAAGCTTGTGGCCGATTTCATTAAGGATGACCGATTTGGCTTTGAAGAAATTGTATACCTGCTTATTTTCGGCTCCTTGCCCGACGGCGATTTGCTTAGCGAGTTTAAAGAGCTCCTCACATCATATAGACCGCTTCCCCATAATTTTGTACGCGATATTATCATGAAGGCGTCTTCAACCGATATGATGAATTCGCTCGCAAGGAGCGTGCTTACGCTTTATTCATACGACAAAAAGCCTGACGATACAAGCATTCCCAATGTATTGAGGCAGTGTCTTGGTCTTATAGCGCAGTTTCCGTCGCTTGCGGTATACGGCTACCACGCGCACAACTACAGGGCGGGAAACAGCAACAGCTTTTTCATTCACGAGCCTGACCCTGCGCTTTCAACCGCTGAAAATATTTTGTATATGCTAAGGCTTGACGGTAAGTTCTCCCCCTTGGAGGCAAAAGTGCTCGATATTGCCCTTGTGCTTCACGCTGAGCACGGCGGAGGTAATAACTCGTCCTTTACAACCCATGTAGTCTCGTCATCGGGAACTGATACCTATTCGGCTATAGCCGCAGCTCTCGGCTCACTTAAGGGTCCCAAGCATGGCGGAGCAAATATAAAGGTTTCGGGAATGTTTGAGGATATTAAGAAGAATGTTTCGGATTGGACCGACCGCGAGGAGGTTTCAGCCTATCTCACAAAGCTTCTTAATAAGGAGGCGTATGATAAGGCAGGGCTCATTTACGGAATAGGCCACGCTATTTATTCGGTTTCCGACCCGAGAGCAGAGGTATTTAAGAGCTTTGTTAAATCTCTTTCTGAGGAAAAAGGCTTCACCCGCGAGTTTGAGCTGTACTCTCTTATCGAGGAGCTTGCTCCTGAGGCTATTGCAAAGGAAAGAAAGATGTATAAGGGCGTTAGCGCAAATGTCGATTTTTACAGCGGCTTTGTTTATGATATGCTTGGTTTGCCTAAAGGGCTGTTTACACCGATATTTGCAATATCCCGAATTGCAGGCTGGAGCGCCCACAGGATAGAGGAATTGCTTAATGCAGGTAAGATTATTCGTCCTGCATACAAGAGTGTATGTAAGAGAAAATCTTATGAACCATTGAAAAAACGTTAATATTTTAGTCTTCAAAGGCACAAAAAAAGGTTTCCAGAAAACACTGGAAACCTTTTTATTGCAAACACGCTTATTTTTTCTTGTTTAATGCTTTATTTTTGATATTAGAACTTTTCACCGGACCTGTTGGGAAATATTTTAAATGTGCCTTGCGAAGCATTACACAGTACCATACAAGCATTCCCAGGAAAATCACCATTGCTACCCAGAAAACAGCACCCAAATCCTGTTTATAACTGTTATATAAAGACAAGCAGCTAAATACGATCATCCCAATAGAAGCAATTAAAAGTTTTGTTCCGATCATATCTGCAAAACCTGCAATATCTGTGCATTTTTCTGGAGTATTATCTCCACCTAATAAAAATGCTTTTTTGATTTCATGTTTCTTTACCAGCATATACCAGGAATACACCCCGTAAACACCGCAAGCTAAAACAATGTAATCCATAAATCCAAACATCTGAACTGTATCCATGCAATTATCCTTTCTTTCGTATGAACTAAATTCCTAACAACTTCTTAACAATCGCTTTCATTTCGCCTACTTCACATACGTTGTTGTGGCGAATTTCTGCATTTCTAATTTCTTCGATGGCATTTGGAACTGCGACACCAGAGATCACAGAAAGTTCATCTACCAGTTCAAAGTCACCCATCACATCATATTTTTCTGCATTAATGGCATTCATAACGCTTCTAGTAAACTTATATGGGCTGGCTGTAGATGAAGTC
>JAZOUK010000010.1:0-60605 GCA_045658105.1 Acutalibacteraceae bacterium
AATTTAGTTAATTGGCAGTAATGCTTATTAAATTTTGACAGATAACTGTCCCCATGGCGTAAGGGTAATGCGCCACGGTGGGAGGGACGGAATATGACCGTTCCGCCAGGTGTTTTATTAAAACACTGTTACCACGAATAATGGAGGTGCAAATAAATGGCTCAGAAAATCACAGGTTACATTAAGCTTCAAATCCCTGCAGGTAAGGCTACACCGGCTCCCCCGGTTGGTCCTGCTCTCGGTCAGCACGGTGTGAACATCATGGCGTTCACAAAGGAGTTTAACGAAAGAACAAAGAATGATGCAGGTCTTATTATCCCAGTAATCATCACTGTTTATGCGGACCGTTCTTTCAGCTTTGTTACAAAAACTCCACCCGCAGCTGTTCTTATTAAAAAGGCTTGCGGCATCGAGAGTGCTTCCGGCACACCTAACAAAACAAAGGTTGCCAAGATTACCAAAGAGCAGATACAGAAGATTGCTGAAACAAAAATGCCCGATTTAAATGCCGCTAACATTGAATCTGCTATGAGTATGATAGCAGGTACAGCTCGCAGCATGGGCGTAGAAGTAGTCGATTAATTCTCTCTTGTGGGAGGAAAATTCCGATTTAACCACTTATTGGGAGGTCAACAATGAAACACGGAAAAAAGTATAATGAGAGCGTACAGCTTATTGAAACCGGTAAGCTTTACGATGTAAATGAAGCAGTTGAGGTTGCAGTTAAGACCGGTACTGCTAAGTTTGATGAAACAGTTGAAATTCACGTTCGCTTGGGTGTTGACTCACGCCACGCTGACCAGCAGGTTCGCGGTGCTGTTGTTCTCCCCAACGGTACAGGTAAGACTGTAAGAACCCTTGTTTTTGCTAAGGGTGACAATGCAAAGGCAGCTGAGGAAGCAGGCTCTGATTTTGTAGGAGCAGAGGAACTTGTTGCTAAGATTCAGAACGAAAACTGGTTGGATTTTGATGTAGTTATCGCAACACCGGATATGATGGGTGTTGTTGGTCGTCTCGGTAAGGTATTAGGTCCTCGTGGTCTTATGCCTACACCCAAGGCTGGTACTGTTACTCCTGATGTTGCAAAGGCTGTTACCGAAGCAAAAGCAGGTAAGATTGAATACCGTCTTGACAAGACAAATATCATCCACTGTCCCATCGGTAAGGTATCGTTTGGTCCCGAAAAGCTTCAGGAGAACTTTGATACCCTTATGGGAGCAATCATTAAGGCTAAGCCAGCAGCAACAAAGGGTCAGTATGTTAAGTCCTGTGTTATTGCAACAACTATGGGCCCCGGAATTAAGCTCAATGTAGCTAAGTTCGGCAACTAATCCATAGTTGTAGCTAAAGCTTTAAACTAATAATTTTATAACAAAACCGGAAGGATTTTTCCTTCCGGTTTTAGTTTTTTCATTATTTATTAATTTCGCTTTCAATAAGAAGTAAGCGATTATATTTGGCTACTCTGTCGGTTCGGCAGGGGGCGCCTGTCTTTATCTGACCTGAGTTTACTGCGACCGCAAGGTCGGCAATTGTGGTATCCTCAGTTTCACCTGAACGGTGGGAAATTATAGTGTTATATCCGTTGCTATGAGCAAGCTCAATTACATCAAGCGTTTCGGTCAATGTTCCGATTTGGTTTGGTTTTATAAGAATGGAATTTGCTGCACCTTCTGCAATGCCCTTTTTAAGACGAGCGGTATTGGTCACAAAAAGATCGTCGCCCACAAGCTGCAATCTGCCGCCTAAAGCTTCGGTAAGCTTTCGCCAACCCTGCCAATCGTTTTCTGCCACACCGTCTTCAATAGAAATAATGGGATATTTGCGTATTAATTCGGTATAATACTCTATTAGATCCTCGGCGGTTTTGTGCTCGTTGCGTTTGGGAAGAAGGTACCTTCCGTCGGCGGTGTACCACTCGCTTGAGGCGACATCAAGAGCAATCTTAATGTCATCTGTGGTGTAGCCCGCTTTGGTTATTGCTTCAACAATAAGCTCAATTGCTTCTTCATCGGTGCCGAGATTTGGCGCAAAGCCACCCTCATCACCGACGCCCGATGCCATTCCCTTTGATTTAAGAATTGTTCCTAAAGTGTGGTAAATCTCACTGCACTGACGAAGTCCCTCGGAGAAACTGACGGCGGTATAGGGGATAATCATAAATTCCTGAATATCAATGTTATTTGTAGCGTGAGCGCCACCGTTTAGAATGTTCATCATAGGGCGGGGCAGACGCACTCCGCCTATTCCGCCGAGATGACGGTATAACGGAATCTTAGCAGAGTTAGCATTAGCCTTTGCAAGCGCAAGGGATACGGCAAGCATAGCGTTTGCACCAAGACGGGATTTGTTTTCGGTGCCGTCAAGCTCAATTAAAAGACGATCTATGGTGCGTTGGTCTGTGGTACAGGCCTTGATAAGCGCATCACTTATTTCTGCATTTATATTTTCTACCGCTTTAGCGACACCCTTTCCGCAATAACGCGATTTATCACCGTCGCGCAACTCGTGTGCTTCGAATTCGCCTGTAGAAGCACCGGATGGGGACAACGCAAAGCCTTCACTTCCGTCGTCAAGAACAACACTTGCGCCAACCGTAGGATTGCTTCTCGAATCCATAAGCTCAAAACCTTTAACAGAGATTATTTGCCTGTATTTCATAATTTTTCCTCCTATTTTTGGGGTTAATTATATTATTTGTTATTTTATTTTAATTATTAGTTAAATTACTATTCCATTTTTTGAAATGTTGTGGTATAATTTATAATGTATAGTTATGTATATTATGTTTAAATAAGGATGCGCAAAAACTGATGGAAAATAAAGAAAATCAACAGAATTCTAATATAATTTGCGGCAGAAACCCTGTGCTTGAGGCTGTGCGCTCGGGCAGAGAGATTGACCGTCTCTTAGTGGCTCACGGTGTGAGCGGCGGCTCGGTAACGGCTATAATTGCTAAATGCAAGCAAAGAGGTATTCTTATAAAGGAAATTAGTCCTCAAAAGCTTGATTATTATTGCGGCGGTGCAAATCATCAGGGCGTGGCGGTTATGTATGCGTCTCAGGATTATTCCACACCTGAGGAAATTCTTGCGGTTGCAGCTCAAAGGGGTGAAAAGCCTTTTATAATTGTTTGTGACGAAATTGAGGACCCGCATAATTTGGGGGCGATTATACGTACAGCAGAGGCTTGTGGAGTTCACGGGATAATTATTCCGAAAAGAAGAAGCGCATCCCTTAATGCTACGGTTGCCAAAAGCGCAAGTGGTGCCCTCGAATATATGAAGGTTGCAAGGGTGACAAATATACCGAATGCAATAGATTATCTTAAAAAACAGGGCGTGTGGGCTTTTGGCGCTGATATGGAAGGCGATGACTATGCAGACATTGATTTTGACACACCCTGCGCTTTAGTTATAGGAAACGAAGGAAAAGGAATAGGTACTCTTACCGCCAAGAAGTGTGACGGTATTGTTAGTTTACCGATGTGCGGAGAGATAAATTCGCTTAATGCATCGGTAGCAGCAGGTGTGCTTATGTATGAGGTACTTCGCAAAAGGAGAAAATAATGAGGTTTTTTTTAAAGAAAAAGGAAAAAGAAAATTATATATTTGAAGAGAAAATGCCTGCCTTTACTTTTGAACCGATAGCTTCAGGAAAGCACATTAAGCCTATTCCCGAGCATATGCTGACTCCTGAGGAAATACTTGGAACAGAAGGAAAAAAGTCGGAGAAAGAGCCTTTTGACGGACTGACTGCGCTCGAAGCCTTGAAAAAAAGGATTAGCGCGGTAGCAGAGGAAAAGTATATAGAAAAAACAGAAGAGGAAAGACCTCAGCAAAATGAGCCTTTAACAATAGAAAAATCAGCTTCTGTTCGAGAAACTACTCAAGCCTCTAAAACCACGGAAGAACAAAATAGTAAGGCAAGCTTGCTTGATAAATGCTTACCATATATTATAGACGATGATGGCAAGGAAGTAAACCTCAATTCTAAGCCTTTGTATGAATTGCAGAGTGTGGCTGATATTTTGAAAAGTGAAAGCGAAAAAATGCTTCAGAAGCTTTCGGAAAAGTATGATGTTGCAATTGATGATTTAGGGAATACATCTAAGCTTCAAAAAAACTCAAAAGAAAAAGGGGAGCTGAATGCCGAAAAAAACACTCCTCAAAAAGCCGAAAATCCTCAACCGAGGGCTGAGGCAGAAACTATTGTAAAAGAAACCTTTGAGGAATATTTGCCTGTTGAAAATCAGGTAAAAAATGTTCAATCCAATGTTCCGTTTGTGATATCTGATATCGATATGTCAGGCAGTGAGACCTTCCATAAATCAGAAGAATCTTTGGAAATGTCATCAACAATAACCTTTATCCCTGTTAACGATGGTCAAGGTCAAAGAATTTCTGTTTCTACCCAAACAAGACCTATAGACCTTACGGGTGAGCTTGTAAAGATTCCCGATATTACCTCTAATGGTACAGAGGAAGAGGTAAAGCTCCAAAAGAACGATTTTGAGGAATATACACCAGAAGAGGAATTTACAAATCAGTCTCAAGCGGCAAGCTTTTTTAGAAAATTTTCTATATTTAAAAGAAGAGCATTTTTGCAAATGGTTTTGTCATTTTTTATAACGATATTACTGTGCGTTTGCAGACTTCCTTTCATAACTGAGATTTTGCTTGCGCATACAACTGTGGGAATGGGGATTTGCGGTGGAATTACGGCGATAGCGGTGTTTGTGAATTGCGATATGTTTAAAAGTGTTTTAAAGGTTTTCGACCGTCGCTCAACGCCCGATATCAGCGTTTGTTTGGCAAGTGTTATGACATCCGTATATGCAGTATTTGCAATAATAGACGGTAATATTATAACCGATATTCTGATACTTCTTGCGGGTATTTTGTCCTTCAGGGCTTTGGGAAAATTCTTTTATTACGCCCATATGCTTTCGAATTTCAGGCAGATAACGGTAAGCACACAAAAAAGAGCGGTAAAGCTTATAAACGACCGCGCGATAACCTTTTCAATGGCTAAAAACTTTATTGAAGGTGATGTGCTTGTTGCCGCTCCTCAGAAAAGCGACCATATTGGAGACTATATGCGGTATACTACATTTGGAAGTTTTATAGGCGGAAAATTGCCTGTTATAACTGCAATTTCTCTTTTGCTTTCGGGGGTAGTCGGTATAGCCTGCGGATTTTATTTTGACGGTGTGGCGCAAGGCCTTTATGCGGCGTCGGCAATTCAATGCTTTACTGCTTTGCCGATATCATTTTTTATAGATAATCTGCCCCTTTACCGAACGGCCAAAAAGCTTAACCGCAAGGGCGCAATGATTGCCGGAAAGGCAGGCGCTGAGCAGATAGAAATGGCAAATGCGGTAGTGCTCAATGCTAATGATATCTTTCCGTCAGGCACAGTAACGCTTCATCAGATTAAGGTCTTATCGGAAAATAATCTTGAGGATACTATAATCCGTGCGGCATCGCTTTGTGAAGCCTTAGAAAGCCCCTTGGCACCGATATTCAAGAAGATTGCGGGCACAGGAAATATAACCGTTCTACCCGATTCGGACACTGTGAAGTATGAGGATACTCTTGGAATTTCGGGTTGGGTAGACAATAGACTGCTTTTCATCGGAAACCGTACCCTTATGGAATCGCATGGAATAAGCGTGCCTTCAGTTGAGGTAGACCGTAAAATTCTGCGTCAGGGTTATTTTCCTGTTTATGTAGCTACTCAGGAAAAGGCTTGCGCGCTTCTTATGATTCATTATGATGTTGATAATCAGATTTCTCATGAATTAAGAAAGCTTACGGCATTGGGTGTTACGGTGCTTGTAAATAGCAGTGACCCGAATCTTACAGAGGAAATGATTTGCGATTATATGGGACTTTATGAGGATTCAGTAAAGGTTATGTCGGCGGCGGGATGCCATATGTATAAGGTTACCGTTGTTCCTGCAAAAACAGTCTCTGCCCCCGCGGCATACAGGTCAAGTCCTGTTGCAATGGCTTCAATAATAAACTGCGCTTCAAGGATAAAGCAGTCGAACACATTGCTTACGGCATTGTATGTGATTTTTGCGGTTTTGGGAACGGTTATTTTTGCCTATACCTCTCTCGGAGACTCAGGTGCGCTTATAAGCGATACTACATTATTGGTTTACGGAGCTATAAGCACCGTTGTTTCATATTTATTATATCTTTTCAGAAGACCTTAAGGAGGAATTGTGATGACTGAGAAACAAAAATTTTATATAACTACCGCTATTGCGTATACCTCGCGTAAGCCACATATTGGTAATGCCTATGATATTGTGCTTGCGGATATGATTGCCCGCTATAAAAAGCAGATGGGTTTTGATGTTTACCTTATGACCGGCTCTGATGAGCACGGACAAAAGATTGAGGAGCATGCTAAGTCGGCAGGGATCTCGCCTAAGGAGTATGTTGATAATGTTTCGGGTGAAATTAAGGCGGTGTGGGATAGTCTTAATACCGATTACGATAAGTTTATCCGTACAACCGATGCTGACCACGAGGCGTCTGTAGCGGCTATCTTCAAAAAGCTATATGAACAGGGCGATATTTATAAAGGTCACTATGAGGGTAAATACTGCGTGCCGTGTGAGTCCTTTTTCACCGCGTCTCAGCTTGTGGACGGAAAATGTCCTGACTGTGGCAGAGAGGTTGTTGACTCTAAGGAGGAGGCATATTTTCTGAGACTTAGCAAGTATCAGGATAAGCTTCTTGAGTACTATGAACAGAATCCTGATTTTATAAAGCCTGAATCCCGCAAGAATGAAATGATTAATAACTTCTTAAAACCTGGTCTTTCGGATTTGTGCGTATCGAGAACCTCGTTTAAATGGGGAATTCCGGTGTCCTTTGATGATAAGCATGTTATTTATGTTTGGATAGATGCGCTTTCTAACTATATTACAGGTATCGGTTATCATCCGGACGGTAGCAGTGATAAATTTGATACCCTTTGGCCTGCTGACCTTCATGTAATAGGTAAGGATATTGTGCGTTTCCACACTATATATTGGCCGATTATTCTTATGGCTTTGGGACTTCCCTTGCCTAAACAGGTGTTGGGTCATCCTTGGGTGCTTGTAGGCGAAGATAAGATGTCCAAATCAAAGGGAAATGTAATTTATGCTGACGAGCTTGCAAAGCGCTTTGGAACTGATGCGGTGCGTTATTATCTTCTTTCTGAGATACCATTTACTCAGGACGGTACTATTACCTATGAAAGCTTTATTGCAAAGTTTAACGCTGACCTCGCAAACACACTCGGAAATCTTGTGAACCGTTCAATTGCTATGACAAATAAGTATTTTGATGGTAAGGTTTCTGCAGGGGAGAACACCGAGGAGTATGACAAGGATCTTATTTCTGCCGCACACGAGGCTATTGCTGACTATTATAAGTATATGGATATTTACCATAATGCAGATGCTTGTAGTGCAGTTATGAATCTTGCTAAGCGCTGCAATAAGTATATCGATGAGACCACACCTTGGGCGCTTGCTAAGGATGAGGCAAATGCTCCCCGTCTTTCAAATGTGCTTTACAATCTGCTTGAGTGTATCCGTCTTTTAGGTATTATGCTTTCGCCCATTATTCCTGATAGTGCTGACAGTATAAGGGCTCAGCTTTGTTGTGACAACACTGAGCTTGCTTTCGGAAAGGTGACAGAGTACGCAGTTGGTGAAGCAAAACCGTTGTTTGCCCGCTTGGATGCAGTAAAGGTGCTTGAAGAAATTGCAAAGGAGCAGGAAGAGGCTAAAAAAGTGGCAGAGGAAGCAGAAAACGCAAATGTTGCTACTTTGGATCAAATCTCTATCGACGATTTTGCAAAGATCGAGCTTAAGGCGGCAACAATAAAGGCGTGCGAGCCTGTTCCAAAGGCTAAGAAGCTTTTGAAGATCACCCTTGATGATGGCAGCGGTAAGGACAGAATTGTGGCTTCGGGCATAGCTAAATGGTATAAGCCTGAAGACCTTATAGGTCATACAGTTGTGGTTGTAGCAAACCTTAAGCCGGCTGTACTTTGCGGAGTAGAGTCTAATGGTATGATTCTTGCGGCTGACTGCGCTGAGGACGATGTTAAGGTACTGTTTATTGACGGGGTGCCTGCAGGAAGCAAGATAAGATGATGGATTTTTTAGAGGAATCTCCGCTCAAGGAACCGATTATTTTTGACAGTCACGCTCATTATGATGACCAGAGGTTTGACGATTGCAGAAATGAATTGCTAACGGCTCTTTCGAAGCATGGAGTGGGCGGAATAGTCAATTGCGGTTGCGATGGGGAATCATCAAAAAAGGCGCTCCGAATGGCTGAGCAGTTCGGTTATCTTTATGTCGCGGTGGGAATACACCCCGGAAATATCGATAGCGGAACGAGTATTGCCGAAATAGAAGCTTTGGCGGCTCACAAAAAATGTGTGGCTATTGGCGAAATGGGTCTTGATTATTATTGGACTCAGGATAACAAGCCTCTACAAAAGGACCTTTTTGTCTCTCAAATGGAGCTTGCGAACAGACTGTGCAAGCCTGTAATAATCCATGACCGCGAGGCTCACGCAGATTCATTGGAACTTATAAAAAAAGTAAGACCGCAAGGGGTTATGCATAGTTTTTCGGGTAGTCCTGAAATGGCAAAGGAGCTTTTGGATTTAGACTTTTTAATTGGTATTGGCGGAGTTATAACTTTTAAAAATGCAAAAAAATTGCCTGATGTGGTAAAAATGTTGCCTGAGGACAGAATTTTGCTCGAAACCGATGCTCCGTATCTTACACCCGTGCCCTACCGTTCAAAAACAAATCATTCGGCAATGATTTATTTAATAGCGCAAAAAATCGCCGAAATTAGAGGCACTACAACAGAAAGTATTTTAAGAATAACCTTTAATAACGCTCAAAAATTATTTGGAATATAGTATAAATCACCCTGCTTTCGAGATAATAAAAATGAAAGCGGGGTGATTTTTAATGGATAACAATAAGAATCAGAACAACCAGAACAAAAACGATAAGAACAATCAGAATAAAAACCAGAACAAGAACGACCAAAACAAAAACGACCAGAACAAGAAGGATTACGATAGATAAGTAGTCGAAAAGCGGAAAGCCTCAAATTGAAGCTTTCCGCTTTAGGTTAGCCAAAGCATTCAAACCCGAATCAGATTTTGGGATATGTATTTCACGCTCTGACTTCGTTAAAATACTCGTGAATCCGTTAGGATTCACTGCGTTTTTGCCTTGCACACCGCAAAATCCATAAATCACAAAATTCTGCGACCTAAAAGAAGCGGTTTTATGAGTGGTTTTTGGTGATTCGAAGCCCATAAAGCTGTCGCTTATGAGCGACAAAGAGCCAAAATGCGCCTTAAAACCGCACTTTTAGGCTGGTTCAGGTTTAAATGCTTTGGCTAAATTGATAATTATAGGGATTGTATTATAGCCTCGGCAACGGTTATTCCGTCTACCGCGGCAGAGACGATTCCGCCGGCATAGCCCGCGCCCTCGCCGCAAGGGTAAAGTCCCAAGACGGAAGGACTCTGCAATGAGGTGTCACGCAAAATTCGCACAGGGGATGAGCTTCTCGTTTCGGGAGCGGTTATTATTGCTGACTTGTCAGCAAAGCCATGAAGCTTGTTATCAAAAATTAGAATGCCTTGCTTGAGGCTTTCGGTAATAAAGGACGGAAAAATTTCACTCATATCGCAATAGGCAAAATCGGGTTTAACTGTCGGTTTTACCTTTGTAATACTGAATTCTTCGCCGAAGCAGAAATTACCCACATTCGTAATAGGCACCTTGCCGTTACATACTTTCATTGCCGCTTGTTCAATTTTTCTTTGAAGCATACAACCTGCAAGTAGGTCGTCATCCTTAAAATCTGTGGGATCAACATTAACAAGCAGAGCACTGTTGGCGTTTTTGCCGTCACGGCGGCTGTAGCTCATTCCGTTTACAGCAATTCCGTTATTTTCACTCGAAGCGTTTATGACCTCACCGCCTGGGCACATACAAAAGGTGTAAACCCCTCTGCCGTTTTCTAAATGAGCCGCAAGCTTATAGTCAGCTGCACCTAAATACGAACTATCTGCAAAATCGCCGTAAAGTGCTCGGTTAATATCACTTTGAAGATGCTCTATGCGAACACCCATAGCAAACGCCTTGCGCTCCATAACAATATCGCGATTTTTAAGCATTGAAAAAGTGTCACGCGCTGAGTGACCAGTAGCAAGAATAAGACTTTCACAGGGGATTTCTTCATTTTGGGTTTTGACCGAAATAACCTTGCCATTTTTTAATATAATATCCTCAACCCTTGTGTTAAAAAGAATCTTTCCGCCGAGAGAGATTATTTCCTTGCGGATATTTTTTACAACCTCAACTAAAATATCGGTTCCGATATGCGGTTTTGCATCGGTAAGGATTTTTTGCGGAGCACCATATCGGTGTAGCTCCTCTAAAACGGTTCTGCAACGGAAATTTTTTATGCCTGTGTTAAGCTTTCCGTCAGAAAATGTACCGGCGCCACCCTCTCCAAACTGAACATTGCTTTCGGGATTGAGTTTAGCTCCCGAAAGAAATGCGTTTACATCGGCGGTTCGCGTGTCAGCATCAGCACCGCGTTCTAAAATCACAGGGCAAAGACCTGCACGCGCAAGGGTTAAAGCGGCAAACATTCCTGCAGGACCAAAGCCTACAACAACAGGCGGTGTAGCGTGTGTTTTGGTTGCCTTTTGCCATACATAGCGCTTTTCGGAATAAAGCTGAGCGTTTTTTGCCTTTGAAAGCTTTGCCTCGTTGGTCTTGACATCAACAAGTAGCGAACAACAAAAATGAACATCTGAGCGCTTTCGTGCGTCCACAGATTTCCTGTGAAGCTTAGCCGAAGTAATGTTTGACGCTGGTGTTTTTAAAAGCCTTGCGGCAATGTGAATAAGCCTTTCGAAATCTGTATTAAGCGGTAGGCTAATGTTATTTAGAAGTATCATATTTGCTCCTTATATTGTCAACTGCACAAAATGAAGACGACCACGCCCACTGAAGATTAAAACCGCCGCAGTCACCGTCAATATCGAGGATTTCTCCAACGGCATAAAGATTTTTATTAAATTTACTCATCATTGTTTTACTGTCAAACTGGGTTGTGTCAAGTCCGCCGGCGGTCACCTGAGAGTTCGAAAAGCCTGTAGTTCCCGTAACCTTAAAACTAAAATCCTTAATGGTAGCCGTAATTCTTCTGCAAAGGTTTTTATCAATAGACAATGCGGTATCGTTTAGCTTGCAACCTGCTGATTTTAGTATGACCTGACCCAAGCGCTTGTTTAACATTCCAGTAAAAAATTCGTCAAGAGTGCGCTCCGAAAGCTGTTTTGCGCGTATTTCAATTATATCAAAAAGAGAATCAAAATCAGTAGTGGGCATAAGGTCGAGCGAAATCTTACAGGGAAGTGTGGTTCGGCTTACTTCTCTTGAAATCTGCATAACCGCGGGTCCCGAAAGTCCATAATCGCAAAAAAGTATTTCATCGGCAACACTTCTTATGGACTTGCCGTTTATTTTAAGGGTTGCCACACCGTCCACCTTTATACCTTTAAGCTGTTTTACAATGTCGGTTTCAGTTTTCACCTGAACAATTGCAGGGGTGGTAGCAACGGTTTTATAATCAGCCTTTTTGAGAATGTTGAGCATACTTCCGTCACATCCCAAACGCTCGCCACCCGAAAAAAGACCTGTTGCAATTATAATATTCTTTGCCATAAAACTCATTTTGTCAGAAATAACCTTGTAATTTCCATTTGAAAGCTGAATGTTAGTCACCTTGGTTTCAAGATGGGTAATAACACCGTATTTTTCGGCGGCAAAGCGGAGACAGTCCACCACAGAAGCCGCCTGCAGCGAGGCGGGATAGGCTTTGTCATACTCAAAAACAAACGGTACGCCTATGCTTTCGAAAAAATCCTCTGTAAACAAACGGTCATATTTAGAAAGTGCAAATTCACAAAAGCTTACATCATTTCCGTGATAGGAAGTGGGTTCAATATTTAAATTTGTGATGTTGCACCGCCCGTTACCTGTAAGCGCTAACTTCTTGCCGACACGTGGCTGAGACTCAAGCAGTCTAACCGAAAGCTTGGGAGAATTCTGTTTAAGGTAAACGGCGGCACAAAGACCTGCTGCGCCGCCGCCGATAATAATTACATCATTTATCATAAAACACCTGCTGATTTCTTTTTAGATACAATTTTTTTGAGATATCTTTTAAGCTCGAAAAACTTTTGCTTTATAACCGATATGGGATTAAATTTGTGGAAAAACAGCAACAAAAATACGATTAAACAGATTATTAGCATAATAAGACTGCCCTCAATACCGTATTCTCCGCCTGTAAGGAGCGGTTTGCCTGTGGTGGTGTATTTAAGCAGAACCGGATACCCGCCCGATAATGGAAGACTGCCAAGCATTAGACAACTTAAAACACAGTAAACGAAGCGTGCTGAAATTGTTGCAATAATCGAGTTGGAATATTCGAATAAAAAGCAGAGCAATAGGTTGAGCAGAATAATATTTGCAAGGTAAATTTTATTCATTTTAAGAATTTCTGAATTGAGTGCGATATAAAGCATGGTGGTTACAATTGCAGTAAAAAGAAACCCATAATGCTTTTTGTAAAGGGAAAAAAGATAACCGCGCAAGAATAACTCGGTGGTTATAGCGTTTATAAGTATTGCAGGAATCCAATAATATAGGTGGCTTGTTTTGTTAAATCCCGAAATGTCAATACCCTTAAAGACCGCCAAAACGGCAAAAAATATTATAGGGAACGCAAAACCTGATATGGCTCCCGTCAAAGCGGACTTGAATTTTCGTTTACCAAAGCCTATACGTATTTTCCGTTTTTCTATCACCAACACAAAAATCAAAGAAAGAATAAGCACAAAACCAAAATAAACTCCTTCGGTTGCAAGCTTTGACAGAGCAGGAGTTTTAAGCTTAACAGTAGGTAATAAGGACATTACAACAACACCCAAATCAAAAAAGAAAAGGGTTTTAAAAATGATTATAATAAAATTTTTCATTCACATCACCTGACATAAACTCTAATGATTCATAATAAATCATAACATAAAACTGTTCTTTATTCAATGAAAAAATTAAAATGGAGTAAAAAAATAATATATTTGAAAATTATGCTTGATTTTTTTAAATCAATGGTTTATAATACTAAGGTCGCGTATGGAGAGATGGCTGAGCTGGTCTAAGGCGCACGATTGGAAATCGTGTAACGGCTAATACCCGTTCAGGGGTTCGAATCCCCTTCTCTCCGCCAAAGAGAAAGTACAAGCTTAGGTTTTGTGCTTTCTTTTTTTATATAATAAAGCTATAGTAGGGGATTCGAACAAGCCGTAACGAAATAGTCCAGTGGACTGTTTCGTAGGCGGGGCAACGAGCGAAGCGAGGCGATAGGTGCGGAAGCACCGAGACAAAATCCCCTTCTCTCCGCCAAAGAGAAAGTACAAGCTTAGGTTTTGTGCTTTCTTTTTTTATATAATAAAGCTATAGTAGGGGATTCGAACAAGCCGTAAAAAACAGTCCCTCGATTATATAATCAAGGGACTGTCAGTAATTACTATCAAATAATCTAAGCCTTTTCTATAAGCGCTGTACCGCCGTTTACGGCATTTTCTGTTATGGTAATCTTTCTTATGCTTGTGTCAGACGGAGCCTCGAACATATAGTCCTGAAGAACGCCCTCAATTATGGAACGCAGACCGCGCGCACCTGTTTTGCGTTCAATTGTGAGCTCAGCTATGTGTTCAAGCGCCTTTTTGTCAAATACAAGTTCAATACCGTCCATACTGAAAAGCGCCTCATACTGCTTTATAATCGAGTTTTTAGGCTCGGTCATAATGCGTATAAGTGTATCCTTATCCATACCCTTAAGGGAGGTTATAATGGGAAGTCTGCCAACAAGCTCAGGAATAAGACCAAACTTCACCAAATCCTGATGGTTGGCGGTAAGAGTGAGAGATTCTGCCTCAATGCTTTTGGGAGACTTCACATCAGCGCCAAAGCCCATGCTTGAGCCACCCATGCGCTTTTCAATTACCTTTTCAATACCGTCAAACGCGCCGGCGCAGATAAAGAGAATATTGGTGGTGTCTATCTGTATAAATTCCTGTTGAGGATGCTTTCTGCCGCCCTGTGGTGGAACATTTGAAACTGTACCTTCAAGGATTTTGAGGAGTGCTTGCTGAACACCCTCACCGCTTACATCACGGGTGATTGAGGCATTCTCCGACTTACGGGCAATTTTATCAATTTCGTCAACATAAATTATGCCGCGTTCAGCCTTTTCGATGTCATAATCTGCCGCCTGAATGAGTCTTAATAGGATATTCTCTACATCCTCACCCACATATCCTGCCTCGGTCAAGGTGGTGGCGTCGGTTATAGCGATTGGCACATCGAGAATTTTTGCAAGTGTTTGCGCGAGCAATGTTTTTCCAACACCGGTGGGGCCTAACATAAGCACATTGCTTTTATTAAGCTCAACATCGGTCTTTTCGCTCTTGAAAATGCGCTTATAATGGTTATAAACTGCCACAGAGAGAGTCTTTTTCGCTTCGTCCTGACCGATGACATACTGGTCAAGTTTGAGTTTTATTTCCTGTGGCTTAGGAAGAACAAATTCTTCCTGTTTTTTGCGTTTGTTATTGGATTTTGCGGCTGTTTCGTCGGCAAAAAGCAGCGAATTGCAGAATTCGATACAGGTGTCGCAAATATATACGCCCGGTCCTTCTACAAGACGGGTTACCTCGTCCTGAGATTTGCCGCAAAAAGAACAGCAGATTTCTTGTTCAATATCGTGAGCCATTATTTACCCCTTATCTTTTGGTTATTACTCGGTCAATAAGACCGTACTCAGCGGCCTCAGCGGCAGACATAAAGTTATCTCTTTCGGTGTCGCGCTGAATAACCTCAAGCGGCTTGCCTGTGTTCTCAGCAAGGATTCTGTTGAGGTTTGCACGGGTTTTTTCGATGTGGCTTGCGTGAATAAGAATGTCAGTAGCCTGACCTTGAGCCTGACCTAAAGGCTGATGTATCATAATTTCGCTATTAGGCAGAGCAAGACGCTTGCCCTTTGTGCCTGCGGAAAGTAAGAACGCACCCATACTTGCAGCCATACCCATACAAATTGTGCTAACATCACACTTGATGTATTGCATTGTATCGTAAATTGCAAGACCTGCGCTTACTGAACCGCCAGGGCTATTGATGTAAAAGCTTATATCCTTATCGGGGTCCTGACCCTCAAGATAGAGAAGCTGAGCGATAATTACGCTTGCGGTAGCGTCATTCACTTGGTCGTGGAGCATAACAACACGGTCATTTAAAAGACGGGAGAAAATATCATAGGAGCGTTCGCCCCTGCCGGTTTGTTCAATAACATAAGGTACCATAGTCATATCAATACTCATTTTATCTCCTTAAAGCTGTGTAAAGCCTCCGCTTTAATGGCAGCGGCAGCCAAATTAACAAAAAGTGCCGGCACGGTTAGATGCCGGCAACCATAGTGTGAACAAAAGTAGAACTTTATAATCAGTTATTCAGCATCTTTGGTTTTTTCTTCAGTTGCTTTCTTAGCAGTGGTCTTCTTTGCGGTTGTTGTTTTCTTTGCAGTAGAAGTGGTGGTTTTCTTTGCAGTAGAAGCGGTGGTCTTCTTTGCGGTTGAAGTTGTAGACTTCTTAGCTGTTGAGGTGGTCTTTTTAGCTGCAGGCTTCTTTTTTGCCTTTTCCTCAACCTTTTCGGTCTTGGTTTCAACTTCAGTAATTACAGCATTCTCTTTAATAAAGTCAATAGCCTTACCAACTGCAAGGTCCTTGCCGATTTCCACAGCAGGAACGGCATTTTTAACCTGCTCAAGCTCCATACCATAGTCCTGAGCCATCTTCTCATACTGTGCGTTGATATCCTCTTCAGAAGCGGTAATATTTTCAAGCTCAACAATCTTCTCAAGGGCGAGTCTGAACTTAACCTGAGACTCAGCCTGAGGACGGAAAGAAGCCTTGAAATCGTCTATAGAAGCATTTGTATACTTCAGGTATGTCTGAAGGTCGAGGCCCTGTGACTGCAAACGGTATGCAAAGGACTCAACACTCTGATTGAGCTGATTCTCATACATTGCCTCAGGAATTTCACCCTTAATGCTATCAACAATCTGCTGAACGAGGTCGTTCTCGGTCTCTTCCTCAGCAGCCTTCTGCTTGCGCTCAAGAGCCTTAGCCTTAATATCAGCCTTAAGTTCGTCAAGTGTATCAAATTCACTAACATCCTTAGCAAATTCATCGTCAATAGTAGGAAGCTCACGGAACTTAAGCTCGTGAAGCTTTATTTTGAATACAGCAGGCTTACCGGCAAGCTCTTTTGCACCATATTCCTCGGGGAATGTAACATCAATATCAAACTCATCTCCGATGTTGTGACCTACAATCTGGTCCTCAAAGCCGGGAATGAACTGACCTGAGCCAAGCTCTAATGAGTGACCCTCAGCCTTGCCGCCGTCAAAAGCGACACCGTCACAGAAGCCCTCAAAGTCGATAACAGCAGTATCGCCGAGCTGAGCTGCTCTGTCTTCAACAGAAACCATACGAGCATTGCGGTCAGCCATTGAGTTAATCTGAGCGTCAACCTCGCTATCCTCAACCTTTGCGATAACCTTTTCAGCCTTAAGACCCTTATACTCGCCAATCTCAATTTCAGGATATGTGGTAACGGTCACCTTAAAGTCAACACCGTCTTCCTTAGAGATAGAAACCATATCGAAATCCATCTTATCGTTAATAACCTTAAGACCGGATTCGTTTATAGCCTCTTCAACAACCTCGCCATAGATAAGGTTGAGAGCATCTTCAAAGAAGATTTCTGTTCCGTAATAGGTTTCGATAATGTGAAGGGGAGCTTTGCCCTTTCTAAAACCTGGAACATTTATTTTTTTAACATTCTGCTTGTAAGCGGCTTTAATAGCCTCGCGGAATTTTTCGCCGTCAATAATAATTTCAAGCTCGTGTTTGTTTGTAGCAATCCTTTTAGTTTCTTTTAAGCTCATTTTTTTCTTTTACCTCCACTTGGCAAGGAGAATTTTTAAATTTTTCTTGCTTCCTTGCGCAGTTAAAATAATTAGGATAATTATATCCCTTACAATCTAAACCATTATAACACAATATAATAAATTTTTCCAGCTATTTTTTAATATTCTTGTAAATTTATTTATTTTACATAGTTTAAGCAATAAAAAGTGGTGTAAAGTCGATGCAATCGCACGATACAAGCTTTAATTTTAGCTCCTCATACTGTGAAACTGCATTGTTAAAGCCAAGTCCGTGAATATGTCCGTAATACACCTGAGTGATGTTATGTGTACGCAAAACATCCAGCATTTCGTTGCAGACCTCTTTACCGTAGACAGGCGGATAGTGCAAAAAAGTGAGAATGGGAAGCCCCGTTTCCTCTGCCGCCTTTAGAGAAGCATCAAGTCTGCCCGCCTCGCGAAGCAGTACCTTTTTACTGCCTGTATCATCATAAAACCAGCCTCTTGTTCCTGCAATGGCGTAGTCTTCCGCTATGGCACAGTTGTTAAAAATGATTTCAACCGTTTTAATTCCGTTAGCATCTAAAAATTCATGAATTTTTTTTGCGGTGCTCCACCAAAGGTCGTGGTTTCCCTTTAGAATCAGCTTTCTGCCGGGGAGAGATTCTAAAAACTTAAAATCCTCTAAGGTTTCATGGAGTTTAAGTCCCCACGAAAGGTCGCCGGGGAGAATGACTGTATCCTCAGGCTTTACAAGACGACACCAATTGGCGCGAAGTCGGTCGGTATGATTCTCCCAACCGCGAAAAATATTCATCGGCTTATCTGCCCCAAAGGATAAATGCAAATCCGAAATAGCAAAAATACTCAAAGGCGTTCTCCTTTCGTTGAATAATTTTAGAAAACAGACAGATAATACTAACGACCGCAAAAAGGTCGGAAAGGACTTGATTTAAAATGGATAATTCTTGTAAAACACAGTCTTGCGTAGCTTGCAGCGTTAAAAACTGTATCTACCACGCAGAAAACGATATGTGCAGCGCAGGCAGAATTCAGGTAGGCAACACAATGGCTTCTTCTGCTAAGGAAACCTGTTGCGATACCTTTAAAGCGAAGTAACCAAGTCTTATTAAAACAGTATCCGGCGAAAGCCGGATACTTGTTTTTTTATAATTTAAATTCCCAAAGCTGCATAAACCGCCGAAAGCATAGTATCCTTTTCACAAATATCGTTAAAACGAATCTTTGCAGTTTCGAGCGCCTTAATTGGAGCGGGAATTTCGGTGTTGGTGATTTCTGAAAGTAGGCGAACAGTATCAAATTCGCTTTCTGCCGTTTCGTCAGACACCGCCGAAAGCACGCTTGAGGCAAACTTATAGGGTGAAGCAGTAGATGCGATAACGGTGGGAATATTGTCTCCAGTTTCATTTAAATACTGCTCATAAACATTCATTGCTACAGCAGTATGTGTGTCACAAAGATAACCGTACTCGTTAAAATATTTACTAATGGTTTCAAGTGTTGCCTTATCGTCACAGCAACCGCCCCAGAAAAGCTCGCCCATTGCGTTTTTAACCGTTTCGCTTACGGTGAATTTTCCTGTTTCGGAAAGAGATTCCTGCATAGCGGCAACCTCAGTATCATTATTACCGCAAAGCTCGAATATCATTCTTTCAAGATTGCTGGAAATAAGAATATCCATTGAGGGAGAAATTGTGGTGAAAAAGCTTCTGTTTCGGTCATATGTACCGGTTCTTATAAAGTCGGTAAGTACATTGTTTGCGTTAGAAGCGCAGATGAGCTTGTTTACGGGAACACCCATTTTTTTAGCATAGTAAGCCGCTAAAATGTTTCCGAAGTTGCCTGTGGGAACAACGATATTAAAGCCGTTATCAAGATAACCGTCCTTGCGCGAAAGCAAATCGCAGTAGGCTGAAATATAGTAAACAATCTGAGGAACAAGTCTGCCCCAGTTGATAGAGTTTGCTGAGGAGAAAAGCATATTGTTTTCTGCAAGCTTATTCTTTACGGCGTTATCGGTAAATATCTTCTTAACACCTGTCTGCGCATCGTCGAAATTGCCATTAATAGCGCAAACATGCACATTTTCGCCCAATTGAGAATCCATCTGAAGCTTCTGCATAGGACTTACGCCCTCGCTTGGATAGAAAACAAGAATTTCAGTATCAGGTACATCCTTAAATCCCTCAAGAGCCGCTTTACCTGTATCACCTGATGTGGCAACCAGGATAACCGTCTTTTTACCGTCGTTTACCTTTTTTGCCGATGTGGTGAGCAAGAAGGGGAGAAGCTGTAAAGCCAAATCCTTGAATGCGCAGGTGGGACCGTGCCAAAGCTCAAGAATATTTGCGTTCTCGCCTATAAGTGAAATAGGAGCAGGCTGTTCGTTATCAAAGCTGCCTGTATAAGCACCGTCTACACAGTATTCAATTTCTTCCCCGGTAAAATCGTTAAGAAAACCCTTTAAAATATATTTTGCTCTTGCCTTGTAGTCCATACCTGCAAGAATTTTAAAATCCTCAGCAGTAAGGGTAGGGAAGCTATCGGGTACGAAAAGACCTCCCTCAACCGAAATTCCCTGCGCGATTGCTTTGGCGGCAGAGGCCTTTACGGATTTATCTCTTGTACTGATATAGTTCATAGCCATACTCCTTATATTATTATCCTTTTTATTTTAATCCTTTTTATTTAACTTTGCAATATATTTATTGGCATTATTATAAAAAATTTTATCGAGTAGCTTTTTCTGCAAGCCTTTTTGCTCTAAGAAGCGGTACAAATGTGAAATATCATTTAAATTTTTGAGGCAATCATCCATTTCTCCGCCGTCAAAATCGGAACCTATTGCGATGTTATTTTCCATTCCCATTTCACAAAGGTGATATATATTTTTCCAAATCGCGTCGAGTACATCTCTTCCTAAAAATGACGGATAAAAGCAAAGTCCTACGATACCGTCTTTTTCGGCTAACAGTTGCAACTGTTGGTCGGTGAGATTGCGAGAATCATTGCAAACCGAAAAGCAGTTAGAATGGGTGGCAAGCGGGTATTCGGCATATTCAATTGCGGAATAAAAGCTTTTTTCGTTAAGATGAGAAAGGTCGCAACCTATTTTAAGACGGTTCATAATCCCAATAACATTTTTGCCGAAATCGGTCAAGTCCTTGTCGGATTTACAACCGCCTGCGATTGCGTTTTCACCGTTCCAGCAAAGGGTGAGAAAGGCGATGCCGTCCTCTTTAAGAATGTGCAAGCGTTCAGCATCGTCTTCGAGTAATGCACCGCCCTCAACCGAGAAAATTGGTGTAAGGTTAGTTGGTTTTTCTTTTAGCTTTTGCTTGAAATCCGTAATCACAGACCTATAAAAATCAAAGGGCTTTGGCATATCGTCTTTTATCCATACCGCAAAGGTTTGACACCATTTTTCAAAATGCTCGCCCTGTTCACCCGAAACAGCAAGAGAGTTTTTGAAAAAATCCTCTTTTTTAACAAAACACTCATACGGTGTATCACAATGCAAATCAAAAAAATTCAGAAAAATCCCTCAAAACGCATTTTCAATATAGTTGAGACTGAACCTTAAGCTACCGTCCTCACGAGTTCGCACCGTCACCTCGGCAACATCAAATCTCGGCTGAAGCGAGGAATCGTATTTTATGAGAAAATCAGCCGCGGTCATCATTATTCGCCGCTGCTTTTTAATATCCACCGATTGCGCAGGGGACACGAGCGGCGATTCGTTTCGGGTTTTCACCTCGACAAATATTATATATTCTGAATTTTCTGCAATTATGTCAATTTCACCGAAGCGGCATTGATAATTTCTTTTAACAAGACACCATCCATTTTTTCTTAAAAATGATGCTACTCTATCCTCTCCGCTTCTGCCTCTTTCACCGATGTTCATTATTTATTGCCCAACAGCTTTTTGAGAAAAGACATACGGTGAATCTCACACGGACCATATTTCAAAATAAGGTCGGTATGCTCTTTTGTGCCGTAGCCCTTGTGCTTTTTAAAGTTGTATTCGGGGTATTTACCGTCATACTCCATAAGAAGACGGTCTCTTGTCACCTTAGCAAGTACTGACGCCGCCGCAACCGACATTGATTTAGCATCACCCTTTACAACCGTTTCACAGGGAATAGCTATTCCTTTTGGTATGCGGTTACCATCTATAAGAGCAAAATCGGCTTTCGTGGGTAGTGCCTCAATAGCTCTTACCATAGCCAAATATGTAGCCTCAAGAATATTGAATTCCTCAATTTCTTCAAGTGTTCCGTAGGCTATACCATATGCGATTGCCTGTTCCTTTATAACATTATAAAGCGCCTCGCGTTTCTTTTCGCTAAGCTTTTTAGAATCGTTAAGACCCTCAATTACAGCGTTTTCAGGCAGTATTACCGCCGCGGCACAAACAGGTCCTGCCAAAGGACCTCTGCCTGCCTCGTCCACTCCGCAAATATACTTAAAGCCGCGCATAGCGGCGGCTTTTTCTAATTCAAAATCAGGCATCCTTTTCCACCCTTTCAAGCGAAATATATCCTATTTTACAGCTGCGGTATTCTTCTAAAACCATTGCGGCTGCCCTTTCGGTGTCGGTTTCTCCGCCGCGGATTACCATACCGCGTTTTTTACCAATCTGACAAAGTAGATCGTAGCTATCACACTTAAAATCAAGCTGACCGTAGCGCGCGGTGAGAAGCTGGGGATAATCGCTCGACAGTATCTCCAAAAGTCGCATTGCAAGTAGCTCTATATCAAGAATTCTATCCTTAACCGCGCCTGTGAAAGCAAGCCGTTCGCCAACCGTTTCGTCCTCAAATTTAGGCCACAATACCCCCGGAGTATCAAGCAATTCCAACTGTTTGTCAATTGTAAACCACTGATTCCCTCGTGTAACACCGGGGCGGTTTTCCACCTTTGCACGATTGCCTTTTGCAATTTTATTTATGAACGAGGATTTACCTACATTAGGTATTCCCACAACCATTATTCTTAATGGCTTGCCAACCATTCCTTTGCGTGCGTATGCCTCAAGACGGTCGGCAAGAGCGGTCTTTACAGTGTCCTTAAATACAGAAAGTCCCTTGCCCGATTTACAGTCAACCCCAATAGCAGTTATGCCCTGAGATTTATAGTGATTAATCCAATCGGCAGTTATCGCTTTATCCGCCATATCGCATTTATTAAGTAGAATTATATGAGGCTTACCCTCTATAAGCTCGCGAATTTCGGGGTTTCGGCTGCTTTGCGGAATTCTTGCATCCACAACCTCTGCCACCGCATCTATAAGGGGGAGTATCTCCTTAATTTTGCGGCGGGTTTTAGCCATATGTCCCGGAAACCACTGTATACTTTGCTGTGTGTCACTCATTTTGTATCAAGCCTTCCAAATCTGTTGAGGGGGAATATGCGGAAAATAGCGTGCCCTAAAACATAGCGAGTGTCAATAAGACCGTTTTCGCCTATTCGTGAGGAGCGACTGTCAAGCGAGTTGCCACGGTTATCACCTAAAACAAATATATATCCCTCAGGTACATATACAGGAAACTGAACATCGCTCTGGTCAACGGTGGGTGTGCTTATATAAGGCTCATCAAGCACCTTTCCGTCCACATAAACAATACCCTTTTGAAAATCTATATTAACGGTCTGACCGCCTACTGCAACAACCCTTTTAATAATGGGTTCTTCACTCGTAAGCTGTTCCGAAATGGAATTCTCAATATTACGAGAAACAACCACAATATCACCCTGTTTAGGCTCATAGCCTAAATTTGTTATAATTACCTTATCTGCGTTTTTGCCGTTTATGTCTCCTCCGTAGAGGGTGTTGAGCATAGAATCACCGTCTATAGTTGCAACACGGAAAACAAGGCTAAAAATTATAACCACCGCTATAATTGCAGTAGCAATAACATCAAGCCATTCAATTATTTCATGAGAAAAGGTGCGCTTTTTTGGGGGCGCATCATCAGGAAGCAGATAGTAGATTATAGAGGTATCTACCGAAAAACCCTCATTTTCTTGAGGAATTTCAGAATTATCCGGATCGTCGAAATAAAATTCGTTCATAAGATTACTCCAAAAAATGATTAATACAGAAAAGGGGAGACCGGTTTAAACCGAACTCCCCTTAATCCATTTGAGTTAGATAAGCTCCTTAACCTTAGCAGCCTTACCCACTCTGTCACGCAGATAGTAGAGCTTTGCTCTGCGAACCTGACCCTTGCGGACAAGCTCAACCTTAGCAACTGAGGGGGAGTGTATCGGGAATACACGCTCAACGCCTACACCATAGGATACGCGACGAACGGTAAAGGTTTCAGCAATGCCACTGTTATTCTTTGCGATAACAGTGCCTTCAAAAATCTGAATTCTTTCCTTTTCGCCTTCCTTGATTCTTACATGCACCTTTACAGTGCTACCGATAAGAATTTCAGGAATGTCGTTCTTAAGACTGTCTGCTGCGATTGCTTTTAAAGCGTCCATTAGTTTTTCCTCCTTAATTTTTTTACCAGATGTTCATAAGGCTTTGCCCAGAGGACCATCCGCTTCAATGTCGATTTTTCGGCAATGAACCCACTTAGTAAGGCCTAAGTGAAATCAAATGCTCATATATTCTATCACAACTTTTTTGAAAAATCAAGCATTATTTTACCAAAGTTCCGCCGTCGCTCTTAAGCAGAATTAGCACATTTTCCTCAAAAAGGGTTGTGGCGTTTATAAAAACGAGTATTTCCTCGCCGTTCTCATTGGAACAAGCAAATTCATAACAGCGCTCCTCTCCCTTTGAATTAGTGGGAATAAGGGCAAGCTGTGTGCGGTTTACTGTAAGCTTTGCGCTTATAAGCTCCCTAGCTTCTTCTAAGGTGTGTACAGGGGTTGGGAATGCGCGGTCGGTATGGTTAGAGATATATCCGCTTGCTTCAAACAGCACCATTTCCCCTGTATCCATAGCTATACCTACCTTTATCAGGTCGGTGTAACATATGGTTTTTCCGTCAATAAATGCAAAATTCACAACACAAACACCCTCAGAGGTGAAAAAGTAGGTCTCCTGCATATTACTGAATCCAAGCCTTTCAAGATGTCTTTTAGCCTTGGTTACCGCCTGCTCATAGCTTAAGATGTCCTTTGATACGGTTCTTTCTTTTCGCATATAAACTCCGAAGCCGCCCTTTCGGCTAATAGTGACGGTGGTACCATTACCCGTAAATCTGAATGCATGAATATGACCTGTAACGCTTCCGTCATATTTAAGGTCATCTTGGTCACAACCGCAAAGCTCAGCCGCCTGTTTCAAAGCTTGAACTTCACTTATTTCGTCAGCAGCCTTTAACATTTGGGGCTCCTTTTCAAGAATGTGGTCGGAATATGGACCGTCATACACAAGTGTAGGGTAGTCGGAAAGGCTTTCCTCAAGCTCGCCAAGAGATACGGCAAGGCTTTCAGTGTCTACCATTTTGTCAAGTCTGTTGTCGAGCTCCTTTGCCCAGCTTTCCGGATTATTATAGGATATATGAGAATCGCCTACAAGATTTGAAATCCTTTTTGCGGTAGAGTTTAAAAGCTCAATGTTTTGAGAATCCTCGTCCGAAAGCGTTTCTCCCGAAATCAGTCGGCCCGAAATACTCATAGCATAGTTGCCTACCTGAGAAAGAAAGCGGTTTAGCACCGTAAGCTCCTCTGCGGCAGGCAACTGCGACAGAGCAGTTTTCGAAAGCTCTGCTTCGGTAAGAAGCTTGGCAGCAATTGTGCTTAATTGTTTTGGGGTTGTTACAAACCGCGCTTTATTAAGTGTTAGAGCAATATTATTTATTGAAGTGTTAAAATCGTCAAGATTTCTTGAATAGCTATTTTCAAGCTCAAGTCTGTAGCGGCGGTTTTGGAGCTCGGTTTTAATGCTAAAGCCTGCCGAGAAAACAGTTATTGCCGATAAAACGAGAATAAGAGGGTTTATAAATGTTTTTTTCATAATCTTCTCCGTTATCTATTAGTATTTTTTTAATAAACAGTTATTATTATAAAGTATTTCACAAAACTTCCAAAATATAAAATCGGTTTGCACAACCGCTTCTTGCAATAAAAAAGTAAATATTTGTATCAAATACCGAAAAAGGCTGAATTATAAAACTATAAAAATAAATAATTATACAAAATACCCAAAAAACTGATGTTTTATAGTCATAGATGGCACTTGAAAATTTTGAATGAATATTGTATTATAGAGGTGTAAATAATAAATATAAATTATGGATATTTATAATTGGAGATGTTTTAATGGCTAAGTATACTGTTTCACAGCTTTCCTCGCTTATTGAAAGAAAGCTATCTCACAATTTCGGTGTAACACCTGAACAGGCTTCTGACGAGCTTTTTTACAAGGCTTCTGTATTGGCGCTTCTTGAAATAATGTCGGAGCGACGCGTTAACTTTAAAAAGGCGGCTGATGCACAGGAAGCAAAGACGGTTTATTATATGAGTATGGAATTCCTTATGGGACGCTCATTTAAGAATAATCTTTTCAACCTTGACCTTACCGAAACAATGCGTAAGGCATTGGCAAAATTTAAGGTAAAGCTTGATAAGCTTTATGATTTTGAACCCGATGCAGGTCTTGGTAACGGCGGTCTTGGCAGACTTGCTGCCTGCTTCCTTGACTCGCTCTCAAGCGGAAGCTATCCTGCAATGGGTTACTGTATCAGATACGAGCTTGGAATTTTCCGTCAGCGCTTGGTTGACGGTTGGCAGACCGAAATGCCCGATTTCTGGCTCCCCGGCGGCGGAGTATGGCTTGAGGCAAAGCCTGCCCTTGCGGTTGATGTTAATTTTGACGGTAAGATAAACGAATGGTGGGACGGTAGCTATCACCATATTGAGCATACAGGCTATCAGACGGTTCGCGCTGTCCCTTACGATCTTATGGTTGCGGGTAAGGACGGTAAAACCGTAAATGCTTTACGCCTTTGGAGTGCGGAATGTCAGGATTTTGATATGTCGGCATTTAATCAGGGCGCATATGTGCGTGCGCTTGAAACCCGCGCTATGACCGAGACTATTTCTAAGGTACTCTATCCTGAGGATAACCATATTGAGGGTAAGTCGCTGAGACTTCGTCAGCAATATTTCCTTGTTTCAGCGTCGGTTCAGGATATTTTAAAGCGTCACCTCAATAAATATAATACGCTTGACAATTTGCCTGATAAGGTTGCTATTCATATAAACGATACTCATCCGACACTTTCTATCCCTGAGCTTATGCGTTTTCTGCTTGACGAGTGTGGCTACGCTTGGGAAAGAGCGTGGGACCTTGTAAAGCGTACGGTTGCCTACACCAACCATACCATTATGGCAGAGGCACTTGAGTGTTGGCCTTGTCACCTTATTAAAGAGCGTATTCCGAGAATTTATCAGATTATTAAAGAAATTGACCGCCGCTACAGAGAAGAGGTTATCACCCGCACAGGTGATTATCAGCTTGCAGAGCGTACCGCAATTATAAGCAACGACGTTGTAAGAATGGCAAATCTCTGTGTTGCAACCTGTCATACCGTAAACGGTGTTTCAAAGCTTCACAGTAAGATTCTTGTTGATGAGCTTTTTAAGGATTATGTTCGCCTTACACCCGAAAAGTTTACCAATGTTACAAACGGTATTGCCCACCGCAGATGGCTATGTCAGGCTAACCCTGAGCTTACCGCTTATCTTACCGAGCTTATCGGTGACGGATTTATAAGAGATGCATCAGAGCTTGAAAAGCTTATGGACTTTAAGGATGATAAAGCGGTGCTTGAGCGTCTTGCAAAGATTAAACGGGGCAATAAAGAGCGCTTCGCAAGCTATGTAAAGGACCACAACGGAATTATCCTTAATACCGAGTCTATTTTTGATATGCAGGTTAAACGCTTGCACGAATATAAGCGTCAGCACCTAAATGCACTCAATATTATAAGCGATTATCTCTTCCTTAAGAATAATCCTAATGCCGAGTTCACACCTAAAACCTATATCTTTGGTGCTAAGGCGGCGGCGGGTTATCTGTTTGCTAAAGAGATAATTCAAATGATTTACAGACTTTCAACTGTAATCGAAAACGACCGCACAGTAAGCGATAAGCTAAAGGTTGTTTTCCTTGAGGATTACCGAGTAAGTCTTGCCGAGCTTATGATTCCCTCTGCCGATATAAGTGAGCAGATTTCGTTGGCTTCTACCGAGGCGAGCGGAACGGGTAATATGAAGCTTATGATGAACGGCGCAATCACCCTTGGCACTGAGGACGGCGCAAATGTTGAGATTCACAAGGCTGTGGGTGACGAAAATATTATTATCTTCGGTATGCAGACCCCTGAGGTGCTCTCACTTCAGAAGCACGGTTATTCACCTTTGCAGTATTACAATAATAATCCTGAGCTTCGTGAGGCGTTGGATTTTATTGGCAGAGGAATCTCCGGTCAGCCGTTTGATAACATTTATAATTCCCTCAAGAATACCGACCGCTATATGGCGCTTGCAGACTTTGCCGATTACCGTCTTGCACAAAAAAAGGCAACTGAATTATATAATCAGCCTGATGTTTGGAATGCAATGTCGCTTACAAATATTGCGAAATCTGGTATTTTTGCGGCAGACCGTTCGATTGATGATTACGCAAAGAACATTTGGAACCTAAAGCCCGTTGAGTGGGAAAAATAAATTTTACGGATTGGAAGCTTATGCAATACTATCCTTTTGATTCAAGAAACAGTTTATACAGAGATAAAATAGGTGCCTTAGCCGAAGGAAACTCCCTTCGGCTAAGGCTCTTGCTGCATAAAGACGCCAAGGTTCATGAGGCGTTTTTAAAGCTCAGACGTGATGATTGGAACTGTCCACTTGAAATTTGTATGCAACCGGCTGATTGGTTGGAGGATTATCGCTTTTACGAATGTAAAATTACCCCTTCGGAGGGGCTTTATTGGTATGATTTCAGGTATACGAGTGACCACGGTGATTTCCGAGTTACAAAAACCGAGACTTCGTTGGGTATAGTTTCTTCTTCGGGTGGAAGCTGGCAACAGACTGTTTACTCTAAGGAATATACCACTCCTGATTGGCTTGATGGCGGAATTATTTATCAAATTTTCCCTGACCGCTTTTGTAATTCTGGCACAAAAAAGCAAAATGTCCCAAAAGACAGGTATATTTGCACCGATTGGGGTAAGCAACCTGAATTTCGGTATGATAAAAATAACCCCTGCCGTCTCGGTAACGATTACTATGGGGGAGATTTAAAGGGTATTCAGAAAAAACTTCCTTATCTTGCTTCCCTTGGAGTAAACTGTATTTATCTTAATCCCATATTTGAGGCACATTCAAATCACCGTTATAATACGGCGGATTATATGAAAATAGACCCTATGCTCGGCACCGAAAAGGAGCTTTGTGAGCTAATAAAGGCGGCGGCGAAAAAAGGGATTTATATTATTTTAGACGGTGTTTTCTCTCATACGGGAGATGACAGCATCTATTTCAATAAATATGCGAGATACGATTCTTTGGGAGCGGCGCAATCACAGGATTCGCCCTATTATAGTTGGTATAGCTTTGAACGTTATCCCAATAAATATGAATCATGGTGGGGAATTTCAACTCTGCCCGAAACCAAAGAAAATGACCCTGCCTTTTCAAAATTTATAACAGGCGAAAAGGGTGTTATAAGGTATTGGCTTAAAAAGGGAATAAGAGGTTGGCGGCTTGATGTTGCAGACGAACTCCCCGATGAGTTTTTAAATGATGTCCGAAAGGCGGTTAAGGCAGAGGGAGAGGATAATTACCTTTTAGGCGAGGTCTGGGAGGATGCTTCAAATAAGATAAGCTACGGTGTTCGCAGAAGCTTTTTGCGTGGCAGACAGCTTGATTCGGTTATGAATTATCCCTTTGCAAATGCTATTGTAGATTATGTGGGTGGTAAGGATGCATCGTTTCTTCTTAATACAGTGCTTGATATTATAGAAAACTATCCTCCGCAGGCGATAAAATTGCTTATGAACCATATCGGTACTCATGATACGCCAAGAATTTTAACAAGGCTTGCAGGTGAAAAAGAGGTTGGCGGCAGAGAAGAACAATCTCGTAAGGTATTATCGTTAGAACAGTACAATCACGGTGTTACCCTTTTAAGGCTTGCGGCGGTGCTTCAATATACACTCCCCGGTGTACCTTCCTTGTACTATGGCGACGAGGCAGGGCTTTACGGTTATGGTGACCCATTCTGTCGCGGTAGCTATCCTTGGGGTAAGGAAGATAATTCTTTGGTTGAATTTTATAAGGAGCTCGGCGCAGTACGTAGGAATAGCAAGGCATTTGCTTCGGGCGAGTTTGTGCCTGTAAGGGCGGACCGAGGCTTTATTGCCTATATGCGAAAAAATAACGAGAACACCGTTTTCGTGGCGGTAAACTGTAATGAGTTTAATTACGAGCTACCACTCCCACAAGAGGTTGGCGGTGGGCAAACCCTTTTGGGACAGTCGGCTTTAAACGAAAAAATAGACCTGCCTCCCTATAGCTTTACTGTTATCGGTAATTAAAATAAATTATAATTTAAAAAATCAAACAAAAAGAGTGCTTATCAGGAAATATTTAATCCCGAGGGCACTCTTTTTATATAAAATTAAACTAAAGTTATAATTTTTTGCAATATTATAACTTTGAGGAATGTACTTAATTTATAATTTTGACTATAATTTAAAATATAGTTTAAATTACGGAGGTGCAAAATGCAGGGTAATAACTTTTTAATGGCTATGGGTGAAAGAATTTCTGTAAAAAGAAAAGAAAAAAGACTTACACAGGAGCAATTGGCAGAGGCTGTGGGGGTATCGCTTCAAACGGTATCAAACATAGAGTGTGGCAAAAAGGGTTCGGGACCTGAAAATATTGCAAAAATTTGTGTTGTGCTTGAGGCTACAGCCGATTATATCTTATTAGGTGAGAAAAACGAAAATCAGCTTAAAGGCATTTCAAAGCAGATTGCATCGCTTTCGGATGAGAAATATAAGGCGGTTGAAAGCTTAGTGTATTTACTACACAAATAAAAAATCCCTCTCTAATCGAGAGGGCAAGATAATCATTCCTTATTTTCCGATATTTCCTTTAAAATTAAGCCTTTGAAAGAAAAGGAAAGCAAACTTACGAAAGCAAATGTGGCGGCAACAAGGAAAAACGGCATATAAAAATTTCCTGCTACAAGGGTTATTACTGCTATAGCAAGTGTGCACAATGTAATTTTTTTAAGGAGAGTAAGGTTATTATTGTTAAATAGTCCGTTAACCAAAGCGTTTTTTAAAAGCTTACGAAGATAAATAAGGGTTGCGGCGGCAAACGGAACGCAAGGGTAACAGGTGGTTAGTATTGTTGTTGCAAGGTTTGCGGAGCGCTTCATTACCTCGGCGTACCAAGTAACCATCCAAGGAAGTGCAACCGAAAAAACGGCAAGTATGAGAAGAAAAACATCTGTTATAATAAGTGATATTTTAATAGGTGAAACTTTTTTCATAGCTTTAACCTCAAAAAAATTATAATATATAAATAATATACATCATATTTTCTTATTTGTAAATGAATTTTTGAAAGGAAAGGTTAAAATGATAAAATATCTCTGCAACAGACCTATGATAATAGCAGCAATAATGTGTTGTTTTATATCGTATACAGCGTTTTTCAGACCTGAATTGCTGATTGCAGAGGGAATTTTAATTCTTTTCTTAGTAGCGGTTACTTTAAAATTACATAAAAGACCTACGGTTGTTTTTGCGTTGCTTGTAGGTCTTTTGGTTTGTATGAGCTCGGTTATTAGCGTAAATAATACAGCCTCTGTAACAAAACTTTGCGGAAAAAGGTACGATTGTGAGTTTGTTGTGAACGATATTACATATAAAGGTAATAGTTTTCAGGTTGCGGTTATCGAGGTTTTTAAAGGGGGAGAATTTCCTAAAAATACTCGTATTTCAGTGATTTATAACGAAAATCATCTTGAAATGGGGCAGGTGGCAAGGGCGGATATACTTGTAAAAAGCATAAAAAAATCTAACAAAGAAAATCTTTACAGTAACGGTATATTCCTTGAAGGCGAACTCGAAAATATAAGACTTATTGAAGGGAAAGAGGATTTTGTACTTAAAACAGTGGGAAAGCTTCGTAATTACATAAGTAAAACAGCATTTTCTAAAATGGGTTATAATTCTGCCGCCACCTTTTGCGGTTTAATCTATGGCGAAAAGGAATATTTTACCGAGGAGCAAAGAGGAAATATAGTGGGTGCAGGGGTGAGCCATGTTATGGTGGTTTCGGGAATGCATCTTGCAATAATTTTGAGTGTTACAACTATACTTATTGAAAAGTTTTTCTATAATAAGTATGTGAAAGCGGCAATTGTTCTGCTTGCCGTACTTATAATGACAGCTTTGTGCGGCTTTACTATGTCAATATTAAGGGCGGGGATTACTTATATTCTGTTTGCAATATCACTTTTGATTAACCGAACAAGAAATTCCGAAAGTCTGCTCGCAACTGCGGTAGTTGTAATCATTTTTTGCTCGCCCTTTGCAATGCTGAGTATGGGCTTCAGGCTTTCGGTTATGTCCACCTTTGGCATTCTTTCGGTGGCGCTTCCTATAAATGATTATGTTAAAAGAGATGGAATTATACCAAACCCAATAGGCAGAGGTCTTTTTGGGGCGGTTACGATCACTCTTAGCGCCACGCTCTTTACTATGCCTACCGTAATATATGAAATCGGTGCGTTGTCAACCGTTACGGTTCTTAGCAATCTGTTGGTTTCCCTTGCGGTAACTGCTCTTATATGGGTGGCGGCAATTGGATTGGCATTAAATCTTGTTAGCAGTACATTGGCGTTGCCTTTTTTCAATTTATGCAATATACTGTTAAAATATCTTAATTCGGTAATAAACGGATTGGGGAGTCTGCCCTTTTCGCTTATAAAAGTACCCACCTTTACAGTTGCTTTTGCATATTTAATTATAATTGTGGCCTTTTGGATTTTGCTTACTTGTAAAAGAAGAGAAAATGTGTTAAAATTAAAAAAGATTTACGGTAAGATTATAAAGGAAGGTGGCAAACGGGTAAAATGGCGATAGTTTTTGAGGAAGCATTAAAAAAGAATATTTCGTCAGGCAGTTGGCTGCCGGTTTATATTCTTTTCGGGGATGACGGCTATCTTGTTAAGATGTATACAGATAAAATAAGCCGTGCCGTAGTGGATTTGGATGACATTTTCGCCTACAGCCGTCTCGGTGCCGACTGCGATTTGCAGGATGTTTACGATGCGGTTATGCAACTTCCTATGACATCGGAGTACAAATGCGTTGTTTTGGACGATTTTGATTTTGAGCATTGCTCCAAAAACGATTTTGAAAGGCTCTGCTTTTTGCTTTCAAATATGCCTGAGAGCGCGGTTTTTATTCTGCGCTTTGAAACGGTGGAGTTTGACAGTAAGAAAAGCGCTAAGTTTAAAAAGATGCTTGCTTCTGCAGAAAAATCGGGCGGAATAGGCGTAAAGCTTGACCACAGAAAGGCTCCTGAGCTTGCAAAAATGCTTACAGATGGTGCCGCAAAAAGAGGCTGCCGTATGGATTCTACAATAGCAAGATATATTATAGAAAATGCAGGGGAAGATATAAATCTTCTGATAAACGAGCTTACAAAGCTTTGCGCATATACGGGCAAGGGCGTAATTACCAAGGAAACGGTAGATAAGGTGGGGATTAAAACCGTAGAGGCTTCGGTTTACAATCTTTCCAAACAGATATTTGCTTGCAATATAGATTCATCGCTCCAAATGCTTGACGAGCTTTTTTATATGCGGGTTGAGCCGATGGTTATTCTGTATGCTATATCTTCGGTTTATGTTGATATGTTCCGTGTATATGCCGCAAAGTCGTCGAGAGAAAATATTAAGGCGGTGAGCGAAACATTCGGTTATAAGGGTAGAGAGTTCACTCTCGAAAAGGCGGCGCAGAATCTTGCTAAATTTGATTTTAAAAAGCTTAAGCTTAGTCTTGATGCTATTACAGAGGCGGATAAAAGCCTTAAATCGTTTGGCGCTCAGGACCGAATCATTCTTGAACAACTCGTTATCCGTCTTATATATATTATTGTAAAGGGTGAAGCGGTTGATAAAGCTCAGTAAGCCTGTGATTGTTGAAGGGAAATATGATAAAATCACCCTCGAAAATGTAATAGATGCGCTTATAATCCCTACAGACGGCTTTGGAATTTTTAAAAATAAGGAAAAACGCGACCTTATAAGACTTTTAGCCCAAAGAGACGGTATAATTGTTATGACCGATAGTGATTCGGCAGGAAGTGTTATCCGTTCGTATATTAAGAAAATAGTCGGGGATTGTGAAATTATAAATATTTATGTTCCTTGTCTTAAGGGCAAGGAAAGACGCAAAGACACGGTCAGCAAAGAGGGACTTCTCGGAGTTGAGGGAATGAGTGTAGAAATCATTGCTGAGGCTTTGAAAAAAAGCGGAGTTATAGGCAAGGATATAAATCAATGTAAACGGCGTATAACCAAAACAGATATGTATTTTGCAGGACTTTCGGGCACCGAGCAAAGCGCCCAAAGAAGAAAAACACTTCTAAGAGAGCTCTGCTTACCTGAGGTACTGTCGCCAAATGCTATGTTAGATGTGCTTAATACTTTACTTACCTATGAGGAATTTTGTGAGGCGGTGGAAAGATGTCGGGAAGAGCCAATCAAAAGCTGAAACTTTTATATGTGCTTGATATTCTTAAAAAATACAGTGACGAGGAGCATCCATTAAACGCGTCGGAGATAAGCGACCACCTTGCAACCTTTGGAATTGAGGCTGAAAGGAAGTCGGTTTATAACGATATAGCTTTTCTTGAACAGTACGGCTGTGACATTATAAAGACCGCAACGCCAAAAAGAGGTTGGTTTATAGGTTCAAGGGAGTTTGAGGTGCCGGAAATTTATCTTTTGTGCGATGCAGTGCGCTCGGCAAGGTTTATAAGCAGTGGCAAAACAAGAGAACTTTTGCAAAAACTCAATTCAATGTTAAGCGTTCATCAGACCCAAAGACTTGAGGGTTCGGTTTATTTTAGTCTCTTTGATAAGGCGCAGAACGAGGAGCTTTACTACAGTATAGACAGTATAACCTCTGCAATTCAGCTTGGCAGACAAATAAGTCTTATTTACAAGCAAAGAACCTTTGACAGTGACAGAAAAATAAAATATATTACAAAGAATATGGTTATCAATCCTTATGCGCTTACTTGGCAGGATGACCACTATTATCTTATAGGTAACTATGCGAAGTACGATAATCTTATTCATCTTCGGTTAGACCGAATAAGTAAGGTTGAAATTTTAAAAGAAAAGGCGCGGCATTTTTCAGAGGTGAGCGATTACAAGGAAAGCTTTGATACCGCAGATTACACAAACAAGCTTTTCAGTATGTATTCGGGTGAAATGTGTGATGTGGAGCTTTGCTGCAGCAGGGAGATTTTAGAGCAGGTGCTTGACCGATTCTCTGAAAATATCTTTATAAAAAAGACCACCGACACAACTTTTAATGTGACCGTAAAGGCGGCACTTTCGGAGGCATTGGTTACTTGGATTATGAACTATGGAAACAAAATAACGGCGGTAAAACCCGATGCTTTGCGTGAAATGATAAAGCAACGGGCAATCAGCGTTTTAGAAAATTACTAAAGGAAAGCTAAAAAATGAGAATGAGAAAGAAAAAGAATCTTAACGAAAGACTCGAAAGGGTATCGGAGATTCTGTTTATAAGTGATATAGAATATGAAAACCGCAACTTTAAAACAGCTATAAAAGAAAAGGAATACATAGATTTTAACGCTTGGTTTAAGAGTGACAAGCCTCTTTTTCTTGAAATTGGTTGCGGTAAGGGAAAGTTTGCCTGTGAGTATGCTAAGGCGCACCCCGAAATAAATCTTATTGCCCTTGAAAGAAGCGCAAATGTTATTGTTCAGGCTTGTGAGACGGCGCTTGAAGAGAACATTCCTAATCTTCGCTTTATTAAGGCGGGAGCGGAATATATTGAAAAGTATATTAAAGACCAAAGTATTGAACGTATTTTTTTAAATTTTTCCTGTCCCTTTCCAAAGGCTAAGTATGCCTCACACCGATTAACACATCAGGGTTTCCTTAATATATATAAGCGTATTATGAAAAAAGGGGCAGAAATACATCAAAAAACTGATAATATGCATTTTTTTGAATTCTCAATTGAGCATTTAAGTAAAGAGGGCTTTGCAATAAAGAATGTTTCGCTTGATCTGCATAACAGCGAATTTGAGGGCAATATAGAGACCGAGTATGAGCACCGCTTTGCGTCTTTAGGTCAACCTATTTACAGATTGGAGGCATATCTTAATGATTGATTTCGGAATAGAAAAAATCAAGGAGCAATGCCGCGAATTCGGTGTTGAAATTACTGAGGAAATAAAGCAAAAGCTTAATCACTACGGCAATCTGTTGCTCTGTTGGAACGAAAAGATAAACCTTACGGCAATAACCGACCCGCAAGAGGTTTTATATAAGCATTTTTATGACTGCATTCTATTTTTTAAGCATTGCAATCCTGAATGGGGAGCGAGTCTTATAGATGTCGGCACGGGAGCGGGTTTCCCCGGCATGGTGCTTAAAATAGTGCGTCCCGATTTAAAAGTGACCTTGCTTGATAGCCTTAATAAAAGATTGGTTTTTCTAAATGAGGTCATAGAAGAATTAGCGATTACTGACATAAAAACCGTACATATGCGCGCTGAGGAGGCGGGCAAGTCAAAGGCTCATCGCGAAAAGTACGATATTGCCACCGCACGCGCAGTAGCCGCTTTGCCTGTGTTGCTTGAGTATTGTACTCCATTGATAAAAAAAGGCGGAACCTTCGTGGCGATGAAGGGTCCCTCGGCTGAGGAAGAAAAGCAGAATAGCGCCAACGCCTTGAAAGTTCTTGGGATAGCAGAACCTAAAATTATATGTGAAACCCTTACGGGAAATGAGCAAAGAGCTTTTGTTATTTCTAAAAAAATATCGCAAACACCGCCAAAATATCCCAGAAAAGCAGGAGATGTATCAAAACAGCCGTTATAATGCGGCTGTTTTTGTTATTTTAGGACGATTTTTCCCGACCAATTTTCCTTTACAATATATTTGGTTTTCAACATAATGTATATATAGTATAGGAGGAGATGCAATGTATACTATATATGATAAAAAACTGCTTATGCTACGGCCGGAGGAGTTAAAAAGTGCGCCATATGCCTTAAGAAAGGGCTATGATGAATATGAACTCAAGTTACTTGCTGACAGTATATCGGCAAGCGGTATGATACAACCTTTAGCAGTTAGAAAAAATAGCGATGGTAAATACGAGGTGATAGCAGGGGAACGGCGTTTAAGAGCTGCAATGCTTGCAGGCTTAAGACGACTGCCTTGTGTTGTACATAAAGCTGATGATATTACAGCCTTGCTATATTCCGTGGCAGAAAATATGCAAAGAACTAACCTTACGGTATTTGAGTCAGCAGAGGCGATAGATTTACTTATAACCGATTACGGAATTTCTCAATCGGAGGCGGCGGCAAGACTCGGTTTTTCGGAGTCTTCGCTTTCAAAAAAGCTTCTGCTGTTAAGACTTGATAAAACACTTAGGGAAAGGGTTGCTACTGCAGGCCTTAACGAGCGCTACGCAAGGGCGCTTTTAAGGCTTCGGTCAGAGGAGAGGAAAAGCGCGCTTGACAGAATTATCGCCGAGGGAATGACACTCAAGCAGACCGAGGAGCTGGTTGCCCGTTTGTGTGAGCCTAAGCCCGAAAAGCCTTTTAAAGAGCCTGAAAAGCCCTTTAGGAAATCCTCTATAGGGGATATGCGGCTTTTTGGCAATAGCCTTACAAAGCTTGTGGAAACATTACAAAATTCGGGAATAAATGCAGGTGTAAAGAAATATGAGAACGATAAGTATATTGAATACAAGGTTAGAATAAACAAGACCCCAATTAGAGATTTAACCGCTACACAGCTTAAAATCTGCTGAATTTCTCTAAAAACTGTATAAATTAAGTGTAAAACTAATAAAAAAATTAAAAATCAAAAACGAGCAAACGAGAGAAAAACGGAGCAAACAAGAGAAATACGGAGCATTAAAAGTTTAAATTAATTTTTTTGGAAAAATGTGTTGACATAATGAAAAGTCTGTGGTATTATATTCAAGCTGATTAAACGGGGTATATGCTCCGTATCCTTAAATTATTAAATATGGAGGTTTTGAATTATGTCAACATTTATGGCAAAGCCTGCTGAAATTCAGCGTAAATGGTATATAATTGATGCAGCTAACAGACCGCTTGGTCGTACCGCTGCAAAGGTTGCAGACATTCTTCGTGGTAAGGTAAAGCCTGAATTTACCCCACATGTTGATTGCGGTGACCATGTTGTTGTTATCAACGCTGGTAAGGCAGTTCTCACAGGAAAGAAGTTAGAAAAGAAATATTACCGTCGCCATACAGGCTATGTAGGTGGTCTTAAAGAGGTTCAGTATTCAACTCTTATGGCTACCCGTCCTGAGCTTGCAATGGAATTAGCAGTTAAGGGAATGGTTCCCGATACTACTATCGGCCGTAAGGCTCTTACAAGACTTCACATCTACGCAGGCGCTGAGTACGCACAGGTTGCTCAGAAGCCCGAAAAGCTTGAATTTTAAGAAGGGAGACAGATACTATGTTTGAAGCAAAGCCATATTTTTACGGCACAGGCAGAAGAAAGAGTTCTGTTGCCCGTGTTCGCGTATACAACGGTTCAGGTAAAATCATAATTAATGATAGAGAGATTGACGATTACTTCGGTCTTGAGACCTTGAAGCTTATCGTTCGTCAGCCCCTCAACCTCACCGGTACTCTTGATAAGTTTGACATTGTTTGCCGTGTAGCCGGCGGCGGTGTTACCGGTCAGCCAGGCGCAATCCGTCACGGTATTTCAAGGGCTCTTCTTCAGTACGATGCAGAGCTCAGAGCAGAGCTTAAGAAGGCAGGGCTTCTCACTCGCGATCCTCGTATGAAGGAAAGAAAGAAGTACGGACTCAAGGGCGCTCGTCGTGCACCTCAGTTCAGCAAGAGATAATTTGTATTATTTCAATGTTTACAAAAACCCCGAAACCATCTTTGGTTTCGGGGTTTTCTTTATGCTTTCATTTTGGTTTTACTGCATTTTTTATCATTTTGGCATTCTTCTTAAGCTATAATGCTTCTTTATAAAATTGGTATAGCTTTACATTTATAAATATTATTGCTTCAAAAATTTTTTGCCGTCATAGTGATACACCTTTTGAAACAAGCACATCACAAAAGCTAATAATGTTCAAGCTTTTGTAGTTTTAAAGGCTCCAAAAACAAAAAAATCAAAATATTTTTTAAAGTTCGTTAATAATGCACAAAAAAACAATAAATGCTTGTTAAAAATTTACTTGTATATTTTATAAAAATAGTGCTTGACTATCCGTTTGTTTTGTTATATAATTAATCATTACTAATGATGATGGGGTATTGTGCGCCTATTGAGTCTTTTTGTATTGTTGGAAAACACAATATCTGTCGTCAAAGTTTTTTCTCAGACACTATATGTGCCGAAAATCTGCGGAGGAGTGATTGTAAACCTATGGAGTCAACTTCAATGGTAAAGCCTGTAAAGTTAGGTTCTAACGAACGTATGACCTTTTCAAAAATTAAAGAGGTCATTGATATGCCTAACCTTATAGAAATTCAAAAGGACTCGTACAAATGGTTTGTTGAGGAAGGACTGAAGGAAGTATTTAGGGATATGTCGGCTATTACCGACTATAGCGGAAATCTTGAGCTAAGCTTTGTTGATTACCGTCTTGAGGATACACCTAAGTACGATGTTACCGAATGTAAAGCGCGAGATACGACATATGCGGCTCCGCTTCGTGTAACTGCCCGTCTTATCAACAACGAAACCGGTGAAATTAAGGAAAGTGAGGTTTCGATGGGTGATTTCCCGTTGATGACCGAATCTGGCACCTTTGTAATTAACGGTGCAGAGCGTGCTATTGTATCGCAGTTGGTTCGTTCACCCGGCGTTTATTACGCTGTAAAGGCTGACGAAAAAACCGGCAAAAAGCTCTTTTCCTCCACCGTTATCCCCAATCGCGGAGCTTGGCTTGAATATGAGACCTCTGTTGGCGATGTTCTTTATGTAAGAATAGATAAAAACCGTAAGCTTCCGCTTACAACCTTTATCCGAGCTCTCGGTCTTGCTTCAAACGATATGATTCGCGAGGTCTTTGGTGAGGACGAGCGTCTTGCCGCAACATTAGAGGTTGACGATACTAAGAATGTTGAGGAAGCTTTGGTAGAGGTTTATAAGAAGCTTCGCCCGAGCGAGCCTGTAACTATAGAGGGTGCAAAGGCATATCTCGAACAACTCTTCTTTGACGCTCACCGTTATGACATTTCGCGTGTTGGCCGTTATAAATATAATAAGAAGCTCAGTATTGGCGCCCGTATTAAGGGTGCGGTTTTGTCGCGTCCTGTTGTTGACCCGATGACAGGCGAGCTTATTGCTGAGGCTGACACTACTGTTACTAAGGAATTGGCTACAGATATTGAGAAAAAGGGTGTAAACTCGGTTTATATAAATGTATCCGATTTCGAGGGTAATATCAGCGAGGTAAAGGTTCTCTCCAACGGAATGGTTAATTTCGGCGATTTTGTTGATTTTACTGCTGAGGAGCTCGAAGAACTTGATGTACTTGGAATAAATGAGCAGGTTTCATTTAAGGTTCTTAAGGAAATTCTTGACACCTGTGAGACTAAGGAAGAAATTCGCGCAGCAGCACTTGAGCATGTAGATGACCTTATTCCGAAGCATATTACGGTTGATGATATTTTTGCAACCTTCAGCTATTTCTTAGGTCTGCCCCATAATGTAGGCTGTGTAGACGATATTGACCACTTAGGAAACCGTCGTATCCGTTCTGTAGGCGAACTGCTTCAGAATCAGTTTAGAATTGGTATCTCCCGTATGGAACGTGTTGTGCGCGAGAAGATGACACTTCAGGCGCAGGACCCCGATAATATCACACCGCAGTCACTTATTAATATCCGTCCTGTTGTTGCGGCTATTAAGGAATTCTTTGGTTCCTCTCCGCTTTCACAGTTTATGGACCAGACAAATCCGCTTTCAGAGCTTACTCATAAGCGTCGTCTTTCAGCGCTTGGTCCCGGCGGTTTGTCAAGAGACCGCGCATCCTTCGAGGTTCGTGACGTTCACTACACCCATTACGGCCGTATGTGTCCTATCGAGACTCCTGAAGGTCCTAATATCGGACTTATTTCCTATCTTGCAACATTTGCAAAAATTAATAAATACGGCTTTATCGAAACTCCTTTCCGCAAGGTTGACAGTGAGACCGGCAGAGTTCTTGATGAGGTTCAGTATATGACTGCTGACGAAGAGGACGATTATTTCGTAGCTCAGGCAAATGAGCCTTTGGACGAGAACGGATACTTTATCAACAAGAAGGTAAATACCCGTTACCGTGAGGAATTCCAAGAGGTTGAGGCTTCCCGCGCTGAGTTTATGGATGTATCACCTAAGATGGTAGTTTCGGTTGCCACTGCAATGATTCCTTTCCTTGAGAACGACGATACCAACCGTGCGCTCATGGGTTCGAACATGCAGAAGCAGGCTGTTCCGCTTTTAAAACCCGAGAATCCTATTGTTGCTACAGGTATGGAATACAAAGCGGCTATAGATTCGGGCGTTGTTGTACTTGCAAAGCGTGCGGGTGAGGTTGCCTTTGTTAGTGCTGACAGTATCAGAATCCGCGCAACAAACGGTGAAATTGACGATTATAAGCTTATTAAGTTCTTGCGCTCTAACCACGGTACCTGTATTAATCAGAGACCTGTTGTTACTTTAGGTCAGCAAATTGCTGAGGGTGAGGTTATAGCAGACGGCCCTGCTACATCAGGCGGCGAAATTTCCTTGGGAAGAAATGCTCTTATCGGCTTTATGACCTGGGAAGGCTATAACTATGAGGACGCGGTTCTTATAAATGAGCGTCTCGTAAGAGAAGATATTTACACATCTATCCACATTGAAGAATACGAGCTTGAAGCAAGAGATACAAAGCTTGGACCTGAGGAAATCACACGCGATATCCCCAATGTGGGTGAGGATGCCCTAAAGGACCTTGATGAGCGCGGTATTATCCGTATCGGCGCAGAGGTTACTGCGGGTGATATACTAGTAGGTAAGGTAACACCTAAGGGTGAAACCGAGCTTACTGCCGAGGAAAGACTGCTTCGTGCAATCTTCGGTGAAAAGGCACGCGAGGTAAGAGACACCTCTTTGCGCGTTCCCCACGGTGAATACGGTACAATCGTTGATGTAAAGGTATTCACAAGAGAAAATTCTTCGGAATTAAGCCCAGGTGTAAACGTTGTTGTTCGTTGCTATATTGCTCAGAAGCGTAAGATTTCTGTCGGCGATAAGATGGCAGGACGTCATGGTAATAAGGGTGTTGTTTCGCGCATACTTCCAAGTGAGGATATGCCCTTCTTACCCGATGGTACACCACTTGATATCGTGCTTAATCCCTTGGGTGTTCCTTCGCGTATGAATATCGGTCAGGTTCTTGAAGTTCACCTCGGCTATGCTGCAAGGGCTCTTGGCTGGAATATATGCACACCTGTATTTGATGGCGCTCACGAGGAGGATATCCGTAAGTGCTTCAATATGGCGGACGAATACACCAAGCAGGATGATTATAAGTTTAAGGATACTGCTAAGCTTGACTTCTCGAAGATTCCGCTCTGCGAGCATGCTAAAACACAGCTATTTGATGGTAGAACAGGTGAACCGTTTGATAATCTTGTAACTGTAGGTTATATGTATTATCTTAAGCTTCACCACCTTGTTGACGATAAGATTCATGCCCGTTCTACAGGTCCGTACTCACTAGTTACACAGCAGCCGTTGGGCGGTAAGGCTCAGTTCGGCGGTCAGCGTTTCGGTGAGATGGAGGTTTGGGCGCTTGAGGCTTATGGTGCGGCTTATACACTTCAGGAAATTCTTACTGTTAAGTCAGACGATGTTGTTGGCCGTGTCAAGACCTATGAATCTATTGTTAAAGGTCAGAATATACCGCGTTCAGGTGTTCCGGAGTCATTTAAGGTTCTTATTAAGGAATTACAGTCCTTGGGACTTGACGTTAAGGTACTTGACGAAATAGGAGAGGAAATTGACCTTAAGCAGAGCTTTGACGATGACGATGATATCGGACTCGGAATGCCTTCTATCCCTGCGGGTGAGGACATCCCTGAGGACGATTTTGACGGCACCACCGTTGTGGACAATCTCGATGGCTACGGTCTTGAGGATGAGAACGGTGAGGCTATTGTGTACGAAAACGAAGAAGATGAGTTTGAAGGCTTTGCTGACGAACTCGACGATGATATGTAACGGAGGCAATTATGGCAGAAATCGAATTTGAATCTATAAAAATTGGACTTGCGTCTCCCGAACAAATTAGAAGCTGGTCACACGGTGAGGTAACAAAGCCTGAGACCATTAACTACAGAACCTTAAAGCCTGAGCAGGGTGGTCTTTTCTGTGAGCGTATTTTCGGACCCCAAAAGGATTGGGAATGTCATTGCGGAAAGTATAAGAGAATCCGCTATAAGGGCAAGGTTTGTGAGCGTTGTGGCGTTGAGGTTACAAGAGCTAAGGTTCGACGTGAGCGAATGGGCTCGATTGAGCTTGCAGCTCCCGTTTCACACATTTGGTATTTTAAGACTATTCCCTCAAGAATGGGATTGGTGCTGGATATTACACCTAAGGCTTTGGAGCAAGTGCTCTATTTCTCACAATATATAGTTACCGACCCCGGTAATACACCGCTTGAGAAGAAACAGCTTCTTAATGAAAAGCAGTATCGCGATATGCGCGAGAAATATGAGGACGATTTTGAGGCAGGTATGGGCGCAGAAGCTATAAAGAAGCTTCTTTGCGAAATCGACCTTGAGAAAACTTGTAATGAGCTTCGCGAGGAATTGGAAAATGCGGCAGGTCAGAAAAGGGTAAGACTTTTAAAGCGTCTTGAGGTGCTTGAGGCGTTCAGACAGTCGGGCAACCGTCCGGAATGGATGATTCTTGATGTTATTCCGGTAATCCCGCCTGATATTCGTCCTATGGTTCAGCTTGACGGCGGACGTTTTGCCACAAGCGACCTTAATGACCTTTACAGAAGGGTTATTAACCGTAATAACCGCCTTAAGAGACTTTTGGAGCTCAGAGCTCCCGATATAATCGTAAGAAACGAAAAGCGTATGCTTCAGGAGGCTGTTGACGCACTTATTGATAACGGTCGTCGCGGTAAGCCGGTTACCGGTCCTAACAACAGAGCGCTTAAGTCTCTTTCGGATATGCTTAAGGGCAAGCAGGGACGTTTCCGTCAGAATCTTCTCGGTAAGCGTGTTGACTATTCAGGTCGTTCGGTTATCGTTGTAGGTCCTGAGCTTAAAATGTATCAGTGCGGTCTTCCTAAGGAGATGGCGCTTGAGCTCTTCAAGCCCTTCGTAATGAAGCGCCTTGTTGAGACTAAAAAGGTTGTTAATATCAAGTCTGCCCGTAAGATGGTTGAACGCGCTTCAACTGAGATTTGGGACGCGCTTGAAACTGTTATTAAGGAGCATCCGGTACTTCTCAACCGTGCACCTACACTTCACCGTTTGGGTATTCAGGCGTTTGAGCCTGTATTGGTTGAGGGTAAGGCACTTAAGCTTCATCCACTTGTATGTACTGCTTATAATGCTGACTTTGACGGTGACCAGATGGCTGTTCACGTACCGTTATCTGCAGAGGCTCAGGCAGAGGCTCGCTTCCTTATGCTTGCTGCAAACAACCTTTTAAAGCCGTCTGACGGTAAGCCGGTTGCAGTTCCTACACAGGATATGGTTCTCGGTTCATACTACCTTACACTCGTTAAGAGCGGGGAGCCAGGAACCAACAAGGTGTTCAGGGATGCTAATGAAGCTATAATGGCTTATAATGACGGTATTGTGGGACTTCATGCTCCTATCAGAATCCGTAAAACAGGTGAAAACGGTGAAAGCAAGCTTATTTGGTGTACTGTAGGCTTCATTATATTTAATGAATCAATTCCTCAGGACCTCGGCTTTGTAGACCGTAGCAAGCCTGAAAATGAGCTTGATTTCGAGTGGTGCTTCAAGCTTAAAGACCCAACAAAGAATTATGTTGAAAGCAATGATGACATTATTCAGAATAAGGTTGGCAAAAAACAGCTTGGCAAAATTATTGATAAGTGCATTACGGTTCACGGTACAAGCGAATCCTCTATTGTGCTTGATAATGTTAAGGCTACAGGATTTAAGTATTCTACCAAGGGCGCTATCACTGTTGCGGTTATTGACGCTGTAATTCCTCCCGCAAAGAAGGAAATTCTTGCAGATGCTGAAAAGCAGATTGATATGGTAAGCCGTGACTATCGCCGCGGTCTTATAAATAGTGATGAGCGTAGTCGCCACGTAATTGAGATATGGAATAAGGCTACAGAGGATGTAGCAGACGCTCTTAAGGGCAACCTTGACGAGTTTAACCCCATTTTTATGATGGCAGACTCAGGCGCTCGTGGTTCTATGAGCCAGATTCGTCAGCTTGCAGGTATGCGTGGACTTATCGCAAATACCGCAGGTAAGGTTATTGAGGTTCCGATTCGCGCTAACTACCGTGAAGGTCTTAACGTACTTGAATACTTCATTTCTTCCCGTGGTGCGCGTAAGGGACTTGCCGATACAGCGCTTCGTACTGCCGACTCGGGTTATCTTACCCGTCGTCTTGTTGACGTTGCACAGGATGTTATTGTCCGCGAGGATGATTGTGGCACAGAAGAAGGTCTTACCGTATTCGATATTAAGGACGGTAACCACATCTTGGAGCCACTCGTAGAGCGTCTTGAGGGCAGATATCTGCTTAACGATGCAATTCATCCCGAAACCGGTGAGGTTATCTGGTCTAAGGACGAGATAATGACCGGTGAAGCAGCAAAGGCAATAGTTGATGCAGGAATCGAGCGCATTGAGATTCGTTCTGTGCTTACTTGCCATAGTCATCACGGCGTATGTAAGAAGTGCTACGGTAGAAACCTCGCAACCGCTAAGCCGGTTACAACAGGTGAGGCTGTAGGTATCGTTGCGGCTCAGTCTATCGGTGAACCCGGTACACAGCTTACAATGCGTACCTTCCATACCGGTGGTATTGCGTCTACCGAAGATATTACACAGGGTCTTCCCCGTGTTGAAGAGCTCTTTGAGGCAAGAAGACCTAAGCGTTGCGGTCTTATCGCTAAGATTGATGGTACTGTCCGCATTGCAGAGGAAAAGAAGAGCAATGTTGTTATAATTACTAACGATGAGCTTAAAACCGAAGAAAAGGTTACTATTCCTTACGGAATCCGTTGCCTTGTTAACGACGGTGATTATGTTCACGCAGGTGATATGCTGATACCGGGCGCTAAGTATCCTCAGGATATTCTTGAGGCTCAGGGACCTGAGGCTGTTCAGCAGTATATTATAGCTGAAATTCAGAACGCATACCGTACTCAGGGTGTTGATATTAACGATAAGCACATTGAGGTTATTGTTCGTCAGATGATGAAGAAGCTTCGTATTACTGATCCCGGTTCTACCGATTTGCTTCAGAATGTAAGCTATGAATATAAAGAGATTTCGGATGCTAACAAGGCAGTTGAGGCTCGCATAGAAGCAGGTGAAGAGGGACTGACAAAGGCTACCTATCAGGCAACACTGCTTGGTATCACCAAGGCTTCTCTTGCAACCGAATCCTTCCTGTCGGCGGCTTCCTTCCAGGAGACTACCCGTGTTCTTACCGAGGCTGCTATCAAGGGCAAGGTTGACCCGCTGTTCGGTCTTAAGGAAAATGTTATTATCGGTAAGCTTGTACCCGCAGGTACGGGTATGAAGAGCCCCGAAATAAATCCTGTTCCTGAGGTTGAGCAAGAAGTAGAGCAGATAACTGAGGAGATTTTTGAATCAGCTGTTGTGGGCGCTGAATAATCAACAAAAGCGAAAGGCTCTTTGTCAATAGTTGCTATAAAGAGTAAAATAAAAAAATTGAGCAGTCGCCATCAGGCGGCTGCTCGTTGCATTTTAAGTTTATGAAAGCTGTTATTGCAACTTAATTAAAATTGTTGTATAATACGCACAGGCGGTGGCAATATGAAATCCAAAGAATTTAAAAACAAGCTTTTAGAGCAATATAAGTATAGAATTGAATTGCATGCGCATACATCTCCTGTAAGCGGTTGCAGTCAAATAAGTCCGTTAGAAATGGTTGAGACCTACAAAAAATTAGGTTATGACGCGGTGACAATAACTAACCATTTCATTTATCAGCGCAACGAACGCTCGAAAGAGGAGTACATTGATTATTTCCTTAAAGACTTTGAGCAGGCTGAAAAATATGGTGATGAGTTAGGCATAAAGGTTTATCTCGGCGCCGAAATAAGATTCACCGAAAATGTTAACGATTATCTTGTTTTTGGTGTAAACAGAAAGTTGCTTTCGGAGATTTACGATTTATTGTCTCTTGGTATAGAGAATTTCAGAAAAAGTTATGCTATGCCTGAAAGTGTTATTGTTCAGGCACATCCCAAGAGGGACAAAATGACAGGTATAGATATTTCTCTGCTCGACGGAATAGAGGTTTTCAATATGCATCCGGGACATAATTCGCGGGTGGGAATAGCGTCGGTTTATGCTAATGAAAATAAAGCATCGGTTATAATTGCAGGTTCTGATTTTCATCATCCAAACCAAAAACATGAGGGATTATCAGCGTTAAGGAGCTATTATTTGCCTGAAAATTCATTCGGGATTGCAAAGATTCTTAAAGACGGTGATTATTTACTCGAAATTGGCAGAAGTAATATTATAATTCCGTAAATCATTTATTTGTAATTAGAAATAAGAGAAAATACATAGGGTAAACTGAGAGCTTTTTAAAATAACAAAACATAAACGGTTTAATTTTGAGGTGACAAATGAAACGGGTTGTAAATGATTTGAAAAACATAGAATGGCACAATTTTATATTTTTGCTGGTAGCCGGATGCATAAATGCTTTCGGTGTTACAGTATTTCTTGCTCCTGTAAAATTATATGATAGCGGTATTTCGGGCACTTCGATTCTTTTAGAGCAGATAACACCCGAATATATGTCCCTTTCAATCTTTCTTTTGATGCTTAACATACCTTTGTTTTTAGTAGGGTTAAAGAAGCAAGGCGCAACCTTTACGGTTTATTCCATATTTACGGTTTTTGTTTATTCGGTTTGTTCTTGGCTTATAACCGATATATTACCTATAGATGTCAGCATTGCGTCTCCGCTTGCGGGTGAGGATTTGCTGTTGTGTGCGTTGTTTGGCGGTATAATATCTGGAGTGGGAAGCGGTCTTACAATCCGTTACGGCGGCGCTATAGACGGTATTGAGGTTATGGCGGTAATTTTTGCGAAAAGGCTTAATATAACTGTTGGAACCTTTGTAATGATGTATAATGTGATACTGTATATTATTTGCGGAGTTATAAGGCAAAGCTGGATATTGCCGCTTTACTCAATTGTTACTTATGCGGCAGGACTTAAAACGGTGGACTTTATTGTTGAAGGCTTTGATCGTTCAAAAGAGGTTATGATAGTGACCGATAAGCCAACCGAAATAAGTGAGGAGCTTATGGATGCTTTTGAGTGCGGAACAACAAAAATCGCTGCAAAGGGCGGTTATTCGAACTCGGATAAAACTATTATTTATTTTGTGGTTAACCGTTTTCAGATATCAAGAATGAGAAATATAATACATAGCATAGACCCAAAAGCGTTTGTTACAATAAGCGAGGTTGCCGATGTCTTTATGGCAAACGATTAATATAATAAGCCATTCTGAAAAATCAGAATGGCTTTTGTTATACCAATTTTAGATTCCGAAGAACAACCATATGTAAATATATGCCGGAACAATTGCCGCAAAGGTAAAAGGGATTCCAATTCGGAAGAAATCGGAGTTCTTAACCTCATAGCCAGCTTTGCGAAGTATGCCTATACCTGCTATATTGGCAGAAGCGCCAATCGGTGTACAGTTGCCGCCAAGGGTTGCGCCCGAAAGCAGACCAAAGTAAAGGGGTGTTGCAACAAGTGCTGAAGAAACATCCAATTGACCGCTGAGCTGTGTAGCAAGAGCTGCAATAACCGGTATCATAGTTGCAACATAGGGTATATTATCAATAAATGCGGAAATAAGCACCGAAGCCCATACTATTACTGTGTAAAGCATGAATATGTTTCCGCCGCCTACCTTTGCAAGTAGATTAGCCAGCGCATCAATAACACCCTCGTGCTTGATACCGCCTATCATAAGGAAAAGTCCAACAAGAAGTCCCAAGGTTTGAAAATCAATTTCCTTTAAAGGAGATGTGATGGCAGAAATCCTATGCTTTCTTGCAAAGTTATATATAAGTCCTACAACCAACAAAGCGCAACAGATTATACCGTTAATTTCGGACGGTAAATTCCAACTGTCAGGCGCAAATGAAGCGCAGATGAGAAGCAATATAGCACCTACAAGCAAAGAGGTGGGGACAAAATCCTCAACCTTTGTGCGTTCAGGGCTCTTTGGTATTGGTGCCTTATCCTTACGGAATAGGAATGCAAGAATAAATGCGGCGATAACTGCACCTAATTCAACTGCAAAGAATATTGAAGGCTTACCCTGATACCAGAAGAAGTCAATAAATGTCATATCAAGGGCGGACCCTAACATTATAGCGGTAGTGTCACCAACAAGGGTTGCCGCACCCTGCAGGTTTGAGGAAACCGCAATTCCTATTATGAGCGGAACGGGATTAATCTTTAGCTTCTTACATATCTCAAGAGCAACAGGAGCAATCATAAGAACGGTTGCAACATTATCAACAAAGGCAGAAATAAAGCCGGCAAAAAGCGAGAGCCAAACTGCTGCCATCCGAACATTTGGAACCTTTTCCATAATAAGGTCTGCAAGTAGTGAGGGCATTTTACTTTCGATAAATAGCGCCACAAGGCCCATAGTGCCTGAAATCATAAGTAAAACATTGAAATCAAGCTCGTCTAAGACATTGCCTATGGGGAGCATACCGCTAATTATAAAGGCAAGACCGGTAGCTAAGGCTATGTAGGGACGATACTTACCAAAAATCAGCATAAGTACATATGCGGCAAAAAACAGAATAATTGCAGGAATCATAAATTTACACATCCTTAATGAGTTTTAATAAATTTTATTCGCTTATAGAAAATCTTACACCCTCAATTTCGTTTATCTGACGGCGAAGCTCACTTGCAGATTTAAAATCTGAAACGGTTATATAAAGTCCTATTGTATTTGGCACATTGCTTTTGGGTGCGGTAGCTTCAATGAGCGCTTCGGAGTCAAGCTCGTTGCAGATATAATCGGTAATATTACCGATATTATGGCTTACATCAAGCTCTAAATAAATGTGAAAAAGCTTTTTGCGTTGGCGCTCAAGACTTGTGAGAAAGGCGGCGGTAAAGAAGCAAAGAAGTGTTGCAATGGCGGCGCCACTGTAAAAACCGTAGCCCAACGCAATTCCGATAGCGGCAGTTGCCCACATTCCTGCGGCGGTGGTAAGACCAACTATTACATTATTGTTCTTAACGATAATCATACCTGCGCCTAAAAAGCCTATGCCTGATATCACCTGCGCGGCAAGTCTTAGCACATCACCCTGTATGTTCAAAACATCATATACATAATAACCTGTAAGAGCAGTCATAGTTGAGCCTATGCAAACAAGAATATGGGTGCGAAGTCCCGCGGCGCTTCCGTGCTTTCCACGTTCAAGACCTATTATTCCGCCCGCAAGAATAGCGAATACAAGCCTTAAAGCAATTGTAGCATAATTGAATTCATGCACAAAGGCATAAAGTTCTTTCACAAGCATCAATCCTCTCAAAAAAATACTATACCATAAATTAGAAGAAGATACAAGAAAAATCTAAGGTAAAAATATAAAAAGTATATAATTACAGCAAAATAACATATTATATAAAATGTAAAATGAAATATACATTTTATATTTTAAAAAATGTTTTTTTCTCATTAAAATATCAATTATATGAGTATTTCGCAACTAACGGTTGCTAGAACAGGAAACTTTGGTTGGTTGAAAAAATTTTAAAATTTGCTATAATAAATTTATTCTTTAAAAAGGGAGTAATGGTATGACTATTGGAGAAAAGATTTATAATCTTAGAATATCAAGAGGAATTTCTCAGGAGCAGTTGGCAGAAAAGCTTTCGGTTTCGCGCCAGTCGGTTTCTAAGTGGGAGGTAAACCAAGCTTTACCGCAAATTGACAGGGTTGTAATGTTGTGCAAGCTTTTTAACATTTCTGCTGATGAGCTTTTGTCACAGGAGGTAGTTATTGAACCAACCGAAAGAGCTGAAAAACCGAAGAACAGATATTTTGGAACAGACGGCTTCCGCGGAGAGGCTAATGTAAACCTAACCTCTGAACAGGCATACAGGGTAGGAAGATTTTTGGGTTGGTACTATTCATCCGCGCTTTCGGGTTGTAAGAATCAGGGTTACCGTCCGCGAATTGTGATAGGAAAGGATACAAGGCTTTCAAGCTATATGCTTGAGTATTCAATTGTTGCCGGAATAACCGCTTCGGGTGCTGACGCGTATATGCTTCACGTTACAACCACACCGAGTGTCTCCTATGTGGCAAAGCAAGAGGGATTTGATTGTGGTATAATGATTACTGCGTCGCATAATCCTTTCTATGATAATGGAATAAAGGTTATAAATGGCTATGGTGAAAAGCTAGACGAAAAGACTACTTCTTATATTGAGGACTATATTGACGGTGATTTGGCGGCATTAGGACTTGAGACTGATTTACCTCTTGCCACAAAGGAAAGAATTGGTAAAATTATTGACTATGTTTCAGGCAGAAACAGATATATAGGCTATCTTATTTCTTTGGCGTCACATTCGTATAAGGATATGAAAATAGGTCTTGACTGTGCTAACGGAGCATCGTGGATGATGGCAAAATCGGTTTTTGCGGCGCTCGGCGCACAGGTTAAGGTTGTGGGTGACACTCCCGACGGACTCAATGTAAACATGGATTGCGGCTCAACCCACATTGAAAGGCTTTGCCATCTTGTCAAAGAAAATCACCTTGATATGGGCTTCGCCTTTGACGGTGATTGCGACCGCTGTATTGCGGTTGACCGTAACGGAAATGTTGTAGATGGTGACAAAATGCTTTATATTCTTGCAAACAGGCTTAAAAAACGCGGTATGTTAAATAAGGATACTGTGGTGGCTACGATTATGTCGAACAGCGGTTTTATGAAGTCACTTGAAAATATTGGACTTAAGTGTGTCACAACCGATGTTGGGGATCGTTTTGTATATGAATGTATGCAAGAAAATGATTATTCCTTGGGAGGAGAGCAGTCGGGTCATATAATAATTAAAAAATACGCCACTACAGGTGACGGTTTGCTGACCGCGATAATGCTTACAGAAGAGGTTTGTGACAGTAAGAGAAGTCTCCTTGAATTAGCTGAGCCGGTAAAGGTTTATCCACAGCTTACAAAGAGCATCAGGGTTAGGGATAAGGATGCAGTTTTTGCTGACACTCTAATTGCTGAGGAAAAAGAGAAAATTGAAAAACAAATCGACGGCAAGGGAAGAATTTTGCTTAGAAAAAGCGGAACTGAGCCTGTTATCCGCGTTATGGTAGAAAGTGAAGAAAACTGTGCGGAATATGTCCAGAGAATGTCGGATTTTATTATCCAAAGAGGACATTCGGCTGAATAGTGATAGATAAGACACTATAGATAAAAAGCTTTAAAAGTCTAAACGCGGAAGAAGTTACTGCTGAGCTTCTTCCGCGTTTTTGCGTTTTGTCTTTTTATTTTATATTTAATAATCGTTTTGCGTTAAGGTGATATATTTTTTCAAGCTCACTGTCACTGAGACCGAGTGAAGAAATCAACCGCTTTTCCAATTGAACTGTATGCCAAGGAGTATCAGTGCCGAAAAGTATTCTATCTGTACCGTGCTGTTCTATTATTTTTTGCGCATAATATTTGGGCATCGTGGAATATCCAAAAGAGGTATCAAAATAAATGTCGGTAGAGCAAAGATATTTAAGTACAGCCTCACCGCAGTCCAATCCACCCCAATGCGCGGCAATAACTGGAGAATCAAACCAATTGAGCGCTTTTGCCAAACGCTCAGGTGTGGCACCGTAGGGTGGCGCAAAGCCGTAGTCAACCCCCGCGTGGAATATTGTTATAAGACCCAACTCAGATGTTTTTCTGTAAATCGGCTTCATTTTAATGTCATCTACCGCAAAACCCTGATAGTCAGGATGAAGCTTAACCCCTTTGAGTCCAAGCTCCTTTATGCGCTCAAGCTCGGATAACGCATCCTCGCTATGTGGATAGACCGAACCGAAAGCGAAAATATCTGAATTTTTATTTAATTCGGCGGCAAAGTTATTTACGCTTGCCTGCTGACGAGAGTTTGTTGCAATGCTAAGCACAACCGAAATATCGGTTTTACTTTGCTCCATAGAATTTTTTAGACCTGAAAGGGTGCCGTCGGTATAGGGTATTAGTCCGCCCGACACATAGCTCAATTTTTCTATTGCCTTTTTGGCGATTGAATCGGGAAAACAGTGAGTGTGAAAATCAATCAGCATTTTAAACCTCTAAATCGTTTTAAAATATGTTCTTAAAATCATTATATCCCTTTTTTAATAATTTATCAAGGGGTTAAAATACTGTTCCCTACGGTTGATGATACATTCTGCGATGAGGTTGACTCTGAGTATCCGTTTTGGTCTCCTCCAGGAAAACGGCGGTAGCTACTGTCACCGTTATTCATAAAGCTTCTCCTTTCCTTTTACCTTTTCAAGCGCTTTACATATTAGACTGTAAAGCTAAGAAAAGCTCATACATTGATTATAGTATAATTTAATTATCAACATAAAAACAAAATATAAATATTTTTATTGACTGCTCATTGCAAATTGGCATATAATATGGTATACTTTAAAAAAATTCATATTTGAAGGGTACATAATATGGTTTGTAATACTATTTTAGATGCAATGGGTAATACCCCTATTATAAGGCTTCGCCATATGACAGAGACTGACAGCGCAGAGATATTGGTGAAGTTTGAGGGTCTTAATGTTGGTGGTTCTATAAAAACAAGAACGGCTTACAATATGATTCTTGAAGCTGAAAAAATGGGACTTATTAATGAGGATACAATAATAGTGGAGCCTACAAGCGGTAATCAGGGAATAGGCTTGGCGCTTGTAGGTGCTGTTAAGGGAATAAAGGTGAAGATTATTATGCCCGATTCTGTGAGCGAGGAGCGCAGAATGTTGGTTGAGCATTACGGAGCAGAGGTTATTCTTGTTCACGATAATGGTAATATAGGTCTTTGTATTGAGGAGTGTCTCAACCTTGCGCTTAAAATGAAGTCGGAGGATAGCAGGGTGTTTGTACCTCAGCAGTTTGAGAATCCTGCAAACCCTGCTATACAGAGAAGGGGCACGGGAGCGGAAATTTTAGCTCAGGTAAATGGTCCTATTCACGGCTTCTGTTCAGGAATAGGCACAGGCGGTACTATAACGGGTATTGGCGAAACCTTAAAAGCGCAGAATCCCGATATGACTATTTGGGCGGTAGAGCCTGAAAATGCCGCAATTCTTTCGGGCGGTTCAATCGGTACGCATATTCAGATGGGAATAGGTGACGGAGTTATCCCTGCTATTCTTAATCAGGAAATATATGATGAGGTTTGCATTGTAAAGGACGAGGAGGCGCTTAAGGCCTCTAAGGACTTAGCGGCAAAAGAGGGTATTATGTGCGGAATAAGCAGCGGCACAAATGTTGCGGCGGCAATCCGTCTTGCTAAAAAACTCGGCAAGGGTAAGACGGTAGTAACCGTTCTGCCCGATACCGCAGAGAGATATTTTTCAACACCATTATTTGAATGATATTAGAAGAAAGTCTTGTTAAATTTTTCTTGACAATATAATAACTTTGTGATAAAATACTATACTGCGTGGGAATGCGTAAATTTCTGCGCAGTATATTTGTTTAAAATAAGGGAGGTGTCAGAGTGCCTACGTTTAACCAATTGGTTCGCAGCGGTCGTGAAACTGTAGAGAAGAAGGCTAAGGCTCCTGCTTTGCTTAAGGGTTACAACTCTATGAAGCGCAAGCCTACCGACAACGATTCTCCTCAGAAGCGCGGCGTTTGTACAGCCGTTAAGACTTCCACACCTAAGAAGCCTAACTCAGCTCTCCGTAAGATTGCCAGAGTACGTCTTTCAAACGGAATTGAAGTATCTGCTTATATTCCGGGTATTGGTCACAATCTTCAGGAGCACAGTGTGGTTCTTATTCGTGGCGGACGTGTTAAGGATCTTCCCGGTGTGCGTTATCACATCATCCGCGGAACCCTCAACACTCAGCGCGTTGCCAAGAGGATGCAGAGCCGTTCTAAGTACGGTGCAAAGCGTCCGAAACCGGGTGCAAAGTAATTTGAAGAAGTAATCTCTGCTGCAATTTCAAGTGGCGGCATTTATATATACATTGTATAATGCCTTTACTTGGGACAACGGGGAAGTTACTCGAGTACCTATGATGTCATTACTATTATGAAGGAGGGAAGCAAAGTGCCAAGAAGAGGCTTTATTGCTAAACGTGACGTATTGCCGGATCCTATGTACAATTCTAAGATTGTTACTCGTCTTATCAACAATGTTATGCTTGATGGTAAGAAGGGTGTAGCACAGAAGATTGTATACGGCGCATTCGACATTATAAGTGAAAAAACAGGCAAGGATCCGCTTGAGGTATTTGACCAGGCTATGGAAAATGTTATGCCTCAGTTAGAGGTTAAGGCTGTCCGTAAGGGTGGTGCAACCTATCAGGTTCCTTTTGAGGTTCGTCCCGAGAGAAAACAGACCTTAGGTCTTCGTTGGTTGACAACCTACAGCCGCAACCGTTCCGAAAGAACTATGAAGGAACGTCTTGCAGGCGCAATTCTTGACGCTATCAATGGTGTAGGCGGTGCTGCTAAGAAGCGTGACGATACACATAAGATGGCTGAAGCAAACAGAGCGTTTGCACATTACAGATGGTAGTTTAAAAAAGATGATTTATTTTTCCGCTATATGGCGGATTGGAGGATTATATGCCTAGAAAAGTATCTCTTGAAATGACAAGAAATATTGGTATTATGGCACATATCGACGCAGGTAAGACCACCACAACTGAGCGTATCCTTTTCTACACCGGTATTAACCGTAAGATGGGTGAAACTCATGACGGCGGCGCTACCATGGACTGGATGGCGCAAGAGCAGGAGAGAGGTATTACCATTACTTCTGCGGCTACAACCTGTTTCTGGAAAGACCATCGTATCAATATTATTGACACTCCCGGACACGTTGACTTTACAGTTGAAGTTCAGCGTTCACTCCGCGTACTTGACGGTTCTGTAACCGTTCTCTGCGCAAAGGGCGGTGTTGAGCCGCAGTCTGAGACCGTTTGGCGTCAGGCTGACGAATATAAAGTACCCCGTATGATTTATGTAAATAAGATGGACATTATGGGTGCTGATTTCTATCGCGTTCTTGATATGATTAAGGACCGTTTCAACTGCAACGGTGTTCCGATTCAGTTGCCTATCGGCTCTGAGGACACCTTTAAGGGTATCGTAGACTTAGTAGAGATGAACGCTATTATGTACTATGATGACCTTGGTAAAGATGTAAGAGTTGAGCCTATCCCTGAGGATATGCTTGAGCTTGCAAATAAATACCGCACCGAGCTTATCGAGCACATCGTTGAGCAGGATGAGGAATTGATGGAGAAATACTTCGAGGGTGAGGAACCCACAACAGAACAGATCAAGAAGATTATCCGTCAGTCCACAATTGCTAACAGTATGGTTCCTATTTGCTGCGGTACTTCCTACAGAAACAAGGGCGTTCAGCCTCTGCTTGATGCAGTTGTTGATTATATGCCCGCTCCTACCGATGTTGAGGCTATCAAGGGTGTAAATCCTGATACCGAGGAAGAGGAAGTAAGACATTCTGATGACAATGAGCCATTTGCAGCTCTTGCATTTAAGATTGCTACTGACCCATTCGTTGGTAAGATTTGTTTCTTCCGTGTTTATTCCGGTACTGTTGATGCAGGCGCCGGCGTATACAACTCTGTTAAGCAGAATAAAGAGCGTATGGGTCGTCTTTTACAGATGCACGCTAACCATCGTGAGGATATTGAGACCTGCTATGCAGGTGATATCGCTGCTGCAGTTGGTCTTAAGAACACAACTACAGGTGATACTCTTTGCGATGAGAAGCATCCTGTAATTCTTGAGTCTATGAACTTCCCTGAGCCCGTTATCCGTGTTGCTATCGAGCCTAAAACTAAAGCCGGTCAGGAAAAGATGGGTATTTCCCTTGCTAAGCTTGCAGAAGAAGATCCCACCTTTAAGGCTTATACCGATGAGGAAACCGGTCAGACAATTATTGCCGGTATGGGTGAGTTGCACCTTGAAATCATCGTTGACCGTCTCCTTCGTGAGTTTAAGGTAGAGGCTAACGTTGGTGCTCCTCAGGTTGCTTATAAGGAAAGCATTCGCAAGAAGGTTGTCCATGAGACTAAGTATAAGCGTCAGTCCGGTGGTTCCGGTCAGTACGGTCACGTTAAGATCATTGTTGAGCCTAACGAGTCAGGCGCAGGCTACGAGTTTATTAACTCCGTAACCGGTGGTACCGTTCCAAAGGAATACATCCCCGCTGTTGATGCAGGTATCAAGGGCGCATTACAGGCCGGTGTTCTTGCAAACTATCCCGTTGTTGACGTAAAGGTTACTCTTTACGACGGTTCTTATCACGAGGTTGACTCTTCTGAAATGGCGTTTAAGATTGCCGGTTCAATGGCATTCAAAGAGGCTTGCCGCATTGCAGACCCTGTTCTCTTAGAGCCCATCATGAAGGTTACAGTTCTTGTTCCTGAAGAGTATATGGGTGACGTTATCGGTGACCTTAACTCACGCCGTGGCGAAATTCAGGGCTTTGAGGACCGCGCAGGCGTTAAGCAGATTAACGCAAGAGTACCGCTTGGCGATATGTTCGGTTACGCTACAGACCTTCGTTCCAAGACACAGGGACGCGGTCAGTATGTAATGGAACCCGACGGTTATAAGGAAGTGCCCAAGAGCATTTCTGAGAAGATTATTACCGCAAGATCAAAGAAAGATTAATTTTGTAAGGTTTTGCGATAAATAATACTTGAAATTTACAAAAAATTTTGGTAAACTATATTTAAACTTTAAATTTAATTTCTAAGGAGGAAATTTACAATGGCAAAGCAGGCATTTGAAAGAAATAAGCCCCACGTAAACATTGGTACCATCGGTCACGTTGACCATGGTAAGACAACATTAACCGCAGCTATCACAAAGTATCTCTCACTTAAGGGACAGGCTTCATTCGAGGATTATTCAAACATCGATAAGGCTCCTGAAGAGAGAGAGCGTGGTATTACAATTAATACCGCTCACGTTGAGTACGAGACCGACGCTCGTCACTATGCACACGTTGACTGCCCCGGACACGCTGACTATGTTAAGAACATGATCACCGGTGCTGCTCAGATGGACGGTGCTATCCTCGTTATCGCTTCAACTGACGGTCCTATGGCTCAGACTAAGGAGCACCTTCTCCTTGCACGTCAGGTTGGCGTTCCTTACATCGTTGTATTCATGAACAAGACTGACCTTGTTGATGACGAAGAGCTTCTTGAGCTCGTTGAGATGGAAATCCGTGAGACTCTTGACAAGTATGAGTTCCCTGGCGATGATACACCTATCATCAAGGGTTCTGCTTTCAAGGCTCTTGACAGTGCTTCAAGCGATCCTGCTGATCCTATCTATGCTCCTATTCAGGAACTTATGGACGCTGTTGACAGCTACATTCCTACTCCTGACCGTAAGGCTGATATGCCTTTCCTTATGCCTATTGAGGATGTTATGACCATTTCTGGTCGTGGTACTGTTGTTACCGGTCGTGTTGAGCGTGGTCAGCTTAACGCAGGTGACGAAGTTGAAATCATTGGTCTTACCGAAGAGCGCGCTAAGACTGTTGTTACTTCTATGGAAATGTTCCGTAAGACTCTCACATACTGTGAGGCTGGTGACAACGTAGGTGCACTTCTCCGTGGTGTAGGTCGTGACGAGATTGAGCGTGGTCAGGTTCTTTGTAAGCCCGGCACCATCAACCCCCACACCAAGTTCCATGGTCAGGTTTACGTTCTTAGCAAAGAAGAGGGTGGACGTCATACTCCTTTCTTCAACAACTATCGTCCTCAGTTCTATTTCAGAACTACTGACGTTACCGGTGTTATCACTCTTCCCGCTGGCACTGAGATGTGCATGCCTGGCGATAACGTAGAGATGGATGTTGAGCTTATCACTCCTATCGCTATCGAAGAGGGTCTCCGTTTCGCTATCCGTGAGGGTGGCCGCACCGTTGGTTCGGGCGTTGTTACTAAGATTAACGAGTAATCTTAAACCCTTTAAATTTAAAAGGAGAACCCTTGCGGTTCTCCTTTTTGCTATATAATTTTTAAGGAGCAATTTCAATGAACAATATTATAAATAATGCTATTGAAACTGTCCTCCCTTATATAATTTCAGTTCTTGAGATTATGGGAATCTTAATTGTTGCATTCAGCGGCGTTAGAGCCTTTATGCAATATATCGGCAACACCTTTTTTAAAAAGCATTATGATTTGCAGTTTCTTTTTGCAACAGGACTTGCTACTGCCCTTGAATTTAAGATGGCAGCTGAGATACTTAAAACTGTGCTTATCAGGGAAATGAGCGAGCTTATAATGCTCGGTGCAATTATAATTTTAAGAGCTTTGGTTACTATCCTTTTACGTTTTGAGATAAGAGGCGCCAAAGCCAAAAGAACTTTTTTAGAAGAAATTGATAAAAGCAAAGAAAAATAAAAAAGATGTTTGCGAGACTTCCTTATGGGAAGTCTCGCAGTTTTATTATGCGTTAGCACAGAATATCACTTTTTTCTTTTCTGTTGTAAAAAGGGTTTAGGTATCACTCTAAAAACATTTGGTCTTACAAATGCGATGCTGTTTCTATTCTTAAAACATAGAAAAACCTCGATGATATTCATCGAGGTTTTTAACATCCTAATGAGAAGGAGCTTTTATCACCGCTTTATTATATGGTTAGAAATAATTGAACCCAATGAGTGCCGTTATATCCAATAATTATATGGGTGAAATCGGGATTAAGAATATTTGCCTTATGCCTTGAAGAGTTCATCCAACCATCCATAACAGCTGAAGGTATTGTGTAACCATAGGAAATATTTTCGCCTATTTTCGAATATGAAATTCCTGCATCATCAATTACTGTTGAAAAAGTTTTTCCATTTGGTCTGGTATGGGAAAATGAGTTTTTAATCTCATCAACTCTTATTTTGGCTGCATTTTGAGCTGCAGAGTAATACTTTAAGGGACTAAGATTAAGTTTTGCACGTTCTTGATTGACCAGACGAAACACTTCATTTTGATATTCTGTTGGGTCGAGGGTCAGCTTTTCAATATCTCGTTCTTCTCGCAAACCACAACGAGTGCAGCGGCGATATTCAGAACCCCTTGTTATATATGAAGCGGGTTGATTTACTATCCATTCACTCCAATTATGTCCGATGGGTTGAGTGATATCAGTTGTTCTAACTTTGCCGCATGAACAGGTCTCAATCGTGTATCCGCCTGTTCTGCATTTTGCGGGTGTGGTTTCACCTTTCCATAGATGAGTGTGTTCAGAAGATGGTTCGCTATGGGCTTGGGTGACAGTGGTGGTAGAACTGTTTTTAATAGTAATTTCTGTTTCAATTTGGGTTTCACTATTTAATAAACTTTCGCCTTTTTCTGAAGCTGATTTATCTATTGAAGTATTAACATTTTCTGAAACTACACTTTCAGGAACAGAACTTGTTTGAGGGGTGTTTGCTTTGCAACCCGATAGCGATATAAGTAATGTTATAAGCAAGGATAGAAAACCATATAAATATTTATTCATAATATAACTCCGCTTTTATTTTTTATGATTATTTTTTGGCTCATCTTTATATGGAATATATCGAACTCGGCGTTTTCTAAGCCTTGCCATATTGAGTTTAATACAAAGGCCGATGAAGAT